>NZ_JBFRHH010000019.1:0-90458 GCF_052115765.1 Paenibacillus sp. 2KB_20 | reverse complement strand
CGTAAGCCTGCTGTTTTTCTCGGTTAGAACGCAACATATTTAACACCCTTCCGAACGGTTTATTTACTAATATTATATAATATTAACGCGGTGTCGTGTTGAATTAAATATACAAAAAAATAGCTGTCGAGACTTTCTCGACAGCCTGAAAGCCGCATTGTATGCGGCTTTTTTTGATTGCTATGGGAGGGATTAACTTAAAACACTTGAGTTCATTTTTGCACAAAAGGGTCTCCATGAATTGAACTGTCTTTCATCAATTGCCTGTGGGTATAATCAAATTGCAAAAGGCACTACACTAACGGCAAAGGAGTTGATGCCGTATTCTGGACGAAAGAAGTACCCGGATTTTGACGCTGCTTTATGAGGCGGCCGATTATGTATCGCTGGAAGAACTGATGCAGAAGGTCGGTATCTCCAGACGAACCGTTTATTATGATATGGAAAAAATAAACGATTACTTGAAAGCGATTCATCTTCCGCCGGTCAAATATGTCAGGACAGTTGGCTATTATTTGCCTGATGAAAGCAGGGCCGGTCTTCCGCAGTCAACCGGGAAGCCTCATGCACAGCCGTATTATTTGTCCCCACGGGAAAGAATGGCGTGGATGTCGCTCTATCTGTTGTCGGCGGAGGGTCCGCTCTTTGTTCATCATCTGACGGACCTTTTGCAGGTTAGCCGAGGGACTGTGCTCAAGGATTTGAATATGGTCCGGTCGGACATGAAGGCATCGAAGCTCAAGGTAACCTACGATCGCAAGTGGGGCTATGGCGTAAATGGGGAGGAACGTGACAAGCGGAAGGCCCTGAGCTATTATTTCGGTCAGGTTTTCGGCGATGCAGGCTGGGAGCAGGTATTTAACCGGAAACCGGAATCGGAGGGACCGGATCTTGCCCGAAACTTATTCCCCCCTATGAAGTCGGGGCACCTGAAGATGGTGTATCGCCTTATCTCGGATAGCGAAGTAACGCTGGGGGTAGATTTGACGGACGAGATGTTATTTCATTTGACGGCACGCTTCCTGTTGTATGTACGACGTATTCAGGAAGAGCAGTTTATCTCAATAGACGAAGATGAACGAAACGTGCTACGGCGGATGCCAGAGTATGAAGTTGCCGCTGGGGTTGCTGAAGGTCTCGGCCAAATGTTCGGTGTCTCTATCCCGGATGAAGAAATCTGCTACTTTACGATGCATCTGCTGGGAGCGAGAGTCAATCGGATGGAACAGATGACCGGATCCGAAGAAGTGCTCAAGCAGCTTCGGCAAGTGACCAGACAGATGACAGATGATTTTCAGCGTTACGCCTGCGTATTCCTGCCGAACCGGGAAGCGATGGAGGAGAATCTGCTTGTCCATTTGAAGCCGGCTTATTACCGGATCATATACGGACTCGGGCTTGAAAATCCGCTGCTCGAAAATATCCTGTCCAAGTACAGGGAAGTATTCGAGCTGACCCGTCGCTCCGCGACACCGTTCGAACAACTGGTTGGACGTCCACTTGACGACAACGAAATCGGATACCTTGCCATGCATTTCGGCGGCTGGCTGCGTAGAGAAAACACGAAGCCGGCTGTACGCAGACAGGCCGCCATCGTCTGCGTCAACGGCATTTCCGCTTCGCGAATGTTGAAATCGCAGCTGGAGAACCTCTTCTCGGCAGTGGATATTACAGCGGTACTCTCGCTGCGCAATTACGAGTCGTTTGATGAAGAGAATGTTGATTTTATTTTCTCAACGGTACCGCTGCCGGATAGTAAAGTGCCCGTTCTCCTAGTGAATCCGATTCTCAGCGATAAGGATAAGGAACACCTGCTGAACCAAGTCAACATGGTTGCCGGCCGTAAATCAAAGACCCCGGCGTACTCGGTTCAAGCGCTTCTGGACATCGTCCATAAATATGCCGCGGTTAGGGATGAAGCAGGACTTACGGAGGAGCTTAACCACTACTTGTCTGTTGGGAAAACATGGCTGAGTGAAGCACGCAAGCCATCATTATCGGATCTGCTCACTGGACAGATGATCCAAATCAAAAGAGAAGCGGCCGACTGGCGGAGCGCCATATGCGAAGCCTCCGAACCCCTGCTGAAGGATGGGCGCATCGATGAAGCCTATATCGATGCGATGATTTCCAAAGTGGAGGCGCTAGGCCCTTACATCGTCGTTGCACCAGGCATCGCGATTGCGCATGGCAAGCCGCAGGATGGTGTCCGGCGGCTGGGAATCAGTCTGCTGCGACTGGAGCAACCCGTGGCCTTCTCAGAAGAAGCAAGGCATCAAGTTCAGATCATTCTGGTACTGGCGGCGATTGACGGTGAATCCCACCTCAAAGCGCTGTCGGAGCTGACCATCCTGCTTAGGGAGAAGGAAAACCTGATCCGTCTGAAAGAGGCCAAGACGAAAGAAGAGATACTGCAGCAATTAAACACCGGTCTTTAGCATCGATTAGAATATCGGACTTGGGAGAGATGAGAATGAAATTTTTGGAACCGTCACTAATTGCGCTGGATGTGGAGGCCGAGACGGCTGAAGAAGCAATCCGCTTAGCAGGAGATCTGCTGGTAAAAGCGGGTGCGGCCGAAGAACGTTATGCCGACGCCATGGTGAAATCTTACCGTGAAAGAGGTCCGTACTTTGTTCTTGCACCTCATATCGCACTTCCGCATGCTCGTGCAGAGGATGGGGTTAATGAAGCGTCCGTCTCGCTGATTAAATTGAAGAAGCCGGTCGTATTCGGCCATGCGGCCAACGACCCGGTACAGCTTGTATTTGCGCTCGGCGGCTCTTCAAGTTCGGAGCATATCGCCATGCTGCGAAAGCTGACCACCTTGCTAAGCAGCCCGGGCAGTATTGAACAATTCATGAATGCAACTGATGTAGAGACAATCCAACAACTGATTAGGGGGAACGAACAATGAAAATTTTATGCGTATGCGGTCTTGGACAAGGAACAAGTCTGATTTTGAGAATGAATGTGGAGAACGTGTTGAGCGGTATGGGAGTAAATGCCGACGTGGAGCATACGGACGTTTCCACGGCATCCGGAACCGCTGCCGACTATATCATTACAAGCAATGAACTGGCACAAAGCCTTCAAGGTCATGCGGCCAAAATTGTTATCGTCAACAACTATTTTGACAATAACGAAATCAAACAGAAGCTGGAAGAAGTGCTGTAAACCATTAGAAAGGGAGAGGGCATATGGACGTACTTTTTTGGATTGCCACCAACATTTTTGGAACGCCCGCCATTCTGCTCGGATTTATCGTTCTGGTCGGCCTTCTGCTTCAGAAGAAATCAACGAGCCAGCTTGTAAGCGGCACCTTTAAAGCGATCATCGGCTTCCTCGTCATCGGCGCAGGCTCTGATGTCATCGTAAAAGCCTTGAATGTATTCGAGCCAATGTGGAAGGAAGTCTTCGGATTGGAGAGCGGATCCCTTGGTACCTTCATGGGTCAGGAGGCATTCAACTCCAAATTCGGAAGCGCCGTTACGCTTGCTATGCTTATCGGTTTTCTGATCAACGTTCTGCTGGCACGCTTCACCCGGTTTAAATTTATTTACCTGACCGGGCACATGATGTTCTGGACGTCGACTGTTTTCGCTGGCGTGATCGTTCATGCGGCCAGCGGCATCTCCATCTGGAAGCTGGTACTGATGCTCGCTGTCGTCCTTGGTGTGTACTGGACATTCCAGCCGGCGCTGGTTCAGCCGTTCCTGCGTAAAATTACGGGCAACGATAACATTGCGCTTGGTCACACATCGGCTTCGGTTGCTTTGCTTGCTGCCTTGTCCGGTAAATTGTTCGGCAACAAAAACAACGATTCCGAGAAAATCAAAGTACCCAAAGGCTTTGAGTTCCTCCGCGACTCCAACGTCATTACTGCGCTCAGCATGGGAGTTTTGTTCCTGATCGGGGCCATTATTCTATCAACGAAAGGCACACCGGCGGCTGCGGAACTGATGAAACAATCGGGTGACCAGAACTTTATTATTTACTCTATAATCCAATCGTTCACATTCGCAGGCGGAATCGCCATCGTTCTGATGGGGGTCCGGATGTTCGTCGGCGAGCTGGTTCCGGCCTTCAACGGGATCGCGACCAAACTCGTACCAGGCGCCAAACCGGCACTCGATGCGCCAGTTGTGTACCCTTACGCGCCGAATGCGGTGGTTCTTGGATTCCTGGGAGCTTTCGCGGGAGCGATTATCTGGCTGCTTGTACTTGGCAACACCGTTGCTTACATTTTCGTGCCAACGATGATCGTCTTATTTTTCCACGGTGCTACGGCTGGGGTGTTCGGGAACTCGACAGGCGGTGTTCGCGGGGCCGTTATCGGCGGCTTCATCACTTCCACCGTTGTAGCTTGGGGACAGTTTCTGATGGTTCGCTTCTTCATCGCCTCGACGGTGCCGGATACAGCCATGTGGGCAGCTGATTCCGATATGTTCATCATTGGACCGATTCTGCACTTCCTGGCGAAACTGTTCTTTTAACCATCCGATAACAAAGACGGCTGAGTCCCCTGGACTCAGCCGTCTAAAAGATAACAGAGTGGAGGAGAAACGATATGGGCTTTATCCGTACTTTACATGGAGATATCAGCAAAGAGGAGCTGGGCTTTACGTATTCCCACGAACATATCGTATGCCGCCCGGCCTACTGGCAAGAACGGGGAGAGGACGATTTGCTGCTGGACGATAAGGAGAAGTCCAAGCGCGACGTTCTTGATTTCAAACAACACGGCGGACGCTCGATCGTGGACGCTACAGCCATCGATTATGGGCGGGATGTTCAGGCGGTACAGGAAATCGCGATCGAAACCGGCATTCATGTTGTAGGAACGGCGGGATTCAACAAGAGCTTTTTATGGGATGCCAAAATCAAAGAGGAGCTTAAACCGCTGATCGGTCATTATGAAACCTACGCCCAGTGGATTGAAGCAAAAAGCATCAACGAGTTGGCGGATTTCGTCATCCGGGAGGTGGAAGAAGGGCTGGAAGGCACACCTTTCAAAGCAGGCCAGGTTAAATTCGGGACAGGCTATAACCGCATTACGCCTCTGGAGGAGAAGACGCTGCGCGCTGTAGCGCGCGCTCATCATGAGACGAAGGCCCCCATCCACTCCCATACCGAAGTTGGCACCATGGCGTTGGAGCAAATCGAGCTCTTGAAGAGCGAAGGTGTGGATCTGTCTTTTTTGAGCCTGGGACATATGGACCGCAATCCCGACCCCTACTACCATGAGCAGATCGCCTCAACGGGAGCTTACATGAGCTTTGACGGTATCGGCAAAATCAAGTATGCACCGGAAAGCACCCGAATCTCGCTTATTCTTGAGCTTGTCCGCAAAGGTTTCGAAAATCAGATTCTCATCAGCGGTGATACCGCCCGGAAAACCTACTACAAGCATTACGACCAGGGTCTCGGTCTGGAGTACATTATTTCCAAATGGGTCCCGCGCTTTGTAGACGAGGCGAACCGAAACGGTTTTGATGGACTAAAACTGGTGGAGAAATTTTTCGTAAGCAACCCGGCCAACTGCTTTTCATTTAAAAAGTAAGGGGGGCGCTCGCTATGAAATTCGAATTCGAAAATTCGGTTGAGGTGAAGGATAAAATTCGCCATTTCCGCGCTGCCATACTTCCTATTGGTGCCGTTGAAGCGCATGGTCCCCATCTGCCGCTGGGTACCGATAACCTGCTCGCGACCAGACTCGCGGACAGATTAGCAGAGCGGACGGAAAGCTTCGTTTTACCGACCCTCCCCTATGGACAGGTGTGGAGTCTGCGCAATTTCCCGGGGAGTATCAACGTCTCAAACGAAGCGCTCATCCGACTGCTTGCAGATATCGGCGAAAGTTTGTACCAGCAAGGATTCGGCATTTTCGTCATGGTCAACGGCCATCTCGGCAATGCGGTTGCGTTGAAGGAAGCTGCGAGAATGTTATACGAACGGGTGCCCGAACTTAAGGTGTTCTATTTCTTTTATCCTGGCACGAAGGAAGTAACGGCTTCGGTACGGGAAGCTTCGGCTGCACACGCGAGCTATATGCATGCCGATGAAATCGAAACATCCTACATGCTCTATCTTGCGGGCGAATATGTGGACATGAGCAAAGCGATCGATGGCGCCCCGCATATCCCGATCGAAGCGGATTGCACGCCAACACCGTGGGAGGAAATGACTTCCTCTGCCGTACTCGGGGATGCAACGCTGGCAACGAGGGAGAAGGGGGAGAAGATTATCGAGCGCAGCCTGGAAGTGATGGCCGAGATGGTGCTCCGGGCTAAAAGAGCATTGTCAACGGATCATCAACCGGAAGAGAACAGATAGCATTGTAACTACAAGAACAACGAGGTGAAAGAGACGATGATGAACACCTATTTTGATGTGATTGGCGGGTTGTTAGACAAAGTCCGTACCGAGCAGGCCAAGTCGATCCGTGAAGCGGCAGAGAAAGTGGCTGCCTGTATTCAGCAAGGTGGTATTATACACTTATTCGGCTGTGGACATTCGCATATATTGACCGAAGAAGTCTTTTACCGAGCAGGCGGACTCGTACCGATTCGCCCGATCCTGGTCGAGAAGCTGATGCTTCACGAAGGCGCGGTCCGTTCGTCAGAGCTGGAAAGACAAAACGACCTTGCTGTCGAATTCATGAAGGAGCAGGATATCCGCGAGGGCGAGGTTGTCTTCGTACTGTCCACTTCGGGCCGAAATCCCGTTCCCGTGGATGTCGCTTTGATGGCGAAGGAGAAGGGGGCCTTTACTGTAGGCATTACCTCACTGGAATATTCCAAAAGCATGCCGTCCCGACACAGCAGCGGAAAGCATCTGGCCGATGCCGTTGATCTGGTAATCGATAATTTCTCGGTTAAGGGAGATGCCGTATTGAGCCATCCGGGCCTTCAGGTGCCTTTCACGCCGAGCTCGACGGTCGTCGGGGCGCTCATATTGAACTCACTGTTCGCAGAATCTATTGAGATTATGATTGAACAAGGCTTCAAGCCCCCTGTATTTCTCAGCGGAAATATCGATGGTTCCGACGAACACAACAACGCGTTGGTTGAGGCTTATAAAGGACGGATCGCTTTATTGGCATGATCAGGATGGACCGAGCAGTAAAGAAAATATACGAGGTCTGACATAGAGGAGGAAAGACATGTTCGCACAAACCGTAACCATACAGAATGAGCAGGGCTTTCATGTCCGTCCAGCTCAGCTTTTCTCGGAAAAAGCAGGACAGTTTGGAGCAGAGGTTCATCTGAAGACTAACGAAGGACGCACCGCGGATTGCAAAAGCATGCTGGAGCTGATGACGCTCGGCGTTGAGCAAGGAGCTGTCGTGACCATCGAAGCTAACGGAGATGGAGAACAAGAGGTAGTCGAAGCGCTGATACAGCTAGTCGAAAGCAAGTTTGGTGAAGCCTGATGAAGAGGCTGCATATAGAAGGAATCGGCGTATCGGAGGGAATCCGGATCGCTAAGGCATTCATTTACAAGCCTTCGCTAGGGACCAGCAGTGACAGCAGCCTCGAAGAGAAGCTTATTCCGGATACCCCGGCCGCAATCGATGCAGAGCTTATTAAGCTCCGTGAAGCCAAAGCCGGCTGCGCGGAACAATTGGAGAAGCTAACGGAGAGAGCGAAGGAAGCCGTGGGCGAAGAGCAAGCCGGCATTCTTGCGGGACAGCGGAAGCTTCTGGACGATCCTGCCTTCTATCCGAAGATGGAGGCAAGAGTCCGAGAGAAGCTGGAGCCAGCGCCAAGTGCCGTTGCCGAAATTGTGAGCCAGGTCGCTTCCATGTTGGAAGGCATGAACAATGATTATATGAAGGAACGCGCCGCGGACATTCGCGATATCGGTAATCGTCTTCTCGCCTGCTTGTTGCCAGGACAATCGCGTGACTTTACGGGAATCACCGAACCGGTTATCTTGGTCGCTGATGATTTGGCACCGTCGGATACGGTACAGCTGGACCCTGCCTTGGTTATCGGCTTTATTACCCGTACTGGAGGAGCGACCTCACATACCGCTATTCTCGCACGGTCGCTCGGAATTGCAGCTATCGTCGGCGCTGGTGACGGCGTCGACGGCATCAAGGACGGCGATACGCTCGTCCTTGACGGCTCAGCCGGGCTGTGCATTGCCCGGCCGCATGAGGCGGAAGCGGAGCAGTATCGGCTCCGCATGCAGGAAGATCTCGAGCGCAGACAGTCGCTCGAGGTATACGCGGCGCGTCCGGCAGTGACCGCCGACGGCACGCGCGTAGAGCTCGCGGCGAATATCGGCAGCGCCGCGGAAGCCGAGACCGCCGTCCGGCAGGGCGCGGACGGCGTGGGGCTGTTCCGCACGGAGTTCCTGTTCATGAACGCCCCGGCCATGCCGGGCGAGGAGGAGCAGTTCCGTGCGTATCAGGAAGCGGCCCGGATGATGGAGGGCCGCCCCGTAATCATCCGCACGATGGACATCGGCGGAGATAAGGAGCTTCCGTATCTGCAACTGCCGAAGGAAACAAACCCGTTCCTGGGCTACCGTGCGATACGGGTAGGCCTTGTCCGCCAAGAGCTGCTTCGCACGCAGCTGAGGGCGGTGCTGCGAGCCAGTGCCTTCGGTACGGTGAAGGTGATGTTCCCCATGATCTCCGGTCTGCAGGAATGGAGGCAGGCAAGAGCCATCCTGACGGAAGTGCAGGTGGAATTGAGGCAAGACGGGATCCAGTTTGACGAGAAGATGGAAGTTGGCATCATGGTTGAGATTCCCTCAACGGCCGTGTTGGCGGAACGATTCGCGAGCAAGGTCGATTTCTTCAGCATCGGTACGAACGACCTCGTGCAGTATACGGTCGCAGCGGACCGCATGAATGAACACGTCGCGCACCTGTACGATTATTTCCATCCAGCTGTGCTTCAGTTAATTCGCACGGTCATTGAGGCTTCCCACACGGCCGGTAAATGGACCGGCATGTGCGGCAGTATGGCGGGTGATCCGCTGGCGGCACCGCTGTTACTCGGACTAGGTCTTGACGAATGGAGTATGGAGGCCGGTGGTCTCAGCCGGGTGAAGGAAAGGCTCGCTAGCCTGGATCGTCAGGAATGTCGCGAGCTGGCAAAGCGCATTCTTGGCCTTGATACGCCCCAAGCGGTTCGTCAGGCGCTGGAGGAATTTCATCACGCCCAAAAGGCAGTGGTATAGATTCCGAATTACGCATCCACATGGCGTGGACTATTAGCAGGTGTTGAGGGTGTTCCAAGAAAGTGGCATGCCCGTATGAGAGATCGCCAGTTTGGGTCAAATAGATGCTACAAATAAAGAAATGGCGGTACAGGGGGTTACTCCGGTACTGCCATTTCTTTATTTGTTTTCGAATATCGAATGACTTGAGCATAGTTACACTCGCTTGATAGTATTGAGCGGGAGTTAACCTAGAATGGTAACTCAACTGCATGCTTACCCTTTACGACGCCATGCATTGGCAATTAGGCCCACGATGAAGCCCCAAACGGCATTTACCGCAAAGACACTTACCATTGCCAGTGGATTAGTTAAAGGACCTTGCAATTTTCCATCGATAAGGGGAGAGGCAATCCCGCTTATAATGATAGCAAATAAGGCATAACTCAAACCCGCAAAAACAAGAATGACAACGGGAAAAGCCGTTCTTTTGAATAGAACGATCATGAGCCAGGCCAAGGAGATAAGGACCGTCATCAGAATGCTGCCGAATGCTTGACCGATCAGATCCATGATCCCGGTCATCTTCATGATGGGTCTGATAAGCGCTAAAGCGCCCAGTCCAAGAATTAAAAGCAGATTTTCTTTCACAATATCTATTGTTCTCATATCCAATCCGTTCCTCTCTATGTTGTGGATGATGAAGTCGATAAGCCATAGTCCAATTCATTCCCCAACAAGTATGATGATTGCCGATGCCCCGATGCTTCAAGTTCTCGGCTGTTATTAACATTAACAAATCCATGTTGTGAACTTATGACGATACTTTGCGATTTACGTGAATTTTTTTTCGATGGATTTCCCGATCTCCTGACAGCGATAATATGCTAGACTACCTATATTTTACTTTTAGGAGTCCATCATACGATGAAGACATTGACGCTAGTGGTGAGCATGGATTAATGACACTACTGGCACTATCCCATAAATCTTTTGTTTTACAAGGAAAAACGCATATAGGAATTGCACCGGCGGCTCATTATATCGTACTTAATCACGGGGCGTTCAGGACCGGGGAAGGAGAACGATTAAAAGCGGGCATCGAGTGGATTATGAATAAACAGAAAGAATGGAATATACGAATCATATTAAGTACAGGATGGCATGCGCTAGATCATCAGGTATATCTGAAAAGCACAAGAAAAAACAGCACGGTTCAGGCACTAGCTTCAGCCATTAGAAGCGGGGTTCTCGTGGTTTGTTCAAACGGGAATACGAGAACAGTGAATTTGTTGCCGCCTCACGATTATCTAGCCGTGGGGGGATACAATGACCGAGGCCTCGCAGACCGCTACAGCCATGTACCATTTCCCGATGAATCGTATGGAATAAATGCCGAGAGGCACTTCAGACCTGACGTTCTAGCACCAAGGGTATACTTAACCGTTCCTTTTTGTGAATTCAATAAAAAAGCAGATATCGTTTCTTATTATTGGGGAACATCAGGTGCAGCAACACTCGTAACCGGAGTCGCAGCATACCTAATGTCTGTTTTCCAAGGTTTAGATGCAACAACTCTACGCTCTGCGTTGACTGCATACGGCGATCGTATAGATGGCTATGATAATCTAGCTCCTAGGATTAACGTCACCAAAGCAAAAACAGCGATTGAATTGGGTTTGATAACGAATCAACCTCAAGAAACTTTACCATCCCTGCAGATCAGGCACACCCTTAAAGAACTACATTCACAAGAGGATACGAAAAGGGCGGTTGCTCTATCTACGCTCGTGGAAAAGCATCTTTGCTCACGGGATCTTTTATGGCAATATACATACGATCACTCACCCATCGTAAAAAAAATCGCTGTTTCGGCTTTGGAAAAGCCCATAAACGAAGAGGAGCGACAGGATTTCTGGGATCGATTAGCTCAGGAATCGGAAGGCGGCGTTCGTGGTTGGTACGCCTATGCATTATTACAAGACGCAAGGAAAAATGAAGGTTCCCAATGGATTCCATTATCAACGGATATCAATTGGACAGTTCGATGGTGTGTAAGCGAATATCTTGCCATGTTTCCTGACTTCTTTCCGCAACTTGAAACAACGCATGATCCAGATTCTATTCTCTCAAAAGCCTCTCCGCTAATACAATGGCTTAATGATAGAAATGGATAAGCGGGAAAAACTCCACAAAAGAGCTGGAAATAACAATACCGATTCAATAATGTAAACGTCGGACGATTGATGGGCAGTGTGGATGATGTGTCGGTGTGCACAGCTGTGCGCGGTGTGTACTGATGAGTATGCGGTGGGCATCTGATGTATGCGGTGTGTACTGATGAGTAAGCGGTGGGCATCTGATGTATGCAGTCTGCACTGATGTTTGCGGACAGGAGGTCCGCTATTTCCCAACAACTGTACCAAATTCAAGGATTCGCGGACACAGGATCCGTTATTCTCGGTTTTTCCCTGATTTTGCGGTGATATATCGGTAATAGCGGAACCTGTGTCCGCTTAACCTTATGCTTAGCACCTTTGTTCACAAATAGCGGAATCACGGTCCGCTCGGAGTTGTTCAATCAGCTTCTTCCTCATACCCCCCTAAAGTATGATTGGTTTCCCATATGGGTTTCCAACAATATCGACTTTATGGGGGGGTTACTTCATTAAAATGTATCTTCAGCCTCTGCTTTTAAATGTTCACCGTGAGCAGTATCGCCTTCGCCGCTGATCCCCTTGACCTTTACCATTTCCAGTACCTTTTCGGTCAATTTTAATTCCCCAATCGACATGGTTAGCGGCAGCCTGAAAGTTAACGGTCAATCCCAATGAGTTAGCAGAATGCGGTGGAACAGATGAATAAGCGACAACGAGCAAAATGAATGCTTTCCATCTACAGGAATGCTAAGGGGCAGCTTATATTAACAACAAATAAACCGGCACAAGGATGTGCCGGTTGACTGATATTTCTGACACCTAAAAAAGCCATGGATACATGATATTATATAAAAAAATTCAATATAAGTCTATTACTTTTTTTGGATAAATTGTATGTTATATAAGCGACCGCGGCGCAAAACGAATAAGCCAAGATAATGAGGGGAGAAGTCTTGCATGATTACACTCAGAAAAATCACGTTAGAAAACCGACGTGCCATATTTAATCTGGAAGTTTCAGAAGATCAACGGCGCTTCGTTGCGTCCAATCTGTCGAGCGTGGCTTCGTGTTATGTCCTTGCAACCAATGACGGACATCCATTTCCATTTGCCATTTACGCGGATGAACAGCCGGTCGGTTTTGTTATGATTACTTATAGAATCACCGGGTACGAACTCCCGACAATCGCAGACGACAGCTATTGCATCCTGCGGCTGATGATTGACAAGCAATACCAGAACAGGGGCTATGGTCGGAAAGCCATGACAAAAATCTTGGAATTTATCCGTACCTTTCCGGCAGGACCTGCACATTACTGCTGGATTTCTTATAAAGCTGATAACATGGCCGCCAAAAAGCTTTATGAAAGCTACGGCTTCCGTGACAACGGCGAAAGCATCGGAGACGAGTTAATAACCGTGTTACAACTCTGATTCACTGCTTCAATGGATCAACCTTTGAAGAGATTGTCCCAAAAGTTAAGATCTGTTCGCTCGAAAAGACCACTCGATAGATGAAAGAAACAACAATAATAAGGAAATGGCGGTGCTAGGGAGGTAATCCCTACACTGCCATTTCTGGCTTTTGGTTATTGATTCTTCTTGAGCAAATTGTGGGCGAGCGAAAGCTACCCGACTCAAGGCTAGCAGTTTCCGTACCTTCTTTGCAGTTTGGGATGATGGCTAAGCCGCTTTTCGGCTTCATTCAAATGCTCAATAATAGAGGCTGGCAGGTTCATTAGGATTCTCCTCCTAGATTGTATCTTATTTTCTCTTTCTTTGTTCTCCTGCGAGTTGTTCGGTGTTCGAAGGCGGTGTTCGTACAATGCTTGATGGAGCACAATATGTAACTTATGAAACTTGATATAGGTTCATAATTCACACATTTTCAACATCATAGATGAGCAATGATCGGGGAGATTCGAATGAGAAAAAAGATGATAGCAGCGGGATTACGCCGGACAGACGGATGACAATGCACATCTTACACATTTACGATGTCATGCTGTCTTCTCTACACTTTGGAATGTAAGCGTTACCTGTTAATCACTGAAACGTGATGTACGTAAGTGAACCAGATAACCTGACATGAATCGATATTTGAGAAAGGAGGGGAAGCATGAAGGGGAAAAGACTACTTGCTGTGATATCCGAAAGACGTTCAATCCATCGCGAAACGAAGCCGCCTAATAAGGGCGTAAACCAAACGTCTCTTGGTAAAAGAATCAGGATGAACTGGCAGCTCTATCTGTTCTTGGCGCCGGTCTTACTGTATTTCCTTGTATTTCACTATGCGCCCATGTATGGTATCCAGATTGCCTTTAAGAACTTTATCCCTAGCAAAGGAATCATGGACAGCCCATGGGTGGGTTTCGATCATTTTGAGCGTTTCTTCCATTCCTACTATTTCTGGGATTTGCTGTGGAATACGTTCAGCCTCAGCTTCTACGAGCTGTTAATCGGGTTTCCGCTGCCGATCATCCTGGCGCTTGCTTTCAACGAAATCCGGACGGGTCCCTTCAAGAAAATAGTCCAGACCGTTACGTATGCGCCTCATTTTATATCCGTTGTTGTCATGGCGGGTATGATTATTACGTTCTTATCGCCGTCCACAGGCATACTGATCCAATTTATCAAATGGATGGGCATCGACGCGCCGAATTTTCTGTCGGATCCTGCCTGGTTCAAGACCGTATACGTTCTATCTGGGGTCTGGCAAAGCACTGGATGGGGGACCATTATATATCTGGCTGCGCTGTCCGGTGTCGATCCCCAGCAGCATGAAGCTGCGATCGTGGATGGAGCCAGTCGTTTCAAACGATTGTTGCACATCAACCTGCCGGCCATACTCCCAACCATCACCATTTTGTTGATTTTGAACATGGGCAACATTCTTACGATAGGCTTCGAAAAAATACTGCTGCTGCAGAACTCACTGAATATGGAGTCTTCTGATGTCATTTCAACTTATGTCTACCGGACCGGTCTGGTAGACGCGCAGTACAGCTTCTCGACAGCCGTTGGCCTGTTCAACTCCGTTATCAACGTCATTTTACTGGTAACGGTTAACCGGATTGCCAGACGCACCAGCGATAACAGCCTATGGTAGAAAGGGGGAAAGTACATTGGTTACCGCTATGAAGGAATCGAAGTGGGACAAGGTATTTCTTGGCAGCGTCTATATCTATTTATCCATCGCTCTGATTGTTGTTCTTTATCCGCTTATTTATATTCTCAGCGCATCGATCAGCAGCCCGCAGCAGGTGAATTCGGGTGCGATGTGGCTGTTTCCCAAGGAGATTACCTTGGCCGGATACCAGCTGGTCTTCGAAAACCCGAAGATTTGGAACGGATATCTGAACACGATAGTCTATACTGGGATAGGAACGCTGTTGAACCTGGCCGTAACTCTGCCTGCAGCCTATGCGCTCAGCAGGTCTGATTTAGTCGGTCGTCAACTGTTCTTGGGATTTATTCTGTTCACGATGTTCTTTACCGGAGGGCTTGTGCCAACGTATCTCGTAGTCCGGAATTTGGGGCTGATCAACACGATGGGGGCGCTCATTCTTCCCGTAGCAGCATCGGTATGGAATATCATCGTTGCCCGGACATTCTTTCAGACGACGATCCCGAAGGAACTGCAGGAAGCGGCATACATGGACGGCTGTACCAACCTGAAGCTGTTCGTCCGCATTATTCTGCCGCTGTCCGCACCGATTATCGCAGTCATGGCTTTGTTTTACGGGGTCAGTCACTGGAACAGCTATTTTCCGGCTCTGATCTATCTCAACGATGAGAGCAAGTACCCTCTGCAGATGGTATTACGGCAGATTCTGGTTCTTCAGGAAATGACGGCGGAGACGACCGGCGCGGGAATCAGCGGGGATGCCGCCAGGGCAATGAATTCCAAAGCCGAAACCGCATCACTAATCAAATACGGGGTTATCGTCGTATCGACGCTGCCGATTGTGGCTCTCTATCCTTTTTTACAGCGATACTTTGTCCAAGGGGTCATGATTGGCTCTGTAAAAGGATGATGAAAGCGTTTTATAAAAAATATGAACTTGAGTATTCAAAGGGAGGAAACATGGATGAAGATGACAAGCAAACCTTGGAAGCTGGTGTTGACGGGCATGACGGCCCTGTCTCTGCTCGCCGGATGCAGTTCGGCCAGCGATACGACTACTGGAACGAAGTCAACAGAAGCAGCCGCAGTGAATAAGGAAGGCTTCCCGATTGTTAATGAACCACTAACGCTGACGATGATGGCACCTGATGTCGGTGTTCAGAACTGGCAGGATATGATCGTTCTGCAGCAGATGAAGGAAATGACGGGCATATCCTTCCGATACTTAAACGCTCCGAAGGATAGCTTTGATACGAAGAAGAACCTCGTATTTGCCAGCGGCGATTACCCGGATGTCTTCTATGCTGCAGGCTTGACGGCGGCTGAACAGATGAACTATGGCGAGCAGGGAATTCTGATTCCGCTTGAGGAGCTTATCGAGGAATATGCTCCGAACTTCAAGGCGCTGATGGACGAGATTCCCGAGATCCGTAAATCCATTACCGCTCCTGATGGGCATATCTACTCCTTGCCTGCGATCGATTTAAGCCAGCACTGGTATCGCAACCCGATGTGGTATAACGGAGATTTCATGGAGGCCCTGAATATCGACAAGCTTCCGGAGACGACCGAGGAGCTCTATACCTTCCTGAAGCGGGTAAAAGAAGAAGATCCGAACGGCAATGGTGTCGCCGATGAAATCCCGATCTCTTCCGTATCGACAGCAACGACCAATGCTCGGGATATTCGTACTTGGCTTCTTGGCGCTTTCGGCGTTTATGAAGACGAAATTTATGTTGATGATGAGGATGTTGTTCATTATACCCCGATAGAAGAGGGCTTCAGAGAGTATCTGGTCTATATGAACCGTCTATGGAAAGAGGATCTGCTTGACCACGAAAGCTATTCACAAACCGCAGAACAGAAAAAGGCCAAGGCACAGAACAATCAGGTGGCCCTGTTCTCCGACTGGCATGCCTACATGACCAAAGGGGGAGAACCTTCCACCAAAGATCCGATGTTCGCTCCGGTGAAGAGCGATTTGGTAGACAAGCCGGCCATCGCCAAGAACAGAGGGATTACTACGGGAGCTTTTGCCATCACGGTTACCAATCCTGCCCCTGAAGCATCGATGCGTTGGGTGGACTACCTTTACTCTTATGAAGGATCGCTCTTTTTCAACAAAGGACCTGAAGGCAAGCTGTGGGAGTACACGGATGAAGCCAATCGTGTGAAGCGCTATCTGCCTGTTCCAGACGGCAAGGAAATGGAGGATTACCGTGCGACTTTGACGCCAAATTACGGCATTCCGGCTCCTACCATCAACACGGACGATATTAATAAAGGATTGAAGACCGACTTTGATCTGTGGGTTGAGAAGGAAACGAAGGAAAAGCTGCTTGATCGCGGAGCCAGACCTCCGTTCCCTGCGTTGTTCCTTACCGTTGAAGAGCAAACCGAGATTAACAGTCTGAACTCTGATCTGAGCACGTATGTACAACAGATGGAGGCGAAATTCGTTACCGGAGCAGAACCATTGTCAAATTGGGATAACTACCTAAGCACGATGAAGAAAATGGGTGCCGATCGGGTCGTTGAAATCTACCAAGGTGCATATGACCGCTGGAAGTCAAACTAAACATAAATTGTGCCTAGTAGAATTCAAGTGGGCCTGATTAAATCCTGAATATCATACAAATGCGGAGGCATAGTCTATGAAAATTACGAGACATCCGAACAATCCGATCGTCGTTCCGGGGAAGTACGAATGGCGTAAAGTCACCGTATTCAATCCTGCGGTTATTTTCGACAACGGCAAGTTTTACATGATCGAGCGTACCGCAGGCTCGCTAACGCCTTGCAAGAATGTTTTGGGACTGCTAGAGAGTGAAGACGGAGTGAATTTTACGCACGTAAAAGACGAGCCGATCGTGACTCCTGACATGCTGGGCTTTCCATATGGAAGCGTCCAGGACCCGCGGATTATCAAAATTGACGGCACGTACTATCTAAACTATGCCCTTAGGCCGTGCGCCATGAGTTACTATCCGACAGGAGCGGGCATACCGGAGCGTTCGATTCCGAAATATCCGGACGGGTGGGGAGAGGAGGAAGGCCACTGGCTCACTCGCTCTTCGATTGTGAAGTCGGACAATCTGATCGACTGGGAATTCGTTGCAGATACGACACCACTCGACATAAACGACCGTGACAACATTTTGTTCCCTGAGAAGATTAACGGAAAATATGTATTGCTGCGCCGTCCGGAGGAATACGTGGGTGCGGCTTACGGAACGGACAGCGCGGCGATGTGGATTACATACTCAGAGGATCTGGTTCATTGGGAAGAGCCGAAGCTTCTGGCCAAGGCCGAGAATCCGGCGTGGGAATCCAGGAAAATTGGCGGAGCAACGCCACCTGTGCGAACCGATAAAGGCTGGCTGGTCCTTTACCACGGCGTTGATGATCAGGTCGTTTACCGTGTTGGGGCGATGCTTCTTGACCTGAACAACCCTGAGAAGGTCATAGCAAGAACAAAGACTTTCATTATGGAACCGGAAACATATTATGAGAAATTCGGTTATCAAATTCCGAATGTGGTGTTCCCGACAGGAAACGTGGTCAAAGACGGCCTGCTCTATATCTATTATGGTGTGACCGATACTGCAATTGCACTGGCTACCGTGCCGGTCGATGAGCTGGTAGAGCATATCTTGAACGAACCGCAGTGAGTGAAGTGAAGTAGAAGCATCAGGGCCCTTTCGAGACAAGATCTCCTAAAGGGCCCTTCTGTTATATATCCAGCCTATTCGAGTGATGTTGTTTGCGGTACTGACCGGGCGTAAGCCCGGTTTCTTTCTTGAATTTGCGGATGAAATTGGGTGCATCCAGGTAGCCCACCTGTTCGATGATTTCCTTCAGGGGAGCGCTTGTCGTCACAAGCAGCCGAATGACTTCTTCCGTGCGCCTCTTCCAGATATACTGCGAGAAACTGATCCCGGTCTTCTCTTTGAAGCTGCGGCTTAAGTAAGAGGTAGAGACGGAAAATTTAAGGGCAACATGCTCCAGGCTGAGCGTATAGTCGGCAAACTGCTGATTCACATAATGTACGATATCATCGATCAGTTTAGGCGCTGCTTGCTCATGGTTGCGCTCAACCTTCTCGCAAACCTCTGTCGTCAGCGACAACAGCTTGTCCTCGAATTCCTCAAGCGTCTCAAACGACGTATAGTCCGAGATATTGCTGAATACTTCGTTCATTCCGACCTCGGAGGCGGAACGAAGCAGTGCGTTCAGCAGATCGAAGCAAATGCAGCGCAGCAGATGAATCTGCAGCGGTTCGCTCCGGATGGTCTCCATCATCTCGGCGATCATCTGCACAGCCACCGACTCGTTGCCTTGCTTCAGGCTTTGCTCCAGCTTGAGCAGCGATTTTCTTGGAAGCCACACGCCTTTGGCGACAGGATGACTCTGCTCTGCCAATTGGTCGAAATAGGTGATGCGGCTGCTGCCAACCATTCGGTGCTCCAGTGCGGTTGCGGCTTCGATGAAGGATTGGTTCAGCTGCCCCAAACTCCGGTAAGGCGTACCTACGCCCATGCTCGGATCGAGCCGCGTGTTCTCGGAGATCAATTCCTGGACCGCGCGAATGATCTGCTCCATCCGGAGCTTCAGCAAATCTTGACCAGGACCAGGAAGTGATACGATCAGCGCAAATTGATTATCGGCTGAGAATTCAACGCCGTAAATATTCGCATGAAGCCCTGATGGTTCAACATGGCTGAGAATTTCATGCACCTGCTGACGATCATTCTGGACATCCTCGGTCGCATCGTTTTCTTCCCAGGACAGAATCACACAGAAATAAATGACTTGTTCTTGGGGAGATTCCAGTCCGACTCCGGCGATCATTCGCTCGATTTCGTGATCATCCGGCTTGCCGTGCTTCAGTAGAAGCAGCATGCATTGGTTGCGCACGAAGGGCTCTTGCATATCGATACGGGCGCTGTAATCGTGAAGGGTCTGACGAATCCAATCCCATTCATTGCGCGTTCTTGGTTCTGGGGTATCGTTGACTCTGAGCTTGGCGAATTCCATCAAGTCCTTAATCGGGTGATATTGGCGTCTAGCCAGCACAAAAGCGGCGAGCACTCCGGTTACGACTGCGATGCCAAACACCATGAGAATGAGCGTCTGTACATGAGCGACCCGGCTGAAGAACTGGTAGCTTGGCATGATGGTCATGTAGTTCCAGCCATTCTCCCCGGATTTGACGGATACGACGGAGTACTTGTCATTCTTCAGGGAGACATTGTGTATGCCGGCATCAAGCGCAGCCAATGTCCCGAAATGTTCTTGAGACAGGGATACGCCTTGATGGTTGGCTGTAAGCACTTCATCATTTTGATTGAAGATGTAGCTGCTCCCGGTGAAATCGCTAAGAATGGAATCCATGACCCCCGTAAGGTTGGACTCTTTCACCATATATATGACACTTCCGTAGGGATAGGGAGCATTGGGCTTAATAGGTACGATTATAGTCAGCATCGCCTCCTGCCTAGAGCTGTTGATTGTAACATTCTCGGCAGGCCGTATTAACATCTGATTCGTTTCGTTCAGAGCAACGATTATATCTTCCAGATTCCAGTTCTCATAACGATAAAAGGAATCGAACGCAACGTTAACATTCGTTAGGCCGCGGTAAGAATAGATAACCGGGTCGTTATGATAGTATAAGAAAATGTCTTCAATGATGCTGCTGTTCGCCTTATAGTTGGCCAAAGCTTGAATGGCTTCGACCCTGTAATAAGAATCACGAACCATATAAGGAGTTAAGCGTCTGTCATAAGCGATTCGGCCTGAAATCTCCCGAAGCTCTGCGATACGGGAGTCGATGTTCATTTTGACCTGGTTCAATTGATTAATGTTGGATAGTTCAATCTCGGAACGAAGCCCGCTGACAGCGCTATCATAAACGAAAATGGTTACTCCCGTCAGGGGAATCAGGAAGATCAGAATATAAGACAGAACGTATCTTAAGAGCAGCTTTGACTTAAAGTGATTCCAGTTTATCCGGAAAGTGGATACGATGAATGATCTGAGCTTGTGAATGGTCATTTGGGTGAAAATCCTCCATTGCATTCTTTCATGTCTGCGGAAATCCGATTTTATCAAAAACGATAAGTTACTTGAAACATTATATCATTATAATGATATAATTCAGAGAAATATTAAAAATTAAATTCATAATAATTACTCTTTACTTTAACGTAACCTCACCGTTGGCGATATAGGCATTCCTCGTTATATCGATTTGGGGCAATGCACCGTCAAAATTGCACTGGCGTTGGCCGATGCATTCGGGTGTACGGTCAATGAGCTGCCCGTCAGCATCGTGCTGTCCTGGTTTGAGCAAAAGGCGGTTGCCATTATGCTGGGCTTATTCAGCCTGGACATCCTGGTCGATATGTTCGGCCTGAAGCTGATTACAACGGCGGAGGAAGACATGAATGCCATGCTGGCATTGTCATAATTATTCAAATAGCAAATTAAATTAAACGGCCTTACCCTAAAGAAATTCAGGACTAAGGCCGCTTAATTGACTCTTTTGGAAATGGCGGTACAGGGATGAACTCCCTGGGATCGCCATTTTTTTATTTTTGCTGGGCTTAATGGTGTTGGTTTTTTGCTCCCCACTCACATAACTGTTCCAAGATGGGTAATAGCGTTTCCGCTTTATCTGTAAGACTGTACTCGACTTTTGGCGGTACTTGAGGATACTCTTTGCGTGACACCAGGCCGTCCGCTTCCAATTCTTTGAGCTGTGAGCTCAATGTTTTGTAAGTGATTGCTCCTATTTGTCTTTTCAGATCATTAAAGCGAACGGTTTGGTTTTCTGCCAAAAGGTACATAATTACCATTTTCCATTTACCACCAATAATTGAAATGGTATATCCAAAAGGTGTATCTTGAACATTTTTAACTTTACCTTTAAATTCCGCCATACTCATACTTAACACTATCCTTTCGGGTAGTACCTATCATAATTGTGCGTACTATTTTTTTATTTGTGCTCAGTCTATACTAACCTTACTTTGATGTAAAGGAGAGAAATAAATGACTAAAAAAACAATACGCCTGTTAATGCCACAGTGGCAAGGGGGAAACAACCCGAACTACTCTTTTGGAGCCGAGCTGCTTGCTTGGCTAGCTCCGGACAGTGATCAGCCCCTTATCCATGTACCGGTTCAAGCTTATGATGGAACTCCGCTAGAAAACGAGGATGGAATGAATGGAAGAAAACAGCTGCTTAAACAGCTAGAGGCTGCTCATCATCTTATTGAAGCTCATAAGCCAGATCGCATCGTCATGTTTGGCGGTGATTGCTTAGTTGAACAAGCTCCTTTTGCCTATTTAAACGAGCGGTACGATGGGGAATTAGGTTTAATATGGATCGACGCTCACTCTGATTTGGTCAATTATGTCGGCTATGATAACGGGCACGCATTACCTCTCGGGAATCTTTTGGGAGAAGGAGATGAGGAGTTTGCAAAACATGTGAAAATCCCGCTAAAACCTGAAAATGTCTTTATTGCAGGATTAGCGACTCCTACAGAAGAAGAAGTTGCAGTGATTTCAGAAGCGTTTCAAAGACTAGGTGTTGCACCTACAGAACCAGACACGGAAATGATTCAAAGACTTGGTATTCGAACGGCCGGAACGAAAGAGTTAGCGAGCGGTACTGAATCTATAAAAGAATGGATCAAAGAAAGCGGCATTAAGTACCTGGCTATTCACCTTGATTTAGACGTACTTGATCCACAGGCATTTCGTTCTTTATTATTCGCTAATCCTGAAGAACCCTTTAATTTATCTCCTAAAGGAACCATGCAAATGCCTCAACTAGTGAGTTTGATTAAAGAATTATCTGAAGCAACAGATGTCGTTGGATTAGGTATAACAGAGCATTTGCCGTGGGACTCCATTAACTTGAAGAAACTCCTTGGAGATATACCCATTTTAAATAACTAAAGTTATAAAAGTATTTTAATAGAACAACGAACTGCATATACTTAGAAATACATTCCGCACCCTAGTTTTAGGGTGTGTTTTTTTATGGTAGCAAGTGCTATCCAGATCATACTTATTTGAAATATCTCGTTTTCATCGATTTGTATGCAGCCGCGATACCTTTTTATTTTGCTTTGTATCAGGCTTATAAGCTTATAGGCTATATTGACAAGAACAAAGCTTTCTCAGAATTATCCGTGCGCGTTCTAAAGATTATAAAATACTGTGCAACCATAATCAGCAGCTTGTTTGTGGTAGGTATGCCACTCTTCTATCTGATTGCGGAGAAAGACGATGCCCCAGGTATCATACTTATCGGAATGGCTCTGATTTTTGCGTCGGAGAGGGTTGGAATAACAATGGCTAACCTTTCTATATTGAAAAATGGAAAGGCCAAGGCCATTAGGCTTTCGACTTTAGAAGCCATCTGCAAAGCGCTGGAATGCCAACCTGGAGATATTTAAAATACAAAAGTGACGAGAACACATAAGGATCATAAGCAGAGATCTAAAAAGTCGCCATTTTGGCGATTTTTTTTGTGACTCATAGCTGATCAGATGAATGTCTGATGGGGAACTGCGGCGAATCACTAAACTAACGGGCAGTTTAGTTTGCGAAGCAGGCTAGGATCACTCTTTCTAATTTGTGGTAAAATGGTCGTCAAGAACAATTGAAGAGGGGTTGGATACTTGATTCGGGGAGTAATTATCGAAGGTTTTTTTGTCTTAGTAACGGGAAGCAAAAGTTCAACAAACAAAGGCTCGTGAAACACCTATCGTGTGTACATGAGGAGGCTAAGGTATGATGGACGACGGCAATGAGGGTGCTTGCTCACATCGACCATCTTATTCGAATATATGAGCCAGAATAAAAACTTGAAGGAAGCATTGTCTCTTTTTATGTGCGATCAGTTTCCACACTATAGTTAACGAGTGCATTAACGTGTAAAGTTATTTAACTAATGAGAGCGAAAGGGTAATTTAACGTTGCAACTTATGGAAATTAAGATCGTCATATAATGAAGGGGGAGAATATGATGATTCTTTTAAGAAGTATATTGATTGTACTATTCGTATCTTTAATCGGGTGTCAGCAAAATACGACCTCAACAGAAAACCTCACTAATGAATTAGAAATAGAAGGTTTTGTGGAGCCAGAACCATCGGATTGGGTGAAATATATAACGCCAGTCAGAGAGTACATGTATTATAGAACACAAGCTGTGGTTAACAAGGATATTCATATTTTGTGGGATCATTACCCAGATCTAAAAGAAAATATTGACCACAAGCAAGGTGTTAATATTGAGAAATATGAGGTTGAATCCTTAAATCAAAATGTTAACTTGTTGGATGCCAATTATAATATTGAAGATTATGAACGAATTAAAGTGAAATCGATAAACGATAATAACGTGGAAGTTCTTATTCATGCAAGTATGATTTATTTGAGAGATGATTTTGATGAGTCCGGAGGGGAATATTTAATTAAGCTGTTCTTAGAACATAAGAACAACCATTGGACCGTCGTAAAAACTGACGAATATACTTTACCAGAATACAAAGAATGGATGAAGGAAAAAGAACAGATATAAGCCCTTGTTAAGCCTATCTATTCATAAAATAGTAGACATAAACGAACCATTCCTATCAGGGAATGAGTTCGTTTTTTTCTTTCTAAGATGTTGGAATGGAATGTCCGCTTTTATGGATTGCTCGATTACATCAGTTTTGGATATATATTCACAATCCATCTGTTGATATACTAGCGTAAACATAGAGAAGGAGGAAAGTCGAATGGCTCTAAGAAGCGGATGACAACAGGACTTAATTTTGAATAGCGTGCAGGTTGTCATGATGGACTTGTACGTGCAGCAGAAAGGGGGAGAAGACATGGAGCATTTCGTTGAAGCGAATCTCAAAACCGTGAAGCAGCAGATGGAATTGGCATGCCAAGCCTCGGGTCGTCAGATAGAGGACGTGAAATTGTTGTTGGCAACCAAAACCGTACCGCTTGAAAAATTGCAAATGGCTATACAAGCGGGGGAGACTCTATTCGGGGAAAACAAAGCACAAGAACTACGGGGCAAATTTCCGCTTATGCAGCAGTTCAATCAGATAGAGTGGCATTTTATCGGACATTTGCAAACGAATAAAGTGAAGGACGTTGTCAAATATGTTACGCTCATTCATTCTGTGGACCGTTTGAAACTGGGGCAGGCCCTTCACCATCAGCTCGTTAAAGAGAATAAAACCATGGATGTTTTGGTGCAAATCAACACGTCCTATGAAGAAAGTAAATTTGGTGCTCCTCCGGAAATGGCAGTGGAGTTGGTAGAACAGTTGTCCCAGTTCGAAACGTTAAACGTGAAAGGCTTAATGACGATTGGGAAACTGAATGCAACCAACGATGAGACCCGGCATTGCTTCCGGTTACTAAAATGTATTCAAACACAAATCAGAGAGAAAAATCTCCCTCGTGTGCAAATGGATATCCTCTCGATGGGCATGTCCGGTGATTATAAGGTGGCCATCGAGGAGGGAGCTACCATCATCCGCGTAGGGACAAGCGTATTCGGCCAGCGTTACTTGCCGGACAGCTATTACTGGAACGAACACGCGCAACAGGACGATTAGGAGAAAGGCAGGAGAACACTCTTGAATACAACAACATCCCCTTCGCTGCGCGGCCGCGATTTGATATCGCCAACCATAGCCGCTTTAATATCTGTCATTGTCAACTATGGAGGCACCTTTATTCTCGTGTTTCAGGCAGCAAAAGTCGCGGGTTTAAGTCCCGAAATGACCGCTTCCTGGATTTGGTCCATCTCCATAGGAGTGGGCATAACCGGGATCTGGCTAAGTTATCGTTACCGGGAACCGATTATTACGGCTTGGTCAACACCAGGCGTGGCTTTTCTCGTTTCTGCCTTAGCGGTAACCCCTTATCCGGAAGCCATTGGAGCTTACATAATCTCTGCCGTAGGATTTATTGTTTTAGGATTATCGGGCATGTTCGAACGATTTGTCCGGCTTATTCCTCCAGGTATTGCTTCTGGACTACTAGCAGGCATTTTACTGCAGTTTGGCATTTCAGCTTTTGGGGGAGCGAAAGTTGATCCATTGCTTGTCGTTGTCCTGTTTGCCGCTTATATCGTGTTAAGACGGTTTACATCCCGCTATGCGATTGTTGGCATACTGGCCATTGGACTGATTTATTTGATTGTTATGGGAATAGCGGATTTCAGCACGATCCACTTGGCGATTGCATCACCGGTATTTGTCGTTCCGGAGTTTTCACTACATGCTACATTAGGTGTTGCATTGCCGCTGTTTATTATTACTTTGACAGGACAATACATGCCTGGAATGCTCGTTTTGCGGAATGACGGGTTTAAGACGAGCGCAAATCCGATTTTGACCGTAACGGGTCTGGGTTCACTTCTTGCAGCACCTTTTGGCTCGCATGCTTTTAATGCAGCAGCCATTACGGCAGCGATTTGCACAGGGAAAGATGCGCATGAGGATTCCACAAAACGCTATATTGCAGGCATTGCATGTGGCATTTTTTATATTGTTGTCGGCATTTTTGGCGTGACGTTGGCTGCTCTGTTTTTGATTCTGCCGGCTACCTTTATCGCGACATTAGCGGGATTGGCATTGCTTGGCACCATTGGTGGTAGTCTTGCCAATGCTTTAACGGATCCCAAGGGACGGGAGACTGCATTGATTACGTTCTTAGCGACAGCCGCGAATGTCACTCTACTTGGCGTCGGTGGTGCATTTTGGGGACTTGTTGCGGGTTTGGCAGCACATCTATTGATTCATGGGAAATTTCATAAAAAGCAATACAGATCAAGCGGAGTACAGCAAGCGGAACCAAAACAATAGAAGGTGGGAACATGAAAACAGGGATAGCGCGGTCAAAAGACGGGGGCGAGGTTGTTGGTATTATAAAAGCAACCCCGCAAGACGATAAATTCCTTCTTCAATGGCAGCTTCATCTACTTTAGCAAAACCCAGTACCCATCCTTTTCGATTGCTTTCCAAACCATACGTGCTAAGCGGATAAACACGAATACCTTTTTCGAGCGCTAACTTCGTCATGGCTTCTTCGTCAAACGATGGTTCTGCTTCAAGAAGCATATGCAGCCCTGTTTCTACGCCGCTTAGTGTAAAGTGTTCATTCAGACCCGTCGCGATGATTGCTTTCGTCATAGCTTCGTGTCTGCGCCGATATACATTTCGAACTCGTCTCATATGGCGCATGAAATGACCATGTTTAATAAAATGAGTAAGCGTTAATTGCTCCATAATTGGAAGATGACGATAGGTTAGTTCTTGAACTTGGGCAAGCCGGCGAATAGCCTCTTTGGGACCAATGATTGCCGAGATGCGAATTCCAGGAGCAACCATTTTGGAAAAACTCATCATGTACAAGGTGTTTTGAGGACGCTGACTGAACAAGGTTGGAAGTGGGTCGCCGCGATATCGAAATTCGCTGTCATAATCGTCCTCAACAATCCAAAACCGCTGTTCAGCAGCCATATGTAACAATTGTTGCCTGCGAGGTTCCGACATAATAACTCCAACCGCACACTGGTGGGATGGCGTAACAAACACAAGTTTGGACCCAGGGTGAATGCGGTCGACATACAGCCCGTACTCATCGACCGGAACGGATACAACTTGCATACGCCGATACTTCAGCGCCATCCAGGCGGCAGGGAAGCCGGGATCTTCAACCGAAACCGTATCTCCTTCATGTAAAAGGGCTTGGGCAATTAGATCAATGCTATGTTGTGCGCCTGAAGTTAATATGATTTGATCGAGATTCACATGAACGCCCCGTTCAAGGGATAAATAACGTTGAATCTGTTCTCGCAGCGGCAAGAAGCCATAAGCGTTGCCGTAAGCCCAATTGTCCAAGTTTGTTTCTGTGGACGCATGTAAAAAAGATTGTCTCCAATTCTTTTGAAAATGTTCGTCCAGATAGGGCTCATGGGGACTGAAATCGATGTCTACTTTCCGATGTTCTCTGTCTCCGAACCAACTGTGCAAATGACCAACTGAAGCGTTTAATAAGGGCAATTCGGGGAGGAGGGGCCCTTGGGTAGCCGTATCCTCTGAAGGACGAGAGGCATATGACCATTCGCTAACTCTTGTCCCGCCGCGACGAGAGGTGACGGTGTACCCGCGGCTGAATAATTCCTCGTAAACAATCTGTATGGTTGAACGGGAAACGCCAATCAATGGAGCGAGTTCGCGGGAGGGGAGCAGTAATTCGCCTGGCGGCCATTTTCCGGTCGTAATATTATGGATTGCTTGATCCAGAAGCTGCTGCCAGATGGGACGTTCATCATCTCGGTTAACTTTTAGCATACATACACCTCTGATGTTATTATGGATTGCTCAATTTACTGATTTATGGATATTAAATAACACTCCATTGATTGATATACTATCATGACAATCGTTGCTTATACAACACAATATAAGTAGACAAACGAGCATACAGAGAGGAAGAGGGTTCATGAAATATTTGGAACAACAAGACAAAGCAGTGGCACATGCTATTCGGCAAGAACTTATACGGCAGCGGGATACAATAGAACTGATTGCATCGGAGAATTTTGTAAGCCAGGCTGTCATGGAAGCCACAGGTACGGTACTGACCAACAAATATGCGGAAGGGTATCCTGGAAAAAGATATTATGGCGGATGTGAATATGTTGATATCGTAGAGGAGCTTGCCACTTCCCGTGTCAAAGAGCTTTTTGGTGCGGAACATGCCAATGTGCAGCCTCACTCCGGTGCGCAGGCGAATATGGGAGTTTATTTTGCATCAGTCAAGCCTGGTGACACCATTTTGGGCATGAATTTATCCCATGGTGGACATTTAACGCACGGGAGTCCTGTGAACTTTTCCGGTAGACTTTACAATTTTGTCCCTTATGGTGTCGATGAACAAACCGGACGCATTGACTTTGATCAAGTGCGAAAACTTGCTCATAAGCATCATCCGCGCATGATCGTTGCTGGCGCAAGTGCTTATCCTCGAACGATTGAATTTGAGTTGTTTTCCCAAATTGCTGCCGAAGTTGGAGCCCTTTTCTTTGTGGATATGGCACATATTGCGGGAATTGTCGCTGCGGGCTTGCACCCCAACCCGGTACCGCATGCGCATTTTGTAACGACAACAACGCATAAAACGTTGCGAGGACCAAGAGGCGGAGTCATCATGTGCCGTAAGCCATGGGCGCAAGCCATTGATAAAGCGATATTTCCTGGGTCACAAGGCGGCCCGCTTATGCATGTCATCGCGGCCAAAGCGGTTGCACTAGGCGAGGCATTGCAACCGGATTTTAAAACGTATATGGAAAAAACGCTTGAAAATGCTAATGTACTAGCGGAAACACTAATGAATGAAGGGTTAACCGTTGTATCGGGAGGAACAGATAATCATATCGTTTTGGTTGATTTGCGCACGATTGGACTTACGGGAAAAGAAGCTGAAGCCATCCTCGATGAAGTGGGGATTACCGCTAATAAAAACGCAATTCCTCATGATACGGCAAGCCCGTTAGTAACGAGTGGCATTCGCTTCGGAACCCCTGCTATGACATCAAGAGGATTGGGCCCCAAGGAAATGAAAGAAGTTGCCCAGCTGATTGGACTGGCCTTTAAAAATCCGAACAGTTCGACGGTTAAAGATCAGATATTGGGAAGTGTACGTGAGATTACCTCTCAATTTCCTTTATATGGCGGGCTTTAATAGTGCCGAAAATTGCGCGAGCTTTGCTCCAATCCACGCCCAGACTGCCTTGCCAGCCAGCCCAAGGCATCTCCATATCGGAACGACCCTTGGTATTGTCCAGACTGAACTCGGCGTTGATGATCGACTCCATGTTCGTCCAGCGATCCGGGGCAAGCTCCAGGATGCGATTGGGGATCACACCGACCATGGCGAGCGCCTTGAGCATGCCGCGGCGTATGCCAGCGTGTCCTTTGATGATTTTCTCGGCGGTGAGTCGTTTCTCATATTTCCCCGGTGTTTCGCCCGCTTCCGCACGGTCCAGGCTATGCAGCAGATCGCTGAAAGCCTGCTTGTCTTTTTCCGTTGGTTGAATAGGACCTTGCTCCAGCAGTTTGACGAACTCGGTCATGTCTACATACGCGCCGAAGCTCGATCCGCTGTAATTATTGCCCAGATGCATTGCATAACGGATGTAGGACAAGTTGTCCCAGCCTTCGTCGCTATGACTGAATGCGCACACCCTACAGGCAAGAACGCGCTCGGCTTCCTCATACGCATGCGCCCGCGCATGTATCATGGAATGGTAACTGGCCAGCGAAGATATGGCTCGCGGGTAGCTCCCGCCAACCCCGGCGATAAAGGCGCTGCTTACGCTGCTCCAGGAAAGGAAGGGGTTCGTCTGCAGCTTGATCAGTTTGTCGATGATCTCGTCATGACGGATGTATTGCAGTTCATTTGGGACCCATCCGCTGGCGTGGAGCAGCTCCTGCTCGGCCGGAGTAAGTGTAGCGGTCTTATAGATGGAAACCTCGCGTTCCCGATCATAGTCGTTATTCGAGTGGTGGTACAGCTTTTTCAAAACGCGCATCAGCTTGTTATTCATAGATAACTCCTTTCAATCGAGGGGGATAAGCTCGCTCTTCTGATAACTTTGGGATGTCTCATTCTATTATAATAGCAACTAGTAATGTAGACATGCGCTTAAAGGACCAGGCGGGACATAGAGGAAGTGATGTTAATCAGCAGAGGCAAAGCTCGTTATGCTGATGGCAGAACAGTCAAACTGGAGCACTGGTAGTAAGAGCTTGAAATAACGTGCTTAAAGCCAGCCTGGGGATAAACGGGATTTCCGGCTCAAAGCTAACCCGTTGGTCAAGTCACCAATTTTTAGGGTTGAGCCGAAAAGTCCCAGCTAATCACTTGTAATTCGTTGGCTGATGTTTTATATTGACATAAGAGTAGGTCAAAAATAAAAGAGGTGAACGGACGAGATGACTCCACGCACGAAGGAACAAAACGAAGAGATCCGGCTGCGGCGTCTGACGCAAATCCGTAAAGCCGCTGCCGATGTGTTTTTGAATAAAGGGCCTTTACTGGAAATCCGTGATGTTGCCACGCAGGCGGAGCTCGGCTATGGCACGGTATACCATTATTACAGCAATAAGGGCGATTTGCTCCACGATTTGCTATGGGACGCGTTGGAGCGGGCCGGGGGATGGCTGGAGGCTCCACCAGAGGCGCCGCTGAAGGTTACGCCGGAGGTCGCGCGGGCTCCGGCTTCGGATGAGGCGCTGGCGGGCGGACATTTCGGCTTGGCTGCGGCGGCGGATACCGGGAACTCCGCTGCCACGGATTCCCGAAGCGAAAGCCGCGAAACGGCCGATGCCGCAGAGCTTAGCCCCGTCGCTGCCTCCAGCGTCCGGCTGCTGGAGCTTTGGGCTGAGGACCACGCCCTGTACCTGCTGCATAAGCTAGCCGGTGAGGGCTTTGCCGCGCTACCTGAAGCGCGTTCGGCCCCGCTCTCAGCCGCCTTTCACCGGGAGGTGCTCGCTCCGTTTGCCACGCTGCTGGAAACCGGCTGTGTGGCGGAAGGAGCTGCCGCTTCTGGCGGAAACGCGACGGATCCGCCAAATCGGCTGCAGCGCGCGGAAATGCTGCTGGCCGCCTTAGTCGGCTGTGCCTCGCTTTCACTTCGCCGCGGTAAGCTGCACGAGGAGGCCAGGGATATCGTCCGTTTTTTAAAATTTTAGAATGGATAAGGAGCGAATAAATAAAAGATGATCATTTTAAAATCACCCAGGGAAATCGAAGAGATGAAGCCGGCGAGCCAAATCGTTGCGGACTGCTACCGTGAGGTGGCCAGACTGATCGAGCCTGGGATCACCACCCGGGAAATCAATGACTTTGTTGCCAGACACATCACCAAGCTGGGCGGCAAGCAGTTTACGAAAGGGTACAACGGTTTCCCCGCCGAAACCTGCACTTCGGTCAACGATGTGGTGGCCCACGGCATTCCTTCGAATCGGGTGCTTATGGACGGCGACTTGCTGAAGCTCGACATCGTCGTGGAATACGGCGGTTGGTTCGGCGATTCGTGCTGGTGTTATGCGGTGGGCAATATCCGGCCGGAGGCGCAAAAAATAATGAAGGTGGCCAAGGAATGCTTGGATCTGGGGATCTCCCGGGCAATCCCCGGGGGTCGGCTCGGCGACATCACGTCGGCGATTCAACAGCATGCGGAAGCGAACGGGTTCTCGGTCGTACGCGATCTACTGGCGCACGGGATCGGGCGGAGCCTGCACGAGGAACCGAATTACGAGCATATCGGCGTAGCCGGCAAAGGTATTCGGTTAAAGGAAGGCATGGTGTTTACGATTGAACCGATGATCAACGAAGGTACGTTCCGTATCACGATCGACGACGATCAGTGGACGGCGAGAACGGCCGACGGCAAGCTGTCGGCGCAATATGAGCATACGATCGCAATCACGCCGGACGGACCTCTGATTCTAACGGCCCAGTGAATTTTTGAATGAATACAGCCGCGGAATGACAAGATAAGAAAGTGGTATACATTTCATTTTCCAAAGGAGGATATCTGTTATGGCTCACCAGAAGAGAAGGAAAGAAGCTGCCTGGAAGTCACGAAAGCAAGAACAGCATCCCCATGGTAAAATCAAATCGCTCAAGGAATTGTCCAGCGAATAGAGTGAAAAGTATACTACTTGGAAGAGAAAGACTGTCGGCGTAAAATACCGGCAGTCTTCTTTCTTGTATTCATTCATCAGACATCTCGGTAGTCTATGGAAAAAACTTGAAAAAATTTTATATTACAATTATAGTAGATGTTGGAATTAAAAATAATATTTGTATGAAGAGGAGCGTGCGCCTATGAAAAAGAGAATTGCTAGTATTCTTACCGCTACTGCAGTTTTATTATCTATTCCAGCAAGTGCATTTGCATACACGCCATTACAAACTCAATCATCCAGCATTATCACCCCGCTTGCACATGATCAATGGAATTTCGTTATATCAGGTGAAGATGAGGTTACTTTTGATTATGCAAAATCAGATGGAGTGAACTTACGTGTCTGGCTGGGGGATGATGAACGCGCTGGCATGGAGCTCCTTGTTTATGATCCAAATGGCAATCTTTTTGCTTCAGGTAATTCAACATCTCGGACTGATTATCAAGTTAAACTGGAGACTAAACCCAAAATTGAAGGAACCTACAAAATCAAAGTGGTTGTAAATGATGGTGGAGGACCCTACTGGATTTCATTGGCTGCAAGATCATACTAATGCTTGGACCGTCCATAATTGGACGGTCTTTTTTTATCTGTCTTTAACAGACTCACAACGAATCTGGAGATTGCTTGATTATGCGAAATTGAATATACAAATTGACTTGACATTGGAGCTTACTCCAATGTTACTTTGAATACATGGAAAAACTTTACTCTATACAAGAGGTTTGTCAGTTACTTGGGATTCCAAAGGATACGCTTCGGTACTATGACCGGATTGGGATCGTATCGCCGTCCCGTGAAGACAATCGGTACCGCAGGTATTCGAAGAACGACCTCATCGATTTGATGAATATTCAAATCATGCAGTATGCGGACTTCACTCTTAACGAGATCAAGGGAACGTTTGGGTTCCACAGAATGGAGAATGTAGATCCAGCTTATTGCCGTGAGGTTGCTTCGTTCCTCGATGCGAAGAATGCAGAAACGCGTAAGAAAATTGCCCATCTGGAAAAGGTCAGTCAATTGCTCGACGTAGCAGCCGAAACGCTAAGGGACTTTAATCATGAAAGCGACCAACGGCTGGCAGAAATCGTTCGCGAACTTTACCGGTCTATTCGCAAGCAGGAACCGGGAATATCCGAGGAGGGATGTCATGGGCATCAACGTTAGGAATTTCTATTTTTTGATTGCTGGCATTCTGGCGATACTATTTGCCTTTACACACGCATGGAATGGGCAATCCGCAGTGCTGCCGATGCTCCATGTGAGTGCGATAGCGATGGACACTCGAACCGTATTCATGTATGTCTGGCACATCATCACGGCGGAAAATCTGGTCTTCGGCATCGTGTTCATATTCATGTCATTCCAAAGCGAGTATATGAAGATTCGGTTTGCCGCATGGACCATCGTGTCGCTTCTAATCGTCCGGTTGCTGGTCATTCTTGGCATAACGGCATTACAAGACGTATCGGCCCTTGCGGATACGTTCATCGATTCGATTGCGATCATAATCTATGTCACCTTCATCATAATCGGCATAAGAAGGAAGCCAAAGGAGTTCGGAGATCAGACGCCACATTCTGGTCGGGTGGAGTGAAGAAATCAAACCAGAAGAAGCATGGCTGGCATCAATGAGCCGTGGATGGAAAAAACGGTGAGAAATCAAAGAAAGGCTAGCTATTCATCGGGTTGTCCAGCGAAAAGGAAAAAGAATATACTACTTGGATGATAAGACTGCCGGCGTAAATTACCGGCAGTCTTCTTTTTTTGTCTTAATTTTTCCGACCTGTTCCATAAGGTCACAAGTGCCTAAAATTGTAAAATAATCTAGATATCATATTTAATTTGCTAAGTGTTATGTAACCGCTGTCATTCTATAATTTACTTAGAAAGGAGGTAAAAGGAAAAAGATAAATCAAAATATGAGGAGGTAGATTATGTTTAAATTCAGTAAGAAGTTGATGACTGTCATTCTTGCAGCTACCATGAGTTTTGGTTTGTTTGCAACGACCTCAAGTGCTGCGACCGACTATTGGCAAAATTGGACCGATGGCGGCGGAACGGTTAATGCCGTTAACGGCTCCGGCGGTAATTACAGCGTGACCTGGCAAAACACCGGGAATTTTGTTGTCGGTAAAGGCTGGAATACGGGATCGCCAAACCGGACGATTAACTACAATGCCGGCGTGTGGGCGCCGTCCGGCAATGGATATTTGACTCTCTATGGATGGACTAGAAACGCACTCATCGAATATTACGTCGTTGACAGTTGGGGTACGTATCGACCTACCGGGACTCATAAAGGCACGGTAACCAGTGATGGGGGCACATATGACATCTATACGACCATGAGATACAACGCACCTTCCATTGACGGCACACAAACGTTTGCCCAGTACTGGAGTGTTCGACAATCGAAAAGAGAGACCGGGGTCAACTCGTCCATCACTTTCAGCAACCACGTGAACGCATGGGCAAGCAAGGGAATGAATCTGGGAAGCAACTGGTCATATCAGGTGTTAGCAACAGAGGGTTATCAAAGTAGCGGGAGCTCAAACGTAACAGTGTGGTAACCCATCGCCATCAATAAACTCAAGCGAACGGGAGTGGTAGGGCCGTCTCTGAGGGTAAGCGGGGTTTGTGCTGTCTGACATGGTATCAACAACGAATCGACCATAAGGATACTTCAATCCCCCACATTGGAGACAGACCGGTGGCCGTTTCCTTCGTTTACCCCTAAGTCCGGATACGTTGCGGGCCGTTTCTCACCATACGAACGGCCTTCAACGTAACTGGGGGAGGCGAGTTACATGCCGTTATGGCCTATCAGTGTTCCTATCAGCATCAGCATAAAGGAGATATATCAATGAGAAAGCTATTAATGTTCTTTTTAATAGCAACAATGGTTGTGATCGGCGCTTGTTCACAAGTGAAGTCTGAAAAGATAGATGGTTTTGTATTTGTGGAAGGTGGGACCTCTAAGAACAACCAGTCTAACTACGCTGAAAAAAACGCAACCGTATCGAACTTTTACATTGGCAAATATGAGGTCACTCAAAAAGAGTGGGTGGAAGTCATGGGCAGTAATAGTAATCCCTCTGCATTCAAAGGCGACCATTTGCCGGTGGAAATGGTGAGTTGGTATGACGTTGTGGAGTATTGTAATCAAAGAAGTATTCTAGAGGGCTTAAAACCATATTACAACATAGACAAGGGTAAGAAAGATCCGAATAATAGGAATGATAACGATCATATCAAATGGATTGTCACGATCAATGAGGGAGCTAACGGTTACCGATTGCCTACAGAAGCCGAGTGGGAATATGCTGCAGGCGGAGGTCAGAATAGCAAGGGTTACATCTACAGCGGAAGCAATAATGCCGACGAGGTCGCATGGTATTGGAAAAACGCCGGAGACAAATACCTATCTGGGGATTGGAACTGGCCTATCATAGAGAGCAATCATAATACAACAAAATCGATCGGTACCCAGAAACCCAACGAGTTGGGGGTTTACGATATGTCTGGAAACGTAAGGGAATGGTGCTGGGACTGGCATGGCGACTTGGATAGTCCAAGCGGTTCCTTCCGAGTAGTAAAGGGTGGAGGTTGGATCGGCGACGTCAGCAACAACGAGATATCTTTCCGAGGTAAGTTCGATCCCAATGGCTTTGGCCCCGACCAGGGTTTTCGTGTCGTTCGCGGAGAATAGCCGGAACAAGGCATAATTAAGGTTGATTCATTCGCTCAAAAAATGTTATAAACCGCTCGCCGTCCTCTGAAGAGGGCGGTTTTTTGTTCGTTAGCCGTTGGTATCTAGCGAACTATTGACCACATGGTCAACGTGTATTACAATAGGTCGAATCATATTGACCATGTGGTCAATCGGTGGAGGTGGAGTACTAAAATAATGGAGCCGAATAAAAAACAAACCATTTTGCAAGCAGCTTTAGTAGAGTTTTATCACAAGGGCTATGAAGGAGCTTCAACCAATCAAATTACCAAAGCAGCTGGCGTATCCAAGGGAATTCTGTTCCATTATTTCTCGGATAAAAGAACTTTGTATTTAACGGTGGTGGATGAATGCTTGAAGCACTACTACCATACACTGACTTCGTCACCCATGGACCTCTCCGAGGATCTGTTTCAGGCGATAGAGCAATTATCTCAAAAAAAGATGGATGTATTTAAAAGTGACCCCATCAGGTTTGGATTTATGGCTAAAACATTTGTGGTTATGCCGGAAGAGCTGAAAGCGGATCTTCTGGTCAAACAACAGCAAATGAACGAGGATTCCATACACCTACTTACAAGCAGGATCGATCAGAGCCGTTTTAGAGAAGGGATCGACCCCAAACAAGCCATCGAATTCGTATTGCTCTCCCTGGAATCTCTAATTACGAAGCAAATGGCTAAATCGTTTGACGAGAATTCTACAGGAGAACTCGAGATAAGTGCGGTTTTAGACACAAAATCCTATTTGGATATGTTAAGGTACGGCATTTATCGTAAGGAGGGAAATGAGTGAAAATAAAGTTGCTCACCATCGGAACAAGGGGAGATGTTCAGCCGTTCATTGCCCTTGCCCGAGTTCTCCAGAACAACGGACATGATGTAGTTATATGCACATCCCAGGATTTCGAGGGATTTGTTCGCGGACATAGTGTCGGTTTCGCACCCATTCGGGCAAATATCATGAAACTAGCGCAATCTGTGGAAGGAAAACGCATGCTGGGCAGCAATCCCTTCGAGATAATGAAGCAGATGAAAAAGCTTATATATCCTATGATGCAGCAAATGCTCGATGACCTGTGGACCGCTTCACAAGATGGGGACTGCCTCATCTATCATCCCAAAGCATTCGCTGGATATGATATTGCCCAAAAGTTGAATGTTCCCGTATTCGCGTCTCATCCGATTCCGATCATTGCACCGACAGGTGCTTTTACCAATCCCATTTTACCTTTCACCTTCAGAAATCGATGGATAAATGAAAAAAGCTATCACCTCAACCGTTTAATGCTATTATCCTTCAAGAAATTGATGAATACATGGAGAAGCGAGACGTTGAATTTACCTCCGCGAAGTATATTCTCCGATGATTTGTGCGTAAACGGACGTGATATCCCGGTGCTTTATGGCTCTAAAGCATCCTGATCGTGTGCTGGAAATGACCATGCAAGCATTACAACGAACGGGGCAACGCGGCATTATTGTGGTTGGCTGGAGTGGAATGCAAGCTTCTGGGGATGGGGCCGAGAACATCCTGTGTATACAGGAAGCACCGCATGCATGGCTGTTTCCACGCGCTGCAGGCGTTATTCATCATGGTGGAGCAGGGACGACAGCGGCCGTTCTGAAGGCAGGGAAGCCGATGACCATATCTCCGTTTAATGCGGATCAGCCTTTCTGGGCAAAACGTATGTATGAGTTAGGTGTATCGACCAAGCCGATTCCTGAAAAATCAATGTCTGTAGCCAGTTTGGTTGATCGAATAACGGAGCTAACAAGTGATTCAACACTGGCAGCCAATTCAATGGCACTGTCAGGCAAAATTCAAGAGGAGAGAGGTATTGATCGAACCGTAGAGTTTATTGAAAGACGGTTAAACGCTCACTCTTGAGAGATGCTGCCAGCATACTGCCGATATCAATTGTGTAAATTTTTAAAGCTTGTTGATGAAGAATTCCATGTTGCCAGGAGCGGAATGTTGTATATTTCGATCGTTCGAATTCATATATGGTCTTCTCACAGTTCCACTCCCATACTTTAATGATCGCTGGGTTTCTCATCCCATTCTCTGTTTTGGAAAAAAGACGAGTCTACCACTTTTCCACGACTTATTTTTAAATATTGGATCTCGTGATCTGTTTTTATTTTCAGCAAACCGGTGTCAAAATCGGTATTTAATTCTTTGAAAAATAGCCCATTGGCTATAGGCTCCCCTTCGGATTCTTTATTGCCAAGCAGATAATAAGAACCATCTTTGAACACGGTGACTCGAATTCCCCGTTCATGGGTGTCAGCCATCTGATCATCCATCCTTTGAACCGCTACAATGTGCAAATCCGTTTCGCCTATCTGGTTTAGCAGTTCGTTGACAAACGAACCACGCGTAATTTCTTGCCATCGCGTTTGTCCGGATTGTCCGATGATGAGTTGGGTAATATGATGATTCTTGGCGGTTTCCGCAATAATTTCCGAAGCTTTTCGATCTTCATTCGTTTTGACGATAAAGGTTGCCCCATATTCATCACATTTCGTTTGCCACTCGGCCATATACCTTTCTTGTGCCTGATCGAGCTCATTCTCACGTTTGGGTATAACGCTTAACACAAACAGGGGACACTGAAGCAGACTGGCTAATTCACCACCTCGGCGAATAAGGCGTTCTCCGTTTGGACCGTAATATACGCATACAAGTATTTTTTCATTATTCAACAGTGAAATCATTCCTTTCTTTTTCCTTCATGGGGCTGGCTAATCCAAACTTCTTAACCAAAGGTTTGATGGTTAACCCCTGAACGAGAAGTGAGAAGAGGACAACACTAAAGGTGAGCACGAGTATATCGTTGCGACCGTCGAAAGTTGTGGGCAAGCTTAAGGCGAGTGCGATCGACAAGCTGCCCTTTAAACCGCCCCAATTCAAAACCACTTTCCATGAAGAAGGGAAGGATTTCAGGAAATACAGACTCACGTAGACGGCCAATGTTCTTCCAATTAAAACGATAAGAATGGCTGCCCCGATTAACGCCCACTTGTCCGCGAAGTGAATATGCTTGATTTCGAGACCGATCATTAAGAAAATCAACGAATTTGCTATTAACGTGATGACGTCCCAGAACGAATTAATGTTCATCTTGGTTGTATCCGACATCCCGATGCGCGCTCCGTAACTGCCGAAAATTAAGCCACCCACAACGACGGCGATCACGCCGGATACGTGGAAATGCTCGGCAATAAAGAAACTTCCGAAGAACAGGAGCATAGAGAAAGCAATCTCCAGCGGATAATCATCATAGAAGCGAATGAGCTGTGAGAATAGATACCCTAACACGCCTCCAACCGCGATACCACCAACACTAAACTTTAGAAAAAGCAGTACACCGCTGCCGATTCCTACCCAACTCATTTCCAGATACGTGAGCAGATAAACAGAGGAGATCTGAAATAACACAACGGCAATTCCGTCATTAAACAGCGACTCCCCTTCGATGATGGTCACAATTTTTTTTGGTACGCCTAAAGATTTGAAAATGGAGATGACACTGATCGGATCCGTGGCACTCATCAAAGCAGCAAAGGTAAATGCAACAATCAGAGGCAATCCCATAAACCCATACATGGCTAGGGCAATAATAAGGAAAGAGAGCAAGGTGCCGCCAAACGCGAGAGCAATCACCGGCTTTCCTTGTTTACGAAGATGGGAGAACGGAAGCTTTAACGTGGCGTCTCCAAGAAGGATAGGCAGGAACAAGGAGATAATGATCGCTTGAAACACATTCGATTGAGTTATAAAGGATTCGGCCTCATCCAACACCGGTACATGGATCAAACCAAGCAGCAGGCCTACAATAACAAGTGCAATAGAGTAAGGCTGATTCATTTTTTTTGCTATCGCGATAACCCCCATCGATATCGCAAGCAAAATCAGCAATTGAACGAAAACCTCATTAAAATGATGCATAACGCACCCCTCGTCAAAGGATAAAATCTCCATTTATTGTAACCTAAAGGTCCCGTAACACCAAATGTATTGACATGCGGGAAATGAGGGGGTATTTTATGAATATAAAATAAATTTATTCACATAATCATGATATGATTAATTTAAGGATGTGAAATGCAACATGCCCAGAAAATTTTCGGATGAAGAACGCGAATGGATTCGCCAAAAACTGCTGACTGAGGCACGCCATCATTTCGAAACGGCGGGTCTCCGCAAAACGAGCGTTGAAGATCTAACAAAGGCCGCCGGCATTGCCCAAGGCTCGTTTTATATGTTTTTCGGATCCAAAGAGGAAATATATTATGAACTGATTCTGGAGGAGGAGCAGCGAATCCGTAATGCCGTTCTGGATTTATTCCCTCCTGAGGAGGTCTGCAGCAAAGCAAGCATTAAACGGTTTCTCTTGTATTCCCTAAGGCTGATGGACGAGAGTCCGCTGCTTCGGCAGATGATGGATCGCGGGGAGATGGAGCTGTTGTTCAGGAAACTGCCGAAAGCGCTGCTGGAGCGTAACTTTACGGAGGATCAAGACGCGCTCTTGCCTGTCATTTCGGCTTGGCAGCAGGCAGGCATTTTACCTGGTACGGCACCCGAATCCATCGTGGGCATGATCAGATCCTTGGCACTGCTTACGCTGCACAAGAAAGAGATTGGAGAAGAGCAATTTACATCTACAGTCGAATTGTTAGTCGAGTTATTATCTGCCGGCATGCTTGCAGTGTCTGAAGGGGTGAAGGGAGATGGAGCGTCGTGATCGAAGTAAGAGGGCTTCATTACACGTATCCAAATCGAAAAGTGCCGACCCTGCATGGGCTTGATTTTGTCATTCCGGCTGGCGAAATTTTTGGGTTTCTCGGCCCGTCCGGCGCTGGTAAAAGCACAACGCAAAAACTGCTCATCGGCGTTCTGAAAGGATATCAAGGAAGTATAAAAGTCATGGGTAACGAGATCAGGGATACGGGTCCCGATTATTACGAGCAAATCGGAGTAGCTTTTGAATTCCCGAACTTCTACAGCAAATTTTCGGTTCTCGAAAATTTAAAGCTCTTTCGTTCCCTTTACAGGGGGGAGACTGAGGACCCAATGAAACTGCTGGAACAAGTCGATCTGACGGATGCCGCAAATATGAAGGTTTCCCAGCTATCCAAGGGCATGAAGATGAGGTTGAATTTCTGTCGAGCGTTACAGCATGATCCAGAAATACTATTTCTGGATGAACCTACTTCCGGATTAGATCCCGTCAATGCCCAGCGAATGAAGGAATTGATACTTGCCAAAAAGGCTGCCGGCAAGACAGTTCTTATAACAACGCATAATATGCAAGCGGCAGAAGAGCTTTGTGATCGGGTAGCCTTTATCGTCGACGGTGAAATCAAATTAATCGATTCACCCAGAAGATTGAAACTTCGCAAGGGAAGAAAAGAGGTCCGAGTCGAATACAGCAGGGATGGTGATGTAAAGGAGGCCATATTTTCTCTCGATGGCATCGGTGAGAATATCCAATTTCTTCAGCTCATACAGGATTTCCCTCCCGAAACCATTCATACGCAAGAGGCATCGCTCGAACAAATTTTTATTGAGGTTACGGGGAGGCAGCTTGTATGAAAGGCCTAAGCTTATTTGTTTTCGATCTCCGTTTCCAGTGGCGCCACGGTTTTTATTGGGTTTATGTATTCGTCTGTTCCTGTTATTGGATTCTGCTCCGATTCATACCCGAGGCTTACCAAGAGAAAACAGCGATTGTGCTGACCTTCAGTGATCCCGCCGCCCTGGGACTTATCATGGCTGGCGGTATGGTCCTCCTGGAGAGGGACCAAGGCGTCCACGATCCGCTGTTTGTAGCGCCGGTACACATTCGGGAATATTTGCTGGCGAAGGTGGCGTCTCTGTCGGTGTTATCCCTTGCGGCAGGCTGGGTCATTCATATGGCGACCGGCAGTCTGCCTGAATATCCGCTTGCTTTTTCTGCCGGTATTGTCTTAACCTCAACCTTCATGACCTTGCTGTCGATTGGGGTGGCGGCACGCCAACGGACAATTAACGGTTTTATTCTGATGGTGCAGGTTTACGCGTTGCCATTCATCCTTCCATTGTTTGGTTTCCTTCAATTGTGGCATGAAGACCTGTTACTCGTCCTTCCAACCGAAGGAACACTCCGGTTATTAGTGTCTCCTAGTGGAGGACTATCTATTGGCAGTGTTCTATATTCCTTATGTATCCTGTTGATCTGGAACTTTGCGGCTTACATCTGGGCACAACGATCCTATACACGACATGTGCTGATGCGGGTAGGTGAGGGAGGGGGGCCTTAATGGGGAGATATAAAACCCTTATGATAAAGGATCTACGGCATGCATGGAAGGACCCCGTTCTGCTGGCAGCTTTGTTCGGTCCGCTAGTACTTCTGTTTCTATCGAGGTTTGGATTCCCTGTTGCCGTCCATTGGCTCGATGTAAACTATTCGTTTCATTTGGAGCCGTACCGCGGCTTTGCTGCATCGCTATTGGTTGTTACGATCCCTATGCTGACAGGAATGCTCACGGGCCTCCTTATGCTCGACGAACGTGATGAGAATGTGATTGCATATTATGCGGTTACTCCTATAATGCGTAAAGGTTATTTGCTATATAGAGTGACACTTCCTTTTCTGTTATGCACCGGCTTATCCATGGTATATTTGTCTTTTTCCACTTTGTCGGATATTCACTGGGATAAACTAGGGGTTTTGCTGTTATTGGCATTGGAGGCACCATTATTTTCGTTGTTCCTGGCTGCATTCTCAGCGAATAAGGTGGAAGGATTAGCCTTGTCTAAAATAGGAGGGCTGTTCATAGCAGGCCCTGTAGTGGCTTACTTCGTTCCTGGAGCTTGGCAGATGTTAGGTGCTTGGCTCCCAACGTATTGGCCTGCCAAGGTACCTTATTTCATGACGCAGAATGAGCCTTTCCTGGCAATGCTCTTTTGTTCGATCGGATTGCTCCTGCATGCTGTGTACTTATATTTTATGGTGTCGGTTTTTAACAACAGACAATCTTAACTGGGGTCACCATGGATCGCTCTAATAAAGATATAGGTTCTTGTCATATCTGATGACAGAAAACAGCCGATCGAAATGATCGGCTGTTGTTACTCGTGTCTAATAATCGGTTATACCATTCAGCTCCCGGATTCCACTGTCAGCATATAGATAAAGCAAATTGCGACTAAAAATGGTATTGCAAACTGAAGTTGAATCGTGTATTATGGATATCAAACATCCGCAATACAATCCGTACCGGATCAGGCTCATAAGCAACGGAACAATAGCGTATGCGAGAAGGTTATTTTTCGCTCCAATTATGGATAATGTAGATCCGTAAAAGTAAAAAACCAATGATCAACCAACATTCGATGTGGAGTTTATTGGAGGCGGCTAGGCGGGCTTTTCACTGCCCTCAGAAATTATAGCGGAAGAGAGATGGATGTTATGAACGATTTTTTTAATGAAGCCATTTGGGAGAAGGCATGGAAAGAACACGGCGAACGCGTTGTGAACAAGATAAAAAAGACCGGAATCGACCCGACCCGAACCTTTGATCATAAGGCGAAGACCTTCAATGAGCAATCATTTAATGAAGAGGGAAGAAAACGGACCACACGGATCATGAATTGGCTTGAAGGACAAGGGGTTCAATTCGACAACGCCTCTGTACTGGACATTGGCGCCGCTTCGGGAGTATTTTCGGTGCCGTTTGCAGAGCGAGGGGCCCGCGTAACTGCCGTAGAATCCTCTCTGCCATTGATCGAATTGCTGAAGGAAAATATCACAAAATTCGCCGATGACCAGGTGAAGATTGTACCGGAACCTTTTGAAGATATTGACGTGCTGGCCAGAGACTGGGACAATGCCTTCAATCTTGTCTTTGTTTCGATGTGTCCGGTCATTCTGGATTGGGATAGCGTCGAAAAGATTTTACAATGCGCCCGGGATTATTGTTATATCAGTATGCCGGCAGGCTCTATGGAGCTCAGTTTGGTGAATGAAATCTGGCCCCTCATCACCGGTCAGCCCTTCCAATCGAAGCACTTGGAGTTCGGATATTTGCTTCATCTGCTGTATCTCAAAGGCTATTCCTATGAGTCCCTTATCACACGGGAAACGAAAACGACGGAAGTTACAAGAGAAGCGGCGTTACAAGAAATGATGAACTGGCTTCGCAGTCACGGTCTTGCTGCAGATGATCAGAATCGGAAATTGGTTGCAGACTATTTGGAGCAAGCGTATCCGTCCGGCAGAGTAACCATCCGACAGAGTGGTCGTTATGGCAAAGTACTGGTTCGAATGCAAGATCAAAGCATGTACACAAGAAAAATTTGATCGAGACTACGCACGTGTTACGTAGTCAGACCAAGAAGATGAAAGGATGATAGTGATGGCGATTCAACACGCAACAGATTCTACTTTTAGAGGGATGATCCAAACCGAAGGAGTAACCGTAGTGAATTTTTGGGCTTCTTGGTGTGGTCCGTGCAGAATGTTTGCACCCGTTCTTGAGGAATTTGAAAGGGAAGCAAAAGGTTCCATTAAAGTAGTTAAAGTTAATGTAGACGATAACCCGGCGACATCTTCCCAATATCAGATTATGAGCATACCGACCACCCTTATTTTCAAAGATGGGAAGCTTCTTTATAAAGAATCAGGCATATTGCCGAAACATGTCTTGAAACATCGCACTGCCTCCAATTAAAGGATCAAAATGAAAGGAGTTATTTATAAATAGAAATTAGATCTCAAAGGGATCACGGTATACATGCACAAGAAGTCGTGCTTTGTGGGCGGCTTTTTTGGCTTTTTCCATATTCGTCGTGACTTCATGGATGACCTCAATGTAATATAAATATGAACAGATGGGAGATGAGGAACGATGTTGAAATTAGTAAAGGCTATGCTCGTGGGATTGAGCATGACTGTAATTGGTTTAGATTCTGGAAATGTGCAACCTACCGCCGTGTCGGCAGCCAGTACAGAATATTATGTCGCCAGCGATGGCAGCGACTCCAATCCAGGGACGATCCGTGCGCCATGGAAGACGCTGCAGCATGCGGCTGACGAGGCTGATCCGGGTAGCATGATTTACGTTCGGGACGGCGTATACAATCAGAAGCTTAAGATAACACGCTCCGGGACAGCTTCACAAGGTCCCATTACTTTCACGAACTACGGTTCGGAGAAAGCCATCATTGATGGTGCTGGACTTTCAGTCAACGGGATCGAAGGGCTAATCGAGATAAAAGATGTGAATTACATTACTATTCAGGGCTTGGAGATTCGCAATTATACGACGACTTCCAGAAATGCGGTGCCTGTTGGAATCTATGTTCAAGGCTCAGGCGGCTTTATTAATCTGACCAACAACAAGATCCACGATATCAAGAGCACGGTCACACCAACCGGCAGCGATTTGCTTGGAAGAGATGCTCATGGTATCGCCGTATATGGCACCAAAGCTCCGGAATCGCTTCATGACATTACGATTCATGGTAATGAGCTGTACAATCTTGTCCTGGGTTCCAGTGAGACACTGGTACTGAATGGTAATGTAGATAAGTTCGCGGTAACGAACAATCTCATTCACGATAACGACAACATCGGGATCGATATTATCGGTTTCGAGGGGACAGCGCCGGAAGAAGCATACGACCAGGCCCGAAATGGCTTGGTGAAAGGTAATCGGATATACAACATTTCTTCCAACAATAATCCTTCTTATGGGGAAAAAATCCCGAATAACAGTAACTCAGCTGGCGGTATTTATGTTGATGGCGGCAAAGACAGCATCATTGAGCAGAACTACAGCTACAACAATGATATCGGCATTGAAATTGCCTCCGAGCATGCGGGCAAATCCACCAGCAATATTACGATTCGAAGCAACATGGTGCACAATAACCGGTTGACGGGGATCGCCATGGGTGGATACGACGAGGAGCGGGGCTCAACGGTGAATTGTAAAGTCGTAAACAACACCGTCTACAATAACGATATTTTAGGTGATGGTAGTGGCCAGCTCTATGTCCAGTATGATACGAGAAATAACGTGATCAAGAACAATATCTTTGTGGCCAGTTCCACAGGCGTGCTGATCTACAATGAATATGCCAAAAATTCAGGAAACGTCGTGGATTACAATCTATATTATTCTCCAGGCGGTAGTGCAGATGCATTCTGGACATGGAAGAGCAAAGACTATACTGGCTTCTCCGCATACAAAGCGGGAACCGGCAACGATGCGCATTCTTTGTTCATGGATCCTAAATTCGTAAATGCTCCCGAAGGCGATTTTCATCTTCAGTCTTCGTCCCCAGCGATTGATGCTGGTTCGACGGATCACGCGATCATCGGAACGCAGGACATTGACGGTGAGCCAAGAGTGCAAGGAGACACTGTGAACATCGGCGCGGATGAGTAGAGCAATGTTTTTTTGAAAATGGGCAAAACAGAGCTGAAATGTTAAGGGAACCTAATAGCAAGCTGGCTCGGCAGCATTCGGAACAATAACTATCCGTGACTTGATGGAACGAATGACGAATCAATCAGTAGAAAAGTATAACTACCACACATGGGCCAACCAAACAATCCTGGGAAGAATCAAAGAACTTCCCATGGCACCTACCACCGAGGCAATATTACGAACATGCTGCGCCAGCTGGCCACGTTTCAACCATGACAGACTATTGGCTTTTTGGAATCAGGGAACCCCAATGCCTGGATGATTGTATTGTATTGATGGAAAATGAAAATCTTAAGAAGGCTGTCGGTAAATATGACCGGCAGTCTTTTTTTGACTCATGATCACATATAGCCCGAATGAGCCATTTTCATATATAGATAATTAAGAGAAAATGAGAAAATCATGTAATAATACCGAGTCGTAAGGCTGCTGGAACAAGAATGGAATAGAAGGGAAGTAGCTTGAAAAATGAATAAAACAGGAGTTTGGTTATTTTTTGCATGGACTGTATCAGCTGTAGCAACTAGCGGAAGTTTGTTTCTTAGTGAAGTATGGCATTTTACGCCATGCGTCTTATGTTGGTATCAACGGATCTTCATGTATCCATTAGTCATTGTTTTGGGAATCGCAGCATATCGGCAAAAGACGCACATCGTCCCATATATCCTGCCCCTGGTTATCATTGGCGGAGGCATATCTACATATCATAGTATTATTCAAAAGCTCCCCAAAGAGTCGGGTATTGCTGCATGCGGGCCGGTCTCCTGCTTGAATGACTACTTGAATTGGTTCGGCTGGTTGACGATTCCGATGCTGGCATTTGCCGCGTTCGTGCTCATCGCTGTAGCTCTATTGATGGCCCTGCGCTCGCAGAAGCAACAAACAAACCAGTGATAAGTAAATGACACGTAACAGCCGGCCTAATGGTCGGCTGTTTTCAATCATCACCCACTTTTTATATCTTGCGGTCTTATTCCATATCCCTATCCTCCAACAAGGAGCTTGTGATACATTACTTAAAAATCATGACGAGGAGATGGAATTTGTTATGCATAAAGTAATCAACCCCAAAATCCACTATTTCGGGACTTCGGTCGTGTTGATAAGTACGATCAACGAAGACGGCACCCCCAACCTGGCTCCGATGTCCTCTGCCTGGTGGCTCAATCAATCATGTATGCTTGGAATGAGCAGCAAGTCTCAGACTGTGCAAAATATGATCCGTGAAGGTGAGTGTGTGCTTAATCTCCCGTCGATTGACTTGATTCCCGCAGTTGATCGTCTGACCCTGTTGACAGGTCGCAACCCAGTCCCTGAGTCGAAAGCAGAGAGGGGATATAAGTTCGAGGCGAATAAATTTGGTGTCGCAGGGTTAAATCAACTTCCGTCCCAGCTTGTTCAAGCGCCGCGTGTGAAAGAATGCCCCGTCCATCTGGAAGCCAGGTTTGTAAAGCTCCATCCTTTTGAAGAACCAAGTTCACTTGTTGCCATCGAAGTGCATATCGAAAAGGTTCATATCGAGGAAAATCCTCTTATAGATGGCCAATCAAATTATATTGATCCTTCGAAATGGAATCCGATGATTATGAATTTTTGTGAATATTTCGGTTTAAGTGAGCAATTGTCTGCATCTAAATTAGCCCCGGTATTCGGACCACATTAGTTGAAAGCATGAATATGTAATGAGTGGTGTGGCATATAAGGGTATGCGATGTGGGACTAGCGTTTGGCTTGAACTCAATAAGTTTGCAATAAAAAAAGCGACAGGATTCAACCTGCCGCTGGTGCTCCAAGGAAAACTAAAATTTCTTCGATGCTGGTATTGATATAAGTGTTCATTCCAGATATGTACTTGCTGAACTCTTCCGAAGACATTTTACTTTTGCCTTGCATATAAGACTTGATCTCTTGAATGCTGTCGGATTTGTATTTGTTCAATTTCTTTAGCATGACGTTGCTTCTTTTTTTCATGTCGGATGTCTGCTTGCTACAAGTTTTCTTTGCTTCGCTGAGACTTTTTTTTGCCTTATCAAGTGACATTTTCGCTTGGCTCAACGCTTCTTTACTGGCTTTAGCCTTCTTAAGGCTGTTATATTCAGTAGAAAGTTGTTTAAATTGAGTGGTTAGCGAGGTCACATTCACGCACACAGGGTGCTTGTATGCTTTTTGGGCAGCCTTCACTTTTTTCACCTGTGCGTTATAGTCCTTAAAGTACAGTTTATGAATCTCAGACGTAGAAACGGATGCTGCAAAAGCCTGTGACGGAATGAACAATGCCAGCATCAAAAGTAATACAAAAGTCTTTTTCATTAGGATATGCACCTCTTCAGTTGTAGTGCTTATAGCATATACCATAATTTGTAACCTATCAATATATTAGTAGAAAACCTAGCTCTAATTTCTCCAACCCCATAATCACGCAGCCTCATAGCTATTCTTAATATTTGCGCACCTTCATACAATGAATGGATGCGGCAATCCTATGAAGAACGGCATATATAATGTGGCCGGGAAGGGGGATGGAATGCTTCTTGGAACGATATTACGTATGTGGGGGAAACCGAAAATAGATGGAGGAAGGCTCGGACAGGATTTGAAGCCAAAAGCAGAGATTCCAACCGGTATGGAAGTCAGCTCTTTGCTGGTTGTAGGTCATTCGCTTGGCCCCCAGTTATGGGTACAGCGGGGTGTAAGAGCATGGCCTTGACGGGGAGCGGATTGCTGTTAGTGGCACTGACAGGCTTGATGGGGGCGCCGCATTGCCTGGTGATGTGCGGGGGGATCGTTTCGTCTTTGGCCCTTCGAACCAGCAGTTCTCCGCTTGCTTCTGTGTTAGCCTACAACGCTGGCAGAGTGACAACGTACACGGTGATTGGAGGTTTTATGGGGATCGTGGGCTCCTTTCTGGATGTGGCTGGCAGCTTTGTAGGTTTCCAAGGAGCGGCCAGCATCATTGGCGGACTGCTCATTCTGCTGTGGACATTTCGTCGGTACACATTGCCCATTTATAACGCTCATCTGCCGAGACACTCTTTTTTTCACCTGAAATTGGAACGGCTTGGTCAGCGGTATGAGTTGTTAGCGACATTTTTAACCGGCCTTTTGCTCGGTTTTCTTCCATGCGGTTTGACCTATGCGATGCAGATGAATGCAGCGGCATCCGGTTCCAGTCTGGAAGGCCTCTTGATCATGCTGGTATTTGGACTTTCGACTTTTCCCATTCTGCTCCTAACGGCGGTGTCTGCCGGCAGTCTAACGAAAAAGTGGCGCAGAGGAATGCGCAAATTCGGAGGGATTTTGGCCTTTACAATGGGAATGCTGTCTATTTTAAAGGGACTAAGCGCTAACGGATGGATTCCGGGAATTCACCCATGGTTATGGTAAGCAGGACTAGCGAACTTTGAACAACGTCTTCACCGTGACATATTCATTCTCCCAACGAAGGACCGCTTCCGCCTGCCAAAGTCCTTGCATAACAGGTACGGCCGTTGCACTGTATACACCCGGCTTTGATTCGACAATTACGGCGGGGAACACACCACAAAACATATCTGGCATCTTGAGGTTGAGTTTGATATCGGCGTTAACAACGGGCTTCTCAGGCAGCTCGGTAATGAAAACCTGAAAGGACGACTCCTTCATGGGTTCTGCAACAGAGTGAACGGTTTGTATTTCCATGCGAAGCTGCCCATCGGTATAAAGATCTTCTACTTTGGGACGATCATGAACTTGCCGGTACAGAATTATAGCCGCGATCATAAAGAGCAACAAAGCAATGCCCCATCTTGTCTTCATGATATCCCTTCTTTCGCCTGAAAACATGAGTATTCTCTCATAGGTATGTAAGAAAAGGTCAGAACATGCACATATAGATGAGGCTTTAGTTCTGAAATATGTGCCCGAACCCAAATTAATATCGCCAAGAAATCCGTACCGGAACAATTTCCCCTCTGCAACCTTCCAGGGATGTAGGAATTTCCCTGACATAGTTGCGGAGGTTTTTTTGTGCCAAATGAACTTTTATCACCTCAGTCATCTCTTATCTATGAAAAGGAGGGAGAAAATGAAAGTAAGCCGTCTTGTCTCACAAGCCCAAAGAGGCAACAAGGAAGCTTTATTACAACTAATCATGGCTGATCAGGACGCTTATTATCGTCTTGCTTATTCATATATGGGGAACGAGCACGATGCGATGGATGCGATGGAAGACATGATCGTTACAATTTATGAAAAGGTTGGTCATCTGCAAAATGGCGCAGCATTCTATAGCTGGAGCAAAACCATTCTCGTTAATCGGTGCAAAACATTACTTCGTAAAAAGAAGCGATTTCTTCCAATGGAAGAGGAACAAGAATCATCCCTTGATGGATTCACTGACGATAATCCATATCGTAAAACAGAATCTGAGATGGATATGCAGCTATTGTTATCTCATCTGACTGCAAAGCAACGGGAAGTAATCGAACTTCGTTATATCCACGACCTGCCGTATCAGACGATTGCGGACATGACGGGCGCACCGCTTGGAACAATCAAATCAAGAATGTCACAAGGAATACAAAAGCTCAAAGTCTTGATTGGAGGTGATCGTTATGAGAACGATCGAGGAGAAATTACAGGAGTACAAACAGAGCTTTAACATGGTACAAGCCCCATCAGAACTTGAGAACAGACTCCGCAATGCACTTCGGAATGTGCCAGCCAAAAAAAGAAAAAGGAATATAGCTCTGCCTTGGATTGCATCAACTGCAGCAGCCCTCCTTCTGATTGCCGGAATGTATCAATATCCTGCCTTCGCTTATTATGGAGCCAAGTTGCTTGAAAAAAACGAATTGATCGCTCTCAGCTTTTCTGAAGTGGCGGAGCATGGGTACGGACAAGCGGTCAATAAGAGCAAAACGTTTGATGACGGCACTATTATTACTGTCAATGGTGTTATTTCAGACGATAATGCATTTCTAATGTATTACACCATTAAGCTTCCCGTAGGCTCCGTTATTGATACCGATGGATCGTTTGATTACAATGTAGATAAATTGCAAGGGTTCCTGACTGATTCAGATCCGAAAGAAGGGAGCGGCCATTATAACAAAGGCGAATCGCAATATGAGGGAGTATATAAATTCGAGCCTGTTAGTCCATTCTCCAGAACATTAACTGTTACATTCAGTAAGTGGTTGGATAATGGGGAACGGTCTTCCTATCCGATCTCCTTCAAGTTTGAAGCGAATAAAGCGATGAAGAGCATTGTAAAACAGAAAATATCTAAATCCATTCCTGTCGATCAGGGGGCGATTCACTATGACTCCATTACGGCTTCACCAACCTCAACGATTGTGAAGGGACATTATGAACTGGAGAATAAGGGTTACCCGAGAATATCAGAGAAAACAAAGCTATATGTGAATGGAACAGAATTAAAGCGCTGGGGAATGCGGTCGAATCATAATGGTGAAGCGGGCATCCCAGGATTCGAAATTGAATTTGATGTACTTCCTACAGAGAAGGTTAAGACCATTGAACTCATACTCGAAGCATTCGAAGGATTTCAGAAAGTGGAAGAAGCGATTTCCCTTGCCTCACCATCAGATCAATCGATCAAGATAGGCGAAGAAAAGTTATGGATTCGAAGTGTAACAAAAACCGCTACAGGTTATGACATCGTTATCGCCAGAAAACAATTTACAATCTTGGAAACGGATAATTTATCCATACTAGCAGCTGGTAACACAGTTCCCGTATCATCGATGTCCACTTCAAGACCTTGGGATCTGAATAACGGTAACATCCTGTGGGAGCAGACGTATTCATTTAACACAAGGGATAAACCAGAACACTTGCTACTGGAAGGATTTCAATATATTAAAACGTACGATAAGACTATATCCATTCCTTTAGATATCAAATAACATTTCAGGATAATCAATAGAATTGATACGTATCCGGTAGGAAAGTCCGGTTGATTTCTTTTTACTTGAGAAAATGATCGAGTTTAATTGTAGGTAAGGCAGACTGTTCAATTTTTTGGCGGAAATAAGAGTACATAAGGAAATCCCCTTGGAAAAGGGGATTTTTGATTTCTGATCGAGGAGTCGCCTTGTAGAGAGTAAATTGAAAAGTTGGGCCATAAATGAATGAAACGAGACGTTACTTGACAACGTAATAACGAAAGGGAGTCATGGCATAATCAAAACTGGAATAAACCTCTGCTGCTTTAACTGGAGCTTAGTTGTTTTAGTCAGAGGTTTAACCATAAAATTTCTCAGTTAAGAGGGGAGAAGTACTGTTGGAATCACTTTGGTTGGAGTATGCTTGGGCATTACTAATTCTAATTGGATTGGAAGGTTTACTATCGGCGGATAATGCCCTTGTACTGGCAGTGATCGCGAAGCACTTACCGGAGGACCAGAAGAAGAAGGCTATTAATTATGGGATCATTATGGCTTTTGTTTTTCGCTTCGCTGCTCTGTTTGCAATATCGTTTATTGCGAATGTCTGGCAAATACAGGCGATCGGAGCTGCTTATCTTCTATACCTCGGGTTAAAGCACATCATCAAAGCGCGTTTCGGTAAGGAAAACACGAATATTCGCGAGGACGTAAAGAAAGATGCTGCCGGTAAAGGCTTCTGGCCAACGGTAAGCAAAATTGCTATTGCAGATCTTGCCTTTGCAATTGATTCCATTCTTGCTGCAGTGGCTTTGGCACTGGGTCTCCCAGATTCCCCGCTTCCGGATTTCGGCGGTATGGACGGAGGACAATTCTTGGTTGTCGTGCTTGGCGGAATCGCCGGGCTCGTTCTGATCAAATTTGCTGCCACATGGTTTGTAAAGCTGCTTGCGCAGCGGCCAGCACTGGAGACCACGGCTTATGCCATCGTGGCATGGGTCGGTGTCAAGCTCGCTGTGATTACTTTGGCCCATGAAGATATTGGAGTGTTAAATCATGATTTCCCACATAGCACAGTCTGGACCATTATTTTCTATGGTGTCTTGGTGGCGATAGCTCTTCTCGGTTGGTTTGCGCCTGTGAAAAATAAACAGTCACAGACCGGTCAACTCTAGTTCCGTGCTTTCCTTCATTGCAGGCAGATGGCCTTTCCGTATCGGAGGGCCATCGAAGAAAAACCGAGTACCTTGGAGATTTTAACGTACTTAAGGGCTGAATACGAAGATAAAGACTGATATCATACTGATAATAGTAGTAGCTGGCACGGCTTCGGCTATAACGCGGATGCGATCAGCCGTCTGCTCCTGGGCCAGCGGCCGATGACGGGGATTACTGAGTCCTCGAATGCGGGACATATGTTCTGGAAATGTAGTCCGTTATCGGATGCCGAACGACCGAGACAAGCCTTTTCACTCGATCGGATTTATAGTATGCTAACCATATTAGGGAGGAGTGGGAATTTATGGTGAAACAACTGATCATCGGAGACGCTCTGCACGAATTGGCCCATACGCGCCGCATCCTGGAGTGCTTACCCGAGGAGCATATGACGTGGAAACCGCACGTCAAATCCATGACGTTAGGCGGGCTCGCCACGCACCTGATCAACTTGCTGAACTGGCAAGTCGCGATTTTTCTTTACCCGGAATTCGATCTTTCGACCGTGCCGCTTCGGCGGGAAGCTTTGGAAAGACGCGAAGACATGCTGGAGGAATTTGACGCGAACGTTATCAAGCTTGAACAGCTGTTAGCCGAATGCGATGAGAAAGCGCTCGCAGAGGAATGGACCTTGCGGAACGGCGACCATATCATTCTGCGCCAACCGCGGGCGGTCGCGCTTCGCACCTTCGGTTTAAGCCATATGGTTCACCATCGGGCGCAGCTCGGGGTATATTTGCGGCTGCTTGATATTCCGGTGCCGGGCATCTACGGTCCCTCAGCCGATGAGGAAGGCAAGTGAACGAGAAGCGCCGAATAGTCGCAGGGCACTTGTAAGAGACAAGAACACATACACATACGAAGTCGCGGAAATCGCGGCTTTTTTTGTCAGCGGATATAGACAAAAAAATTATATTCTAACTGAGCAGATGATACTCTAATTCCAATCGGCCTTGGAAGCCAAACCTGAAGATAACGGGCAGTTTTATTGAATCAATTATTTAAGGAAACTGGGCGTTTTCGAGTGTAATCATTGTGTTATTCAAAAGAGCAATCTAAAAGAAATCCATGCATTATTAATTTGCTATGATCGAAAATAGGAGTTGTCAACAAGTCAAATTCATATTGGAAGGATGGACATGAACCAAAACAAATGCAACAAACAAAATTGCGACGCAAGTAGGTGAATGCGAGATTGTGATCACCCGCGTATTTGATGCTTCACGTGATCTTGTGTTTGATGTTTGGACGAAAGAGGAACACCTATCGAAGTGGTGGGGCCACAAGGTTTTACGATGACTATTCAGCAGTTTGATATGAAGCCGGACGGTACACGGGAGTTTATCATGCACGGTCCTGATGGCGTTGATTTTTCCAAATACCAACTGACGTTAACGGGAAACGCTGGTTCAAATCAGATAGTGTAAAACCTTCCATTTAATCTGATTGTTGAAGGAGTGTACGTATGAAGACATTAGGGTCGATGAATGTAGATGTTATAACGTTGTTTGTGGAGGATTTGCAAAGGGTGAGAGCGTTCTATCAAGAAGTATTTCGATTTTCCGCCACATATGAAGACGAAGTGTCTGCAGTATTTGATTTCGGAAATATGAGCATTAACCTCCTGAATATTTCCGAGGCATACGGTCTGATCCATCCTGGAACAGTTGCAAGCCGAGAATCCGGATCTCGTTTCCAGTTTACCATTAGGGTGGAAGATGTGGATGCAGTATGTAATGAATTGAATAAACAAGGTGTTGCTCTACTTAATGGTCCAGTGGATCGACCATGGGGGGTACGCACTGCTGCCTTCACAGATCCGGCAGGACATGTCTGGGAGATAGCGCAGCAATTGTTATAGATTTCAGTCTTCAGGCGGAGGTCAACGATAATGAGGTCCTTATAATAAGGAATGGAAAGGAGAGACATACCCATAATCAAGGCGGACATCTTTTAAAGACAAATTGGAGGTTGAAAAGATTGAATAGGCACGACAAAAGCACCAATGCACCAAGCCTTCTACGCAATCGGTTCCTGCAGACGATTTTATTATCAAGCGTACTCCTGCAGATCGGCATCTGGGTACGTAATTTCGCGATCCTCCTGTATGTTGCGGATAGAACAAATAACGATCCATACGCCATTTCGCTTATCAGCGTAGCAGAATTCGCACCTATTTTTGTTTTTTCGTTCATCGGAGGTACATTTGCGGACCGCTGGAGGCCAAAGCGAACGATGATCTGGTGCGATTTATTATCCGCGGTATCGGTATTCGTAGTGCTTCTTACCATACATTACGGTTCTTGGCAATCCGTCTACCTTGTCGCATTCATCTCGGCTATTCTTTCGCAGTTCTCGCAACCTTCAAGTATGCGGTTATTTAAGTATCATGTGTCTGAAGAACAACTGCAGCAAGGGATGGCTTTGTTCCAATCGCTGATGGCCATCTTCATGGTGCTTGGCCCTATGCTTGGCACCTTCGTTTACAGCACGTTTGGCCTTGAAACATCCATCGCTGTGATGGGCGTGGTCTTTTTGCTTTCCGCACTCGTCCTGATTCGCCTTCCTGAAGATAATATGAAATCTCAAACGGCCGCAGTCAAAGGGCAATTCCGTAAAGATTTCGCGGAAGGCTTCCGCTATGTTTGGCAAAGCCAAGTGCTGCGCATGCTCGGACTCGCGTTCATTCTCGCAGGACTTGCTGTTGGCGTAGCCCAAGCTCTCAACCTGTTTATCGTAACGGAGCGGCTGGGTAGGAGCGAGGAGTTCCTGCAATATCTGCTGATGGTGAATGGCGTAGCCATGCTGATCGGCGGGGGGATCGTTGCCGTCTTTGCGAAGCGGGTTCCGCCGCAGGTTCTTCTTGCAATAGGCATGCTGGCAGGCGCGGTCTGCACAGCCATTGTCGGTTATTCGACGAGCGTTACGGTCACGCTGACCGTTCAATTTCTAAATGGGCTTGTTTTCCCTTGCATTCATATCGGAATCAGCACCATGATCCTGAAATGGTCACATGCTTCCATTGTCGGTCGGGTGAATGGGGTTCTGAATCCGATGTTCGTAGGCATGATGGTCATTTCCATGTCTTTCGCTGGTGCGTTAAAGGATGCCTTTTCGCTGAGTACGATATATGGCGGAGCCGGATTCCTATTTCTTCTTGGAGCACTGGTCATGGTGCCGATTATGAACCAAAAAGCGCCGGATAACGTACTTACTGCACAAGAGATATAATCTCGCGATATTTATAAGGTTTGATGCAAAAGAGCCGGCTATGAAAAATGAGTCGGTTCTTCTTCATTTTCTGGTGATTAACTTCCAGCACAAGCAGCCCATGAAGCTACGGTCAGTATGGCGTGACTTGCAATCTATCCATCGGACTAAAATGATTCATGTCTGAACCTTCTTGTTATTTCCTTCGCCTATAGTGTAGAAACAACAATGCACCATCTTGGTCCAAATTGATAAAGGAGCCCGGATATGTGTTTTGTTTCATCAGATAAAGGAGGAAATAATCATGAAAAAAACAACCATTGTATATCTAAGTGCAGCGTTATTAATCGGAGGAACTTTGTCGTCGCACGCCGTTCATGCGGCTTCCCAAGCGGAAGCAGGGCAAAGCGTAGGAAGCTCCGGATTCAAGCTGAATCCGGCTATTATAAAGGAATACGGGGGAGCCGTATTTGAACTGGAATCTTTAACAGCTACTCCGCAATTCATGGAATATGTCATTTCACGGAATGTCCCTGAAAATATGGATCCGAAAATGGACCGCAATATTATGCTTATGAACTATGTCGTCATGGATAGCAACGGATGGATTTACGACCGTATTCAGGCGGAAGACAAAATGCGCGAAAAACCGGACGGCACGTTTGACCGTTATTATAAAGAGAAACTGGGGGCATTAAAGAGCAAACCGAAGGAACTTATCATCAAGCCCTATGTAGGAGGCAATTATGATGATAAAAGTACAAAGTTAGCGCAAAAAGCCACCGTAACGGCGAAGCTATCGGATACCTATCCGGTTAAGCTGGATCAGGGCAAGATTGGAACCATGACCGTAACGGGTGTGAAATTCGAAAAGAACCGGACCGTGCTAACGTTGTCGATCAAAGGGGAGACGGCATCCATTCAAAACGTTGGAACTTGGCTCGTGGAAAATGGAAAGGCCCTGGATTTAACTCGTAAGGAATTGATCGGCTTAAAAGACGGTGTCTACCGCTACGAACTTGAATTCCCGGCGGTTGATCGAAATGCGGCCCTTCAGGTGATGACTAAGCGAATGACGCCTGTTACGTTTTTGAAAGAGTTGGAGATGAGGATTAAGCTCCAGTAAAAGCCAACCATATGCAGGAAGTAGAAACGGCCATCAGTGCCGTTTCTGTTTTTTTTTTGCACAAATAATGAACCGAACCTCCATTCTGTTCGCCTTTATTGTATAGTACTTTTGGGAGTTGACAGGATGGAAAGCGAAGAACGATTGTTTGAGTTGTGCCGGAAAGGCAATAAAGATGCTTTTTTTAAGCTGGTGGAACCTCTGCTGAGCCGAGTATACAGTACGTCCGCGGCTATTTTGCGCTCCACTCATTTGGCTGAGGATGCGGTACAGAACACGCTGATCGAAGCTTATCAAGCCATTATCAAAGGGAAAAAAATAAGGAATTTCAAATCCTGGTTCAATCATTTGGCGGCCTGCCGTGCATTGGATCTGGTCAGACAAAGGTCACGCCACGCTAATGTTTCGGGAAATATCGATGAGCTGGAGCTTCCGGACGAGCATGAATCACCACTCGAAGCCGTACTGAAAAAAGAGAGGGGATCCGAACTGCTGGAATGCGTCATGTCACTGGACATCCACCATCGATCCGTCATTGCGCTGTATTATTACCAGGAGCTGTCCATCGATGAGATCGCCGACGTTCTGGGCATCAAGGCCGGGACGGTTAAATCGCGGCTTCATGCCGCCAGACTAAAGCTGAGCCAAACGGCATCCCGACTAAAAATGGAGCAGGTGATCGAATGTTAAACCAGGATGAACGGCAGCTGAAGAAAAATATACAGCAATCGTTAGATGAAATTCCGCTTCCTGATTCTTTAATTCAATTTGCCAAGGAGGTACCGCTTTGTTATCAGCAGCCGGAGGAGGACATGGTGGTGACGAAGCCCCGGCAGCGAAGCGGCAGAAGAAGGTATACAATAGCTGCAGCCTGCATGGTATTGGCCTTATCTCTGGGTTTCACCGTGCAGAAGTCTCCGGCTCTTGCCGCTATGGTCAAAGGGATTCCCGGCTTCTCCATCGTTTCGGATTGGCTGGACACGCTGCGCGGTCATGATGGCGTTGAGAACGCCCAATCCCATGGCTACAGTCCGTTTGAACCTGTCGTGAAACAGTTTGATGGGGTGACAGTCAGCATCAGCGATGTATATTTGACGAGCGATAGGCTGTCATATAAAGTGTTCATTAAATCCGACCGTTTGAAACAACATGTCTTTAAAAGACAGGACGGCAGTTTAGATCTTAACAGGGAAGCACCGGTCTATTCCGTAAATATTCCTGAAATTGCTGATGGAGGCAGCAGCGCTAGCGTTGTGATCGAATCGAGCGGTGATGCAAAGGAGCCGATACTGGTCATCAGCCGGATTGGTGAAGTAAATCCAGAGGATGTCAACATGTTTTTAAACCAAAACCCTAAAGAATTGCAATTTGAAATCGGTATTCGACCCTACGTTGATGAAGACGGTAAACAAACAACAGATATACTCAAGATGAGTGTTCCTTTTCATCATACGGACTGGTTGGAGGATCGGATCATACCGATTCATCAGACCGTCAAGGTGGCGGGGGATCCGGATTTGCGGGAAATGACGCTGGAGCATATAAAAATTACACCGACCAATACCTATCTCGATATCAAAATCGCGGATGAAGCGGATTACTATCTGTTATTCGGCCATTCTGGAGCCGCCCCATTTGTAACGGATGATAAGGGGAAGAAGTACCAATTGCATACGGACACCCCGCAGAACATGGTGGATGTTCCCGGTGGGAAACGGATGAACGGCAACAAGCTTATGTTTACCGGCTCCCCTTACTTCGATGAGTCGGTGAATTCTCTTACGCTGCACTTGGATCAAGTGCTACTGACAGAAAAGAGCCCGGGCGGATCGTTTACCCTTTCGCTAGACGAAACGTATCCAAAGAAAGTCCGCTTTAAAGACCAGGAGTTAACGATAATCGGGGCGAGTTACAAGAACGACTATTTACGGTTGAAAATTAAAAAGGAAAATAACGATCATAACAAGCGTTTGGGTATTTTGTTTGCAATGTACCCTGAAGCCAAAGCAAGTTTAAATCCCGAATTACAGGAGCGTTTCGATAAAGGCATCGGGATAGATTCAGGGGAAGCACGAGTGAGAAGCGAACAGGACGATTACTATGAAGTACGAGTTTTCGCTCCCAAGCTGGAAACCTATGAAATTGTAATGTACCGGGAAGCTGCCCCGGTCCGGATAAACCAAGACATTACAATTCCTATCCGTTCACTACGATGACCGTGAAGAAACACTGCTTGATTTCTTTTCCGACATGAGTATGAGGTGGTTGCATGGATAACAAATTATATGATCGCATCAAGGGCGGCCTGTATGGAGTGGCTGTAGGCGACGCTCTTGGTGGAACGACGGAGTTTATGAGCGAGCGAGAGATTAAGGAGAAGCACGGCTATTTGACGGAGATTATCGGCGGCGGGGTGTGGCAGTTGGAACCGGGGGAAGTGACCGATGATACGATGATGACGCTTTGCGTGGCAGAAGGGATACTCGAAAACCCTGATGAGCCGCTGGAGGCGATCGGGCGTTTCTTTATGGAATGGTACCAATCACGGCCCAAAGACATAGGGAATATCATCCGTCATGTTTTTCAAAAATACGAGGGAGACTGGTTTGAAGCGGCCTTTGTTGCGCACATGGATATGGGGCAAAGCGGTGGGAATGGATCCCTCATGCGCTGCCTGCCGGTGGCTCTTGCCTATAAGGACCTGCTGGATATTGACCGAGTGACAATCTTGCAGTCACGGATGACGCATTATGATCCAAGGTGCGCCGAAGTCTGCGTTTTGTACAATCGAATGGCGCAACGCCTTCTACAGGGCGAAAATTTAAGAGCAGCCATCATGGCCGAGGTGGTGGGAAGCGAATACGAAGGCATCATTGAAGCACAGCCGGATTGCCCGGCAAGCGGTTTTGTGGTGCATACTTTCCGGTGGGTACTACATATTTTGCTCCATACATCAGATTTTGCAGGAGTCGTACAGAAGGCGGCAAATCTAGGAGAAGATTCCGACACCATCGGCGCCATCGCGGGTGGGTTGGCAGGTATATACTACGGATATGATGGGATTCCTGCCCGATATGTGGAAGCGATCCTCATCCAAGAGAGACTCGATCGGATAATTTCGCAGCTGTATGCACTGAAAACTTCATAGAGTTGTTTGTCACCCTGCAGAAATTGAACAGGATCTGCCGGATGTCTGATATCATTCCCTGCTATTCTTAGGATGAAGGGAGGTCGTTGGATGAATGTGCTCGAAAATTTAAATGAAGCATTAGACTACATCGATCAGAATCTCGAGAATGAGATTGATGAACAAGAGATAGCTAAACGTGCTTACTGTTCGGTTTTTCATTTCAAAAGAATGTTTTCATATTTAGCAGGTATTCCTCTTCAAGAATATATTCGCCGCAGACGTCTTACGCTCGCAGCATTTGATTTGCAGGACAGAACAGTCAAAGTGATCGATATTGCCATTAAGTACGGTTACAATTCTCCAGACGCATTTACTCGCGCTTTTCAAGGATTACATGGAATTACACCAACAGAGGCAAGAAATACCAGCCATTCACTACAAGCTTTTCCTCCAATGACCTTTCGATTATCAATAGGAGGTAGTGAGCCCATGAGGTTTAGAATTGAGCAAAAGGACGCATTTCAAGTGGTTGGGATAAGTAATAGAGTTACACCAGTAGATTCTGGAGAACATCCTGGTGTGGCACAGGTCTGGGGATCAACAGACAAGGAAACGTACAACTTATTGAAAACACTTAACAATTTAGAACCATATGGAATTTTGCATGTGAATGTTGGAGATGCAATACGACTGAAGCAAGATTTTGATTATTACATGGGAGTTGCTTCAACAGAACCCTGTCCAGAATACTTCTCTAAATTATCTGTACCAGCTATGACATGGGTCGTATTTGAAGTTATGGTCCCGTGGGGGAAGGAGAAATGGCACCGTATTTATGGAGAATGGTTTCCTTCCTCAGGGTATGAGCAAGTTGAAGGGCCAGTGATACAAGTAGGTCCTGATATCGAAGCAGGTATAGAAAAACAGGTGTTTACAGAAGAAAAAAAAGTCGAGTTATGGGTTCCTGTAATTAAAGTAGTCCGGTAGAAAAATACTCCATTACGAGTGTTTTTTCTTGTTAATTGAAACCTGTATCTAATGACAGCTGTCTCGTAAATCATCCTCTGTATAAAATGGGATGCTTCAACGGATTGGTGGCAATACTGTTAACCTTGGCGCTAGTTTTTGCCATGACGCCAGTAGTACCTGTGCAAGCGAAGGTTGCTAAGGAGAAGGATTGCCTAAGTCCCAAAATGGTGCAGCTAAAAACCGATATGCAGAAAGTGTGGATCGACCACACAATATGGACAAGAAGCTATATTGTCAGCGCCATATCCAATCGACCTGATCAGAAGGATGTATTGGACCGGCTATTGCGGAACCAGCAGGACATAGGCAATGTAATCAAGCCATATTATGGAGAAGCCGCAGGCAATAAGCTGGCTGATCTTCTAAGAGAGCATATTCTGATCGCAGTGAAAATTGTAGACGCTGCCAAAGCGGGCAATCAGGCAGATGTGACCAAGTTAGAGGCAGATTGGCATAGAAACGCCGACGATATCGCCAAATTTTTAAGCGCAGCGAATCCGAACTGGCAGTTTAAAACGCTGCAAGATATGCTGTATACGCACCTTCAGTTGATTACGGAAATCGTCGTTAGCTGTATCAAAGGAGATTGGAAAGCGGATATTGCAGCAACTGACAAAAACGAGATCCATATGAATCATTTAGCGGATATTCTGACGGTAGGCATTGTCAAACAATTTCCTGAAAAATTTTGATGGGCGCTTAAGAAGCAGATATTGTTGGAACAATCATTGGACTCAGACTCAAAACAGCACCTTGTTTTCCATAGGTGCTGTTTTGTTTACGCATTGATTCAAATAAGAAAATAGTGTAGTTTAAAGGAATGATAAACCTCTATTGCCAGATAAGTGTAATTTGAAAAAATGAAGCAAGTCAGGTCTTGAGTGATACTGGCCTCTATTTTGGGAAAGGGGGACTTTAGAATGTTCCTACTCAGTATCATTTTGTATGCGATCGTCGTTTCGTCCGGGTACTTATGGATCAAAAAAAAGCTGAAGGTATCCTACGATTCAGATGGGCTGCTGTATAAGCACATTAATCGATTTCATCTAATTGGGGAGTCCATCATTGTAGTTGTTTTTCTAATCGGCCTTTTCTACATGAGGTTTGTTATGGAATGGAGACTATCGGCTTATCAGGACGTTATTCTTGTAATAGCTATTCTACATGCATTCCGATCCGTTATTGAAAGACGCCTCAATAAGGATTCCAAACAATACCTCCTCAGTGCTTATACAAGTGTTAGCGGCTTTCTCTTTTTCCTTGGTGTCGAGCTATTTGTGTGACAACACAAGAACACGGAAATTCTATAGGAAACTTTTTTATCTAAACAAACCATTAAGAGCCGTTTAAGCTTTCCATAGCACCCGAAAGGGTTGCTTTCTCTGACTTGGGCAGAGCCCGTTGCACCTTCGAATTGGACAGAGCTTGTAAAATGAGAGAGAGGTTGCCCGAGGTCACATTTTGTGACTTGAAGGACAACCTCTTTCTTGATAAAGATGTTAATTTCCATGGTTGCTAATAAACCCACTCGCTGAATCATGAGATGTATTTAAATAGGCTGCTTTGTTGGACGAATAACCATTTCGCTTATGGATACGCTATTTGGTGTTCCTATTACATAAGCAACCGCATCTGCAATATCTTCGGATTTCATGCTGAGCTCAGGGTTTGCAGAATTTTGTTGTACCCACTTTCGATTCTCTTCATGATGAATTCTGGATAAACAACATGACCAGCAACCGAAGATGTTGTAATAATTTTTTCCGGAATGCTGCTTTTGCATGATTGGTAAAACGGCTGAGATTCCATTCAAAACGCCCATAATATTTACGTCCAACATGGCTTTCCACTCTTGTTTTCTGTTCTCAGCGAGCGGAGCTGTGGGCATAATACCAGCGTTGTTAAAGATAGCATCAATTCGTCCATATTTCACAATGGACAAATCCGCCATTTGTTTGATGCGATCGTAACGATTGGCGACGAACTGCTCCAGCAAATGTTGGCCAACGAAGACTGCGGCTGAAAGCCGCGCAGCCTTTGAGTCGTTACAGGTGCAAGGAAGCGAAGCGTTGCAGCTCATTACGAAGGAGACGGTTACCTTTGAAAAAGGAGCGATGGTCATTCCCGTATATCTCGCCAAGGGTGTTGAGTTTGATGCGGTTCTGATTTATGATGCATCACCTCAAGCTTACAGCCGGGAAAATGATCGCAAACTGCTGTATACAGCATGTACGCGGGCCATGCACCGACTTCATGTATACACAACGGGCGATTGGTCGCCGTTCGTGCAGGCATTGCCTGTTGATTTGTATGAGCAAGCAGCATATTGACGGATCGATGAGGACACCCTTTGCGATAAGCTGCTGCCCATAATTTAGCCAAACTTCGGGAACAGATCCATTTGTTCATCGACCTTGTTTATCCTATCCATACACAGGTCGATGAGCAGACAACAGGGATCATGTTAGCTCCTTTGCAAACAAAGTTGTCGACTCGCACGTATGTAAACTTGCAAACAGCCCTGGCCGTTCGTCGGCCAAGGCTGTTTTTTTACAGCTTGTTAGTCTGAACCGTACATCATTATAAGGGCAGAGGACTTTCTTTGCAGGCTCCGCGCTGCGAGGCTTGTCGCTAGACATGACACAGCTCATCGTCTTTTCCGATGTCAAACGCTGACGGTAGGTTCAACTATAGTTATTCTATTATGAACTGAATCGAGATTAACGGTTGCGCCAATCGGCAAAGCGGTTTTATAAACACCATGACCTGTAGCAAGGTTCGTTATAAGCGGCTTACCGAGAGGTACAACAAATTCGTTGATTACATCTTCATAGGATTTGCCATAAGCCGCCTGGCAGCCTGAGCATTCTCCCATAATAATGCCGATGCAGTCACGAAATTTTCCGGCAAGCTTCAAATCATTCAAGTACCTGTAGACGGTATTGGTGGGTTCGTGTGTTTCTTCAAGAACGAGAATCTTCCCCCTTGTATCGATTTCGAAAGGCGTGCCTAACGTATCGACAAACGATGTCAGATTACCACCTACAAGCTGCCCCGTAACGTTGCCCGGAACACGGCTTATCAGCGGCATCCCCTGTGGATTTAAGATGGACCGGGTTAATGAATATACGGATGTCGCAGAAAAAAACTGATCGAAATTATAAGCGGGCGTTTCGGGTTTGAAGTCAATAAGCAGCAGACTATGGAATGTTATTAGATCCACGTATTGATGCAGTACATTTAATAGTACCGTGATGTCGCTGTAACCCGTAACGATTTTTGGATGATTTCGTATCTCATTATAATCAAGGTACGGAAGAATTCCGGCCACTCCTGTACCGCCTCTTGTGGGCAGTATCATTTTGACCTGCTCATCTCGAAACATCATCATTAAATCGGAAGCCCGCTGCTCGTCTGTGCCAGCAAGAAATCCATTCTGCGCATATACATATTGACCCAAAACAACATTAAGCCCCGTTGCTTTCAAATATTCGATTCGTGCATTAATGATGTTTGCAGCGAGTGGGCTACCCAAGGTAACGATTCCAACGGTATCGCCGCTCTGCAAGATAGGCGGACGTATCGGCATATCCATTTCTTCCTTCCCTGAAAATAGAAGAAGCCATCGCGATCATGTCTTTAGAATATATTGACTAAATTTGCAGTGCAGTACTAAAAAAAGATTTTGAATGAACGTATTCTGTGTTGAGATAGAAGAAGTGGGGCAGACTTTGCCGGCTCGTTTCTCTTGCTATATCGCCGAAGGATCAGAAAAGTGCTGCCTTCTATGAAGACTTCGAATGTTGGATAGCTGTCTCGATGTAGGCTCTCAAAGTTTTGATAAACGTACGCATGGCGTATCCGACATACCTGTCGCTACGGTAGATCAGACAAATGTCCTGAGAAGGCGTAGGGTTCCTCAGGTGCACAACCTTGATGTCGGGATTGTGAAGATTCTCCAATAGAAGTCGCGGCAGAACACAAGCGCCAACTCCGCTCTGTACCATCTGAAGGAGGGAAGATAACGTTGTTGTCACCATGTGCGGCTGTAGAGTAAACCCGTTGTCCATGCAAAATCGGTCGATCAGCTTCCGGCATTGGTGGTCTGCTGGAAACATGACCATCTTTAAGGCTTGCAACCTCTTCAAGGGGATGAAGTTCTCCGTGGCAATGGGATCATTCAAACTTACTGCTAATGAGAACTCTTCATGAAACAGAGGAATTGACGTGAGACGATCATCGATAACAGGTCCAATGGTTACGCCGACATCGATGCTTCGGTCCAGAACTTGTTCTGTTACTTTTGTGGTTTCCAAAAGGGACAGGGAGATGGTGGGATAGGTTTGATGGAAGTTCAGTAGCAAGGCATTAAACATGAGATCCGCGTCACCCGGCAAGACCCCGATGGAAAGAGATCCGCCTTGCGTTTGCTTCAGATCAGCAATGGCGTCGCCCGCTTGCTGCAGATGCCTGAACACGGCAGCACCATGTTCACGAAGAATTGCTCCAGCGTCTGTAAGAACAATTGTTTTACCCACACGATCGAACAACAGAACCCCTAATTCTTCTTCCAATCTTCTTATCTGCTGACTGATATTGGGTGCGCTGACACCCATTTTTTCGGCTGCTCTCGTGAAATGAAGCTCTTCACATATGGCCATGAAATATTGCAGTTGTTTTAACTCCATCGATTTTCACCTGCTTTCTATTGTATCGCTGTATCGTGTTCACTGATCATTGTTGCTCCATCTTGTTTTTCTGTCAACGAATAATCGTTAACTGATACTTAACGTTCCGGTAACGCCCACTGCATTGATGGAAGGTTCCATGAGATCTAAACTGGGAATATCAAAAGGTTCTCATAACAAAGGAGGAAATTAACATGTCTGACATGGTTATCAACACGGCAACAACCGTACGTCAAGTGGTGCTGCAGCAGGTGCAGGCGATCCCGGAGGAACTGTTCGACATTCAAGGGCTGGGATTCAACAATACAATCCGTTGGAATGTCGGCCATGTGATTTATTGGATGGATAAGTATTCTACGCTAAGCTTCGGCTCTCCGGCTGCTATACCGGGTTCGTACGAAACGCTGTTTAACTCTGGAACAAAGCCCTTGGACTGGACGTTTACTCCTCCATCGAAGGAAGAGTTGGTCGCGTTGTTAACCGCGCAGCTTTCTCGCTTATCTGAGTTGACACATGAAATGCTGGGGGAGAAGCTTTCGAATCCGTATGCTTTGGGCCCGTTCCAATTCAACACCGCCGGCGAGTTGTTCAACTTCGCTCTGATTCACGAAGCCATTCACCTTGGAACGATATCGAGCCAGCTAAAGGTTGTGTCGCACTAACCAATGTTACGCAAGATTCCTTTTACATGGCGTCTCACCAATCAAAACGACTCAATGTAAACTCAATATTTAGAGAGTACAACAAACCATTAATAAGGAGGATTTGTTCATGGAGAAATCTCTAGACTCTGTCCAATCCCGAACTTGTGAAGTGTTTGATGCTTTTAAGCAGGCTTTGGAAACAGGGGATACAACCGATTTTCTCACAACCGTTACGGAAGATTTCCATTTCTTCGTTCCGCTTCCGTTAGAGGGATGGAACCACGAACAGCAAGGCAAAGAGCGGTTCGAGGAATTGATCAGGTTCGAGCGCTCCGTATTTCAGATGCAACTGACTCCGCTCATCGAGCTTGAGAGTGAGGACAACGGGGTGGTGGTATTTCGCTCGGAAGGTTTGTTGAATGGGCGGCCTTTTCGTAATGAGCTTGCAATCGTCTTCGAGTTCGAGGGAGAGCGGATTCGCTCCTTCCAGGAATACGTAGGTATGCCGTTAAAAAACTACGAGACCCCATAATCGATATAAACACTGCCGTGCATATTGGGAAGCCGGGTCCATTCGGATCAAGGCTTCCCAATACAAGTTCTAGCCTACTTAGCCTTGAGATTAATTTGAAATACATCTCCCGCCTTACCACCAAAAACGATCATCCCGCTTTCAGGCAGTACAACCGAGTGATTGTTGCTTGCCTTTGAAAAGTTCACAACATTTCCCTTTCCGTCATAAACGGCAAATCCTCCACTTGAAGGAGCCTCCACAGTCATGGCTCGATTGGCTGATTTTTCATCAATCTTATACCAAACAGCCTGACCATTGAATGGTATGCTGCTGATCGAGGAGTTCCCTGCATATATGGGTTGAATCGCATCTTCACTGATATAGGATTGACTATTGACCATTACATACTCCGTACGGTTCAATGTATAGAACTTCAAATCAAATGCATCCCTTCCATACATGATAGGAATTTCAACTGCGTTTACGGCTTGATTCTCATCCACAATCTTAGTGGCGTTTGCGTACCCATGTTCCACATCAACGGATATTTTCTTATTTAAGACCTGTGATGCTAGATAAAATCCAGAAGTTATCTTTTCATCCAATGCATAATAACTTTTTCCGTTTCTATGCTCCCATACCTTTTTAGTTGTATCGTTTAGAGGATTGGGATCCAGCTTTTGATATTCATACATTACCGTAACGGTTTGGCCTAAACCTGGTAGATTCGTATATGCGTTAACCTTTAAATACGTTTTTCCGTTCTTTTGTAGATCAAAGCTTATGGCTACATTTCCTTCCTTGTTTTTAAATTGTCCATTTCCCGTGTATACATATGTTTGTGATGGTATCTCTCCGCCTTGTAGAGCAGGTAAATCAATTTCTCCGTTCTTGACTTCAAGATTTATTGTTCTGTCCACGGAACCGTATAATCCAGAATAAGAGAGATATTCCGATGGCATATCCACTTTTATGGAAGGATCAAATGTTTTATCGGGCAGGATATCTTGAATGATGCCTTTATCCTTTAAATATTCTAATAAAACGTTGGATGCAAATGCACTATTGAAAACTGAACTCCCTCCAGATGAAAGCACAGCCATAGAAATATCATGTTCGGGTAGGGCAGTTAAAGCTGCGTGATACATAACGGTATCCCCGCCTTTGGATAATGCTGTTATTCCGTAATCACTAAAAGGTGCTAAACGAACGGCATCCCAACCAAGACCGTAATTCACGGTGTTCGTCTCTTCAGAAACCCAGATTCCATTTCGATACTCATGATTTTGCATGGCCTTTGCAGACTTCTCAGATAAAATATCCGTTCGATTCCCGATTAATACTTCAGCAAACTTACTTACTTCCTCTGCCGTAGAGTAGAGGCCTCCTGTCCCAAGGACATTGGCATTCTCAACGGGTAAAGCCTGATCGAGCCCAGGAAAATATGTTTTTGCCAGCCGTTCTCTATCAAAGGAATCGAGTGGTGTTTTAGTAGAGTCTAAATTCAGAGGGGTGCCAATGTATCGTTCAATGAAGTCGGTGTAGCTTAAACCGCTTACTCGTTCAACCAATAATTCAAGCAGCTGAAACCCATCGTTACAATATACTGAATATTCGCCTGGGTCTGACTTTAAAACTTCTGATTGTAATTTTACCAATAATTCATCATGATTTTTCGTATCGTTATCATCAAAAAACATGCTGTTTCCATAGTGACTCCCATAAAGCCCTGAAGAATGATTCATTAACATTCGTGGCGTAATCTCTTTATATCGTTCATCCGCCATTTTAAAATCCTTGATATATGTGTTCAGGGGTATATCAATATCAATTTTATTCGAATCAGCTAGCATCATCGTTGCGGCAGTTACATGCATTTTACTGACCGAGCCGATTCCGAACATCGTGTCTTTAGTTACTGGTTTCTTGGTAGCTTTATCATATACGCCAGCACTATCGGATAACACGATGGATCCATGATCCATGATGGCATACTGCAAGCCACTAACATCATAATTGGACACGATCTCCGAAGCCAACGCTTGAGCCTGTTGCTTGACCGTATCATCATTCATTTGAGCAAAAGCAGGGGTGGCCGGTAATGCAAAAAGCATAGCGGAGACTAACACAGAAGTTATTTTCTTCATTAATTATTCCTCCCAAAATAAACTCGGTATTGGATACCATATGTTAGCTTAATAGATGGAAGTAAAAATCAAGTAAAGTCAAAGTAAAAAGGAAGTAGGACACAAGATTCGTAAGAGATATGGGTTAGATATCGATGTATAAATAAGCGGGGGGAGGGGAAATTCAGTTGTAAAATGTAAGGGCATGTTGTTGGTCGATAACGAACAAGGCATGTACTATAATCGAGGCAGAGCGCATCCGTAACAGTTGTGAAGAGTTAGTCGCCTTATTCATAACCGGAGTGTATGTATGCGTGATAAGAATATATTATACTTATGTAGCGGCTTCGAATACAATGAACGTATAGCCAAGAGCGAGATCACGACCGGAGCCAGCGATCCGTCCGAACGCTCAGAGCGCTCGACCTGGGTCGGTGTTCACGCGTGAATCGAACCTAATACAAGTTCATCGGAGGGGATACGATGGGAAAACAGTTTCCGGCCATGCTCCCCGAGCATATGGCCTTTATCCGAAAGCAGCACCTGTTTTTTGTCGGCACGGCTCCCATGTCGCGGGATGGGCACGTCAACCTGTCGCCGAAGGGATACGACACGTTCCGGATTTTGTCCGATCGTAAGGTCGCCTATTTGGATTTGACCGGGAGCGGCAATGAGACTAGTGCCCATCTTGAAGAGAACGGTCGTATCACGATGATGTTCTGCGCATTCCAGGGACCTCCGAATATTCTGCGCCTGTACGGAACCGGAACGGTAATTCTTCCGGAACACACCGAGTGGGAGTTGTTATACGGAATGTTCGAGCCGATGCCTGGAGTCCGGCAGATCATTACAGTCGATATACATAAAGTCCAGACGTCCTGCGGTTATGCGGTACCATTCATGTCGTACGAAAAGGAGAGAGAAACACTCCAACGGTGGGCGGAGCACAAAGGTGAAGAAGGCTTGGACAGTTACTGGCAAGAAAAGAATTTGAGCAGCCTCGATCAATTGCCGACGTCTCTAGCGAAACGAACAAGGACATAAAGGGGGTACCTCGATGATAAAAGGTGAAAGGAATTCCAAGATTGATCCCTATTTTAACAAGCTTAAGAAGTGGAAGGAAGAATTCAATCTGCTGAGAGAAATCGTTCTTGACTGCGGACTGACCGAGGATTTTAAGTGGATGCATCCTTGTTACACGTTAGATAACAAAAACATCGTTTTGATTCATGGCTTTAAGGATTACTGTGCGCTTCTGTTTCATAAAGGCGCGTTGTTAAAAGATCCCCATGGAATCCTAATCCAGCAAACGGTGAATGTTCAGGCAGCGCGTCAGATTCGGTTCACCAATGTTCAAGAGATCGATGAAATGCAACTTATCCTGAAAACATATATTGTTGAAGCCATCGAAGTTGAGAAAGCCGGTTTGCAAGTGAGCTTTAAAAAGAATACGGAATATATCATACCGGAAGAATTAGAAAGTAAATTCGTTGAAATTCAAGGCTTAAAAACGGCTTTTGAAGCATTAACGCCGGGACGGCAAAGAGCCTACATTTTGCATTTTTCTGCACCCAAGCAATCCAAAACGCGAGAGTCCAGGGTTGAAAAATATATCCCGCATATCTTGAATGGAAAGGGATTAAATGATTGATCGACAACACACGAGCAACAGCCTGGAGTATTTGACTCAGTTCCGCCCCACATACAAAGGCGCTGCCTGTTATAAAGTAAATTAATACATATTCATCTAAAGGGTCCGCACAGATAATAAATCCCACTGATCAAATTAAGAATCAGTGGGATTTTGTATGTTGGAAGGGAATTCAACTCTTTTTACACAACAAATCCATCTAACTTTGCGAGAGTGAGGATATACGAGTGGCAATGAACAACTTGGGTACTTCCTTGAAAAATCCGGGCTTCCATTTGTTACATTATGGTGTTTTCGGCGAGTCAATGATATGAATCTTCTGTTGCCAATTCATGGCGAAATCACTCATGCCGAGAATCATGATTTTGAACTTTCCTCCTGGAAGCTGGGTGGCCAGCTTGGAAATGCCCATACGGGTAAGCTGGAGTGTGACGGCGCGTTTATCCGGTGTGATTTCTAAATTGAAGTCTTCTCCGTCCACTAACGGGAAGATATCGATGGAATTTTGGCTGAAATCGCCGTTACCGGAATAATCCACTTGTGCTCTTAGTTGAATGGTCTGAGGATAAGAGTATACCGGTTCACTGGATTGGAATAAGAAGAGTCCTTGAGCGCTGTCGTAAGTAACTTCTGTAACCGTTGGAGGCTCGGAATCAAATCGGATGGGCAATTCGACCTTGCCGATTTCTGCATCCTTCTCGAAAACTTTAAAGATCAGGGAGACCGGGCGGTCTTGATCGACATTCGGAGCAGGTGCTACATGGATGCCATGATCACGGGCGGTTAACTGGATGAGCGATGGATCCGAAGTCTCGATCTCGATATGTCCTATCGTTTGGCCTTCTGATTGAATCTCGTACCTATTAGTGACAGAGTCATAACGAATTTCCAATTCTATGAAAGCATCGCCTCTCGTTACCTCGATAAGGTTTCTAATACTCCTTATATCATATCGATCTTCGTCTAGCGAGGAGTCCGTAATTTGGGCTGACATGCCATTCACGCGCAACATGTTGCTATTTAATACAAACGATGCACTTTCCTCGGCAAGAGAGACCCTCAGGGGCTCTATTCGGCTGTTTTTGAAGGCTTTCATTTGTTGGATCAGATCGTTATAACCGATTGCCAAACTTGCAGCAGGCGAATTCGGGTTGTCTGCGATGGAGTAGGCGTTCAAGATCGCCTGGTTTAATTGCTCAAACGCGAACGACGGGTAAGTGCCGGCCGTGTTCCCTGGAATTGAGGTGTCGCGCAGCGCCTCGGCTTCGGTGATCAGCGCTTCAAACAATTCCCTTACGTTGTCCGGCAAATACTGAACCATGATCGGCCCGAATGCAGGTGAGATCGTTCCTGTTGCACTGCGGATCGCGGTGGCGGCTGAAGACGGATCATATACGACCTCCACCGGCCTTGCCATCGGCAGTGATTCCGCTAGGGCAACAATAACGGTTCGGCCCGTAATGTTAATATGTTCAACCTCTTTCGGTAATTGTAACTCACCATCCTTGGTATATACCGATAATTCATGGGCAGTTGGAACGAAGAGGGGGTTAAGGGTCTCATTGTATGTGATTACGAGCGTCCGTGCATCGGAAAAATGCAAGGCCGGCTGTTCCAACTGCAGCGCTGAAAGCGTAATTTTGCCGGTTGGCGCCGACACATTGCCTGCAGCGTCGACCGCATACGCTTTGTAGTCGCCCGCTGACAGATTCGCCGTTGCAATGAGTGTTTCCGCTTGAGCTGCTGCAACGACGGATTTACTGGCTAGCTTTTCGGCGACAGAGGTTTCAAGCTGCGCTTTCGTGTTGGCGTTTAGGGAATAGGGGACTAAGTAAACGAACCCGGTTTCATTGCTAGTGACCGCCACGTTCTCCCCTATGAGAACGGAGGAGGCAGACAAAAGCCTTACAATCGGAGCAGCGCTATCTGGCGAGCTTGGGTTGCCCGGATTCGGATAGCTTGGCGCGGTTGATCCGCCGCTGCTGCCTCCGGTAGACGGCGTTGGGTTCTGCGTCGGCTTCTCAGCAGGAGGAGGTGTTACCTCGTCGGGTTTGGGCGTCTGGACTGGCTGTTCTGACGGGGTATCTAGCTGCTCTTTCACTTTCAGGAATCGATTGGCGACTAAGGCGACCGATTGCCTGTCCGCTTGACCGACTGGGTTGAACACCTTTCCATTCATGCCGTTCATGAGCCCAAGCTCAATGGCGGCTGCAACGGCATCCTTGGCATAGTAGGAGATGCTCGCCGCATCGGAGAATTTCAGCTGGCTGCCCATGCCCTCAACCTCAACGCCCAATGCCCGAACAAACAACACCGCCATGTCTTGTCGAGTTAGGTTCTGTCCCATGCCAAACTCCCCGTTGCCCTGGCCTTTGATTAAGCCGGCTTTAACCGCAGCCTCTACGAATGAGTAGGAGTAGTGGTCCTGTGGGACGTCGCTGAACGTTGAATCCGCCGGCTTCGGCGACACATCAAGGTTTAATGCCTTCGCCAAGATAATGGCAAAGTCCTGGCGCTCGATTTTGCCGGTCGGATCGAACTTGCCGTTGCCCTTTCCATTGATAATGCCCTGTTCCACTAATTCCAGAATCGCATCCTTGGCGTAGGATTGATTGATATCGCTCAGCGAAATGGAACCCGCGTGGACGGGATACGCGCATGCGCTCAGCAGCGCGGCTGTGGTCATTACTTTGACGATAAGATTACGTTTCAGATAAAATCCTCCTCATGAAATGGTAGAATCCATGCCGGATTATGGAATCCGTAACGGATTCGTGATCTTATCATATATGCCGAGGTTCACGGCTTGCAATCAATTTTTTAGGAAATAAGTCTATACTTGCACTGGGTCAATGGACACAAGAATGAAAAGTCTTCCCGTTCTTATTAAATAAGACATTAGATGACATAATGATGGGATACAATGAGTGGTAAATCCCGAAAGGAGTAATAAATCATGAGCCGAAGAATCATTTTAGATTTAGCAGTTACGTTAGATGGTTTTATTGAAGGGAAGAATGGGGAAGTAGATTGGTGCATTATGGACCCGGAGATGGGGTTTATGGATTTCTTAAATCAAATCGATACGATTTTGTATGGCAGAAAAAGTTATGATTTATGGGGGCAATTTACACCTGAAACGGATCATCCGGAAACTGAACAAGAATTATGGTCAATCGTTCACAGTAAAGAAAAATATGTGTTTTCCAGGACGCAAAAAGGGAGCGACCATAAAGCAACTTACATCAACAATCATATCCTTGAGGAAGTACATGCATTAAAGAATAAGCCAGGTAAAGACATCTGGTTATATGGGGGAGCAAGCCTTATTACAACCTTTATTCAGTTAGGGCTGGTTGATGAATTCAGATTATCGGTTCACCCTGTCATTTTGGGAGAAGGAAAACCGTTGTTTATGGATATCAAGCAAAGGTTGAATTTAAAGCTGGTAAATGCAAAAACGTTCTCCACTGGGGTTGTACAGCTCATCTATCATTCGGATGGGAATGAAGTGAACCATATTAACCTCGAGAAGACGCCATAGTTAAAACATAGCTCTGTTTGATCAGTTCATGGATTTCTTCTTCTGGTACGGTGCCGTCAAGAATACGAGTGCAGCTTGAATCAAATGACCATTTCGATGAATCAGGACAATTCATTGAAGTGGTCATTTGTTCATGGAACGCCGCCTGAAAGTGCCGTGTCCTTCGCCATCCAAGGTTAATACGCATTATAAGTCGAGTGAATCAATTTATACTGGTCATTTTACGCACGCGATCTATTTATCATCTTATTTGTTGCAAATGCAACATAAATAGATTAAACTATATCTATTTTTATTGCATTTACAACATATATGAGAACGAAGGAGCCAGTGTATGAAGGGAATTCTGCGTGAGATCGGCATGATCGCAAGGGCATTAGATTCAATAAGCAATATAGAATTTAAAGAATATGACCTGACGAAAGGACAGTATTTGTACCTTGTGCGAGTATGTGAAAATCCAGGAATCATTCAAGAGAAGTTAGCGGAGATGATAAAAGTAGATCGGACAACTGCAGCCCGTGCCATAAAGAAGCTTGAACTTCACGGCTTTATTGAAAAGAAAGAAGATCAACATAATAGAAAAATCAAAAGGCTCTTTCCAACGGAGAAAGGGAAGCGGGTGTATCCTTTTATAAAAAGAGAACATGATTATTCCAATCGGGTTGCATTAGAGGGATTATCCGTAAGCGAAGCAGAAACTCTGCTCAATCTCTTGCAGACGGTCAGAAAAAACGTAGAAAAAGATTGGGAGTTTGTAAAAAAGGGAAACAAGAGATTGTATTGAATTACAAAAGGGAGGGGAAGCCAATTGACTCTAACAATAAGAAAGTGCACGTCAGAAGACCTGGGCTTACTTCAAGACATCAGTATTGGGACGTTTAATGAGACATTTAGGGATCAAAATTCACCTGAAAATATGAAAACCTACTTAGAAAGAGCATTTAACATTAACCAACTAGCAATAGAGGTATCCAATACCGCTTCAGAATTCTATTTTATTTATTATAATGGGGAAATCGCCGGGTATTTAAAGGTAAACATCCATGATGCGCAGACTGAAATGATGGGCAATGACTCTCTTGAAATCGAGAGGATTTATATTAAGGGCCAATATCAAAAACATGGGCTTGGCAAGTTTCTGCTCAATAAAGCCATGGAAATCGCCATGGAACGTAATAAAAAGAGCATCTGGTTAGGCGTATGGGAACGAAATGAAAATGCTATTGCTTTTTATAAGAACATGGGGTTTGTTCAAACAGGTTCCCATTCTTTCTATATGGGGAATGAAGAACAGAAGGATTTTATCATGACCAAAACATGCTTGTAACAATGAAATAGCGTTCAGCTATATCGTGTTTGTTTGAATATATTAGATGATGAAGAGGTTGTACGATGGGGACTGAAATTGACAAAATTCATCGTGTCGGCCATGTTGTCCAAGATATGGAGACGGCAATGGAGATGTACCGTAAGCTAAGCTTCGTATGCACGCTGCCGGCGTATCCGGACCACGCTCATTTTTAGACAAGGCTGAGAATTTTGAATTACATGCGACATCGCTAATGCTCCTCTTCGAGTTGGAAGCGTAGAACTTCATGTTCTGCGCTTTTTTTATTATCACTGTATCTTTTCGACTGGCCTATTCTCGGTTAATTTACAACAGTTAAAAAACTTATTTTAAAAATAAAATTTTATTGACACTATAGGATAGGGGGGTATACTATAATTACAAATCTCACCGGTAAATAATGGTTTGAAATTAACTCACTTTCTAAGGCGGCCGCCGCGAGCGTTAATTTATTGAATCAAAAGAACCTGGTGATAAGTAGCTAAAGGAGGTTGGATTTATAATGTCAAAACAAGAGCAGGTTCTTTTACAAGCAGATCCAAAACGATGGATGGCACTAGCATTGTTATGTCTTGCGAATTTTATGGTGATTATGGATACATCGATTATCGGAGTTGCATTGCCAGCAATCAAAGAAGCGCTTGAATATACTCAGGAAAGTTTACAATGGGTCTTTAACGCTTATGTGATTTTCTTCGGGGGGCTCTTACTACTCGGTGGCCGATTATCAGACCTCTTTGGACAACGGCGTATGTTCATGTGGGGTTTCATGATTCTCACAGTAGCATCTTTACTCGCTGGTTTTGCATGGAACGAAGAGTCACTAAACATCGGTCGTGCACTGCAAGGATTCGGTTCCGCTTTAATAGCACCTTCAGCTCTAACCATCGTGATGATGTTGTTCAGCGGTAATCCTAAAGAATTGGGTAAAGCGCTGGGGTTCTGGGGTGCTTCGGCAGCTGCGGGAGGATCAGCAGGGGTATTTCTGGGTGGTGTTATAACGGAGTGGCTAAGTTGGCAATGGACCTTCTTAATTAATGTACCTGTTGGGATTGTCGCCTTACTCTTATCTCCTGGTCTTTTAGCAAAAGGTATACGCAGAAAAGGAAGCATCGATATAGCAGGATCCATATCGGTCACAGCATCATTGGTTTTAATCGTTTACGGCATCGTGACTGCAGAACATAATGGATGGGGAGCACCGATCACCGTGTGGACACTTATCGCAGGAGTGATATTGTTTATTCTTTTCCTCATCATTCAGCTAATCAAAAAGGAACCGCTTGTACCCCTTCGAATCTTTAAGGCGCCTAACCTGGCTGCCGGCAATATCGCGCTTATCATGTTATCTGGTGGTTGGATACCATTATGGTACTTCCTGAACCTTTATATGCAGCAGGTACTAAAGTTCTCAGCTTTCGCTGGAGGGATTGGTCTGCTTCCGATGACGATTTTGATTGCTATCTTCATGATCGTTATTACGGGCAAATTGATCGGTAGATTCGGTATAAAAGCAAACATTGTGATTGGATTGACAGCCCTTGGAGGCTCAATGCTCATGTTCTCGACCAATACGCCTGTGGATGGCAGTTTCCTTATCCATGTACTTCCAGCTTCACTTTTAGGTGCTCTCGGAATGTCTCTAGCCTATATTCCTTCTATGATGGCTGCTATGTCGGGAGCCAAGCCTGAAGAAGCGGGGCTTGCATCCGGACTTGCTAATACAAGCTATCAGATAGGATCTGCTATAAGCCTTGCTATCATGGTTGCGATCGCTGCATCAACAACGGCTTCCATATCAGATTCTAATCCTGTGGCAGCTCTTAATCATGGTTTTCAGCAAGCTTTCCTTTGGTCTGGAATCGTTGCTTTTGCGGGTGCGATATTAGCCTTGATGTTTATCCGTTCTCCTAAACCGACAGATTCATCAAACGTTCCGAAAGCGATGTAATCGTTGAGCAACAAAACTGAAGGGATGGCTAACCAGAGTAATGGCTGCTGTTTTACAACTAAAGCGTAAACAGTGGGATTCATGCAATCACTTGATAGTTAAAAAACAAAAACGATGACTTTGTGGCATCGTTTTTGTTTATAATTGAAGATTGAATTTATCAACTGTCGGTAGACAAAAACATATACATTTGCCGATTAGATGGATGCCTGATGTTGATCAACATTGGTCTACTAAACAGGAAAAAGGAAACTTCATTCATACCAAGACGGCGTTTCTTTTTCCTATCGGCGATTTCCAACGCTTTAGCGTTCACTGAAGATTTACCAGCCTATGCGGATGATCAGACCCTTCGGATCGCCCACTTCAAGGTAAGCGGCCTGGCCGTTGACATCATCATATGGAAACCCGTAGGCCAAACGGTTAATGCTGTGGTCGTGCCAGAATTTAGCGTAATAATTGGCAGGCGCAGCCTGATAGTAATTCGACACGTTATTCCAGTCATTAGTCGTATATACATGGCGATTGATGGCTGCACAGGTTGCCGCATCCGTTAAAGCGCCGTCACATCGGAAAATATCCTGTGTACTGTATGGAGCGTACCCGCCGAAATAGTTGGCATTAGCGCCACCTTGTGCGAAAGAACCATGAATCGGCGCGACGATGCGATAAGGTGCTTGAATCGTGGCCAGCGATTTGAAGGGGGCAGGAACTTCGGCCTGGAATTTGGCGAAGATTCCGTTTCGGGTTTCGTTTTCGAACTCACCTACGGTTTGATCGAAGGAACCGGTTTTGTTGATAAGTCGATGCTGGATTGGAAAACCGAATCCGTCTACACGTGTCGTATTGCCGTGATAGCCAGCCGCGTCAATCGTGAATTCGACGAAATCGAAATAGATAGCGCGGTTTGGATCGGTCGGATTGTTCAGATCGGGGCCGGCGAATCCATCGTTATAGGTCTTCAGGTACATTGGAGTGCCAACGCTAAGGAACATTCGACCTGACGTGATCCGGGGCAAGGTGACCCAGGAAGCATCGCTGACCTTGTGATAAATGTTGGCGTAGTTGATGCCGTTCTTGGTTAGATGTTCTGGTGCATCATTCAAGGCGCTGGAGATGGGGATCAGATTGCCATTGAGGTCCAGATAGCTCCACTGATTGTTAACGGGATTGATGCCGAGAACGCCCCAGTATATTTGCGAGTCGGTATAAGCGCCATTGGTCCCGTTCATGATCTTCACCGAGACGGATCCGTTTGGAGGCATGGGAATTGAGGACGGATGAATGTCATAAATGGAGCCGGAAGTAGAGGGAGGTGGAATGGATCCGGCGGTGTAAGTAAAGACACCGGTGTCGTAGGCTGGAGTTCCGTTATTGTAAGTAAAAGAATACGCAATCACGTGGCCGGTGGCCATGCCAGAGATGGCCTGTTCATATCGGGATTTGCTAGCGTTGTAAGCCATTCTGAGATTTTGCTGTTCTCCGCTGTTCACTTTATAATGCACATCGACCCAACTCGTATTGACGGCGGATTTGAACCATACGGTAGCTGTACTTCCGGATAAATCGACGCCCTGCGTATAGTCTGCAGCTTCGGCTTTCGTACCGAAGATGAAACAAGAGGTCAGCAGCAACGACAGGATCAGCAGGTAAGGCATTCTCTTTCGCATCATCAGAGTTCCTCCTTTAGTATGGGGATAAAGTCAACTTCGGCAATTGGGCTTGAAACGGCATCCCTCCTTTGTATGGCGGTGGAATATGGCTGTCTGACTTAGAATTAATGTGATCACAAAAAGGATTATAATTCGTTTTGCCAAAATATAGTAGTATTGGAATTTCGGGATGGGGTTCGCAATTTCGGATGTGGGCGCATTCATCGCAAAGTAATGACAATTGAAGGCAAACCAAAAGACAGCTAATCATATGGATTAGCTGTCTTTGTTGTTTCCCAAGCAACGATCTTCCTTGGATGTATATGACGACAGAGAGGGATCAATCCACAACCACGAAATCATCATGCAATCTGCGGAGGCGGTAAGCGTTCATAGCGAATTCACGCAATTCCTCAAGGATGCTGTAATTTGCCCATGCGCCTGCAATAGCGCCGATCCCAGGCACCATCTGCAGCATTTTCCGAAAGTCCATGGCGTCGCGATACTCGATCTGAAATGTCTCCCAGTCCATATTCTTGGCGTATTCGGCATCGGAGCGCCATTGTTCCTTTTCTATTTGCCAATGCTTGATGGAATCGAGCAACCTTGCACGGTTTTCTGGCCCGGAAAATGTCATTTGAAATACCTTGAGAATGAATACCCGCTCGGAGAAGTGTTTAGTGTCATAACCGTAAACATGGGCCAGCTCAAACAAATATTTCATCTTGATCGCAATTAAAGCTGGAAAGTCCACCATGCTAAGCATAATGCCGCCAGCCCCTGTTCCAGCGCCCTCGGCAACAGCGATTTTTTGGTACAGGGCAAACAACTCTTTCGCTTCTTGATCGGCAGCCTCCAATTCCAGTGTACGCTCCACCGCGCGACTTGGCGTATATTCCGCACCGAACAATGCCGTGCGAACGATTGATCGAATGGTGGTCGTAATGATGCTGTGCACCTTCGGGGGAATCAAATGATTGATCCGATTGCCGATGGTTTTCGATGTCTTTTCCAGCCATCCTGGCGGTTTGAACATTTTATGCTCCCAGTCGGCAATTTCCCTCTGTACTTTATGTTCGTAATTCATGATCAATCGCTCCTCAAAAATACTTGGCTATATTGTAACGAATATCTCCGTGATTCGAAACAGACTGCAGGAGGTAGCAGACCTCGACTAAAGTCCAGTTTCGCATGGTGGCAAGAATAAGATGTATACGTTCATCTTCAAGGTTTGATAAGGGAACGATTCCCAGCCATTAAAATAAGCAAACCATTCTATACATAAAGCAGCCGGAGTTTGTGATCCGACTGCTTTATTATTACAGGAAAATTATCGAATAAACCTTCTTTTGGGCGGTATTAAATAGCTCTAGGGATATAATTTCTTGTCCTCTGACAACAGAAGAACTGCCGGAAGACAAGAACATAGTTTCATTAAAATCCGCTTTTAAAGCGGATTTTTTTATGAATGCTGCTTGCAAAGAAATACATCGGAAAGGGTATCGCTGAAGGGGGCGTTTCACAGCTCTGCTTATGGGCAGTATAAGCTTAAGCGCTCTTGTAAACCTTTTACGACTTCTCCGGGTATCTCCCTGACCTTGATATCTCCACCTAGGAAAAGCAGCCAATTGGTTATTTCGGTTAATTCTTCTGAATGATGAACATTGATAAAAGTCTTTAAGGTGGCTGTGGTTTGGTACGGATTCGTATATGAAACTGAAAACTTTAAAGGATGGTATTTTTTGAACTGGGCAATCGCCTTTGGACCGAGATCAAGGACAAGGTTGATTTCTTCTTCCTGCTTACTTAGTTGTTCTAATATCTTTTTCTTACTTACTCTTTTCTTCGTAGGGTATGGTTCTACATGGGTGAGATTGTCGACAGGTACAATCCGCCTCTTTTCTTCCTCCAAGTCAAAACCTTCAATTAGCCATAAGCTTTTTTCACGATAAAGATGCAAGAGATACATGGGATAAGACTTGATTACCTTCTCTTCTTTGATGGATAGCCATAAATATCTGTCCAAAAGCAGGATCTGAATGAGCTTTTCTAACATCGGATGGGGCAGGTCAGACAGATCAAGAAGGTCGGGGTTATGAGGGTTGGTTCCTTCAAAAAGCAATATCTGATTTAACAGAACAAGGTCATCTTGCTGGTTTTCCGAGATGAGCCCTAGTAATTTTTCAGCTAAAGATTGACGACTCTTTAGATAAGGGAGTTGTTGATTTCTTGTCGCCATAAAGGCAATAAACAAAGCTTTAATTTCATTATCTGTAAAGCGGACTGTAGGCAGGACAGAGTTGTTCATGACAAAATAACCCCCATCCCTCCCAACTTCAGCGACAAGTGGCATCCCCATCGCTTCGATTTCTCTGATATCTCGAATCGCTGTCGAGCGAGAAATATTAAATTCCTGCATGATTTCAGATATGGTAAAGTGGGCACGATTATTGATATAGCGCATAATAATATTAATCCGTTCAACTTTTTTCATAGGGCCTCCCCTAAACAGTATCATTTTTTGACACGATTTAAGGATATTATAAACCCATCAAGTGAAAAGACAAATCATTTGATAAATTTAAAAAAGAGGAAGGTTTTGAATATGACAAATTTTACGCTTGAGGAAAAAGACAGCTTTATCGTTTTAGGAATTGGAACTGAGCTGCAGAGCGATTACACAGACTATGCTGGCATAAACCAAGAGAAAGCAGACTTTTGGGAGGCTGTGAAACAAGATGGTAGGCTTGATACTCTGAAGACCATCGCCGCAAATGACTACATTTTTGCCGTGAACGAAGCGGTTAATAATAAGATGATGTATTATGCTGGTGTTATGACAGAGGCATCTCTACCCGAAGCAACCAGGGTTATTCAGTTTCCTAAGGGGGAATACCTTGTTGTTAAAGGGGAAGGGAAGACGGCTGAAGAATTGAGTAATACACTTACTGGCATTGCCTTCGGACAAGTTTTGCCGGAAGCACAGAATTTTGCCTATGTTGGTGGGCCAAATGCAACGGTTGAGATGGGGCAGCGAAACGGGCTAGTATTTGGTGAAGTATGGATTCCCGTTGTTAGGAAATAAGTGAACGCTTCCGATGTAAGCTTTGCTCGAAGCAGGTTCTAAGAAGTAACGCTCACAAAATTTTTTAGGAGGGATGAATATGTCCTATATCGTTGATTTTAAAAACGTGTCTACGGTTGGTTTAGAATCTTCCCCCGTAGCAGAAGCGCTTGCTGGTTTACGAGCGAATGAAGCCCGTTACTTTATGAACAAATACAAACATGAATTTACGGTTGTACCAGCAAGCGAAAGCCAGGAGACCCTGGATTATGTAAACCGAATTTTAAAAGAAGAACGTGATATTGAGTTTGCGGCCAAACCATTAGAAACGTCGCGTTTTCAAGTGGAGAATATCCAATTTGCCTACGTCTTTTATGAGGATGGTCTTGGACTCAACGTCATGTATACGATTGATGACCCTAAGAAGCGGGCCGTTGGTTTTAAGCTTTCTGAGGGGATGGAGGTACCACCGGAGTTAGAAGGAAAGTTTAAGTTTGCCAGGCAGAAGTCTAAATTAGCTGGAACGATTCGAGGCTCATTTTTCGTCATTAAGGGAGAATATTAAAGTCTTCATCAGTAGTAACTCGAAAAGCAAACACGCCTTGCGGCGTGTTTTTTGCTTTTTGCAGCATTTCATCCAATCGCTCATGATGTGCATAGTTCGACCTCGCGATCGCTGATTAAGCAACCCTACAGTTGCTTATTATTGACAAGCAACCGTAGGGTTGCTTATAATGGATATATGAATTGGGACAAAGACGCAATATTCAAAGCACTAGGAGACTCGACTCGGCGGCTTATTTTAGACGAACTATCCGAACGCAACGAGCTTACGTTGTATGAACTAACGGTACGTCTCATTATGAAGCACGACCTGTCCATTTCGCGACAAGCGATAGCCAAACATCTTTCTACATTAGAAGATGCAGGGCTCGTAAAATCAAAACGAAAGGGAAAATATCGAGTAGTTATATTCAACAACGAACCACTTAAAAATTTGCTGAAAGGATGGATAGAGTAAATGAAGATCATTGTTACCAGTATATTCGTACAAGATCAAGACAAGGCACTGGAGTTTTATACAGAAAAGCTGGGGTTTCTAAAAAAGGAGGACGTTCCCGTCGGAGAATTTAGGTGGATAACGCTTGTTTCTACCGATGAGCAAGACGGTACCGAGCTTTTACTCGAACCGAATGACCATCCTGCTGCCAAGGATTATCAAAAGAAGATATTTGCCGATGGGATCCCAGCGACAATGTTTGGTGTGGCGGATATTCAACAAGAGTATAAACGATTAGTGGAAAAAGGCGTGGAGTTTACGATGGAGCCGACAAAAATGGGCGAACTCGCAATAGCTGTATTCGACGATACATGTGGCAACCTTATTCAGATTGTGCAAAAGTAACACACATAAGAAGTCGCGGAATCCGCGGCTTTTTTTGTTTTATACCCAAAACAATAATTAAGCTTACAGGGCGAGTGATTTTTAAGGGTGATCCTGGTTATGAAGCCGCTCGTAAGAATTGGGATCCACATACGGACAGATTCCCTAAAGTTTTTGTCTTCGCTCAAAAAACACAGGATGTTGCCAATGCCATAAGATGGGCACGTAAAAATAATGTCCCGATTCGTCCGAGAAGCGGAAGGCATGCTCTAGAGACCAACCTTTCACAGGTAAAGCATCGTTTATAACCAGAAGGGCCATTCTGTGTGGGATGGTCCTTTTTTTGAGTCGCTTCTATTTCGTAATTATTACGATTTATATTGACAAAGGCAAATCCCCACCGTATAATCCTTAATCGTAATGATTACTATTAAATGGAGGGATTAAGTATGAAACTTAAACTTGGGATGGGAGTAATTTTAGTAGCATTGGGGTTATTGTTTGCAGGGTGTCAAAGCGCTGATCCTAATGAGAATCGTCCTATCAATGAGACTGAGGCAGACAGCGGTACTCATGAAAGCAGCAACAATCATAGTCATGATGATGAGGACGACCACAACCACAACCACAATCATGATGAGGAAGCAGAAGCGATCTACAAGGGGTTCTTTGATGACAGCCAAATCCAGCATCGTACACTGTCAGATTGGGAAGGAGACTGGCAATCGGTTTATCCATACTTGCTGGATGGAACACTGGATGAGGTGTTTGTGCACAAAGCGGAGGATACCGGAAAAATGACGGCGGCAGCGTACAAGGAATATTATGAAGTCGGCTACAAGACCGATACGGAACGTATTGTCATCGAAGGTGACACCGTCACGTTTTTCACGAACGGTCAGGAGCAGTCGGTCGAATACCAAGCCGATGGATACGAAATATTGACTTACGAAGCAGGTAACCGCGGGGTCCGTTACATATTTAAGTCGGTTGATGACATCGAGGGACTGCCTCGCTACATTCAATTTAGCGACCATCGCATCACGCCAAGCAAGTCTGATCATTTCCATTTATATTGGGGAGACGACCGCGAGGCTTTACTTCAAGAGGTTACGAATTGGCCTACCTATTACCCATCCGCAATGGATGGCCATAGCATTGCCCATGAAATGATGGCACACTAACGGCTTCGATGCTCGATATCGGCATTCTGGAGTACATCAATTTTATCCTTGATCACAAAAAGACCGCCGGGCTGGCGGTCTTTCAGCTGTTCATGAAGTTTATGCTTGGAGGTATAGCAACCCGTTGATTCTGGGTAACATCAAAAACTTTGAACCTAATGAAAGCGGTCGAAAATTTGAGAAGGGGCAACAGGAGGCTTTAAAAAAAGAAAAAGAACTATTAGAGCGATTGAAGCAATTGCCAGATGGTGAACAAAAAGCCAAAGAAACCAAACGAATGATCGACCTTATCCGGAAGAGCACGTGTCATCTTAAACATGGAAGATGCGGATCTGGATGATGGAGATATATTAGTCACCTCCTTTACTGATCCCAGCTGGACACCTTTATTTGTATCCATAAAAGGCCTGGTCACCGAAGTGGGTGGATTGATGACCCATGGAGCCGTTATCGCGCGTGAATATGGCTTACCCGCCGTGGTCGGGGTGGAAAATGCCACTAAGCTGATAAAAGATGGGCAACGAATTCGCGTGCATGGAACAGAAGGGTATATCGAAATATTGTGATGACTGAATAGGTGAAGTAAGAGGCGATTTATCCCCAGTAGTATTACTTGGAGTAAATCGCCTCTTAAACCTTTTCCACCGTCAGAGTTGCTTCTTCTTCAAAAAATCATCACTTGGGTTGTGAGGAGTGTAGCCCAATAAGTTCCCGTCAAATGGGATGACCTGTTCTGTTTGGATGACTCCATCGAGTCGGAATTCGACTAAACGCTGTGCCCCGGGAAACCTCAATTTTTCTTCCTCACTAATATCCCAAACGATTGTTGCGTAATTTAAAGAAAGTTTTAGAAAAATATAATGTAGAAGTCAAAGTTCCTAGGCTGCTAACGGACTATGAAAAGGAGATAGGAAAAGAGGATGGTTATAGCAATTTCTTTATAAGAGATCCCTTTTTCACAGTAGGACATTTTTTAATAGAAGGGTCTCTTAAATTTCCACATAGAAGAAATGAGATACTACCCGTTAGAAATATATTAGCAATGGAATCAGACAACAATAAGTGCTTATACTTATCTATTCCAAAACCAGATATATCAAAAGGGCAATACTCAGAGGATGGGCCATTTTTAGAGGGAGGAGATGTTTTAGTACTGGATCAAACTATATTTGTAGGTAGATCTGGACTTGCATCAAATGAAATTGGTATTCGATGGATGAGGAATTTAGTGAGTAATTTTGGATATAAGGTGGTCGAGGTACCCCTTCATCATACAATCCTTCATCTTGACTGTGCTATGAGCTTGGTTAGAGAAGGGCTAATGATCGTTTGTGAAGAAGCATTATTAGATGGCATACCTGAACAGTTTAAAGGTTGGGATAAAATATATGTAACATTAGAAGACTCCTCCAGACTTGCAACAAATGGTCTGCCTATAAATGAAAATGTATATATTACAGATCATGAATTTAAATGTATTGGAGTTGAGTTGGAAAAAAGAGGGATTAAAGTAGAATAGAAGTGATGACTAAATAGATTTTGAAAGTCGCATAAATTGCAGCTTTTTTTGCTTTAAGTATATAAGTTCGTCAAATTGATCGTCGAATCGGATCAAAACACAAGTCTAGATTATTGTATTTGGATTGACCATATCAACGTATGTTATCATAGTAAAGCAATGAGTAATTTTAAAACTGAACGAATACTTGGAGGGAGTACTCATTAATAACGTCGACCTGAATGAAGCAATGTCCATGTTAAAGAAGACGAGCCGTACTTTTTATATACCCATAAGCTATTTGGAATTAGGAATAAGGGAGGCAGTTGCATCTGCCTATCTATGTATGCGAGCAATAGACGAAATCGAAGATCATCATGAACTCACTGACGAATTGAAAGTTGAATTACTTTTTGGGATTTCTGAAATATTTAAATCCCAGGATGTTATGGAAGTTATGGAAGCAACACGAAGATTACTATCACCTTATCGGGCGGTATTACCGGAAGTTACGATGCAGCTAGATAAATGGGTGCTTCTTTGTCCGTCTTCCGGAGTCGCCATCGTAAATCATTACATCGCAAAGATGTCGTTACATATGTCTGATTGGGTTCAGAACGGGTGGAATATTCATACAGAAGAGGATCTGGACAGATATACCTATAGCGTGGCTGGTATGGTTGGAGAGATGTTATCAGAACTTTGGTTATGGCATGACGGGACGCAATCTGATCTAACAAAGGCGATTGCCTTCGGAAGAGGACTACAAGCAGTAAATATACTCCGAAATAGAGATGAGGATCTTAAACGTGGTGTTGACTTCTTTCCTGATGGTTGGGGATTTAATGAAATGCACCAGTACACATGCCGTAATTTACAAATCGCCGATTCTTATGTCGCAGACCTAAAGGATGGTCCAGCGTTAAAATTTTGCAAGATTCCACTAGCGTTAGCTCATGCTACCGTCAAACTCATTTCTGCGGGCGGAAGCAAATTAACGCGGGACACTGTTCTAAAAATTGTGAATCGTGTGACTGGATAACGTAATTGTTCATAGTTAGACTTGGATAAGGAGCCGTAAGCTATGGTATATCGGCTTCTTTCTGTTGTTCTTCTATCCTTTTGAGCAATGTGACAAGAATGTCATACGGAATGGAATATTGTTAGGTTAATCGATGGGAATATATAGACGTCTACCTTATACTGGAAAAGGCTTGAACGAGTTTTTTCCGAAGGAGGACATCCATTGATGACTGATGTAGTTAAAGCAATAATACTAGGCATAATAGAGGGCTTAACTGAATTTTTACCGGTATCGTCTACTGGACATCTGATTTTAGCAGGCCATCTGCTTAGCTTTGAGGGAGACGCTGCAATAACTTTTAAAATTGTGATCCAGTTGGGTGCAGTCTTGGCAGTTCTAATTCTTTATTGGAAAAGGTATTTGCAGATTGGGGCTAATCTGATTAAAATGGATTTTTCCCAAAGTAAAGGATTAAATGTTATTCATATGATTTTGGCTATGTTACCAGCATTAATCCTATATCTTGTCTTCAAAGACACAATAAAAAGCCTATTATTCGGCCCAACCCCTGTCTTGATCGGTCTAGTTGCCGGTGGCTTGTTGATGATCGTCGCAGCACGGAGCAGGAGAACTAAAACCGCTGATACGATGGATGGGATTAATTACAAACAAGCTTTCGGGATTGGCCTGTTCCAATGTTTGGCTTTGTGGCCGGGATTTTCAAGATCGGGGTCCACGATTTCCGGTGGACTATTGCTTGGTACTAGTCAAAAAGCCGCCGCAGATTTCACATTCCTTATTTCCGTGCCTGTTATGTTTGGCGCAAGCTTGTTAGATTTATACGATAGTCGTGATTTGCTGAATGCTGACGATCTCTTTCTAATGTTAGTTGGCTTTACGACATCCTTTATTGTGGCCATGATTGCAGTAGTGACGTTCATCAAACTGATTAAGCGACTTCGATTGGAATGGTTTGCTCTATATCGTTTTGTCTTAGCAGCGCTCTTCTATTTAATCGTCATACTGTAAGGTCCTAGCATAATTAGATGAAACGCAGCTGGAAAGCTGCGTTTTTTCTTTTTTGACATCAAATTGAACCTTATTGGGCATGGAGCCAATATCAGGTGTAAGTCCTTAAATGGAGGCCGGCCCTATGAATGAAATGGATATCAAACCTTGGCTCATCCGGGTGAGTCAGGGAGATGAAGAAGCGTTCCAAACAATTTATGATTTAACGCGTGATCAGGCTTTCGGTTTAATCTATTATCTGGCTCCCAACAAGCACGATGTTCCGGATATTATGAGCGAGGTGTATATCGAATTGTTCAAGAGCCTGGACAATTATCAGCTGGAGCAGAAATTCAGTTCTTGGTTCAACGGATTGATTATCCAGCAAGTTCGGAGCTGGAAGCGGAAAAGCTGGCGCAGGATTCGCATTTTGGAAAAGATGAAAGGGATGTCTTCTGAACCGCCTCAATTGGCCAGGAAGATCGAGTATCCCTTCTTAGCGACCGCCTGGAGCTGATTCCGATGCTCAAAGCGCTGCCTTTGAAGCTCAAAGAGGTTGTCGTCCTCAGGTATTATCAGGACTGCACGCTTGAAGAAATCGCCCATTTGTTAAAAATTCCATTAGGTCCCGTAAAATCCAGGCACCATCATGCCCTGAAGCGACTTCGCCATATGAGCTGGCTCCATTCGGCGCTTATGGGGGCTCCGAGACGGATATCGCAGCTTTGCTTGAAGAGTTGAAGGCCGAGAGCGAAGAGTCGGGAAAAGATTTTATATGGAGAAAAACTTCTATTCCAACCTCGTTTCCGTTGTTATCGTACACCACCGTATATCGCAATTCAGATCAAGAGACGCTGAGGCTGATAACGACTGGGCGGTCATTAGGATGCACCGCACCAGGAGATATGGTAATGATGCCGCGTAAATCGCGGCTTTTTTTATTATGACTTTAGTCAGTTGAGCACGCGATAGCGTGCGAAACATAAAACCACCCGCTATGCGGGTGGAGGGATCGAGGGTTTGACCAACAAGACCATCCCGATAAAATTGAGATGTTCAGGCTCAATGAAAGGGATGGTCTTAGATGGCA
>NZ_JBFRHH010000018.1:0-101207 GCF_052115765.1 Paenibacillus sp. 2KB_20 | reverse complement strand
AACCGTACAAAACATGAAGAAGATAGCGATCCACCTGGATCGCCTGGAAAACAGGGGGTAATCCCCCATTTTCCCTGTTGAAGTGACCACTTAAAAAGGGAGAAACCCTGTACTTTGAAAAAAGCACAGGGTTTCTCGACAATCTGAAGACTCCTTGAAGGAGTCTTTTTTATGTGATATCAGAAGAATATTCCAATTAATTTGTTATTTTTGTAGTCGAAACGTCCGGGAAGTGGGTATTAATTGTTAAACGGTTGACAACCTGTATATACATGTATATGATTTTCCTATATGCAACCTGTATATACAAGATGACGAGGAGGACCCAGTTACATGCAGAACCCAGGAACCCAATCTCAAGATTGGTGGAGAACTTCGACGGTTTATCAGGTTTACCCAAAGAGCTTCAACGATACGACCGGCCGGGGTACCGGCGATATACGCGGGCTCATGGAAAAGCTTGATTATATAAAGGGACTTGGCATCGACATTGTGTGGCTCCAGCCGGTGTATGTTTCTCCGCAAAATGATAACGGTTACGATGTCGCGGATTATTGTAGCATAGATCCTGCATACGGGACGATGGACGATTTCGATGAACTTATTGCCGAATTAAAAAAGAGAGACATGCATTTGATGATCGACATCGTCGTGAATCATTCTTCGACCGAGCATCGATGGTTTAAAGAAGCCGTTTCCTCACGCGATAACCCGTATCGCGACTATTACATCTGGCGGGATCCCGCAGAAGACGGCGGCCCGCCGAATAACTGGCAATCCAAGTTTGGAGGCCCGGCGTGGCAGTATGACGAGGGGACAGGGCAATATTACTTGACATTGTTTGACAAGACGCAGGCCGATCTGAATTGGGAGAACGAGAAGGTCCGGGCGGAGGTTGTTGACATTCTCACGTTCTGGGCGGACAAGGGCGTCAGCGGATTCCGGATGGATGTTATCAATCTCATATCGAAGGATCCCGCTTATCCCGATGATGACGGTTCCGTGGCGCCGGGCGACGGACGCAGGTTTTATACGGACGGACCGAGAGTGCACGAATACATTAAGGAATTGAACGAAAAAGTGTTCAAGCCTTATAATCTCGTCACGGTGGGTGAGATGTCCTCCACCACCCTGGAGCATTGTGTTCGTTACTCGAACCCGCAGGAGAACGAATTCTCCATGACGTTCAACTTCCATCATTTGAAGGTAGACTATCCCAACGGGCAAAAATGGGAGCTGAAGCCTTATGATTTCGAGGAGTTGAAAAGAGTGCTCTCCGATTGGCAAATCGGCATGCAGAAGGGGGGCGGCTGGAATGCCCTGTTCTGGAACAACCATGATCAGCCGCGCGCGCTGACCCGGTTCACCAATGATGGTGAATTCCGCACGGAAAGTGCAAAAATGCTGGCTACGACGCTGCACGGATTGCAAGGCACGCCATATGTATATCAAGGCGAAGAGATTGGGATGCCTGATCCGAACTGGAATGATATATCCGAGTTCCGGGACATTGAATCCTTAAACATGTATGCCATTCTCCAGGAACAGGGTAAAACGCCGGAGGAGGCTGCCCACATCGTCAAGGTACGCTCGCGAGATAACTCCAGATTGCCTATGCTGTGGAATGACAGCGATCTAGCCGGCTTTACGACGGGGACGCCTTGGATCAAGATCGATGAGCGGTATCCGCTGATCAATGCGCAATCTGAAGTGGAAGATCCGCATTCGATCTATCATCATTATCGGAAGCTGATTGAAATGCGAAAGAACATTCCGGTGATGACGGACGGTGAATATGTTCGCCTGGATGAAGGCCATCCCGAAATCTATGCGTATGCCAGAAAGAACAAGGAGCAGACGCTTGTTGTGATTTCCAATTTCAGTGATCGCGACGTATCGTTCGAACTTCCTGAGAAGAAGATAGTGAATCTGACAGAAATCCGATGGGCTCAGCTGCTAATCGGCAACACAACGGAAGAACCCGAACTTACTCCAACGGTTGCACTTCGACCGTATGCATCCTATATGTGGCTTATCCATAACAACTAAATTCATAATGTCAGGAGCGAAGAGCTATGGCCCTTGATCGCAAAAACGTGGAGCGCATTGTCGAGGCAGTCGGTGGAAAAGACAATATCGAAGCCGCTACGCATTGCGTAACCCGTTTAAGATTTGCCCTTGTGGACGACAGCAAGGTGGATTCCAAAGCCCTAGATGAGAACGATTTGGTGAAGGGGCAATTCTCGTCCCAGGGACAGTTTCAGGTTGTGATCGGACCGGGTCTTGTTGACCAGGTTTACAATGAAATGATGGATATCACCGGCGGTGCGAGAGTATCGAAGGATGAAGTGAAGAACATTGCGAGCAAAAAGCAAAATCCGCTTCAGCGTGCAATTAAAACGCTTGCGGATATTTTCATACCGATTCTGCCGGCGATCGTCATGGCAGGTTTATTATTAGGGATTAACAATCTGCTAACGGGACCGGGCATATTCTATGAAGGACAATCATTGATTCAGGTCCATCCCGAATGGGCGGACGTAGCCTCGATCATCAATCTGATTGCAAGCACCGCCTTTACGTTCCTGCCCGTCCTGATCGGATGGTCGGCAGTAAGACAGTTTGGTGGCAACCCGCTGCTTGGGATTGTACTAGGCCTAATCCTGGTAAATCCGGATCTGCTTAGCGCTTATCAATATGCAGATGCCAAGCTGGAAGGCACGGTTCCCGTCTGGAATCTGTTCGGCTTTGAAATGGAGAAAATCGGTTATCAAGGCCAGGTGCTGCCTGTTCTTGTCTCCGCTTATATTTTGGCCAAAATCGAGAAGTTTCTGAACAAACGGGTGCATGATTCCATTAAGCTGCTTGTCGTGGCGCCAGTAGCTCTGCTCGTGACCGGGTTCCTTGCATTCATTCTGGTGGGACCAATCACGTTTTCCATCGGTAACGTCCTCACTTCAGGTCTTGTCAGCATTTTTGATTCCTTTGCAGCCTTGGGTGGCCTGATCTACGGCGGACTGTATGCACTCCTTGTCATTACGGGGATGCATCATACGTTCCTTGCGGTGGACATTCAGCTCATCGGTAGTGAAGGGGGAACGTTCTTGTGGCCGATGCTGGCGTTATCTAATATTGCGCAAGGGGCCGCAGCGCTAGCCATGATGTTTATCATGAAGGAACAGAAGGCCAAAGGACTTGCCGTTACATCTTCCATCTCTGCCTTCTTGGGGGTAACGGAGCCAGCCATCTTCGGGGTCAACATTCGTTATAAGTATCCGTTTATCTTCGGTATGATTGGATCCGGGATTGCCGGCGTGCTTCTGGCCGTGAACAACGTTCTGGCTTCGTCGATCGGCGTGGGGGGCATTCCGGGATTCCTGTCCATATTCCCTAACCAGTGGGGCGTCTTTTTCATCGGCATGGCGATTGTACTGGTCATTCCGTTCACGGGGACATTGCTTTTCGGGCGTTACCAGTTGTCCAAGCAGTCTCGATATGCAACGGAAGGGAATGCTGCTGGCATAGATGGAAGAGCCGAAACTGTTAAAACGGAATCGAACAGCAGTCTTCAATCCGAGTCGTTCGCGTCGAGGGAAACGGCAAACAGTCTAACCATGGAAGCGGCGCAACAAGACGCAGTAGAGGTCATGGCACCGATCAAAGGGAAAGTGGTTCCGCTGTCAGAGGTACCGGACCCTGCCTTCGCCGATAAACAAATGGGCCAGGGTATTGCCATCATCCCGTCCGAAGGTAAAGTGTATGCTCCGTTTGACGGCCAAGTCGCCCATCTCATCAAGAAGAGCAAACATGCGATTATTTTGACGGATACGAACGGAATTCAGATCCTGATTCACGTCGGAATCAACACCGTTTCGTTAAAAGGCGAAGGATTCACGGCACATGTGGAAACGGGTGCGGAGATAAGGAAAGGGCAGTTGCTGCTTGAATTCGATATCGATCGTATTCAGCAAGCCGGATTGCCGGTCATTACGCCGGTCATTATTCCGGATGGGCAAGATCACATTCAGAACGTCACGGAGTTTGAAGGCGAGGCGCTTCCTGGCGAAACGCGAGTGCTTCAGGTGACTCTCGGTAATGGAAGCTGATAGGTTCCTATGTAACATGTATTGGCTGCTGGAAAATGGTACAATAACTGATGGTGATAAAGGATGACGAACAACATTTATTGGACGCTGTATAAAGACTATGCCGACCAAATCGAAACCGGCGCTTTGCAGCCTGGCAGCAAGCTGCCCTCGGAGAACGAGCTTGCGGCAACCTATCAAATTACAAGGGAAACGGTCCGCAAGGGACTGAATTTACTCGCCCAAAACGGCTATATTCATAAGGTTAAGGGCAAAGGTTCGTTTGTGCTGGATACCGGAAGAATGAATTTCCCGGTTACGGGGCTTGTCAGTTATAAGGAAATGGCGGAGCGGATTGGCCGGAAGAGCCGTACGATTGTGTATGAAACGGAATGCGTTCCGGCCGGGGACGCCATCGCGAAGGAGCTGCAAACCCGTCCGGACCGGCTTGTGTGGAAAGTGATCCGATCCAGGGAAATTGAAGGGGAGCGCATCATCCTCGATGTGGATTATTTGCTTGCCGACATCGTTACGGGTTTAACGAGAGAAATTACGGGCGATTCCATCTATCAATACTTGGAGCAGGAGCTCCATCTAAAGATCAGTTACTCGAAAAAAATCATCTCCGTGGAACGAGCTACGACGATGGACCAGTCCTATATGGATCTTGGAAGCGATACCCATGTCGTCGTGGTCCGAGGTTACGTCCACTTGGAAGATACCACGCTTTTTCAGTACACGGAATCAAGACATCGATTGGATAAATTTCAGTTTGTGGATTTTGCAAGAAGGGAATCCAATCATGATTTTGGAGACAAATAGAAGTGAAGTTAGCCGCGAGCTTATCGCGGCTTTTTTTATTGGCTTTCCATGTCGCTCATTTACAAAGGTAGTGCAGATCAGCAGCGTATTAGATGGAACAAAGAGGAAAACTCCTAATTGATGTTGAAGCTATCTAATGGCAAAAATTCGAGCAATCCAGATAAAGGAGCTGATGGATCATGGAGTTGGGACTCAATGGAAAGGTCGCGTTGATTACCGGGGGGAGCAGGGGGATTGGTCTTGAATCCGCCGTTACGTTTGCGTTGGAAGGGGCTAAAGTTGCCATATGTGCAAGAGATGAGGAGCAGTTAATGGCTGCTGCTGATCATATCAGGCATCTATCGAAATCCGAAGCGTTAACCATCGCAGCGGATGTTACGAAACCTGAGGATTGCATACGAGCTGTAACCGAAACCGTCAGTCGCTACGGACGGCTCGATATCCTGGTGAACAATGCCGGAACCGCTGCTGCGAAGCCATTTGAGCTGATCGATGAACGAACAATGGGCATCTGATCTGGATCTCAAGCTGTTTGGTGCGATTCGATTTGCACGTGCAGCCGTCCATCATATGCGGGAGTCCGGCGGAGGTGCGATTATTAATGTAACCACATCCTGGGCCAAGACACCGCCTGCTGCGTCCATGCCCAGCAGCGTCAGCCGTGCAGCGGGGCAAGCCATGACCAAGGCCATGAGTAGCGATCTGGCACCTGACCATATCAGAGTAAACACCGTGTGTATCGGAATGATCCGCAGCGCACAGCTTGAAGAGCGATGGAAACGGGAAGAACCCGAACTGACATGGGAACAGTACGCCAGGGACAAGCGGCACAATATTCCGCTAGGACGTATTGGAAACACAGAAGAAGCGGCAAAAGTTATCGTATTTATGGCATCCGATGCTGCCTCATATGTTACTGGAACTTCCATCAATATTGATGGAGGGTCAGCTCCGGCTTTATAAGCCGTTAGCAATGAAAAACCCGGGAGGTTTTGGATATGAAGCATGAAGTTGTGATTGGAATTGATGGAGGCGGGTCGCAAACGCGCGTCATGGTCAGCGATTTGAATGGAAATGTTCTCTCCTATGCCGTTGGCGGAGCCTCCTCGATCCATAAAGACAGCCATGCGCACGAGAATGTTCAACAAACCATACGATCGTCACTTGCCCTGGCGAGCTGCGGCGTAGATCAAGTCAAGGGTCTATATGCGGGAATAGCGGGTTACGAGTCGGATCAAGACATGGAGTGGGTAACTCGTTTAACCGCTATTGAAGGACTCGATTGTCCGAAATGGTACGTGAACGATTCTCTTGTCGCGCATGCAGGTGCATTCATGGGCAATCCAGGAATCGTTGTTGTGTCGGGGACGGGGTCCATGATTCTGGGAATAACCGAACAAGAGATTCCTATTAGAAATGTGGATTTCCATCATTATGCCGCCAGCGCTGCGAGATTTCTGTCTTATGATGCTGTGTATCAAATATTGGCCGGGAAAATCCATCCATCCGATGAATCGTTGGTCCGCGAAATTCAATCCTTTTGGGGAGTCGAAAATAGGGATCAACTTCGAATGTTGGCGTCTTTGGGTTTTATAAAAGATCGACAAGAGCGAGACAAGAAGTTCGGGGAGATGGCTCCTCTTATCACGACTGCAGCTGAAGTCGGAAGCCGATTAGCTCGGAGCGTGTGCGATGAAGCCATGAAGCAAATCATGGTAGGTGTTGAGATTCTAGGTTCATTCTTTGAGTCAGATCATGTATCGGTAACGGGGATCGGCAGTGTCATAAACTGCGCTTATATGAAATCAAAACTAATGAGCAGCTTGCAATCGGGCATAAACAAACATTACGAATACCGGAACCCCCAATTATCGGCCGCTGCCGGCGCTGTGCTTATGGCACTTCGGAGTTTGGGGTTGCAGGTTGATTCCCATAGGGTTGAATCCATGCGCAGGCACCCCAATGCTACATGGTAGAGTATCTTTGAATGACTAAAAGTATTTGATCTCTGATCAAATACTTTTTTTATTTCTCACTGGAATACAGGATATGATCTAAATTGATTAATTAAATCCATGTTCACCAAATGAATTCACTAGTATCATGACGCTTGGTTGTTAGCTTTTAGTTCATTAGTTGTTATATATCATGGAATTAATCTAAATAAACCCTAAACATAACATAGTAAAAATAGAAAATATTTCTTGTCTAACCCGAAAAAATGATGTAAAGTAACATATCAAACAAGCTATATTTAGTTTTGTGTCAGAAATTTTGACATATTAATTGACCGCAGATCAATTAATATGTTGATTTCAGTCGAAAGGTTAAAGGCTGTGGTTAGATAAGTCGAATCGACTGGAACAACTCACTCAAAGTTTCATAGGATTGTCTTCTGTATTAGGTGCTTCCATGCATGTCTTATCTATCGGAGGGCTGCTAAATCTATCTTTTTACAGAAAAGAGGCTGTGATATGAGTCAACCCATTTTGCAGATTCAAGATTTGCACACACACTTTTTTACAGACCGAGGTGAAATTCCCGCTGTCGATGGTGTGAGCCTTTATGTTAGACCTGGAGAAGTGCTTGGCGTCGTTGGTGAATCTGGCTGTGGCAAAAGCGTGACATCGCTGTCGGTTTTGAAACTGATTCCACAGCCTCCAGGCAAAATTACCGGTGGTTCGATCTTATTCAAGGGACAGGATATCGTCCCGTTAAAAGAACGCGAGTTGCGTCAGATTCGGGGAAATGCGATCTCCATGATTTTTCAGGAGCCGATGACGTCGCTAAATCCGCTATTTACCGTGGGCCAGCAAATCGGGGAAACGGTCCGCCTGCACCGGGGGGTTAGTAAGAAAAACGCGAGGGTACATACTGTGGAAATGCTGAGAAAGGTTGGCATCGCTAGGCCAGAGTCCATCATTGATGAGTACCCCCATCAGTTGTCGGGAGGAATGCGTCAGCGGGTCATGATCGCGATGGCGATTTCCTGTAATCCGGAACTGCTTATCGCCGATGAACCGACGACCGCATTGGATGTAACGATCCAGGCTCAGATTCTCGATCTGATCCGATGCTTGAATGAGGAGTATAAAACAGCGGTCATGTTGATCACGCATGATCTTGGCGTCGTCGCAGAAATGTGTCATCGCGTTACAGTCATGTACGCTGGGAAGGTTGTAGAGGAAGGCAGTGTGCACGATATATTCAAAAAACCGCTCCATCCCTATACCCGGGGCCTTATCAAGTCGGTTCCGCGAATGAAAGAGCAGCGCAGACGGCTGTTCTCCATACCAGGCAATGTGCCGATATTGAATACCCGGATGAAGGGCTGCCGCTTTGCCGAGCGATGCTCGGATGTCATGCCGCTGTGTCTCGAACAGCTTCCTGAACTGAAAGAATACGAAGCGGCACACAGCTGCCGATGCTGGCTGCATGAAACTCCGAAGGAGGAAGTCATATGAGTGAAACATTGCTGCAGGTGGAGCATCTGAAAAAGTACTATTCCTTGGGAAAGCGGTGGTTCGGAAAATCCGAGCAGCAAGTGATCAAAGCAGTCGATGACGTTTCCTTTTCCGTGTTGAAAGGAGAGACGTTTGGTTTGGTGGGGGAGAGCGGATGCGGTAAATCGACAGCAGGCCGTTCGATCCTGCGGCTGATCGAACCGACGGCCGGCAGGGTCCAGTTTAATGGACAGGATCTTACTTCATTATCTCCCAAAGAGCTTCGCTTACAACGCAAAGATATGCAAATCGTCTTTCAGGACCCATTTTCTTCCCTGAACCCACGGCATACCGTCCAGCGGATATTGGAGGAACCGCTCATCGTGCATGGAGTAGGGAACGCAAAAGAACGGAGTAACCTTATCAGTCGCTTGATCGAAGTCGTCGGTTTGTCGCACAGCCATCTCCAGCGTTACCCGCACCAATTCTCGGGCGGTCAGCGGCAGCGGATCGGCATCGCCAGGGCCTTGTCGCTGCAGCCGAAGCTGATCGTTGCGGATGAACCCGTGTCGGCACTCGATGTGTCCATTCAGTCGCAGGTTATCAATTTGCTGCAGGATCTGCAGGAGGAGTTTGGACTTACCTATATTTTTATCGCACATGATCTAAGCGTGGTGAAGCATATTTGCGATCGTATCGCCGTTATGTATCTTGGCCGAATCGTGGAGATTTCCGAGAAGAACAGGCTTTACGAAACACCGCAGCACCCATATACGAAAGCGCTTTTTTCTGCAGTCCCTGAGCCTGACCCCGATATCAAAACCGAGAGGATTATTTTGCAGGGTGAAGTGCCGAGTCCGGCAAACGCGCCGGTCGGCTGCGCTTTTCACACCCGTTGTCCGATGGTGATGGATATTTGCCAAACGTTGCGCCCCGAGCTTACGGAAACGGAGCCTGGCCATCTGACGGCCTGCCATTTGTTCACAGGATCGGATGCTACCGGAAGAGCCGTGTAATTCGACCGACTGGTACCCATTAACTTACAATTGTTGCAGCACTTTTCTTCTTTCTGGTTTATAGCCGGGACAAGTCGTCCGGGCCTTATATAAACAAAGATACTTTTGTAATAAGAAGGGAGCCACAATATGAGAGTGAAAAGTTGGAGCAGTGTCGTTTTGGCATTGATGTTGTGCGGCGTTGTTATCCTTGCCGGATGCAGCGGAAGTAAGGGCAGCAGCAATAACGGTGCAACAGGAACGGATACGGGGGGGAAAACAGAAACGGCAAACCCGCCACAGTCCACACAGGATACATTAATTGTCGGGCGGGGTGGCGATTCCGCATCCCTGGATCCCGCAATCGTTACAGACGGCGAATCTCTTAAAATCACGCATCAGGTGTTTGACTCTTTGCTGGAATATAAGGAAGGAACGACCGAAGTTCAAGGCTCACTAGCCGAGAGCTGGACGGTTTCCGAAGACGGCCTGAAGTACACCTTCAAGCTTCGTCAAGGCGTGAAATTCCATGACGGAACCGATTTTAACGCCGATGCCGTCGTCTTTAACTTTACCCGCTGGTCGGATCCAAAAAGTGAGTACAAATTTGAGGGTGACTCTTTCGACTACTACGACTCCATGTTCGGCCCCGACGGAAAACGCATCATCAAAGAAGCGAAAGCAGTCGATACGAATACCGTTGAATTTACGCTGACTCAACCGCAAGCACCGTTTCTGCAAAATCTGGCGATGACCTCCTTCGGCATAGCCAGCCCTGCGGCCATTCAAGAGAAGAAGGAGAACTTCAAAAACGAACCGGTTGGCACCGGACCTTTTGTCTTTAAGGAATGGAAGCGCAACGATTCAATTACTCTGGAGAAAAATCCAAGCTATTGGAGAGAAGGGCTTCCAAAATTAAACAGAGTGATTGTACGCTCTATTCCCGACAACTCTGCACGCTTCAATGCGCTGCAAAGCGGGGAAATCGATCTGATGGAAGATTTGAGCCCGGATGACTTGGCTACGCTCGAAGGCAATCCGAATCTGCAAAAAATCGAACGCCCTTCTAATAATGTAGGTTATATCGGCTTCAATCTTAAGCAAAAACCCTTTGATGACGTAAAAGTAAGGCAGGCATTAAGCCATGCCGTCAACAAACAGGCGATTATTGAGGCCTTCTTCGCTGGTCAAGCCATCCCGGCTGTAAATCCATTGCCGCCTTCCCTGTGGGGGTATAACGACAGCATTCAGGATTATGAATACGATTTAGAAAAGGCGAAGCAGTTACTGGCCGAAGCGGGGTACCCGAACGGTTTGCCTGATGAGTACACGTTCTATGCCATGCCGGTTCCCCGTCCGTACATGCCGGATGGCAAAAAGGTAGCCGAGGTCATTCAAGCCGATTTCGAGAAAATTGGGGTAAAGGTCAAGATCGAATCTCCAGAATGGGCTACTTATCTGGACGATGCAAAAGCCGGGGAGAAAGACGACATCTTTATGCTCGGCTGGACGGGCGATAACGGCGACCCGGATAACTTTCTGTACACGCTGCTTGATAAAGACGCCATTCCGTCTAACAACTACAGCTATTATGCCAATGATAAGCTGCACGAGATTTTGATTGCCGCTCAAAAAGAAACCGAACAGTCCAAACGAGAAGAGCTGTATAAACAAGCACAAGACATCATAAAAGTCGATGCTCCGTGGGTTCCGCTTGTGCATACGACACCTCTCCTGGCGGCCAAAGCAAATGTGAAGGGATACGTACCGGCACCAACCGGCACAGAGTATTACTATAACGTCTACTTTGAATAACGGGTTGTACCACATTGTCTTTGGCAGGTGAATTATTTTGAAATCCTATATTTTAAAGCGATTATTCATCATGGTTCCTGTTTTGATCGGTATGACGATGATTGTATTTTCCATTATTCATGCAATCCCTGGTGACCCGGCGGAAACCATTCTGGGACAAAAGGCGACGGAACAGTCCAAGGAAGCTCTCCGTGAACAATTGGGACTTCATAATCCGTGGTACCAGCAATATTTCACGTACATCGGAGATTTGCTCCAAGGTGATCTTGGACAATCCATCCGTACCAAGGTGCCGATTGCCGAGGAAATCACCCCTTACTTGGCAGCGACTGCCGAGTTGACGTTTGCCGCTATGGCGTTTGCCATTATTTTCGGCGTTAATGCCGGAATTATAAGCGCCTGGAAACAAAACTCATGGTTTGATTACATTAGTATGCTGGTTGCGCTCATCGGAGTATCGATGCCCATCTTTTGGCTTGGGTTAATGGAACAATGGATTTTCTCTCTCGAGCTGCAATGGTTGCCTTCGATCGGTCGGATGAATCAACGGGATCCGGTTGAAGCCGTTACGAATTTATATTTGCTTGATAGCATTCTCGCCGGACGATTCGATCAATTGTGGACGGTGATCAAACACCTGATCCTGCCAAGCGTGGCGTTGGGTACGATTCCAATGGCGGTCATCGCCAGAATGACGCGTTCGAGCATGCTGGAGGTCATGAATTCCGATTATGTCCGCACAGCAAAAGCCAAAGGGCTGTCCCAATTTTTTGTCGTCTACAAGCATGCACTTAAAAATGCGTTTATTCCGGTGCTTACCGTCATCGGTTTACAAACCGGGGCGCTGTTGGGAGGAGCTGTATTGACGGAGACGATTTTTGCCTGGCCAGGCGTAGGACGGTACATTTATGAAGCGATTAGCTCACGCGATTACCCGGTGATTCAATCCGGCATTCTGATCATCGCTTTTATATTCGTTTTCATTAATCTAATTGTGGATTTGCTGTATGCAGCAGTGGATCCACGCATTCGCTACCGGTAAGGAGGGGTGACCATGCCACAGATTACGGCGCACACTAGCGACAGCCCTGCCGTCTCCATCGAGAAGGTTTCCGAACCTTGGAAGGATGCGTGGGGAGCTTTCCGCAAGAATAAAATGGCGATGCTCGGACTGTTCATGATTGTAGCCTTTATTGTTATTGCACTGGTTGCGCCGCTTATTGCACCCTATGATTATAAAGCCCAAGAGCTGACCGATCGGTTAAAGCCCCCATCTGTGGAGCATTGGTTCGGGACAGATGATCTGGGGCGTGACATACTCAGCCGGGTGCTGCACGGAGCTCGTATTTCATTGTGGGTCGGTACTTTTTCCGTGATTGGCTCCATCATCCTGGGAACGTTTTTTGGATTACTCGCGGGTTTTTACGGGAAATGGATGGATATGTTGATCTCGCGTATTTTCGATATTTTGTTGGCGTTTCCGAGTATCCTGCTGGCAATTGCGATTGTAGCCATACTGGGGCCCTCGCTGCAAAATGCGCTATACGCGATCGCGATAGTCAACATACCGACCTATGGCCGATTGGTTCGGGCCAAGGTGCTTAGCTTGAAGAACGAGGAATACATCACTGCTGCGCAGGCGATTGGGATGAAGAACCGCGGCATATTATGGCATCACATACTGCCAAACAGTCTGACGCCGATTATCGTGCAAGGCACGCTGGGCATCGCAACAGCCATCATCGAAGCCGCAGCACTCGGGTTTCTGGGGATGGGCGCCCAGCCCCCCGCTCCGGAATGGGGGAAGATGCTGTCCGATTCGCGGCAGTTTATAGCGACGGCCCCGTGGACGGTCGTATTTCCCGGTGTCTCAATCATGCTGACGGTACTCGCCTTTAACCTGATGGGAGACGGACTGCGCGATGCATTGGATCCCCGAATGAAAAGTTAATATACCCTAAGATAAGTAGGCTGCCGGGAGACCCCCGGCAGCTTACTATGTCAATACATCTATACGGGAACGTTAAACATTCCGGCTTGTCGCATAGACCAGTACATGTTCGGGAAGTGCCGGCTCGTTTCTCCAGCATGGGAATTCCAGCTGCGTGATACGTACTTCTTTATTAAACTGCAGAGTAAATTCTCTGCGGTTCTTTGCAATTCAGATTAATGTCGTAATTTTATATATGATTTGTCGCATAGTTGGACTAAAAAAATGAGTAAGATGTGATACCTTATATGTGGATGTCATGGCAGCTAAGTTCATATCCAGAGACCCAAGAGATGTTGTGGCAGAATTACATACATATAAGCCCCCCTGCTCTTTATGGCGTTATGGATAGGCAGGACTTTATATTTGAAGTTATAAAAAATTAAGGAAAAGTGATGGTGATGATTTATGTCTAAAGTGTATCGTATTGGAATTATCGGCTGTGGCGGAATCGCAAACGGAAAGCATCTGCCGAGCTTAAGCAGATTAAACAACGTGGAGCTCGTGGCATTCTGCGATATCGTCCTAGAAAAGGCAGAAGCCGCGGCTAGCAAGTACGGTATTGAGGAAGCTGAAGTGTACGGCGACTATAAGGAGTTGCTGCAGGATCAAAGCATCGATATCATTCATGTTCTGACGCCTAATGACTCACATGCCGAGATTTCCATTGCTTCGCTTGAAGCAGGTAAACATGTTATGTGTGAAAAACCGATGGCAAAAACGGCTGCGGATGCCAAGCGGATGATGGAAACCGCGAAACGCACCGGCAAGAAATTGACAATCGGATACAATAACCGTTTCCGCGAAGACAGTCTTTACCTGAAACAAGTATGCGAAGCCGGTGAACTCGGAAATATTTATTTTGCCAAAGCTCATGCGGTACGAAGAAGAGCTGTTCCGACTTGGGGCGTATTTTTGGATGAGGAAAAACAAGGCGGTGGTCCGCTTATCGATATCGGTACGCATGCTCTCGATTTGACCCTCTGGATGATGGATAATTACAAACCGAAGATTGTTCTCGGTACCACATACCATGAGTTGTCCCGCAAGGAGAACGCGGCAAACGCTTGGGGACCATGGGATCCGGAAAAATTCACTGTCGAAGATTCCGCTTTCGGCATGATTGTGATGGAGAATGGCGCGACCATTATGCTGGAATCCAGCTGGGCGCTCAATACGCTGGATATCGATGAAGCCAAATGTACGCTGAGTGGTTCGGAAGGTGGAGCCGATATGAAGAACGGTCTTCGCATCAACGGCGAGAAGTTCAGTCGTTTGTACACAAACGAAATCGAATTGAATTCCGGCGGAGTGGCGTTCTATGACGGGAAGCAGGAGCAGGCTCCGGATGTTGAGATGAGAAGATGGATCGAGGCGATTGATCAGGATAAGGATCCTGTCGTAACCCCAGAACAAGCTTATGTTGTGTCTCGGATTTTGGAAGCTCTCTACGAATCCGCCAAACTCGGCAAAGCCGTTTACTTGGACTAAGTTTATATCCATATGATAATTCATAATGCAAAAAAAGCCCTGATGATCAGGGCTTTTTTTATTTTCGGTACATGCTTAATCTAGCAAAATATGTGATGGGGAGGAATGGATATAGATTAATGGGGAATAATAAGCTCATTACATAATGAAGGCGGGTTGATGAAATGATATTTATTTATAATGATTACGGTGGAACGCATACGACCTCACTGGCAGCAGCGTATCATCTCAATAAATTACCTACGAATCGGCAGCTTACAACCGAGGAAATTCTGGCCGTTGACTATTTCAATAAACTAAATAGGTCCGACATGGGCAAACTCGTTTTCCACGGACTGGATGAGAATGGGAATCCGGTGTACACCATTGGACGGGGCTCATCTAAGCTAGTAATTCCAGCTTTAAAAAATTTAAGCCTCATTCTTCAAGACAAATATCAGAACACGGAGCCTATTGTGTTTTCCAACACTTCGCCTACCGTTCCATTGGTCATGACGATAGGAGGATTTTTGTCCAGAGGATTAAAATTAGGTTTTCTCGGCGATCCGCTATTAGTCGCAGGTGCAAAGAAGTGCTGCGGTATTATCCGTGAACTTGTTCTGCATACCAAACAAACCGCAGCCGCGAGGTCCGGTACGGAGTCCGTAATCGTGATTGAGAACAAAAATTATTCCTCATAGTTATTCGAAGTCTATAATCCATATGAGAAGATAATCCCGGATTTCACAGGTTTATCTTCTTTTTTTTGATGAGCCAAATAGGCCTCAGCGTTTTCTGGTATAAAGAGCTGAAGTGTATGAAGTTTACAGCTGGTTTTCTTCGGTAATAATGTGGGAATAGCATCTGTGAGAGGAAGGATATTCCCATGCGGTATCGAAGAAGAAGCGGCCATTCCATCAAAAATAGAACCAAAGATACCCTACCAGCTAATACTTCGACAACAGATCCCGATGCTTTAAGTCCGGATATAAAAAGTAGTCTAAACCATATCAGAGCAGCCCTCGGAAACAGTACTGATATCGTGATCAGGGAAATTCCGCTGGATGAAGAGGAGAAACACTATATCGCTATCCTCTATACGGACGGCTTGGCCGACCAAAAGATCATTTCGGAATCCATCATGATGGTCGTAGCTGACACTGCTAAATCCCTGGTGAGGGAAGATACGGAACATCCGAAGCCTTTCGATGGGCAAAAGATATTAGAAAACATTTCCTTTATCAATAATGAGATTCAGTCCATTTATGATTATAAAAAGTTGTTCCATTCCTTATTGTCGGGGGACACCATTTTTCTGGTAGATGGATTGGACCGAGGCATCGCAGCAGGTACACGTGGATGGAAGGACCGCGGGGTCATGGAAACGTCGGCGGAAAATGTCGTCCGCGGTCCGCGCGAATCCTTTACGGAGTCGCTTCGAACGAATACGGCTTTGATTCGTCGAAAGATCAAGGATCCTCATCTGTGGATGGAAACGAAGCAGATCGGCCGAATTACGCAAACGGACGTCGCCATGATGTACATCGATGGCATTGCCAACGAGAAGATCGTCGGGGAAGTCCGAACCCGGCTTGAACGAATCGATGTGGACAGCATTTTGGAGAGCGGATATATCGAGGAATTGGTGCAGGATAAGACCTTGACTCCATTTCCAACGATTTATAATACCGAACGTCCCGATGTGGTCGCGGCCGAGCTGCTTGAAGGCAAAATCGCTATTATCGTAGATGGCACCCCATTTGTTCTGATCGTTCCGGCCCTATTTGTGTCTTTCTTGCATGCTGCGGAAGATTACTATCAGCGCGCGGATATCAGTTCATTCCTGCGGATGCTGCGCTACCTGAGCATATTCATTTCGTTGCTTGGGCCTTCCCTCTATGTAGCCATAACCACGTTTCATCACGAAATGCTGCCGACCCAGCTCCTGTTCGGGCTGGCCGGACAACGTGAGCAAATTCCGTTTCCCGCCTTCGTCGAGGCCGTCCTCATGGAGGTCACCTTCGAGATTCTGCGGGAAGCAGGCGTGCGGCTTCCTAAAAATATCGGATCCGCTATTTCCATCGTAGGAACGTTGGTCATAGGGCAAGCCGCCGTTGAAGCAGGGATCATCTCTCCCGCCATGGTCATCGTGGTTGCGATAACGGCCATTTCCAGCTTTGTCGTTCCATCTTTCAATATGTCCATTGCTTTTCGGATGCTTCGATTTCCGTTAATGGCGCTTGCCGGATCATTCGGCCTGTTCGGCATCCTTGTCGGGATTATCGCTCTTATTCTGCATTTGTGCAGCCTCCGCTCGTTCGGAATCCCGTATATGTCGCCTTTCGCGCCGTTAATTCCGGAAGGGCAAAAAGATACGATATTGCGGCTGCCACAATGGATGCTGATGAACCGCCCCCGACTGATCAATCAGAAAAACGAAAAGCGCAGAACAAGCACACCTCCCCAAAAATCGCGGGAATAGATGAATGCAGACCAGCGGGAAAGCGAGTGAACATTGGATGAAACGGATATTGGCGTTGCTTCTCTTACATATCGTCATCACTCTTCTTCTGAGCGGTTGCTGGAACCGCAGAGAATTGAACGAATTGGCCATAGCGGTAGCCGCAGGGGTTGATTGGGTGGACGGCCGCTACCGTTTATCGGTCCAAGTCGCTATTCCCGGGCAGATAACCGCCAAAAGAAGCGGGAGTCCCCAAGCGCCTGCTACACTGTTTACGGCTGAAGGCGATACCATATTTGAGGCGGCCAGGAGAATAACTCAGATTAGCCCGAGAAAAATTTATTTTTCCCATTTACGGATGTTTCTGGTGGATGAGGCGATGGCAAGGGAAGGGATAGCCAAAGTTCTGGACCTTCTGTCCAGGGATCACGAATTCAGACCCGATTTCTATCTGGTTATTACCAAAGGAGCAACGGCGGAGGAAACCTTGAAAATCATGACGCCCATGGAAACGGTTCCTGCCAATAAACTTTACGATTCCCTGCAAATCTCGGAGAAGGTTTGGTCACCCAGTATGGCTGTGACACTGGATCAATTGATAAGTGATATTACCAGCAGCGGGAAACACCCCGTGCTTACAGGACTGGTGATAACAGGGAATCGGGATCTTGGAAAAACGAAGAAAAACGTAGAAAATATCGATACACCGAGTCAATTGAAATATTCGGGGCTTGCCGTTTTCAAATTTGACAAACTGATTGGCTGGTTAAACGAGAAGGATAGCAGAGGTTATCGACTCATAAGGGGGCACGTGAAAAGCTCTGTAGCTTTTGTTCCCTGCCGGAATGACGGAAAGGTTATCTTGGAGACGTTGAGGACCGATGCCAAGATGAAGGGGAAAATCATCGAATCCCGTCCTTCAATGGATATCCGGATTAATTTGGAGGGAAATATTGGTGCAGTGGAGTGCAGCGGTTTGGATCTGTCTCAACCTGCGACCGTGAGGGATCTCGAAGTCGAAATGGAAGAAAAAATAACCCAAAGCTTGGAGTCCGTTATCCATAAAGTGCAGACTGAGTTTAAAGTCGACATATTCGGCTTCGGGGAGGCTTTTCACCGTTCGCATCCGAAGGCATGGAAAGAAATGAAGGACGCGTGGAACGACCGATATTTTCCGAACCTCAAGACCCATATTCAAGTGGATTACAAAATCCGGAGAACCGGAACAACCAGTGATTCTTTTCTAAATGATCTAAAGGAATGAGGCGAATTGATGCTGAATATCGCGATTATTGCAATATCAGCCACCATCTTAACCTGGCTGGAGCTGCCGAGGATGCTCCGGGAAAAAGAAATTAGGGAAATCTGGGGGTTTACGGCATTCATGATCATTGGTATTGGAATTAGCGTGGCCCAAACGGTCATGAACGATATTCCAACTCCTCTGGTTTTGATAACGATCGTATTCAAGCCGTTCAGTGATTGGCTCTCTGTCATCGGTTTGACCCAATAAGAAAAGGAGCAGGAAAGATGCCCGTAGTCAAAATTTCATTGCGCCAGGTTAGCATTTTAACTGCCATGTATACGATAGGAAGCGCGATTCTTATCGTTCCTTCGGGTACGACTAACATTGCTAAGCAAGATGCTTGGATAGCCGCTTTGGTTGGGATCGGTCTCGGATTCATCATCTTGGCGTTGCAGCTACAATTGTCCAAAAAGTATCCGGAAACAAATTTGATGCAATTGTCCGAGAAACTTTTAGGAAAATGGATAGGCAAAACGGTAAACTTTCTGTTTTTAATTACATTGCTCCTAAGTGGTCCCGCTTCGGTGTTACACGAAATTAGCGACTTCATGACCATCCAAATGCTGCCCGAAACCCCGGTTCAGGCGATCATTTTCCTCTTCGGGGCCCTTGTTGTCTTGGGGGTGCGTTTAGGGCTGGAAGTGCTGGCCAGATCAGCGGAGATGCTGTTTCCATGGTTTCTTCTTCTGTTTCTGTCCATGAGCATTTTATTAATGTCGGAGATTAAATGGGAGAATGCACTTCCCGTTTTCGAATCGGGGGCCCACCCTATCCTCCAGGCCGCAATCTCTTTTGTTAGTACTGCGTTTCTGCCGCACATCGTGTTGATGATCATCTATCCGGGGGCTGTTAACCGACCGGCAGAGGCTTACAAGGCCGTATATATCGGAAGCCTATTCGGTGCGGGGGTGCTTTTTACGATTATTGGATTAGCGATATTGGTCTTGGGTCCGGACATTACGGCACGAAATCTGTATCCCAGTTATATGCTGGCCAAAAAAATCAATATCGGCAATTTTCTTCAGCGTATTGAAGCAGTCATGGCGGTGATGTGGTTTATCACTTTATTTTTCCGTATCTCCTTGTACTTTTACGCCATTGCGATCGGCGTCAGCCAGATATTTAATATCAAAAATTATCAGCCGCTGGTCGTGCCGCTGGGCTGGATACTTGCCGCGGTTTCCGTCTTCATATATCCCAATGTTCCATACAAGTTGGAATGGGACGCAAAGACTTGGATTCCGTATACGATTACCATCGGGTTTATATTGCCATTGGTGTTGTTCGGGATGCACGGACTCCGTAAATGGCGGTCCAAAAAAACAAAAAAGTCCTCGAAATCCGCCTGAACGATTGGAGGACAAAGTGAGTTGTTTGATAATCCAATGTAACGGCTATTGTCCTTTATGCCAATCTTCAGGCTTATCACCGATCAAGCCCAACAAAAACATTTGAGAATAAGCGTAACCAGTGTTCATACGAACAACAACGCATGCTTGACCGTATTCGGATTAATGATCGGAGGGACGGATGTGTCCAAGGTCATTTCCGAGACAGTTGCGATGGGTCTGGACAATGATTGCACGGCCGCTACCGCAGGCAGCATCGTCGGAGCGATCGTTGGCAAGGAGGGCGTGCCTGTCCATTGGCATGCGCCATTTCATGATACGGTAACGACTTATATGATCGGTGCGGAGAAGTTCAAGATCAGCGATCTGGTCGAGCGATTTACCGCCGTAGCGGAGCAGACATATATCGGTTCTAAGTTAGATATATAAACGGGGAGCATGGACCGACCTGAAATTGCAGAGTGGCTCAGATGTATGCCAAGCACTTCGATTCGAAGAAAAGAACATAGGGCGGCCAGCGTCTCTAAGATGTAGCTGGCCGCCTTTATTTCAATGGGGATAAGCCGTTTCGAATTCGATGCCGCACGGACCGCCATTCGGATTGATATCGAGATCGATCTCCGTACCGTCTTCCCGGAACAGCGGCCGATAGAATGCACCGATCTTGGCAGCCGACGAGTTCGCGTAGTGGCAGATGAAGGCCCTACGGAAACGGTTGGATTTGTTGCGGTAAGAGCCGTGGATCAAGTTGCCGTTAAAGAACAGCACATCGCCTTTGTCCATGATGGCGGGAAGGGCCTTTTTATCCTTGGGCGGCTTCACGAAGTGAGTGGTAAATGACTCGTTCGAATCAGCTTCCTCCGGGCACACCAGTTCATAATCACTTGTTTTCGGAACGACGAGCAACCCGCCGTTATGCTCATCAGCCGGATCGATTGCGGTCCATGCCGCGATACAGTTGCCCGGCTCGACCTGCAGGTAGAAGTTGTCCTGGTGCAGCGCCTGACCGCGGGAACCCGGGGGTTTGTAATAGAACATACTTTGAGCCGCGAGTGCCGGTTCGCCATACAAATCGGCTAGCACCTCCATAACGGGCTTATGCAGCATGTATTTTTTGGCGGTTGCATTAAAGCGGTGCGGATGCATCACACGAGGATAACGCTTCAGCGGTTCGACATCTTCATCATCTAACACCGGCTCAAAGTGGCCGGGAATAGTAGTGTGGCTGATCACCTCGAACGTCGCTTCGATTTCCGACAGCTCTTCCTGGCGGAAGAGCCCTTTTACAATTAAATACCCCTCCGTTTCGAACTTGTGCAGCTGCTCTTCCGTCAATACCTTTAACTTCTCTCGCATACGAATTCCTCCCGTAAGATTATTGTTTTTTCCTGTTGACAATAGAATAAGGTCTGCTTAACTTGAGAGGAAGTATGATATCTGCTTATAATTACCGGGATTCTGCTATTCGAGGTACAGAGGAGGAGAGGTTTGTGCGAACGCCTAACGGACGGGAAGGCATATCCTTAGAAAGTACCGGCACCATATTCGGCGACCATTTCGATCAAGACGATGCTTATCGGCTGCGTCGTCCTCATGGGATGCAGGATTGGCTGCTTGTCTACACGCTTCATGGAGAGGGCTATGTCCGGACGCCTGCCGGGGAGAAACGCTGCGGGCCGGGGGAGCTCGGCCTGCTGCAAGCCAACATTGCTCACGAATACGGGACTGTGCAGGGGAAACGCTGGAACTTCCTGTGGATCCATTATCCCGGGCTTCCGGAAAACAGGCTGCTGCGAAACGAGGAGTTCCTGGTTGAAGCCCTGCCCGATGAACATGTCCGAAGACGTGTCGAGCTAGCATTTCGGAATGTGCTGCAAGATTCGCTGGACCGGTTAGAACTGTGGGAGGCACTGTGTCAGAACGCCCTGCGTGAGATTTTGCTTCTGCTTGCACAGCGCACGAACAAAAGACTTGATCCAAGGGTCGAACAAACCCTCGGCCTGTTGTCCCGCTCGTTAAAAGAAGATATTCGAATTGACGCCATATCGCGAGAGATCGGAATATCGGGGTCAAGGCTGGCCCACTTGTTTAAGCAAGAAACGGGGTACACCATCGTGGAGCATCTGAATCAAATGAGGGTTCGCCATGCCGCCTTATTGATGATCCACTCCGGCCGTACGGCGAACGAAGCCGCGCAGGATGTCGGGTTTAACAGTTACAATCATTTTGCCGATCAGTTTCGCAAACAGTACGGGGTTTCACCGAGGCAGTATCGCCAGGCGTGTAAGCCTACATGAATGCTGCCAGGCTTTTTATGTATTATGCATGGAATCATGCTAAGAGAAGAAGCTGCCTGCAAGGGCGCCGTGTAGTATGGCTCTGTACAACTTCCCTGATGAGATGTTAAATTATAAGGATGTCCCTCATATAGAAAGAAGGTATTAAGTTGGCACGATCCTTATATATTGCACTCATCCTCCTAAGTCTCATATGGGGAGGTTCGTTCTTTTTCATTAAAAATCTGCTGCACGATTTCGGCCCTTGGGGGATCGCCTTCCTGCGGTCGACCTTTGGATTTCTCTTCATTACGATTGTCATGCTCATCATGCGGAAGCCGTTTGCCCTGCGTGAAATTCGTTGGCTGCCGACCGTCGTGATTGCGATGATCAATATGGCCCTGCCATGGACTTTGATCGGGTTTAGCGAAACCAGGCTGGCCAGCAGCATGGCTTCGGTATTGAATGCAACAACGCCGATATGGACCATGCTCGTTGGTTTAGTGTTCTTCGGCTCCGTGTTTAGGCGGATTCAATGGATGGGCATGGGGGTCGCGCTTGTCGGTCTGGTCATTCTGCTCGGCATTCGTCCCGGATCATTTATTACTGTCGATTTCATTGGCTTCGCAGCGATGATAGGTGCTACCTTGTGTTATGCCGTGGGTTCACAATTATCCAAGCGTTTACTGGGCGGGCTGACGATGTATCAGCTAACATTCGGAACGCTGCTTGGGGCGATGGCAGGGAGCGGTATCATTGCTTTTACTACGGAAAAGATTGATCTTTCGAAGATCGTAGAGCCAGCCAATATAGGTTCTCTTGTTGGCCTTGGCATCTTTGGTTCTGGCGTGGCGTATATTCTGTTCAATTATATGGTTTTAAAAGGGAGCCCGGAGTTTGCCACATCCGTCACCTATCTCGTTCCTGCGACGGCGATGATCTGGGGATATACGCTGCTGGATGAACCGATTGGATGGAGCCTGATTATCGGCTTGATTCTCATTTTATCGGGGGTATTTATCACAAATCGTGGCGGACGAACATCAAAAGAGAGTTTGGCTGCTGTACCTAAGTAGCATTCATTAGTAACAAGAAGGACTGCTGAGAGGCAGTCTTTTATTTTTTTATCCCCTTGCTGTACTTTATATGAAGCAATCAAGTTATTCAGGAATTTCGCTATGTACGCAAATTGAGGAAATTCATAAAGTGCTTCCAAAAGAGGGAATGATGCCGCGAGTGATACGAATCTTTATTTACGCCGGGCCGCTTAAATTGCGGCTTTTTTTGTCGTTAACCCGCTGCGTTTTGTTATTTTCCTATTGGTTTTAAACTTGAAAATACGATGAAGACTTTGTGATTATTCTACTTCTTTTGCAAAATCCACTTTGGCATATAGCAGGACAAATGTAATGAAGCGTGATAAATATCGATTGACACCATCTTGGTATTTGCCTAATATACGGGCCAGACGGCCCCCATCCATGTTATATATTCTACTTACAAGGGGCTTATCAATCCATCGGTAAAGGAGGTTCGTATACAAAGACAGTGACTAAACGCCCGCATGCGATCTGCCTGCATGTGGAACGATCCTTCGGGAGACAACGATTGAATCTAAGGAGGTTATTTATGAGAATTAGAAAGGGTGGCAAGTACCAAGTCTTGATGCTTGCAATTTGTTTTATATTCGCATGCTCGGGAGGCGGTAGTGTCGCAGCTGCTTCCGGGGAGAGCAGGCTGGCTCAAAAAACGTATGGAACACCGGAAGAAATTCTGGTCCCTAACAACTATACGGTGGCCGTGTTCAACGGTACCACCGGCAAGGAAGAAGGCCGCAACGTGCTTTACGCAACCAGTAAAGGGAAGCCGGGGCATCTTAACGTCATTGATCTGGAGGATTATAAACTGCTGCGAAGCATTCCGATCGGACCTTCCGAAAGCTCGTGGGCACACACCACGGCACCGGACGGAACATTGTTCCTTGCGGCTGACGGCGGCGGAGCAAGGCTGTGGAGTTACTCTCCGGTTACTCATGTCCCTATGCAGGTTGCACAGTTCGACGGACAGTCGGTCCCGAACAGCATCACCACGGATCAACAGGGCCGTGTGTATGTCGGAACCTATCCCGGAGGCAAAGTGTACCAGTACGACCCGGCTACAAAGCAGACAAAAGATTATGGCCGCGTCATCGGCTTGCTTGATCAGGAATATGTGCGCTCCATTGCTTACCAGGGCGGCAATATATATGCCGGTACCGCACATAAGCAGATCGTACGCGTGAATTTAACGACAGGTGAGAAAACGAATATCGCGGCTTCCTTGCCGGTTAAAGAAGACACCGTGTATGACTTGAGCACGATTGATAACCGTTATTTGTTTGCCAGATATACGGACGGAAGCGGCATTCCTGGAGAGGCGTTTATCTACGATACGCAGACGGAAAGCTGGCTGGATGTCGTGCTGGAGAACGTAACGGGACTGCACGCAACGGACTCGCTTGACGGAAAACTGTATTATATGTCCGACAAGAAGCTGAAAACGTTTGATCTTGCCACCCATGAGGTCGAGTTGACCGGCATGGAGTACAACAGCGGATTTCGGGGAGTAGATTGGGTGGAATTTCCGAACAATCCGGAATACCCGGGCAAAAATCTGGTTACCGTTCGATATGACGGCGGTGTTACGATCATGAACATCGAAACCAAACAGGTACACCTGATGCCGCCGGTCATTCCGGGTCTGCCCGGAGTTGTCAACCGGTTGAAGAGCGTATCCGATACGGAGTTGATCACCACCGGCTCACAGGCCCGTTCTTCACTCGTTGATCTTACGGATAAAACGGCGACGCCGTTCAGCATCGGTCAGGCCGATAGCGTTCATGCCGTAGGAAATAAGGTCTATATGGGCGTGTATCCGGAGGGCGGACTCTACGAGTTCGATCTATCGACGGAGCCTGGAATGAACAATCCGAAGAGATTGGCCGTGCTGGGCAACGATCAGGAGAGGCTGGTGGATATCTCCAGTTCTAAAGGCAAATTGTACATTTCGACTATATCGGGTTACGGTACTTTGGGCGGCTCACTGACCGTTTATGATACCGCTACCGGGGAAATAAACGTTCATCGCAACGTCGTCCAGAATCAGAGCGTGCTTAGCACGACGGTTCATGACGGCAAGGTATTCGGCTCCACGACGATACGGGGCGGACTGGGCTCCGAGCCGACCGAGGCGGAAGCGAAGATTTTTGTATGGGATGAGAAAAAACAGCAAAAAATCACCGAGTTCCCGCTCAGGGTTCCGGGATTGGATAAACCGGTATTCATCGGTGATCTTTCCGCCGGTCCGGACGGTTTGATCTGGGGGGCATCCTATGAATACATTTTCGCAATTGATCCTGATACCTATGAAGTCGTGAAAAGCAAAAAAGTGTATCCAAGCTTAAACTTCAGCCAATGGGCGCATCACCCGCTGCGCTGGTCGGAGGATGGGCTGCTCTATGTGCTGTTTAACAACAAACTGACGGTCATTGACCCAGAAACGCTGGAGCATCGGACATTGGCCGACACCTCCAGATTTGATTTACATGCGGATGGGGACCTGTATTTCACGGATATGCAGACCAATACGATCCTGTATCGGATGGAAGTTGACGGAGAGGTTGTTGAAGAACCGCCGCACACAGCAGTACCTGTTAACAATCCGGGCTTCGAAGAGGAATTAAAGGGATGGAGTCCGTTATTCGCTCCCGGTAACGGTTACCGCTATGATCTCAGCACAGAACGCAGTTTCACGGGAACGCACAGCCTGAAGATTACGGACACGCTGAGAACGGCATCCGTTGCCGTTCAGAGTGATCCGATTCCCGTTGTCCCGGGAGAGGAATATACGGCGGGCATGAATCTTTATATTGAATCCGGCCAGCCGGGCTTTATGTTCCGATTCTTTGATAGCAATAACGCGACCATCTCCACCTTGGAAACCCATTTGGATGAATCGCGATTGGGCCAGTGGCAGAAAGTGACGCTCAGAGGCAAAGCTCCAGCCAATGCTGCATACGCTAAACTGATTGCGGTAACCTCCAGATACAATGTGGCAACCGCATATTATGACGATTTCTTTGTTACGGTAAAAGACAGTGCGCCACCAGTCTCAACGGTAAGTCAATCGCCTTCTCCCAACGAGAACGGCTGGGTGAATTCCGATGTGTCGTTGTCTATCTCTGCGGACCGTGCCTATTCTATCGAATATTCCGCGGAAGGGGCACAGCCGATAGAAAAGACCACAGTAAAAGGGAATACGGCTCAGCTTGAAATCACGAAGGAGGGCGTAACGACCGTCACCTATTCCGCTACCAACTTCTCAGGCGTACTTGAGGTTCCCGGGACACTGAAGGTGCAAATCGACAAGACAGCTCCGGACGTTGAATTCACCGGTGAGCGTACGTACACGGTAACCGACTCCGTATACGTATCGTGCAGCGCCGACGATAGCTTGTCCGGGTTAGCTGAGAATCCATGCCTTCGTCCACTGATTGAACGTCCTGCCTATTTCTTCGAGCCGGGATCCCATGATATTTCCGTAACGGCAATCGATCTGGCGGGAAATAAAACGGAAGCGGTCTTTAGTTTCGAGGTGTCCGTCACCTATGATAGCCTGTCCGCGCTTGCAGAGCATTTTGCCGCAAGTCATCCGGGACTCGCACAATCTCTGTCAAGTAAACTCCTCAATGCCAAAGAGGCCGAGAATAGAGGTAACACCTCTGCTAAGGCAGGCATGCTGAACGCCTTTTCCAATGAAGTCAGCGCACAATCCGGCAAAATATTGACGGGTGAACAAGCAGAATTGCTTGTCAAACTGGCAGGTTATCTGTAAGCAGGCGAAAGCGTTAGTCAAAAACACGATACTTTGCTTTTATATCGTCGTCTATATTTTAGAAACAGCCGCGTGAATCTCGCGGCTGTTTTTGTTTTTCGCAAAGACAAGATCCTCATCGCAAGTGGAATGGACTATTTCATAAAGAAATGATGCACCGTCGAAATTTGTCATAACAAATGTACGGTTTATATATCTAAAGTAGCAATTTTTCGATGTCATATTGACTGGAAAATAAAACCTAACTAAAATGTGTTATAACAAATAAATGAACACGTCAAAAATGTTAATACAAGTAGTTGAGAAGGAGGTGGTGCGTTGCCAAAGCAAGCAGATATTAGTCGCCTAACATAGCTAATATTTGCTTACGCAATTTGATCGAGAAAAAGGAGGTCATGACAAAGCATGGACGCCCGATTAAACTCGGCATCCCCACAGCCCGCTCCAAAGTCCAACAAATGGACGCATATTAAAAGGCAGCTTAAGCGAAATATCGGGCTGTACATCATTATCTCGCCGGCGGTGCTATATTTTTTGATCTGGCATTATTGGCCGATGTACGGCGTTCAGATCGCGTTCAAAGATTTTATGCCTGGCCTTGGCATTTGGAACAGTCCATGGGTCGGGTTTGAGCACTTCGAGCGGCTTTTTGACGCTTATTATTTTTGGACGATTCTGAAGAATACCATCGGGATCAGTTTATACGGACTGCTGGTTGGCATTCCCGCTCCAATCTTGCTTGCGCTTTTGTTCAACGAGATTCGAAATCGTAAATTCCGCTCATTCGCCCAAAGCATCTCCTACGCCCCGCACTTCATTTCGGTTGTGGTCGCGGTCGGTATTTTGTTCTTCTTCATCTCGCCAACGAATGGCGTTTTCAACTCCATCCTTGTTTCCCTGGGGAGAGAACCGGTCGATTATCTGGCAGAGCCATCGAAATTCTGGCACCTATATGTCTGGTCGGGCGTATGGCAAGGAGTTGGCTGGTCTTCGCTCATCTATAGCGCTGCCATCTCAGGCATCTCGCCTGACCTGTATGAGGCGGCTTATATGGACGGGGCCAGCAAATTTCGACGAATTTGGCATATTACGATTCCCGGTATCGTTCCAACCATCGTGATCCTGTCCATTCTGAGCGCCGGCGGCATCATGAGTGTCGGCTTCGAGAAAATACTGTTAATGCAAAACCCGATGAACCTGGAAACGTCCGAGGTGATCTCCACTTACATGTACAAGAGCGGACTGCTTAACACCCAGTACAGCTTTTCCGCGGCCGTGGGCCTATTCAACAATGTGATCAACTTTATCATCCTGATCATCGTCAATGCGGTTGCACGCAAGGCGGGAGAGACCAGCTTATGGTAAAGGCTCGTCCATGCAGGATTAAGGAGGGAACGTAAGAAGTGCTGCTGAACATCAAACGAACGCCTGGAGAAAAGCTGGCCGATATCATCCTTTTAGTGCTGTCCGTCCTCGTGATCATCGCCATTTTGTACCCGCTTCTCTTTGTCTTGTTTGCTTCATTTTCCGATCCGCGCCAAATATGGGACAAGCCACTGCTGCTGTTCCCGGCTGGCTTCAACCTGGACAGTTATGCCAAAGTGTTCGAGAACAGCGAGATCTGGAGAGGGTATGCCAATACGCTCCTGTACGCATTCATCGGGACGGCGATCAATATTATGATGACGGTATTTGGCGCTTATCCGCTCTCCAGAAAGCGCTTTTACGGCAAGGGACTGTTTACGCTGCTGTTTGCTTTTACAATGTTTTTCGGCGGTGGGCTGATCCCTCTTTATTTGGTAAACAAGGAGCTTGGTTTGCTGAATACGATGTGGGCCTTGGTTCTGCCTGGTGCGATCAGCGCCTACAACATGATTATTATGCGAACCTACTTCCAGACCCGGATTCCGGTGGAGCTCGAAGAGAGCGCCTACGTTGATGGCTGCAATGATTTTCATATGCTGTACCGAATTGTCCTGCCTTTGTCCATGCCGATCATTGCCGTCATGATCCTGTTTTACGGTGTCGGCCACTGGAACTCTTATTTTGACGCTATGATTTATTTGACGGATCGGCATAAATTTCCGCTGCAGCTGATTTTAAGGGAAATACTGGTTCAGAACGACTTCAAGGAAATGGCCGGAATTTCGGTCGGTGCCGAATATGCGGATCAGATGATGGTCAAGGAAGGCCTGAAATATGCGATCGTCGTATTATCCGCACTGCCGCTGCTCCTGTTGTATCCGCTGCTGTCGCGTTTCTTTGAGAAAGGCATCATGGTGGGAGCTATCAAAGGGTAAAGCCGATATGGGAGCGGACATTACCGCTTGGAACTCATAATCATGGAAAGAGGGGATATGGATATGAGAAAAGGAATGAATCTTCTGCTTGCCTTAACGATGACATTCTCGCTTACGCTTTCCGCCTGCAGCGGTTCGGGGGGAAAGGCGGAGCCGGAACCAGCCGGAACGGACGGAGATCCCGGCAGTATCAAGTTAAGGATTGTCAAGCGCGGGTATACCGATGTGCATCCTCCGGCTGATCAATTATGGATGTGGCAAAAATACGAAGAAATGTCCGGCATTCAAGTCGAATTTGAAGAGTTGGCGGGCTCCGCCGTGACCGAAAGGAAAAATGTCATGCTCGGCTCCAACGACCTGCCAGATGCATTCTATCGCATTGCTTTCGGCACCGACGAGCTGATGAAATACGGCAAACAGGGCTTGTTTGTTCCGCTCGAGGACCTGATTGAACAGCATGCGCCGAATTTGAACAAACTCTTAAAGGACAACCCGGATATTAAGGGAGCTATAACGATGTCGGACGGACATATTTATGCCCTGCCTTACGTCGATTTCTCTAAAGCGTTCAATTCCGTTCGCCTGTATATCCACAAGGGTTGGCTCGATGAAGCGGGGCTTGATGTTCCGAAGACGACCGAAGAGTTTCGCCAGGCGCTGAAAAAGGTGCGGGAGAAGGACAGCTCGCGTCTGGGCTGGGTGCTCGAGTCTTCCTATTGGACCTTCCTGGAGAGCTTCCTGGCTGGCAGCTTCGGTATGGGAGAAGGCGGTGCCAAGGCATTCGGTCAATATCTATATAAAGACGCGGACGGACAGGTCAAGACGACGTTTAATGATCCGAAGTACAGAGAGCTGCTCCGCTACATGAGCGATCTGTATAAGGACGGGTCGCTGGCCCAGCAAAATTTCACGACAGGCTACGATTATGCGAAGTGGTCTACGGACGGTTCCAACAATCTGATTGGTTCGTTTGTATGGGAAGGTCCGGGATATATCGGGAAGGATGCAGCTGAAAACTATGTGGGCATTCATGCCCTGGAAGGGCCGAACGGGGACAAGGTCGCAGGGGTGTTGGGGCCGCCGGCTAAAGGAATCTTCGGTTTCGTGATAACTAACAAAAACAAATACCCGGTTGAAACCATCAAGTGGATCGATTACTTCTATGGGGAGGAAGGTATTAACTTTGCCACCTTTGGACTTGAGGGCGAAACCTACGAATTGGTCGACGGCAAACCGAAATACAAGGACGAGATTTTAAACTACAAGGGCGGTGTACAGCTGGGCGCTTTCCAGTATGTCGATAACGTGTATGGTGCTTATTATCCATATGTTGAGCCTGACGACGATTTGCGGATGGCGGCGCGCGGGACGACGGTGGCTGACGAAATCAAAGCGGATCCTGCAGAGCTTGATGAGCTTGCGCCCAAAGAGCTTTGGCCGGATTTTGTTCCCACGGATGACGAAGCCAATCAAACCAGCGCGATCCTGACCGACATTAATAAGTATATCGAGGAGATGCGGGTGAAATTCGTTACGGGGAAAGCGAACCTGGACACCGACTGGGATAACTACGTAAAGACCCTGGACAAAATGGGCGCCCAGCGCTATCTGGAAATCAAAAAAGCGCAGTATGAATGTTATTCAAATGTAAAGTAATCGAAATGGTGCAAAGAACGGATGAAAGGAGCGGTTTACATGCCAATGATGCAAACGCTATAATTTTAGTACGACAAGATTAACACTGGAAAATAGATAAAGATGGGATGAGAACCAAGTTGACCAAAGACAATAAACCTCCGCTGTACCGCGTGATTATGGACGAGCTGAAATCGCAAATTTCTTCGGGCCACTATCCTCCGGAAGCCCAGCTTCCCACGGAGGCCGAGCTGAGCTCCACCTTCGGCGTGAGCCGTATTACAACAAGAAGAGCACTCGAGGAGCTGGAGCGGGACGGGTTTATCTACCGCATCAAGGGAAGCGGCAGCTTTGTCAAACCCCGGCAACGTGGACTTGAGCAGCGGTCGGTTGGAACGGAAAAAATGATATCGCTTATCCTGCCTTCCGAAGACGACCGCGGTACGATGGGATATATTCGCGGAGCTTCGGACTGGCTCAACGCGAACGGCTACTATTTGAGCATTCACCAAAGTGATTATGATTCCCAGAAAGAACGGGATTTGCTGGAAATGCTGACCCGAAAGGGCATCGCGGCCATCATATTGTATCCGCGGAACGATCAGACGAACTACGACATTCTGCATCGACTATGCCTTGAAGATTATCCGATCGTAACCATCGATAAATATTTTGACAGTCTGCCGCTAGGGGCTGTGGTTTCCGACAATTTCAATGGGTCCTATCAAGCCGTATCAAGATTGATTGAGCTCGGTCATCGAAAGATTGCGTTTCTAACAGCGGTCAGCATTGAATCGACCTCTTCGGTGCGTAACCGTTATTTCGGATACTGCCAAGCGCTGAAGGACCATGGGCTTCCCGTCGATAGCCGTTATATCAGGCTAAATATGAAGGATTATCGGGAGAAGGTTGGCTTTGAGCGATTTTATAATGAACTGCTGGACTCTTACTGTGCGGAAGAGGTAACGGCTGTTCAGACGGAGAATGATCTGATCGCGGCCAACTTGCTGAACTGTTGTTTGGAACGAGGGATCCGCATTCCGGAGGATATTTCGATCATAGGCTTTGATAATAACCCTGTCACAGAGCATGTCATGATCCCACTGACCACCGTTGAGCAGAATTTTTACGAGATTGGACGCCAAGCAGCAGAACATGTTGTAAACTGGTTGGAGAGAGGGAAACAGACACCGGACCGGACACTGATCCCCGTCAAGCTGGTGGAGCGTGATACAACCGCTCCTCCTCCAAAAGGGAAAGTCACGGAGTAGATTTGATATGAAGGCTGATTGCCATGCAGGATTCTTACCTGCGGCAATCAGCCTTTTTATAGGTATGTAAAAGTTGAGTATAAAAATTCTCTACTTACTCAAACACTCTGCAAGGATGATACATTGTTTAGAGGAAGGTTTTCGATAAGTGATGTCCATTAGAAGGTTGAGTCGTTTATCCCTCCGGACACGTAAACATGACACCAAGCGAACCAAGACCTGAAGGGAGGTGAATTACATGTGTACAATTCATATGCTGGTCGGGATACCCGGCAGCGGAAAAAGCTATCATGCCAAACAATTATGTAAAAGCCAGCGGGCCGTCATCGTTGCGACGGACTCGATCCGTGAAAGATTGTTCGGCAGCGAATCCAAACAGAAAAATACGTATCTGGTATTTGACGAAGCTTTCGCCGAGATCGAACAGGCGCTTGCGTTCGGACGAAATGTCGTTTTTGATGCCACCAATGTCAGCCGGGAGCGGAGACAGAAGTTCCTGAAGCGATTTGGCGATAGATCAGTGGAGTGCCATATCTGCACAACCCCATATGAAGTGGCTCTGGAACGAGTCAAGGGACGAAAACGCCGGCTCGATGAGAAGGTCATGACGAAATTTGCCAAAAATCTTGAATTCCCTGTAAGGGGAGAAGGATTCAGTGAACTGCATCTCGTTCATGAGCAGGGCGAAACTCAGCTTACAAGAGAAGAACTGGAATCGCTGCTAACACGCAAACCGGGTCATGATGAGTTATTTGGCTATTTGTCCCAATCCCCCTATTTCAACGGGATGCTGGGATATGATCAGGAGAATCCGTTTCATTCCAAAACGTTGTCGGAGCACACGTTTGCCGTGCTGGAATATATCAATGCTTTCTATGAAGGCGAGTATTTGCTTGCTATGCAATTAGCAGCGCTGCTCCATGACGCGGGTAAGCCGTTTTGCAAAGTATGGAAGCAAGCAAGAGGTTATTATTCCTATTATGGGCATGAGCATGTATCGGCAAGCATAACCTGCCATACATTGAAGGACCTCGGATATGATGATGCATTTATTCAGCACGTCGTTCAACTTGTAAGCTTTCATATGGAAATTTTGCATGGAGGGGATGCCGGGGCATCCAAGATCTATCATTTGTTAGGCGAAGATATGCTGGCCGAGCTATATTTCTTCGCAGAAGCCGACACTTTCGGTAAATAAGGAGGTGAACAACGATGAAAATGAAATATCCCAAAACGATGCATTTGCCCTGGTCCAGAGGTTATACGGATGACGATAAGATTTTACGGAGTACTGATCATTTTACGGGGCAGGAAGTTGTCATTACCGAGAAAATGGACGGGGAGAACACCACGATGTACCCCAATTTCATCCATGCCAGATCTCTGGACAGCAAGGATCATCCTTCGCGTCATTATGTGAAGACGCTGCATGGTGGCATCCAGTTTTTGATTCCGGAAGGATATCGTCTCTGCGGGGAAAACGTATACGCCAAGCATTCACTTTCGTATTCGGCGCTGCCTGCCTATTACATGCTGTTTTCGGTGTGGAATGAGTATAATGTTTGCCTGTCATGGGACGAGACGGAGGCTTGGGCGGAACGTCTGGGACTTCTAACGGTTCCTGTCTTGTACCGGGGAATCTGGGACGAGGCTGCTGCCAAAGCTTGTTATACGAAGCGGTCAAACTGCGGAGGGGAGCAGGAAGGTTATGTGGTTCGGCTGGCTTCCTCATTCGCTTATGGCGATTTTAAGCGCAGCGTTGCCAAGTTTGTGCGCAAGAATCACGTACAAACCGATGAGCATTGGCTAAGCAAACCGATCGAACCGAATCGCTTGGCTTCTGGGAATAAACAGTAAGAATGAATAATTACCGATGATTTTTAGAAAACGAGGTGTTGATCATGTAATTCTAAGTTGCTATTTATATGAGATGATGTGAATACTTAGACACGAGCTGCCGCTGAAATCGGGGCTTTTTTTATTGCTTTTGTACATACTGGTTACCACATTTTGTTAGTTCAAGTATAATGAACCTATACATAAGGATGAAAAACAGAACCATCTTGATTCCAAGATAGGAGATATAAGATGAGTAAGAAAAGGATGTTTCGAGTTTCTGCTCCGTCAGGGGTCAGACTGATGATTTCGATGTTGATTTTAATCGCTATTCTTCTTGGTAATATCATGAGACACCACGGGGAAAGGGATGTCTTTTATTATTTCTGTATCATATGGTCAGTTTTTTGTTCCGCCGTATTCATCATCTCCGTATATCGAACCTATCTGATGAAACCAGGCGTGATGGAAATGGCTCAAGAAGGAATCGTCATAAACGGTACAGTAATTAACGCTGAAGCTGTGAAATGTTTACTGATCAATCATGACAGGAAACCGGTGATAGGGATCAAGCCGAAAGGGCATAAAATAGTTCCCTTGAAGTTTTGTTTTCAGTTAGCGGAGGACCAGGCGGAGGGAATTAGGCAGCTGGAGACCTGGGCACAAGAAAGACAGGTGAAGGTTTCAAAAGGATTTTTTATGAGATGGTTGTAGAAATAACTTACATTTTATTCCACTTAAAGGAGGATGATAATGGAGGGGCTATACTCATTTATTATCCTTGTTATTTGTGTCGGTCAATGGGTCCTGAGCAAGATCATTGATGTAGGCGAGGAAGAAATGCGTGACACGCCGGTGTATAAATGGTATCTTCTGGGCTCATGGGCTTTATTTCTTCCGATACTCATCCTTGTATGGACTATGGATAGAAGCAGGCCCTATCCCATATGGCCATTCTTATTATCCGTCATCTTCTGCTTTCGCGGCTATTTGGAGTGGAAATACATACGCGAAACCAGGCAACATCAAGTTTCAATCCTATTGGCTGCAGTTTCACTTTGCTTCACAGGTTTGATGATATTAATTCTCCTATTAAAATATTAAAACAAGAAAGCAATCAAGAAGAAATGTCCCGAAAATGGGTCGGCTATAATATAATCAGGTGTTTAACATGGATTTTATTATAGGGAGAGGCAATCAATCATGAATAGTATGTTTAATCAATTGGATATGACCCAAATATTAAACCGAATCGACTCATTAAACTCTCAATCACAACCGTTATGGGGAAAAATGGATGTTGCCCAAATGCTGGCTCACTGCTCTGCGTTCCAAGACATAGCCATGGGCATCACAAACCCGCCAAGAGGCTGGTTAGGTAGGTTGGTAGGGAATTTCGCGAAGCCCGTTTTTTATAATGACAAACCGTTACCCCGCAATATGTCTACCATTCCGGATATTATGATTGTGGATGCAAGAGAATTTGAAACGGAAAGAGCACGATTGAAAGAAAAAATCATAGCGTTCCAAAAGAACGGACCTGAGAGATGTACCACGAAACCCCATTCATTCTTCGGTAAACTGACCCCGGAGCAATGGGGAAAAGGGTTATACAAGCATCTGGACCATCATCTAAAACAGTTTGGCGCTTAAGTCTAAAGAAACCGCAGACTCGCGGTATCTTTAATTCCTTACGGTTCTATTCATATCCTACAGCTTTATATGAAGGCATGCGACTTAAGATGGTATATACTATCTTATTGAGGTGAGTGGAGTGTATTCATACAAAGAGATCAGCTTACAGAGAGATGGGAACCGTAATTCCGTAACACATAAAGACGAAACTTATTCGATCGGACAAGTTGCTGCATTGTTGGGGTCTACTGTAAAAACGGTCCGTTACTATGACAAGATCGGGTTGCTTAAGCCCTCAAATTACACCGAGGGAGGGCACCGGCTGTATGCGAAGGATGATATTTGGCGTTTACAACTCATTACAACGCTGCGCTTTCTAGATTTCGAAATTGATGATATACGTAGGCTCATAGCTGGCGAAATCGAAATTGCTTCAGCCTTGGATTGGCAGATTGAGTCCTTGGAGGCGCAAGTCAGCACTCTGACGAGTATGATCTCGATTTTGCGTCAAGCGAAGACACACGATGAGGATTCGTTAGATTATATTCAAGACTTGGTCAAGACACGGACAACCAATAGTGAGAAGCGGAATCAATTTATGATGGATAAATTGGAGGATTCCAAATTTCTGGATGGAGTCCCTCAGGAATGGAGAAGATCATTTCTCTATTTCTTTAATAAATGTATTGTTAATCAAGTCAAAATAACGGCTACACAAGCGTTTGTCTGGGATGAATTACAGGCGTTAATTAACGATCCCCAGTTTATTCCGGACCTGGTCCAAGATGAATTTCTTTTTTTCAACATGGTCAACCAGCCAAGATGGGGTGCCTCCGTATGGCCCAAGATGATTGAGGATATCCAAAACCGGCTGAATACAGCCTTGGAGCGCAACCTGCCAGCTGGTAGTCCTTTCGTGCAATCCATCGTCGAGAATGCGGCCATGCTGTATGCAAACGCCGAACAGTCGATGAACCAAGAGGATGTTTTCCGTTACTTTGCGGAATATGCGAAGAGCCCTAGAACTGAACGTATTAAACGGTTCAATACATTGTGCGCAATATTAAGCCCGGAATACCGCTTGTTCTCAAAAGGGAACAACTTACTGCTTCAAGGCATCGAATGGAGGCTCGGACATATGTGACCACGCATTACTGAAAAAATAACCGGGGCGATAACGCCCCGGCTAAGAAGTTAAATGCATCCTTGGAATTCAGTCTGCGCCTTTCTGCAGTGAAAACGAAGAATGCTCTCCAATATTTTGTTCCATTAATTTAAACGGCTGCTGCTTTAAATAATGGTTAAAGAAATCTAGACTGAATTCGTTAATTAGGCGATGTGCATTTCGCACATCAACACCTTCCATCCATGCTAGCACAGGTGAAAGCAAGTACGTATCAGAGAAGCCCATGTGCTTCATATTTTTTATCTTCATCCAATAGTTCTCACCCGATGCCACGGAATTGTATCGTGATAACACTTCATCAAAGAACTTGTCCAGCTCCTCTCTTGTTGTTCCTTGGGAAGCGATATTCTCATCGCTCATATTGGCAGTTCCTGCTAGTGTGTCGTCAGCGCTCATCATCAGGAACGGTCCATTCACTCCATCCTCTGGAAGCCGTTGTTCTCCGAATAATCCACCGTCCATGTTGATGGCAGCTTTCAGTCTGGGATCCTTCAACAGGGTTTGAACGGCAGTCGCCCCACCATAGGAGTGACCAAACATGCCCATGTTGTCCGTATCCATACGGCCTGTAAACCGATGATCCGGATCATTCTCCGCGATCTTCTCAACCTGATCGATTACAAACATCGTATCTTCCACCCAGACCTTATTTAATTGATCTAAGTATTCGTACCCGCTATCCTCCAGAGGAGAAAAATTTACAACACGACCATCAGGGAATACGGAAGTGGTGCTATAGTACGTGTGATCAATGCCGATTACGATATATCCATGACTGGCCAATTCTTCAATCTGGAAGGTGTTTTGGTTCTTAACTCCATTGAATCCATGCGAGAATAGGAGAACCGGGTAGGTAGTTTCCTTATTCGATAGTTCTGCACCTTTGATCGCATGCGTTTTAATCAGTCCAAGGTTTTTAAACAACTGCTTAGGCATATTGAGCGCTTGGCTGTATCCATCTTCGAAAATATCGGGGTGTGCGACATATGGCGCTTGTTTGCCTTTCGCCGAAGGATTGGCCGGGTACCAGATTTGTACCATTAACTCGCGTTTATCGTCAGGTGTCGGCGTATTTGCTTCCTCACGCAGCTCATCTTTCCAATCATAAGTCACCGTTCCTATTTTATAGGGCCCCGTCGGCTTTTCAAACTTAAATACTGGAAGCAGGAGAGGCAGTGTCACCGCAATAGTAGAATACAGCACGGCCAGTGCAGCAATCAACGTGGTTTTAAATGGGAAGGCCTTCTTTTTGACTTTCTTTGATTTGGGAATGTACCTTAAGGCCAACACCATGATCGGGATAAACGTCATTGCATAGGCGGGGATCATTTGCCAACGCATTCCTTCGATAAGAATGTGCGCTAGCAGGAGTACAGCAGATATACCGAAACCAAAGATCAGATGTCGCTGCGGCTTGTTCCGAGCAAAGGTCAACCAACCTAGCATAATCAGATTAAAGATGACAAACCACATTTCCAAAGTTCTCATAACAATGAAACCTCCTCAATTTCTGTTCTTGCTGTTTTTACAATGTAAGTATAAAACCTCCCCTAAGGGTACATTCAACAACAAAAAAATGAGCGTATATATACGGTGCATTTAAGGAGTAAGAAGGAGGTAGGTTTTGTTAATACTTTGATATGATTGAACTAGAAAGCAGTAGGGGGTTCGTGTTTTCGGTTTTAGCTAACCGCTGATACTGAAAGAGAAATGAGATATGCAGTAATGATGCGTAAAAAAACCGTAGAGCCAGCACACAACGAAGTGGTTGGCTCTACGGGGGTGGAAGGTGTTGCTGCAGATTATGTATTTTTCGTTATAACCAATCCTCGTATTTCTCCATCGTAAATTCGCCTTCCAGCTCCAACCGGGTATCCGGTTTACTGCCGTCATAATAGTCGACGTCCATCGTTGATCCGGTCCAATATACGTAAAATACGCCATTTCCTCTATACTCGATACGCCCCCGGTTATCATTCACCTCCTGGTGTTCAAAATAATACAGTCTTGCATCCAGGCTTCTGGAGTTTTCGTTATAACCATGGGCTATCGCAAATTCCAGCGGTGCAAACCCATCTAGTTTTAACGTATCTAGATAAATCGTAAGCTCCGCGTCCGGATTGTTCAGTAATTCATCCGAATCCGGTAAATACTGGAGCGGCTCGGAATCCGTCTCCGTCTCAAACCAGAGCATGATTTGCGGCCGTTCATTGACTTGGGTTCGGGTGGCATAGGCTTTGGATTCGGCCAAAGCGTGTTTTTCGGTTCCGTTATAACGGATTAAAGTTAAAGTCCCTGTCATGCTAATCTCCTTATCTATTTTTCCTTAAGCATATTGAACCCTTGCACCTACCGGTTTCATGCCTTGTATCGTTACGGTCTAATTGGCCGTCCAGACATCTTTACTGAAGCGATAAATATTCCAGCAGGGCATCCATTTGCTCGCTTCCCAAAAGATCAGTCAGTGATGGCATCACATGGGCGAGAAAATCCGGTTTTGTCTCATAGGTTTCTTCGTCGCTGGTTTCACCCTGGAAAAGCCGAGCTCCTTCAATGAGAATGGACAGCGCGTGAAAGCAATCCGCATGCGAATTCGCGACCAGTTTAGGCTCGCCACCTTCGAATGCGGCGTATACGGGTGAACCACTGGCTTGGACGTCTACAATCAGCGGATCATCATTCACATTGGCAATCACGACATGATGAGCTGGCCAAATGCTCGATTCTACGGTTTCACCCTCGTCGCTAATCCAGCGATAGCCCATTTGCTGCCGGACCAGATGCTCAGGAGACACAAAGTAGATGACAGCCGATTCTCCGATCTCAACCGCCGCGTTCTTCATTTTATGGGTTCCTTCGGCCTTAGCGTCAACCATTTCATAATGGCTGTATAGATAACTAAGCTCAGGAGACAGTGTTATGCGCTCATCTACAGTCGGCAGTTGAACTTCGGACCGCTGTCGTATTTCATGATCGGTGAAGAGCCCGAAATCTTGATTATATAAATCCTGTTGTTCTATGAATCTAGTTAAAGCCGCTTCCAGTTCCAGCATTTATTTCATCCCTTCCAGCATATTAACCGAATTATAACATGCCAAGTCACCGGGGTTAAGCATGGGGAATTCAAACTCAGGAGGTAAACCCGAACTTCAAAGCGGTGATGGATTGGCTTGGCATAACGGTTCCCGTAGGAAATATCTATGAGCGGTAACATTGGTCCAGAGATCATTCCTGATGATCGGCCTCAAAGGCCCATTTCGCTCGATAAGCGGCAGGGGGAATACCTTTGAACTTGGTGAACAGCCTTGTGAAGTAATGAACGGATGAGAACCCGGTTCGCTCTGCAATCACCTTGATGGGATCACGGGTGTGCTGGAGCATTAACTCGGCTGCCCGGATTCGTTCGGTGCGAACCATGGAGGAAAAGGATTCATGAATACTCTCCGCAAACAATCGGGATAATTGCCGCTCGGACACATTCAGGTAAGCCGCCACTTCGGGTAGTGACACAGGCCCGCCGAGGTTGTCTCTTATGTACAACTTTGCCTTTTGAACGAGTTGTAACGCGGAGGATAAGAGTGGAGCGCTTTCGAAACTGCCGGAAGCCCCGAACAGGCTTGGAAAGGATTTCAGGAGTACATGTGCTAGCTTCGGCAAAAGCGATGCAGGCAGCGATGTGTCGGCTTCCGAGCGCAGCAGCATGGATTTCCATATTTGAATGGCAGGCGAATCGCAGGCGTGCTCGGTCCAAACGGCACATCGCTGAAGAGCCTCGATGTATTTCACCGTTACTTCTTGGGCAGACGGTCTCTCCATTGGTTCAAACGCGACGAATAACAGATTTAGACCGTCTACGTCTTTGATCTGATGCAACTGGCCTGGGATTGTACAGAAGGCTACCCCTTCATATAAGGGATACATCTGATTGCCGTCCGTATATATGCCGGTTCCGCCGTCCACATAACAAATCTCATAGAATGAATGCCGATGTATGGAATTGGCCGTCAAATGCTGGATGGTCCCCCAATAATGGACAAGGAACGAGAGGCTTTCGCCTTCAAGCCGTCCAGCATAACGATTAAGGCGTTCCTCGCTTTTGCTCCAATGGTACAAGTCATTAACAGCTCCTTTGGCGTAATTTTGCAAAACGTCGTCATTCCCGTGCAAATACGATTTCGCTCGCCCTTACTATAATGAACTTAGATAAACCATAACATATTGAGAGGGTGCATGGTGATGATGGACGAAAAGGATGTGCAATTTTACAAAGACAATGGGTACCTGCTGGTCCGAGGTGTTTATAATCAACAGGAAGTAGCGGATATGAGAGCGGCGGTTGATGGGATCATCCAAAGGGCGGCACGAGCCAAATTGGATCAAAACCATGCCTGGCAAGGCGACTTCCTGCCGCCTGAGCAGCTTAAGAAGCTGGTTCTGAAAGGCTTTCACGATGTGCACTACCATGATGCCGCGTTCATGAGAGCCGCAATCCATCCCCGAATGACAGAAGTGTTGAACGGAATCATCGGTCCGAACGTGCAACTGCATCACTCGAAAATGCTGGTGAAGCCTCCTGCTAACGGGGCCGCGTTTCCCATGCATCAAGATTATCCATATTTCCCTCATCGCGATCACACCATGTTAGCCGCCAGCGTTCATCTGGACGATGCCGATATGGAGAACGGCTGCCTATGCGTTGTGCCAGGATCCCATAAACAGGGCGTTTTGCCGCATATCGGCGCTTATTATTTGAACCACAAAGAGTATCCCTTATCCTCGGGAACCCCATGCCCGGCCAAGGCGGGCGATGTGCTTTTCTTTAATTACCTGACCATACATGGCTCGGACGTGAACCGGAGCGACCGTACGCGGAGAAACATCCTGTTCCAATATCGTGACGCTGCGGATGTGCCTACCGCGGATGTTCATTTCGATTGGGGAATGGGCTTAATGGTAAGCGGAACGAATCCGGATTTCAACAACGTGAAACCAAAATATGAAATTATCCGTTCGAAATGATCACGCAGTCGGATCCCTTGCTGAATTATAAGCCTGACTAAGCCCCTCAGCGGGGCTTTTTTCTATGCCTGGAACTTGTGCCTTGTCATGTTCACACCTAACAATGTAAAAATAATTCGTTGTAATGTCGGCTGACCCCCCTATACTAGATGATATTAGATTGGTTGATACCAAATGGGGGGAAAGCATGAAACTTCAAGCTCCGGGCAAAGCATCGAAATGGTTTGTGTACCAGAAAATCGTCATTGTTTTTATTCTATTATTACTTCCTCTCATCTCGATGAATATTTGGTTGAATTATAAGGGGATGTCCGTTACGAAGGAGTCCCTCTTGAACTCCGCTACGGCTGGCGCATCCTTCTATTCCAAGCAGCTCGATAAAGAGATGTATTTTATTCGGAATTTGCAGCTGCAGCTGCTGAATGACAAGGATCTGCAGAAGCTGAGCTTTCGGGGCAGTATGCTTGAGGACTATGGCGAGGTGGAGCTGATTGATCAGGTCAGAGATCGGCTAGCAACCCTCATGGTTTCCAGCGAGTACATCGTGAACGCCGGGGTTTACGTGAAGGATATCGGGAAAACGATCTCGACCACAACGGGCGTGACCAATACGCCGAATAAGGAAATGGAACTGATCTCCTCCATGATGACGGTTATGCCCAAGCCTTCTTTTTATAGAAGTGGCGACCGGATTTTTCTGATTGAAACCGAAAACAACGGCGGCATGTGGTCCCCGATCCAAGCTGCTGGGGGCTTTAAGCGAAATCGCCAAGCTGTATCCGGAATCCGAAGTATTACTCGGGAGTAAAGAAGGGGGGACCATATTAACGACAGCTCTGCGGGCCGATGAGTCATCCGAGATTTTGAGCCATATTCTGGACAATCCCAGCCCGGAGCAAAGTGTGCCGGGGACGGGGGAGCTGAATGGTGTAGACTATTTTATCATCGAGAATGAAGTTAGCGCGCTGGATCTGTCCTTGGTCATGTATGTGAACCAGAATGAAATCACGCGGCCTTTAAGCCAATTCATTACATGGTTTTATACGTTGTTTATTCTGGCGGTGATCGTCATGGTGCTTTATTCGTTCTCTGTCAATCTGATGATCCACAGGCCACTGTCAAAGCTTGTTAAAGCCTTTCATATGATCGAAACCGATAATTTGAATATTATGATCGAGTCCAGAAGCAAAGATGAGTTTCATTACGTATTTAACGGGTTCAACAGGATGGCGTTTAAGCTCAAACATTCGATTGAGGAAAACTATGAGCAAAAAATAGCACTTCAGCACTCGCAGCTGAAGCAGCTGCAGTCTCAGATCAATCCGCATTTTCTATATAACAGCTTTTTTAATATTTATATGATGTGCAAGGTTGGAGACTCGGATAGCGCGGCGGAGCTCTCGCAAAAGCTGGGAAGCTACTATCAATACATCACGAGAAGCGGCTCCGACGAGGTGCCTTTCTATAAGGAATACAAGCATGCACTGGATTACTGCGACATTCAAGGTATCCGCTTCTCGAACCGGATTGCATATGAGCATAAGGAAATTTCGGACATCCCGCCGTCCATAACCGTTCCGAGACTCATCATACAGCCTATCGTCGAGAATGCGTTTGAGCACGCGTTCGAAGACGGTATGGAGGAGGGGAAATTATATATCAGCAGCGATTACCGGGAAGGCAAATTGCGTGTCACGGTGGAGGATAACGGGAAGCTGCTAACGAATGAGATGCTGCAGTGTTTGCAGGACAGGCTGGCTATGGATTCGAAGCATATTGAAAAAACAGGATTGATCAACGTGAACAACCGGCTTCAGCTTAAATATGGGCTTGGAAGCGGATTATTCATCTCACGCAGCGCCTATGGCGGATTAAAGGTGGATCTAATCATTATCATCGATGGGATAGAGGAGGCATCATCATGTACAGACTGTTGATCGTGGACGACGAACCTGTCATCGTTAACGGCTTGGTTCAGCTTTTTCAGGAGCAAACGCTATTGGAACTGGATGTATGCAAAGCTTATTCCGCCAAAGAAGCGCTAGAGAATGCCCGGAGAGTGAAGCTGGACATCCTGGTCAGCGATATACGAATGCCCCAAAAGAACGGGCTGCAGCTGATTGATGAAATTACATACTATTGGCCGCATTGCCGAATCATTTTCCTGACCGGCTATAGTGAATTTGATTACGTGCATGAAGCACTGCGCAAAAACGTGGATAACTACATCCTGAAGACCGAAGGAATCGATCCGATTTTCCAAGCTGTTCAAGTGGCTTCTTCTAAACTTGATGAGGAAAACCGTCGCAGAATCCAGGCGGAAAAGGCAAAGGTGCATTTTCAAATCGCCGAACCTCTGCTGAAACGGGAGCTGATACGAAAGGTATTGAATGGAGAAGCCGCCCGTTCTCTGCTGTCCGAGTCCCGTTATGAAGAAGTGGAGTTCTGCATCGATGTAGACCAGCCGGCATTCTTTATCTTGGGAAGGATCGACGGTGCGTCGGAGACGAAAACAAAGGATGTGGCGCAAGCTGTTCAGATGACGTTTATCAACGATTTGCCCAATTCATTTGCATGTGAGCATGCTATTCTGGACGATGCCTTACAGGTATGGCTGCTGCAGCCGGACGTGGAGCTTCGGGATCGTTTTCGCGGTGATGCGCAGGAAAATGAGCTTCATTGGCATGGGGTTATGTCTTATATGAGAGGCATCCTGGAGCTGGTTCAGAATGAATGCGAAGAACTGCTCGGCGTTTATGTTTCTTTCGGGATCTCGGGCAATCTGCATGATAAGTGGTATACCTCGGGGCAGCAGCTTGATATTTTACGATCCATGCTGCAGAGCAGGGCTGCGCTTGGTCAAAATATGGTTATTGTGAACATCGAAAAGGCTAAAGAGTTTGAGGAAACGAACCAAGATTATGACCGCTTCAAGCAGGATGACATGAAATTCGACGTGATCGACCGGATCCATAAATATATCATGGAGCATTTATCCGGGGATGTCTCCTTGACCGCCATTGCGGAGGAGGTCCATTTTAACCCTTCCTATCTTTCGCGCTACTACAAGCAGCTGACAGGACACAACCTGCTGGAGTATATCCAGGCGAAGAAGCTGGAGGGGGCGCTCCATCTGATGTTGCATACGAATATGAAATTGCAGGAGATTGCCACCCGGCTCGGATTCGAATCTCCTTCGTATTTCACTACATTTTTCAAGAAAAAGATGGGGGTTTCCCCTCAGGAATACCGAAATACCCAATAAGTAAAAAAAGTGAAAGCGATGTAAAAAACTTAAAATTGATAGCGCTTTCGGGCGGAATCTATAATGAGACGTAAGCAGCACAGATATGAAGATTACGCCAGATAAAGGGGGACGCAATCATGAGATGGATCAAGCTAGCGAAGATGATGTTGATTAGCACGATGACGCTTTCGGTAATGGCTGCATGCTCGAATCAGGTAAAAGAATCTGAAGGGACGCCGGCCAAATCCTCTTCCGAGGATGCAAAAACCAATACCGCACCACCCGAACCTCTCGGCAAATATCCTGAAACGGTGACGGTCACGCAAGTGCTCGGCTACAATCCGCCGGAGGACCCGCGGACGCCTCAAGGGATTACACCTGAACAGAATGCTTACTTTAAAGATCTCAAAGACATGCTGAACATTGAGGTTCAGTACAAATGGACGGTGCCTTCGAGCCAGTTCGAACAGAAGTTTTCGTTAGCCATGGCTTCGGCGGATCTGCCGGATATTATGGAACTGGACCAGAAGAACTTCGAGAAGTTGAAGAAACAGGGGATGCTAGCCGATCTTACCCAGGCTTACAACGACTATGCTTCACCGGCACTGAAAAAATACATGGAGTCTGACGGCGGCTTTGCGATGAAGACGTTTACGTCGGAAGGAAAACTGCTCGCGATTCCCGGATTTGAGGATCCTTTCCTGTCTACCCAGCTGCTCTGGATCCGCAAAGACTGGCTCGACAACCTGAATTTGCAGCCGCCGCAAACCATGGATGAGCTGGAACAGGTTGCAAGGGCCTTCGTGCAGCAGGATCCGGACCAAAACGGTAAAAATGACACATACGGTATCGCGATGCAGAAGAATCTGTTCTTCTGGGGATTTGACCTTAGAGGTTTCTTCAATGGATTTGGCGCATATCCGTCCATCGGAGACAACCAGTCGGCCTGGATTAAGGATGACAGCGGCAAGCTTGTACCTGGACTCATTCAGCCGGAAGTAAAGACCGCGCTGGGCAAGCTGCAGTCCTGGTACAAGGAGGGGATTATGGATAAGGAATTTGCCTTGAAGGACGAGAACAAGTCCGTTGAAGATATTACCGCGGGCAAGGTCGGCATTTCCTACGGCGAATGGTGGTATCCGAACTGGCCATTGAATCTCAATGTCGATAAAGATCCAAAGGCAGAATGGATTGCCCTTCAAATTCCTGGGCTGGATGGACCCGGGAAATCCATGGTACCTAAGATTCGCAGCAACAAACTCGTGGTCGTGAACAAAAAAATGAAGAATCCGGAAGCCGCGATTAAGATGATCAACTTCTACATTGAGGTGGGCAACAAAAAGTACATGGATCAGAATAAAGCGGAAAAAGGATATGTATACAATTGGTTCAACCCACGGATTTATAATCCGGCCCAAATCGACACGATCTATACGGAAGTTAACAAAGCGCTTGACGCGAACCAACCGGAAATTACGCTGGATGACGAGAACTACAAAAATGTGGCGGATGTCTTCAAAGCAACGAAGGATTACCTTGCAGGCAATACCGCAGATGCCTCGAAAGGCGTAAATTGGGGCCAATATTTCAGTCGGGCTGCAAAAGACGGCGGCTGGGGAACGACGCGGCAAATCAAAGAGAGTCAGGCTTATGTGAATAATGAATACTATGGCCTTCCCACGGCAACTCAAGTGGAGAAGGGATCCCAGCTCGATAAACTGATGCAGGAAACCTTCACCAAGATCGTCATGGGGGCTTCGCTGGATGAATTCGATAAATTCGTTCAGAGCTGGAAGTCGCTTGGCGGCGATCAGATTACGCAAGAGGTCAACGATTGGTACGACCAGCAGAGTGCCAAATAATCTTTGAATGATAGAACGGGAGGATGAGCCTTGATGAAGTCGGCAGAATCCTCCCGTTTTAAATGGACGGGGAGGTTCATCTGTGAGAACGCTAAAAAAAGAATATCTGCTGCATTTGATGTTGCTGCCTGGTGTTATCGTCACGTTGATTTATGCTTATGGGCCTATGGCTGGCCTAGTGATGGCTTTTCAACAGTTTGAGCCGCTGGCCGGGTTCTTCCACTCGGATTTCGTTGGCTTTGATAATTTTCGGTATATATTTGAACTGCCTGATTTCAAGCAAGTACTGTGGAACACCATTGTCATTTCCGTATTTAAAATGATTTTGTTTTTACTTGTGCCTCTGATTCTGGCACTGCTTCTCAACGAAGTCACCCGAAGATGGTTCTCGCGTTTTATCCAATCCGCCATCTTCCTGCCTTTCTTTCTGTCCTGGACGGTGCTTGGCGGCGTCATCATCGAATTATTCTCTTTGAATGGTCCGGTGAACGGCTTGCTGGGTGCACTGGATATGGAGCCGATCATGTTTATGCTGGATAACCACTGGTTCCGTGGGATCATCATCGGTTCAGATGTATGGAAAGGGATGGGCTATAACATGATTGTTATGCTCGCAGCCATAACAGGAATCCATGCAACGCTGTATGAAGCTGCAGAAGTAGACGGAGCGGGAAGATGGAAACAGATGATTCACATTACGCTCCCGGGCATGGCACCGATTCTCATCCTGCTGGGTGTATTAAGTCTTGGCGGCATTCTCAACGCCGGTTTCGAACAGATTCTGATTATGTACAACCCGACGGTTTATGAAGGGGCGGATATTATCGATACCTTCGTCTATAGGCTCGGAATGTTCAGTCAGCAATTCGGACCTGCCGCCGCAGTCGGCTTCTTTAAATCCGTCATCTCTCTGGCTCTCGTGGCCGTGACGTACTATGCGGCTTATAAATATAACAATTATCGGATCTTTTAGGCTGGAGTGGAGGTAGGAAAATGCACAAACCAACGATCAGCAGAAGGCTGTTTGTAATCATGAATACGCTGGTTCTAACCGCAATCACCTTGCTCGGTATCATTCCGTTCATTCATTTGCTCTCGATTTCGTTAAGTTCGAATACAGCGGCGATGGCGGGGGAAGTGAGACTCTGGCCTGTAGGCTTTAACCTGGATGCTTACCGATACTTGGGCGAAAAGGTCGAGTTTTTCCGATCATTTCGTGTCTCACTAACCCGGGTCGTATTAGGGACAGCAGTAAATATGTTTCTAGTATTCATCACCGCGTATCCCTTATCGAAATCCAATCATCAATTTAAATTTCGAACACCGTACGTGTGGTTTTTTGCCATTACGATGTTTTTCGGCGGAGGCTTGATTCCCACTTACATGATCGTGAAGAATACCGGCTTGATTGACTCCGTATGGGCTCTGATTCTGCCTGGGGCACTCAATGTATGGAACATGGTCCTGATGTTGAACTTCTTCAGAACGATTCCGAAGGAGCTGGAGGAGGCGGCAACGATTGACGGAGCTGGACACTGGAGAATATTATGGCGTATCTACCTGCCGGTATCCCTGCCGTCCATTGCAACGATCGGCCTGTTTACCATCGTGGGACACTGGAATGCCTGGTTCGACGGCATTTTGTACTTGAACTCACCAGATAAATATCCGCTGCAAACCTATTTGTCCACGCTCATCATGTCAATCAATTCACAAATGACATCGATATCGATCGAGCAGATCAAGGCCATGGAGAATTTGAGCGAGAAAACGCTCCGCACTGCCCAAATCTTCATGGGAGCGCTGCCGATCATGGTCGTGTATCCGTTCCTGCAGAAGTATTTCGTTAAAGGGATGACGGTTGGAAGCGTCAAAGAATAAGTGCTTACAAAAAAAGGAGAAGAGTTGGATGAATAAGGTTAAGGTTGCCCTTATCGGAGCAGGACTGCGAGGCATCAATTATATGGAATATGCCCTGATGCACCCTCATGAGCTTGAGGTGGTTGCCGTTGCGGAACCGAATCAGCAGCGGAGGGAACAGTTTAAAGCTAGGCATGGCCTTGAAGATGCAGCGTGCTTCGAGCATTGGAATGATTTCTTTGCAGGGCCCAAACTCGCGGACGCGGTACTGATATGCACCCAGGATAAGCAGCACTTTGAGCCGACGATGCGGGCGCTTGAAGCCGGTTACCATGTGCTGCTGGAGAAGCCGATGTCACCGGATCCCGAAGAGTGCATCAAGATGGGTGAGATGGCTTCGCAGGCCGGACTGGTGTTTTCGATCTGTCACGTGCTGCGGTATACGCCGTTTTTCACGACTTTAAAGGAACTGCTGGAGCGTGAGACCATTGGCCAATTGATGTCCATCCAGCATAACGAGAACGTGGGCTATTGGCATCAGGCACACAGCTTTGTGCGGGGGAATTGGCGTCGTAAGGAAGATTCCAGTCCGATGATTCTCGCCAAGTCGTGTCATGATCTCGACATTTTGCTTTGGCTTGCCGATTCCGATTGCCTACGGGTATCCTCTTTCGGCTCGTTAAGCCATTTTACGGCTGAACAAGCACCGGAAGGCGCACCTAAACGCTGTTTGGACGGATGCCCGGTCTCGGATCAGTGCCTCTATTATGCGCCTGATCTATATTTGACAGAGGATATGAATTGGCCAACGTCGGCGATCAGTGATGATATGAGTTATGAAGCCCGTTATAAGGCATTGCTGGAGGGGCCATATGGCCGCTGCGTATATCATTGCGATAATGATGTTGTGGACCATCAGGTCGTCAATTTGGAATTTGCCAATAACGTAACGGTTGCGTTTACGATGAGTGCGTTTACGCGAGATGTCAGCCGCACGATCAAGCTGATGGGAACCCGTGGGGAAATCCGTGGTGCCATGGAGAAAAACGAAATTGAGATCATTCACTTTGGCAGCGGCAAGATCGAGCGAATATCTTTTGCGGATAGGGGCGGGCATGTCGGGCACGGAGGCGGTGATATGGGCCTGATCAAGGATTTCCTGAGGCTGGTGCAGACAGGGGGAAACCATCAAGGACTTACTTCGGCTAGTCGTTCCGTTCAAAGTCATCTCATGGCGTTTGCCGCTGAGCAGTCGAGAGTGGATGGAAAGGTCATCTCGATAAAGGAATTTGAGCATCAGTTCAGGGCGCAAGTAAAAACGATGCTCGGAAAATAATGTGTAGAACGCAAGCCTGATTGCTGTTGCAATCGGGCTTGTATTGTATTCTAGTGCACAACGCCAAGTGGTTGTCTATGGTAAAATAAACCTAGCGCTTGATAATGGAACAAATAGATCGGCAGGAATTTGAATCATGAAGGAGCACTCCGTAAAGGACACAACGCGAGCCGCTTCCGAAATGTAGGAGTTGACGATTATAAAATATCTAAAAGATGTTCAGGAGCCGGGGATGGGAACCTGGTACTTTGAAATTGATAACTATGGCACGGCTTATAGGCAGATCGTGGTTAATGAGAACGGCAGCTGCATTACATCCAACCGGAAACACGATACCTCTCATTTCATGCTGGCGGAGCACCCTCTTAATCCAGAGGAACCTTATTATACCGAAATCAGTCAAGCGGAATTCGAGGAGCTTTGGATGGAACAGCTGGAGGCTGATATGGAGGTATGGCATCGGACTCAACGTTTATTTCCAGTCGGCGCTAAAGTGGAAGGATTCATCGAGGCCTTTTTTCCGCAAGGCACATTAATTAACTTGTTGGAACCGGGGGCCGTAGGCTTGACGGACACGTTCGCTCTGAAATCGCGCGCCCCTGCTGAATGGATGTACCCTCGTTATCGGGTCATTGCCGAGGTATCCGGTTACGATGAAGTAAACCAATGGGTCCTTCTTGCCGATGCAGAAATTCCGAGAAGTCAGTTTAATGAAGGTGAACTTGGCGAGTAGGAAGGAGTATAGGATGATCGAAAGGAGTGTTTGAATGATGTGCAGTAGCAGTTGGACTGCAGGTGAGCTTGTTGTTAATGGAGAACGGGCCATTCACCCCGGTTTAACCGAAGATCCATTATGTGCATCCAAACTTTATACCCTGTATTTTCACTCTGCCCGCTCCATGGGGAATGGCTATGAGTGGTTTTATTTTAACGAGGTTCCGTTGATGGATGAATCGGTATTTGTGTCCATATGCTTTCATGCAGGTAAGCTCTATGCGGTAGAATTGTCCGTTCAGGGGGAGCAATTTCCGACTTCGTGGGATAACTGGACCGTGGAAGGCGAGCGGAGAAGGTACGAGAAGCATAGGAACATGCTTGAGAGGGCTTTATGTTTAATGCCTAACTATGAGCAGGAACGTCCTTATCCATATGTGGAATACCAGATGGAATGGGGGAATATCACATCCTATCAGGATCCGCGTTCAGGATCAACGGCCATCACGTTTTCTTTTACGTGATGTGATAATAATAGTTAGCCCAGGAAACCACGTTCATCGTGGTTTTTTTTTGCGACTACGGACATGCGGATTAGGCCTTCGGTGTGAATTGGATATAATTTGCTAAGTTCGGGTTATCCTAATCTCAAAAGTAAGTCTTAGGACGAATTCAAAATACCCAGGAAAGGGTAATCATGTATAATTCCAAGACGATACAGGAGGTTAGCATGAAACATACAAACGGTATGTCCGATGTTGCGATTCTCGGGATGGGGACGGCATTGCCGGCACATTCGGTGGCACAGTCGGATATCGCGGAATTAATTGCCTCTACGCTGCAGGATAAACCTGATCTGGCCCGCTTTGCTCGAAGAGTATTTAGATCCTGCGGTGTCGAAACTCGTTATACCTGCGAACCCAATTACCTTGGTCCATTGGAAGAGTGCCGCTATTTGCCTTCTCATGACGAGTCAGACATCCCTACAACCGAGGAACGAATGGATACATACAAACGGGAGGGCCTCCCGCTTGGCATAGAAGCAGCCGGGCAGGCCTTGAAGGATGCAGGTATGTCGCCGGATCAAATCACGCATCTCATTACGGTCAGCTGCACGGGTCAATACCAGCCCGGTATGGATGTACTGTTGATCCGTCATTTGGGGCTTTCTCGACGGGTTAATCGCCTGCCATTGATATTCCAGGGATGTGCTGCCGGCCTTAAAGCGATTCAAATGGCGCGGGATGTTGTCATAGGGGCGCCGGGGTCGCAAGTATTGATTGTGTGCGTGGAGCTTTGCACTCTTCATTTTCAACCGGTCAAGGAGAGGGAGGCACTGTTTGCAGCCTCGTTTTTCGGTGATGGAGCCTCATCTTGTGTCATCGGTCATCCGGCAACGGATCATCGGCATTATTTGGAGCTTGGCTCGGGTTATTCGGTCCTGCTGCCGGATTCCACGGAGGATATGACATGGGAGGTAGGCAACACAGGCTTTGATCTTTTTTTATCCCCGCGTATTCCCAAGCTTCTCGGTATTCACCTGGAGGAAGAACTGCGTTTTCTGCTGAAGGGCGATAAGCTGCCGGAATTGTGGGCTATCCATCCTGGCGGACGGGGCATCGTGGATTCGGTGCAGGAAGTCATGGGCCTGACCGATGAACAAACCAAATACAGCCGGGACATCTTAAGAACGGCAGGGAATCTCTCCTCCGTGACCATTTTGTTTGTGCTGAGTGCGATGCGCAAGAAGATGCAAGAGATGAATAAAGCTTCCACGGAAGGGGTAGCCATGGCCTTCGGGCCGGGCCTGACAGCGGAGCTTATGCGCTTTACCTATGTGAAGGCTTATGCGTCATCGGTTAAGGAGCAGGACCATGTCCTTCTTTAGAACCCTGTCCATCCGGGCGGAGGAAGATGAGCTTATGGATGACTTCTCCATGGGAGGAGAAGAGCTGAGCGAAGCGCTAAAGCATTTAAGGCGGCTGAATCGAATCTTTGCTGCACCGGGACCTACCCTGGACGGCGTGGAGAAGCTTTGGAAATCGATTGGCAGCCCGAGGACCCTTAGCATCATGGACGTAGGGGCCGGTTCAGGCGATGTAAACCAGAAGCTGCTGCAATGGTCGAATCAAAGAGGCATCCAGCTGAATATTACCTTGGTCGATATGACGGAAGAAGCATGCGATGAGGCTAGACGACTGTTTCGAAACGAGCCGAGGGTTCAAGTTCGACGTGCCGATGTTAAAGAGTTACCCGATGCATCGGCAGATATTGTGACTGGTTCCCAGTTCATTCATCATTTCCAGGGCGATCAGCTGGTGGACATGGTGACGCATATGCTGCGAACCTCTATTCACGGGGTCGTGATCAATGATATTCATCGGCATCCGGTACCCTACACGGCAGTCTGGCTTACGACGCGCATCATTTCCCGCAATCGTTATATTCGCCATGATGGTCCGTTATCGGTTGCTAAGGGATTTAAAGGGAAGGATTGGAGGGAGTTGAAACAGCAGCTCAATCACGACACCATGACCTATAAATGGAAGTCGTTATTCCGTTATTCCGTTGTTATCCCGAAACATGGGACTCCCTAGTCCTCTACTTGTTAACAAGCCAATGTTCTTCAGGCAAGCTATAAGGCAGGTGGTCATATATGTCAAAGCAAGCGGATGTTATTGTTATCGGAGCTGGTGTAGCCGGTACCAGCTGTGCACTACAGCTTGCAAAGCAAGGGTATCGTACGATATTGCTGGATCGGCAATCATTTCCACGACACAAAACCTGCGGTGAATTCATGTCTCCGGAGACCAAAGAGATGCTGGATTATTTGGGGGTCCATCTATTGGGCGAAGAGATTGAGCCTAGTTCCATGGATCATGCCAAAATCGTGATGTCACACGGCGGTGAAATTACCGCTCCGTTACCGGGACAGGCCACAGGCATCAGCCGCTATGAGCTGGATCGCCTCCTACATGAGAATGTACTGGCCGCGGGAGCGGAAGTTGTCACGGGAACAACCGTGACCGATATTCAGAAGCTCGGTGATCATCGGTATGAAGTCGATGTAAGGCAAGGGAAAGAGCGCGTTCGATATGAGGCAAGGGCCGTCATTGGTGCATACGGTACGAAAAGGCCGCGCGGCGTTTCCCCTGCCGAGGAGTATCGGGATGATACCGTATATGTCGGCGTAAAATCGCATTTTAGCGGCATTACGATACCTTCCCGGGTTGAGCTGTATTTTTGCGAAGGGGGTTATGTCGGAATCTCGCCGATTGAAAATGGGACGGTTAATGTGGCTGCGTTGCTGACCTTGAATTCAGTGCAGGGCAGCGGCAAATCGGTGCCTGAAATTCTCCGAGCCGCTTCACGCACGAACAAAAGGTTGGCCGAACGAATGGCTGAAGGGGAGCCTGTTCCGGGAACCCAGGTATCGATTGCCCCTCTTCGTTTATCCCATACACCGCATCCATGGTCGGAATATCCTCACATCGGCGATGCCATGCTGATGCTCCCACCGCTGTGCGGGGACGGGATGTCGGTTGCTCTTCGGTCCTCGCTGATATGCGCTCGTTGGACCGACTCCTATTTAAAGGGAGAAATAAACTTCGAACATTGGCGAAATCAGTATACACTTGAAGCCAATCGTACTTTTACGGAGCTTCTCAGAAGAGCAAGGAGAATTCAGAACCTGGCTTTCGCCAAAACCAATCGCTTCTATCCAGGCATCGCCCGGATGATTCCAGGATTGGCATCCTATGTCGTAAAAGCTACCCGGTTATCCGCATCGGGTATAGGTTCCAGATAAAAGCCGCAGGATTGCGGCTTTTTTGTATTGTTATTTAACGAACTTCCGTTGACATTGGATAGATGATGTTTTATTATGTTTATAAATAGATAGACATATTTAAATAACGTTTATTATTTCGATGAATGGAGGGGCGTAATGGAGGATCGACAGTATTCACCTGATCCGACCGGAGTCATTCGAAGTACTCTTGATTTCCAGTTCCAAATCGCTTGGCAGTTGCTCGACTTGCATCTCACGGGGCTTCAAGATGAGGAGTTTCATTGGCGACCTGCTTCGAAGGGACTCCACGTTTACCGTGAATCTGGAATCTGGCTAGCGGAATGGCCGGAATCCGAGGATTACGAGATTGGCCCGCCGAATATATCTTGGCTGACATGGCATATCACATACTGGTGGTCTATGGTACTGAATCATTCGTTCGGCAGCGGGGCATTGGCCCGTGAAGACATCCATTCTATGGGTAACATCCAAGAGACTAGACATAGAATAAATGAATTGAGCAGCGAGTGGAAACGTGAAATGTCGGCTTTGACGGACGAAGCGTTCCTTTCTACGGAACGAACGTTATGGCCTTTCGCGGATAAGCCTTTTCATGAATTGGCAGCCTGGCTAAATCTGGAACTGATGAAAAATGCGGCTGAGATCGGTTACTGCCGTTTCCTTTATGCCGTTTACAAGAAATAATACATTTATCCATGGACAATACGTCGCTTAATGATATCCGGATGAGTGCCTTTCATAACGATGAAAAATTAAGGGCTGCTAAGTTGCTTGGTGCAACGTGGCAGCCCTTATATGTAGATTAATTAAGAATGAGCCACTTCGTTCTCAATGACGATGCGATTTAGCTTCACATTTACTGGCGCCGCTATCGTATCGCCCACAGGGCATTTACTCTCCAGAAATTCAACAAACTGCTCAACATTCTCGGGGGACGAAGGGGTCTTGATGTAGAACGTGTACCGAATATCGGAGTATCCAGGGCGTACGTCAGAGCGATTAAAGAATCCATCCAGGTCAAGGTCGCCTTCTACATCAACTCTGAAATCTTCAAGGATCACATCGAATTTTGGAGCATAAACACGGGCCACTATCGATTGGCATGCCCCCAGGGAGGCCAGCAGAGCTTCAACGGGGTTCATTCCGGTATCCGTACCTCCAAGGCTTTTCGGCTCATCGATAACTAACTCGAACTGCCTTACATTAGTAACAACTTTTACCCCTTCTTGCAAATGGGCCGTTGCTTTGAACGTTTGAACACTTGGCATATAGCACATCTCCCTTTTTTAGGACAGCCCCATACGGCGTGGGTGCTCTGTCTCTATATTATAAACTATACTATTTTACTAGGTTTAGTGTGAATTATAATTCTATTTAGCATGATCTGTCAATAGAACATGAATAGAACGATATGACGGGCGTTTGTTATTCCCATGCGAGGACCTGGAGGAAGGCAAAAAAAAGAGAGTATGTTCTCATATCGAAAACACACTCTCTAGATCGGTACCCTATTATTATTCGGAAGCCTTATTTTGTTGTTTCAGCAAATCGCGAATTTCAGTCAACAACAGTTCTTCCTTCGATGGAGCCGGTGGTTCTTCAGCTTTAGTATCTTCTTTGCGTTTGAAGCGGTTCAGTGTACGGATGAACATGAAGATCGAGAAGGAGACGATCAGGAAGTCCACGACCGTTTGAAGAAATACTCCATACGTCAGGGTTGCATCCCCGATCGTCGCCTTTAGCCCTGATAGATCCACTCCACCAAGCATCAATCCAATCACCGGCATAATGATATCGCTCACCAAGGAGGATACGATTTTGCCGAAAGCAGCACCAATGATAACCCCAATGGCTAAATCGAGCACATTACCCTTAAGCGCAAAGGTTTTAAACTCTTTTAATAAATTCATAATAAGTCACCTGCTTTTCAATCCAAAATGTAGGCGGCATTTCATCTACCACTCGAAATATCCTATCAGCAACTAGTGAAATGCGCAAGATCGTTAAGTTGTATCTTTTTTACGGAAACGTAGGCGATACGCCGCTTGCCATATACAGATTGACCAATAGGTGGCATTCATGTTAAGTTTATAATATTCGCACAATAACGGGATCGAATGAAGGAGGGATAAAGCGATGACTGAATTAGATGTTGTAGATGTTCATGTGAACCTGTCGATACTAGGAAGCATTAGACAAGGTTCACACCATAACCAATCAGATACCGGAACTTTATCCTTCTATACTTATATGCAGGCAAGTTTAGCGATAGCTTGATCGTCGCTTGTTTCTTTATGGTATAGTTGGCAAAGATAAGCGTAGAAAGCACCGGGTTCTGGTGTTTTTGCGCTTTTTTTCGTTCTGAAATTTTACCGTAGAGGAATGATGAAAATGTCATTAATCCAAGTTTCAAACCTTTCGTTTGCTTATGAGAGCAGTTTTGATCCGATATTCGAACAAGTGAGCTTTCAAATCGATACCGATTGGAAATTGGGATTTACCGGAAGAAACGGCAGGGGGAAAACCACGTTTCTCAATCTGCTGCTAGGCAAGTATGAATACAGCGGGAATATCTCGGCCTCCGTGAGCTTCGAATATTTCCCTTACCATGTCGAGAACAAGGAGTATCTCACTCTGGACATCATCGAGGAGATCTATCCGGAGTATGTTCATTGGCAAATCGTGCGCGAACTTAACTTGTTAAAGGTTTCGGAAGATGTCCTGTACCGGCCTTTTGTCTCATTATCAAGCGGAGAACAGACCAAAGTGATGCTGGCTGCGTTGTTTATCAAGGAAAATCGCTTCCTCTTGATTGACGAACCGACCAATCACCTGGATATGCATGCGAGAAAATTAGTCAGCGACTACCTCAGCAAGAAAAGCGGATTTATTCTGGTGTCGCACGATCGATCATTCTTGGATCATTGCGTAGACCACATCCTGTCCATCAATAAAACCAATATCGAGATCCAAAAAGGCAATTTTTCCGCATGGTGGGAAAATAAAAAGAGACAGGATCAATTTGAGCTTGCGAGTGACGAGAAGCTGAGGAAAGATATTAAACGTTTAACCGATTCTGCAAGAAGGACGGGGAATTGGTCGGATCAGGTGGAGAAATCGAAGAACGGCACCAGAAATTCAGGCTCCAAAGTAGATAAAGGCTATATTGGCCACAAGGCAGCTAAGATGATGAAGCGCTCCAAAAACCTAGAGCAGCGACAGCATTCCGCCATAGAGGAAAAATCGAAGCTCCTTAAAAATATCGAGAGCTCCGAGAATTTGCAGATGTTCCAACTGGATTATCACAAAAAACAACTGGTCCAGCTGGAGGATGTCTCCATTTCATACGGCTCCAAGACGGTGTGTGAAAACTTGAGTTTTACGATTGAAAAAGGGGACCGAGTTGCCCTCTCGGGCAAAAACGGTTCTGGAAAATCCAGTATCCTTAAGCTGATATGCGGAGAAGAGATGCAATACACAGGCCAGTTCAACAGGGATAGCCAGCTTAAGATATCCTATGTATCTCAGGACACGTCCTACCTGCAAGGCAGCTTGACGGATTATGCCATAAGCAGCGGGATTGATGAAAGCCTGTTTAAATCCATATTGCGAAAGCTCGATTTCTCCAGACTTCAGTTTGAAAAGGATATTTCGACTTATAGCGGGGGACAGAAGAAGAAGGTGCTGATCGCTAAAAGCCTTAGTGAGCATGCTCATTTGTATGTGTGGGATGAACCGCTTAATTTTATCGATGTGATCTCTCGCATGCAGATCGAAGAGTTATTGCTCGAGTATGCACCGACGCTTCTGTTCGTGGAGCATGATCGTGCATTTTGCGAGAATGTGGCAACGAAGTTCGTTGAACTTGATGGCCATCAAGTAACATAAGAAACAATAAGATCGTTATCCCAAAGAAGGAATGGGAGTATCAATTAGCTAGAATATGTTCCTTAATAGGAAATTACAAAAAAAGCTGTCCGCTAATTAGTTAGCGGCAGCTTTTTTACATTTCGTTGTGATATCAACTAAGACGTTCATCCAGTAAACCTAACCCTTCCAGTAGCCGGTCAAAACGGCGTGGCGATTCCATCCTCCAAAAGAGCTGAAGTGCCTTCAACCTTTCGCATATGCCCGAGTTCCATAAATCCGATGAAGCGGTTTCTCAATAATCGGGTTACATCCGAAATCGAGCTCGTAAAAAAATAAACCGTAATTTAATATAAATTCGCAATTGATAAGAAATATAAGTGCATCTGGCATGTTAAGATCTGAAGAGAAAAGACAATAATAGAAACAAGCTGGTTTTAACAGTTAATTAGGCGAGGAGTGTAACAATCGATGATTAGTAAAGTTGGTCAAATTATGGTGTATGTGAATAATCAGGATCAAGCCGTGAAGTTTTGGACTGAAATGGTAGGATTTCAAGTCATAGCTGAAGAGAATAACGGTGAAATGAGATGGATTGAAATTGCTCCAACGAAGGAAGCCGAAACGAGCATCATTCTTCATGACAAGGAGCTCGTAGCCAAAATGTCGCCTGGGATGAATTTGGGCACACCTTCTTTAATGTTTTTCACGGAAAATTTCGATGCGTTGCACAGCCATTTAACCAGCCATAATATCACCGTCGGCGAAGTGGTGAATTTGCCTTCCGGCAGAGTGTTCAACTTTGCGGATTATGAAGAAAACTATTTTGCTGTCATGGAAAAATAATAACCGATCAGATCAACCATAGATCGGATGGATGTGAAGTCGCCTATTTGGCGGCTTTTTTGTGTATTCTTTGGTATAACGCTTAGATGGTGGGCGTTATACTTTTTTCCTGCATTCGCTATAATGGATACAGTGATTGAAGGAAAGGGATGTCATGCATGAAGAAAGTGATCGTCATTGGATCGGGAATACTAGGGGCATCGACTGCTTATCAGTTAGCAAAAATGGGAGCGGAAGTTCTTATTATAGACCGCAAAGATAAAGGACAGGCTACGGATGCCGCGGCAGGCATTATCTGCCCCTGGCTATCGCAAAGGCGGAATCAAGCGTGGTACCAATTAGCCAAGGCGGGCGCGCGTTTTTATCCTGAGTTAGTGAAAGAACTCATCAGCGAAGGCGAGACAGAAACAGGCTACGCCCAAGTCGGCGCTCTTAGCATTCATGAGGATTTGGATAAAATCCGCAAGATGGAGGAACGGGCTCATATTCGGAAAACAGATGCCCCGGAAATCGGTGAGATTACCCGGCTGAATGAGGAAGAAACCCATGAGCATTTTCCTTTGCTCGGTGAAGGCTATCATTCCGTTCATATTAGCGGTGCCGCACGTATTGACGGTCGTGCGCTGCGCGATGCGCTGATCCGGTCTGCACAGAGGAACGGGGCCCAGCTTATAAACGGGGATGCCGCATTGGTATATCAAACAAATCGTGTAACCGGAGCAGCTGTCGGAGCTGATAGCTTCGAGGCTGATGAAGTCATTGTTTGTGCCGGTGCATGGGCTAATCAACTGCTTCAGCCATTAGGCATTGACTTTCAGGTGCGTTTTCAAAAAGCGCAAATCATGCATGTGCAGGCGGCTGACCAGCAAGATACAGGTGCCTGGCCGGTCGTCATGCCGCCTTCGGATCAATATTTGCTCTCTTTTGATGACCAGAAGATTGTGATCGGAGCGACTCACGAAAATGAAGTCAATGGCTACGATACAAGAGTAACACCCGGCGGTATGCAGGAAATCCTGAATAAAGGATTGGCCTTAGCGCCTGGTTTGGCTGACAGCACATTTGAGGAAGTACGAGTCGGGTTTCGTCCGTTCACACCCGGATTTCTCCCGGTTATAGGTGCTGTCCCTGGCTGGGAAGGCCTTATTACGGCAAACGGGCTGGGCGCGTCCGGACTAACGATGGGGCCATTTATCGGAAGCCAACTTGCAAAGATGGCGCTTGGAATGCCGCTGGATATCGACATTTATCAATATGATGTTCGTACAGCGATCGAAGAGAGTTGAGGCAAGGCGGTTAATCTGATCGGAGCACGCATTTCGCGGGGGGATCTCCTGTTAAGTGGATCATGTGAACATATGTGGACGGAGTGAAAACCCCAATTGAATATTGGATATATTGAAAGCCGCGAAATTCGCGGCTTTTTGTTGTTGAGGAGATTGTAGTCAAAGCCTGTTATACGGTAGATAATTCTGTGAACATTTACTGAAAATTTTCCTTCGCAAAGAAAATCAATGACTCAATACATTGCTTTTGTCGGAGGGTGATATTTTATTTGGTTTTATAGTCCTAAAGGACCTACGGCTGATATGCTGGAGATACATATCGTGATAGGGTATAGGCTAGGATAAGACAGCCATGTTAAGTAGAAACTAACGATACAGCCGTCAATCCTCCTTTTTTATGTTGAAATGACCGTATTACGATATTGGTCAGTGAGTACTGTATAGGGATTCACCAGTCCCAACAAAGGGACGCATTCTAAAGAAACAATGGATCATGGAGGGAGATCGAATGTCAGATACGAAGCAAGTACCTCAACCTAAAACTTACGGACCGCTGGGCAATCTGCCTCTGCTGGATTCCGCAGCTCCGGTCCAATCGCTTGTGAAGGTCGCCTCGGAACTCGGACCGATATTTCAATTTCAGTATCCGGGCGGACGCAGGGAGCTGTATGTCTCCGGCCACGAATATGTCAAGGACGCGTGTGACGAGAAGCGTTTTGACAAACGTATCTGGGCGCCGCTTCAGAATGTCCGTACTTTTGCAGGTGACGGATTGTTTACGAGCGCTACACATGAGCCCAACTGGAAAAAAGCACATAACATCCTGCTCTCCAGCTTTAGCCAGCGTGCGATGCAAGGCTACCATACGAAAATGGTCGATATCGCTATGCAGCTTATCCAGAAATGGGCTCGGCTCAACCCCGACGAAACCGTGGACGTTCCTGCTGACATGACGCGCCTGACGCTGGATACCATCGGCCTGTGCGGATTTAATTACCGGTTTAACAGCTTCTACCGGGAAGACAATCATCCGTTTATCGACAGCATGGTGCGGGCTCTCGATGAAGGCATGAACCAGCTGCACCGTCTGGGCATACAAGACAAGTTTATGATTAAAAAGAAGCGGCAGTTTCAGGAAGATGTTCAGGACATGTTCTCGCTCGTTGATGAGCTTATTCAAGATCGCAAAAAGTATGGCGGCGAAGAAGGGGACTTGCTTGCGCATATGCTGGAAGGTGTCGATCCGGATACAGGCGAGCGCCTGGATTCGGAGAATATCCGATATCAGATGATTACGTTTCTTATCGCGGGGCATGAGACGACAAGCGGATTGCTATCCTTTGCCATTTATTTTTTGCTGAAAAATCCGGATACATTGCAAAAAGCGGTAAGCGAGGTAGACCGCGTTCTGAAAGATCCCGTGCCGACTTACAATCAGGTTCGGGAGCTCAAATACGTCCGCATGGTTCTCAGCGAGTCGCTGCGCTTATGGCCAACGGCACCTGCTTTTTCGTTATATGCGAAGGAAGATACGGAGATCGGAGGAACCTATCCGATCAAGAAGGGGGATAGCGTAACGGTCCTGATTCCGGGACTGCATCGAGACTCCCGCGTGTGGGGAGACGACGTGGAGACGTTCAGACCGGAGCGTTTCGAAGATCCCAGCAAGGTGCCGCATGACGCTTACAAACCGTTTGGCAACGGACAACGCGCATGTATCGGGCAGCAGTTTGCGCTGCAGGAGGCAACCTTGGTGCTTGGTTTGGTGCTCAAATATTTTAAATTGATCGAAAACCAGTCGTATGAGTTGAAGGTTAAGGAAACCCTCACTTTGAAGCCGGAAGGGTTTCATATTCGAGTTCGAAGCCGTCAAGAGGGGGCCGCACTCTTGGTTCCGGGAGCAGGTAAGGCGGTGTCACCCGAGTTGGAGAAGCGGGAATTCGCCAAGTCGCCAGATAAAACGGCGACCAATGCCCATCATACACCGCTGCTCGCTTTATACGGGTCTAACTTGGGCACGGCAGAGGGAATTGCCCGAGAGGTGGCGGATACTGCGAAGCACCAAGGGTTCGACAGCCAGGTAGGTACGTTGGACGATTATGCCGGAAGGCTTCCGAAGGAAGGTGCCGTCATCATTGTAACCGCCTCGTACAACGGACAGCCGCCTTCCAATGCAAAAGTATTTACGGAATGGCTGGAGAATGCCGATGAATCAGAAATCCAGGGTGTGCGATATGCCGTATTCGGCTGCGGGGATCACAACTGGGCAAGCACCTATCAGTGGATTCCTCGTTTGATAGACGAACAGCTTGCTGTCAAAGGGGCTCAGCGATTGCTCACGCGCGGCGAGAGTGATGCCAGCGGCGACTTTGAGCGTGAAGTCGATGAATGGACAGAGCATTTATGGCCGGATCTGATGCAATCGCTAGGTCTACCTCTGAAGTCCGTCAATGAGCTGAAGCGCAGTACCTTGTCTGTCCAGTTCGTGCAGGGAGCGGCCGCCGTGCCTCTGGCAGAAACCTACCAGGCTGTAACCGGGCGCGTTGCTCACACCCGCAATCTGCAGCATGCGGACAGCGGAAGGATCACGCAGCATATCGAAATCTCGCTGCCGGCCGGAACGGATTATCGTGAAGGAGATCATCTGGGAGTGCTTCCGGTCAATCCGAAGACGCTGGTTCAGCGAGTTCTCCGAAGATTCAAACTGGACGCGGGGGCACACCTTATCTTGTCTGCTGAAGGAAGAAGCGGTGCGCATTTGCCGACAGGCATTCCTGTCCGTCTGGACGACCTGCTGTCCCGCAGCGTGGAGCTGCAGGAGCCGGCCACAAGAGCGCAGATTCGGGAGATGGCCGCTAGTACGGTATGTCCGCCGCATGTGAAAGAGCTTCAAGAGCTGCTTTCGGAAGATACCTATCAGGCTGAAGTGCGGGCCAAACGGATCACCATGCTCGATCTGCTGGAGCGGTATGAAGCCTGCGAGCTGTCGTTTGAACGGTTTCTCGAGCTCCTGCCTCCATTGAAGCCGAGATATTATTCGATTTCCAGCTCTCCGAAGGTTAGCCGGAATACGGCAAGCATTACGGTCAGTGTCGTTCGGGGCAGTGCTTTGAGCGGCCAAGGTGAATACAGGGGCGTGGCTTCCAACTATTTGGAACAATTGGAGACGGGGGCGGAGGTTCTGATGTTCATTCGTTCGCCAGAGTCGGGCTTTGCGCTGCCGGAGGATCCGGCAACGCCAATCATCATGATCGGACCGGGCACGGGTGTGGCTCCGTTCAGGGGATTCATCCAGGCAAGACAAGCGCTTCGAGAGGCGGGGCAGAAGCTGGGTGCTGCGCATCTGTACTTCGGCTGTCGGAATCCGGAGCAAGACTATCTTTACCGCGAGGAGTTTGAGCAGGCAGAGAGAGAAGGTCTGGTCACCCTGCATACGGCTTTTTCGAGGGTAGACGGTGTGGAGAAATGCTATGTCCAGCATTTAATGACACAAGACGGAGCGTTATTGCTGTCACTGCTAGAGGCAGGAGCGCAAATGTACATTTGCGGCGACGGCTCCCGGATGGCGCCGGAGGTGGAACAAACGCTGACCCGTTCCTATCAGGACCGACATGGCGTGAATGCAGAAGAAGCTGCCGCCTGGCTATCCGGGCTGGAAGCGTCGGGACAATACGTAAAAGACGTTTGGGCCGGATAATCACCATGACAGCGGGATTCGTCGTTCTATACATCTCCTTGCGATCCAGTACTGTTTTTATGTTAAGATGATCAGTACATGATAAATGGAACAGATTAGAAGGAGAGTGTGACTTATGCGCGAAACTGAAACCTGTGTTCCGACTGGCGTGAAACCACAAGACACCGGCTTTGGTTATACGTTATCCTTGATCGGCGGTAAATATAAAATGATCATCTTGTATTGGCTGTCTGAAAATAAGGTTATGCGGCATAATGAGCTGAAGCGAAGCATTGGTTCCATATCCTTTAAGACGTTAAGCGTCATGTTAAAGGAGCTGGAGGCAGATGAGCTAATCGTTCGCACGGAATATCCCCAGGTCCCTCCCAAAGTCGAATACACTTTGTCGGAACGCGGACTCTCCCTCATTCCTGTGTTACATATGATGTGCGAGTGGGGAGAGCAAAACAGTCCGCCGGCGCTGGAAGCTGTGCAGCTGGAAGCATGAGGTTTTGTTATATTCAAAGAAGTATTTCCTGAACAAGGAAATACTTCTTTTTTTAACGGCTTCATTTAGTTAACGCATCACAGGTTATCTATAAACTTTAAATAATCTTGTGCACTTGTATCCAATGCGCTAAGAGGAGGCGATAGGTCCATGTCAGGCGCATTACCGCCAGGAGCAGCCTCTTGCCCGTAAAACGCAAAGAACGAACGATAATCTGCATCGCAGTAGAGGAAGGTCGTCTCAAAAGGTGCTAGTATCTGTGCAAGCGTGTAGCGATACCTTCCGTCTTCCCGATAATCTTCTTTTTTTATGCCAGCCGAAACCGATAATCCAACTTTGCGTTTCTTTAACTTATCGCCTCCATTTGAACCGTAAGCCCACCCGTAAGCGAAAACCTCGTCAAGCCATTTTTTGAGGAGGGGCGGGCAATTAAACCAATAAATTGGAAATTGTAAAATAAGATTGCTATGCGATTCAATGAGCTGCTGTTCTTTTTGTACATCCATGTTTCCATCAGGGTAAACCTTATGCAATTCGTGAACAGTATACTGCTCCGGATATTTTTGGAGTTCTTCGACCCAGCGTTTATTTATGACCGAGGTTTCCAGACTTGGGTGTGTAACGATAACAAGAGTTTTCAAAGATTTGTCCTCCTTAAGAGCATGATTTATGTTCTTGAGTATAGATTGATTACTGCGATGATGTAAGTATGCACTTTTAGTACAGGTACTTACCAAAAGGTGAGTGTTGCGGAGGAAATAGTAGATTGTAAATTGTAGAGTTGCAGAAAATAAATAACAACCATAATTGCATTTTATGATATATAATAATTTGCACTGACTGCATTAAAACGATCTCCCGCGGGTACATAAACTCTAGATCACTCTCTGGATAATCGCTAAATGTATGTAAGGTCTATATTAGGAGATATTATCTGTATCATATTATTTTCATAAAAGGAGTCCTTGTTTAATGGTAGATTTTTTTATGAATTTTAATCCCATTATCCAAGCATTACTAGCCACCTTGTTTACTTGGGGAATGACGGCGTTAGGGGCGGCTGTTGTTTTTTTTACAAAAACATTGAACCAGCGCCTGCTGGATAGTATGTTGGGTTTTGCTGGGGGTGTCATGATTGCGGCCAGTTACTGGTCCTTATTGGCTCCAGCCATCGAGATGTCAGAAGGCAATGCGATCGGGAACTGGTTTCCGGCTGCCTTCGGATTTTTATTAGGCGGAATCTTTATATGGGGAATCGATAAGGTATTACCCCATCTACATCCCAATTCTCCGATCGGAGGAGCGGAAGGATATAATCCAAAAGTCAGAAAACGGAGTACTCTACTGGTACTCGCAATTACCCTTCACAACATTCCAGAAGGGTTAGCGGTCGGGATCGCATTTGGCGCACTTGCTAATGGAGGGACTGAAGCATCACTGGTAGGCGCTCTGACGCTGGCTCTGGGAATCGGCATTCAAAACTTCCCGGAGGGCGTTGCAGTTTCCATGCCCCTACGAGGCGACGGAATGTCTCAGCGAAAGAGCTTTTTCTATGGACAGTTCTCGGGTATGGTGGAACCGGTTGCCGCGGTAATCGGCGCAGTAGCCGTCGCCTTTATAGAACCCATGCTGCCTTATGCATTGAGTTTTGCGGCCGGTGCTATGATTTTCGTTGTAGCCGAAGAGGTCATTCCAAGCTCGCAAGAAAAAGGCAACAAGGATTTAGCGTCCATGAGTTTAATGTTCGGTTTCGTATTAATGATGATTCTTGATGTGGCGTTGGGGTAGAGACGAGAACAGCCAGCCGGGTACGGACTGGCTGTTTTTGCGTTCCAATCCGCAGGTGAGCGATACTGGACTTAGGTCGAGGTTCCCATCTCATTCGCGGGACCAATGATCAAGTCTCTAAATGGATGATATACTGAATAAGACATCAGGATTCGGCGAAGAGAGAGACAAAAAGGGACGACGGAAGGAATGAAAACACATTATGCAAAAGAAAACAGGTATATTGATCGTAGTGGCCGGCGTACTGCTGCTGTTCTTTACGATGAACCCGATGAACATTTTTTCGGATGTTCAATTCGGATTTTCCTTTGACACCAAGAAAATTAATGAAGAGAAAATAGTGGCCGCTGATGATTTTCGGGATTTGACCCTACAGACTGGAAGCACTGACATTGAAGTCACTAAGGGAAATTCAGACGAGATTAAGGTTCGACTGAACGGAAAGGTAAGCTCGAAAAATGTAGACCAAGTGAAATTGAAGGTCGAGCCAAACGGCGATACGCTGGTGATCGGGGTCGATGTTCCTGACGGTATTCAGTTTGGCATACGTATACTGGATATCGATTTATCGGTGGAGCTTCCGGAAAAGCAATGGGCAGCTGCAAACATTGAAAGTGGAAGCGGCAATCTCGAGATCGGTAGTATGCATGGAGATGAGGTCACGATCAAGGCAAGCAGCGGAAATGTTAATGTTCAGGATGTGAAGGCCGGCTCGCTGACGGTGCATACGGGCAGTGGTAATCTCAAGGCTAAAGAGATTGAAGCCGAGTCGTTAGCGTTAGAGTCAGGATCTGGAAATATATCGGCGGAACGCTATCATGCCACAACGCTGAACTTCAAAAATGGAAGCGGCTATGTTGAACTGAAGGACGGGGAGTCGGCCGTCCAAGGAAAGGCGGGCTCAGGAAACATACGCCTGGAGTCGGAGCGGTTAATCTATGATACCGACCTGCAAGCTGGAAGCGGGAACGTGACCATCGATCTGGTTCAAGAGCCTTCCTCTCTGGAAGTTGATTATCAAGGGAAGTCCGGTAATGGGAACATACAGTGGGACGGAATACGATATGAGGTAAAAGACGAAGGCAGGCTGAAGGGAACGTTCGGCAGCGGCGACGCAGTGCTGAAGGTTCGCACAGGCTCTGGAAACTTCAAGCTGGAATAAATCAGATCACAATAGATTAAATGATATGACGAGAAGGGGCCGTCCCAACAGTAGATTTAGTCGCTTGACGTACGGCTCTCATAAACAGAAAGTGTGTCAAATAAAGCCATGGCGGTGCACAGGATGTTATTCCCACACCGCTATGGCTTCTATTTTGATATTTGGCCGCCTTCTTGAGCAAATTATGGGCAAGCGAAAGTCATCTGCCCTCCAGGCTCACTTTATGCAAGCCCCGAAGCAGAAATCGCCGGAATCCTAGGTTATTTTTGATCTGACCAAACACACTTTCCGGTTCGACCATTCGCCGAACCGACAACGCATGACCCTCCTCGCTTCGAAGTTTCTCCCTTGCTTGCTGCTTGTAACGAAGATACTTGAGGCTTACGGTGATTTCCTCGGTGCCTTGGGCTATCGTACATGTTTTTTTGAGCGGACAACCTTCGCAGATTTCGCTTCGATCGAGCCGCTTCCGTATTTCATATCCACTTTCCGTCGTTTCCTTTTATAGGCACTCACAAAGATTCGGTCGTCCAAACGGTTGATGGCTTCATTGACGACGCGAACCAGATGGTCCTCGGGGATATCTTCCTCCAAATCCATTGGCAGATGGGGGCAACAACGATGGTAGGAACGATTCGCACATGGAGCGTCTTCTAACAGCAAGAAGAGGGCCTCTCGCAAGATCTTAGGTCTGGCGGGACACACCCCTTCTGCCTTGTGCTTATTATTCCGTTTTATATGCGATATCCTGCTAAGACAAGAATGTCCATATCAGGCCAAATTAAAAACCAAAAGCCTGTTGAATCAGTCTGGCATAAATGGCGGCAGCTTCCTTACGCAGAAGTTTATCGGACGGCCGGTAATCCGCGGCCCCGTTTGCGTCTTTTGTCACCTCGGGTCCATGCATCCCGGATCCGACCATGAACTGTACGGCTTCATCTGCCCAGGCAGCCGGTTTTGAGCTGAGTTTAGCTGGAACCGCCTTGGCGCCAAGCGCGTTGTGTGCCACACGCCATATTATAGCAGCAGCCTCTTGGCGCGTGATTGGCTGATCGGGTTCAAAGTTCTGGGTCGGCGTGCCGGTGACGCCCCCCATGTCCGCGACATTCTGCACATAACCAGCGAGTGGGTGCCCTTGCATATCCTTAAATGAATTCGTGCCTTCGCTAGGCTTCATCCCGGCCAGTCGGCTGATCGCGCTGACAAACTCTGCCCGCGTGATCGGTTCATTCGGTCGGAAGCTGGATTGCTCATTCTCGTCAAAAGCCTTGAGGGACTGAACAAAGTAGATATCCTTGGCATAAGGACTCCCTTCCGGGACGTCGTTGTAAGCAGCAGGCTCCTCGAGCTTCTCGGACATGCTGTCTATCGCCGTGTAATACATATACGCCACATTGCCGTTATCATCTTCCTTGAAGGCGGCCGGCGTACCGTTCTCATCCACGAAACGCAGCGGACCCACCGGCGTGAGTTTATGTTCGCCCAATGCATCCAAGACCAATAACTCACCTTGGCCAGCCTTCACCTGTGTGGCGATAATCGGTGTTCTTAAGCTCCTGAATATGCCCTCGAATTTCTTGAGCTGCTCCTGATTGAGCAGGAAGTCATTCTCCTGAACCTGTTTCTTCGGATAAAAATGATCCATGAATGCGGTGAAAAATTCGGCTCGGATCGATGTGCTCGCGTCACTGTTAACAACAATCATGGCTCCGACATTCTGGTCGGGAAGGAGCCAAAGCCAGGAATGATAGCCATCCAAATCGCCACCTTTGCCAATCAGGGTTTGGCCGTTGTGGCTGCTGTGCATAAACGACTCGAAACCGTATGACATCAACGGAAGGCCGGCTGCATCATAATGCGTCTGATGCATCAAGCGCATCGTTTCTTCCTTCAGGATGCGGGAAGATCCAAACTGGCCTTTGTTTAGGTGGGCGGTAATGAAATTGGCCATATCGGTACCGCTGGCAAACATGCCGCCTTCCGGCGCGATAGTAGGTATGTTCGGATATGGCTTATACGGATGACGTTCGGCATTGTAGCCTGTGGCAAGGTTCGCGATGATTTCATCATCCATCCGAAATGCAGCGTGTTCCATTTTTAGCGGGGTGAAAATATGCTTTTTTACATAATCCTCAAACGGTTCCCCTGATACCCGCTCGACAATGTAGCCCTGCATGGAGGAGGCCAGATTATCATACCGGTAAACCTCCCCGGGCGTGCGAACCACAGCTGGCGCATTGAACCGGATAAAGTCGGCGAGCGGAACCTCGCCCTTCTGAACGATATGCGGCGGAACCGAGGAGCTGTCCGTATAGTCAAAGCCTGTCGTATGGGTCAATAAATGCTCAACGGTGACGGGCGTCCCGGTGTTGTTGGTGATTTTAACATCTGGCATATAATCGGTTATGTCTTGCTTCAGGTCGATTTTTCCCTCCTCTACCAGTTGCATGATCGCCGTCGCGGTTATCGATTTGGATATCGAGGCCATGCGGAACAAGGTTCGATCAGGATCAATCTTTTTCTTGGATTCAAGGTCGGCATAGCCGTAGCCCGTATTCAACAGCACCTTGTCGTCTTTTACAATCACAACAAGCGCACCAGCCAGCATGTCCGAAACATGAGGCTTGGCAAAATAGGCATCGGTGAACGCCTTGACTTCTTTGGAGCTCAGTATCGGTGTTCCCGCATGCTGTGTTGCGATTGTACCTGAGGCGGTTTTTGCCGTATCGGCAAAGATATCGGCAGGGAAAGCCAGCAGGCTAGCGGACAGCACGGAGGCTGTCAGTACACGAATGGTTCTAGATTTGCTTTGTTTATTTGGCTTCATGGGTTCCTCTCCTTGTCAATCATATTACATTTCCACTTAATGGTAGTCGATGGAGGTAGAAGGAAGAACGGTCCGCAGAATGAGTTTCAGCTGGCTCTTTGGAAGGAGCCTGGCCTCGACTTTGGTCTAGGGAGATTGAATATCTGAGAAGAAATCACATTGTTTTATACTTTAGATTAAATTAAAGTATAATTATTGTAGTTATATCAGACATAAAGCTATCATTATATATACTTTTTATTTTATAATGGTATAAACATATATATGACAGGGGATGAGGAGACTGAATCTATACATCAAGGAGAGCGGAAACAAGCAAGCAGCAAGGATGATCGTATTTTTACATGGCGGTGGTGTGAGCGGCTGGATGTGGAACAAACAGCTTACCTATTTTGAAGACAGCTTCTGCCTGATTCCTGACTTGCCCGGACATGGGCGCAGCCCCGGCAAACCGCCTTTTTCCATAAGCCGCACCGCGGAGCAGCTTAACGAGCTGATTTCAACTAAAGCTGACGGACGAGAGATTGTTGTTTTCGGCTTTTCACTAGGGGCGCAAATTCTCGTGGAGATGATGTGTCAACGACCGAGCCTTATTGATTATGCCATTGTAAACAGCGCATTGCTTAGGCCGATGCCGGCAGCGCTTAAGCTGATTGAACCTTCTGTTCGATTAAGCTTCCCGTTAACAAGATACAGATGGTTTTCCAGATGGCAGGCAAGCGCGCTGTACGTGAATGAGGTTGATTTTGAACAGTATTACACGGAAACTCTGCGTATGAAGCGGGAGCTATTGGTTTCGGTGCTGAAGGAGAATATGTCCTATTCAATCTCTCCAAGGATTCAAGAATCAACAACGAAGCTATTGGTGACGGTTGGGGAGAAGGAGAGAGGCAGTGTTAAGAAATCGGCTGAGGATCTCGTGCAGCTGAGCGAAAGCTCTGACGGGATCATCTTTCCCGGTGTTGGGCACGGCATACCGCTTGCCGATCCGGCGCTGTTTAATCGGGTAGTGGAACATTGGCTTAACACCGGTACAATTCCGGAAGGTACTCCTCATTTATAGTGGGACTGGCAGACCCAACCCCTCCTCATAATTTGCTGTAGACTTTGCCCTTAGGGCAAGGTGTATAGTGATCTTGAACCAAGATCCGAAACCAGAAAAGAGGTGCACCTTTGCTGTCGATCGGAGAATTCTCCAAAGTATGCGAAGTATCTACAAAGACGCTTCGATATTACGATGAAATTGGGTTAATTCATCCGGATCAGATCAATTCGGAAAACGGTTATCGCTATTATTCCATCAGTCAATTAAAGACAATGCTCTATATCAACCGTTTGAAGTCCTATCATTTTTCGCTTGAAGAAATCAAAGAGATTCTAGAAGGTGAAGCGGATCAATCCGAAGAGAAGCTTCGCCTCGCCCTTAATCGCAAACGTCGGGAAATTCATGAGAAGTTAAACGCATATGAATATACCCTAAAGCAAATGAACCAGGATATCTTGAATCTGGAGCAGGGCATAGACCTGATGTCATACCTGGATGATATTGAAGTACAGCTTGTTGAAACGGGGTCTATGAATATCCTTTACATGCGTCAGATAATGAGCAGTGATGACTATGCTGTAGGATACGGCAGGTATTACAGCAGGTTATATGAAAAGATTGCTAGGGAGAAACTCACCTTGGTTGGAACGCCCATGACGATATATCACAGCCCGGAATTTAATCCTGCAGGCAATGACACAGAGTTTGCTCTCCCGATCAAGGAGGCTGTAAAGGGAACGAGAGATTTGTGCGGGGGCCTTTGTGCGAGATCTGTTTTAAAGGGGGCTTATTCTAATTTGACATCGGTATATGCCAAGCTGAGAGAATGGGTAGAGAATGAAGGATATGCATTGACTCAATCACCCTATGAAGTCTATGTAACCGACCCGTATCAGGCCTTGACTGCCGAGGAAATGGTTACCGAGGTGTATTTTCCCGTGGCGAAGAAATAAGGATGTACATATACCATACGGCTTGAATAACGAATTCTGCGAGGTATTTATAATGAAAAGAAACTACTGGCCGACGACAGCATGGCACACCCTAGCCCCGGCGACCATGGGAATGGACGCTGACAAGCTATCTGGGCTGGATTCATTGATCAAAACCGAATATCCCGAAATGAATGGTATTGTCATGGTTAGAAATGGAGCTATCGTGTATGAAAAATATGATCATGGATATGGTCCGGAGGATAGGCACCACGTTGCATCGGTTACGAAAAGTATCATTTCCGCACTTATAGGCATTGCTATAGATGCAGGTTATATTCAACATGTAGACAGAAGGTGCTGGATTTTTTTCCTGAATATGAACAAGAGACTGCCTATCGACTAAAACAAGAAATTACGATACGCCATCTTCTCACGATGACCGCGCCTTATCCATTTGAGGACTGGCACGAACCCTTGGACAAACTGTGCATGCAATCAGATTGGGTACATTATACGCTGGATATGCTGGGCATCGGTGGAAGCCTGGGAGCATTTAAGTATTCTACTGCAGGGGTGCATCTCCTTTCAGCGATCATAACTCGGAGCACGGGAACAAGCGCCCGCGCGTTTGCTAACGAACACTTGTTTAAACCAATCGGCATGAACGAAATTCCGGATTATGACATGAGCTCATTCGGATTTGATGATTTATTCGGAAAAGACGTCAGGGGATGGGTCAAAGACCCGGCCGGTAACTCTACTGGAGGGTGGGGGCTTACGTTAAGTCCTCGAGATATGGCTCGTTTTGGCTTTCTTTATCTGAACCGCGGCACATGGGACAATCAACCGATTATATCGGGGGCATGGATTGACCAATCAACGGCAATGAATTCTAACCATTATGGATATCTGTGGTGGCTGCGGGACGAGGATCGGGTATCTGCATTCTCGGCAGTAGGCGATGGCGGCAATATCATTTGCTGCATTCCCCAAAAAGACTTGGTTGTCGCCATTGCATCGGCATTTACCGTCAATCCTCAGGATCGATGGACTCTAATTAAAGAACACATCATCCCGGCGATCATCGACTAAATATAATCTTACAAATTGATGATGTTAAAAGAACAAGAATATCTACGCGTATGAAGGGGCTGTTCTAAAAGATCTTAGATCTTGCGGAAGGCCCCCTTCTTGCTGTTAGAAGACGCTCCATGTACGAATCGTTCCTCCCATCGCTGTCGCTTGTCCGGAATCGATTCGTCCTCTCCGCTACGGAGCTTTTATGATTACTGCACATTGCTTTCAGGCAAAAACCGCGATAGATGGCTCTTCTTAACCATTCTGATGTTACGTGTATTTTCATACAATGTATGGACAAGCGAAAGCAGAAATAAGCAGAGAGTGGGGAGGAACCGTTGTGAAGCTGCATCAAATCCATGTGACGGGCATGACTTGCACAGCTTGTGCAGCCCGGATCGAAAAAGTTCTTCGGAAAGTGGAAGGCGTTCAATCTGCCCGTGTCAGCCTCGCCTTATCTCAAGCCACGATTCATTATGAACCGACGCAGATTGGATTAGACACGATCTTGGAGAAAATCGAAAAGCTTGGCTATGGAGCGATCGACAGGCTGTCGCATCCGCAGGCAGGGATCGAGTTGGAGACGGGGGCTTATCGCATTCGGTTCATCATCGCCGCTGGTTTATCCGTCCCACTCCTATGGGCGATGATGGCCCATGTTGCCGATTGGCCTGCACAATGGACGCCGGATTTGCTGATGGAGCCTGTATTTCAATGGGTGCTCGCTACGTTGCTTCAGTTTGGCGTCGGATTTCCTTTCTATTACGGAGCTTACCAGGCTATGATCCATCGTACAGCAAACATGGATACCCTTGTTGCGTTAAGCACCTCGGTGGCTTATTTCTACAGCCACTATGTCATGTTTGAATCCAGGCACAGTCTAGCGCATCCAACGCTTTATTTTGATACGATTGCGATGGTGATGACAGCGGTACTCCTGGGCAAGTGGCTTGAGACCATGGCCAAGGGTAGAGCGTTGAAACAACTTAGTGCATTATATGAGCTTCAGGTTAAACGGGTTCGAGTCGTCCGCAGTCATGGGGAAGAATGGATTTCTGCGGATCAAGTGCAGATCGGGGACCGGATCCGAGTGAACCATGGAGAATGGATTTCCATTGACGGCTTTGTTCAGTCGGGATCGGCGGATGCCGATGAATCTATGCTGACAGGTGAAAGCACAGCGGTGGCCAAAGGCATGAGGGATCGAGTTTACGCCGGAACGCGTTGTCTGGTCGGACGTTTGGACATCGTGGTTGATAAGAATCATGGCGAAACCCGTCTATCTCAAATGATTGGGCTTATCGAGTCTGCACAACAGGGGAAACCGGCCATTCAGTTAGCCGTTGACCGTATAGCGGGGATATTTGTTCCCGTGATGATCGGTTGTGCTGCACTTACTTATGCGGGATGGCTCTGGTTTTCCCAGGCTCCCGATGCATCCGAAACGGCGATGCGCCACGCGCTGTCTGTTTTACTGATCGCCTGTCCCTGTGCGCTTGGTTTGGCTACGCCGGTATCCATCCTGATCGCAACCGGATCGTCTGCCCAAAGAGGCGTTCTATTCAAAGACGGCCGGTCTCTAGAGGGGTTGCGTAGAACCGATGTTGTATTGTTGGATAAGACAGGCACGTTGACGGAAGGAAGACCTCAACTCACAGCGATTCACACTGCGAACGGCAGCAACGCTGCCTACGCGCTATCCATGTCGGCAGCGCTGGCTTCTCGGTCCGCTCACCCGTTAGCACAAGCCATCGTACGAGCCGCCCAAGACAAACATTCCCCACTTTTGGAAGCACAAAAATTCCAAGAGCGGGTTGGGAAAGGGATGGAAGGCTATGTCAAAGGAGAGCACATATGCGTGGGAAATCGGAAATGGCTGCTGGAGCAGGGCATACAACTGGAAATTCCACCAGATAAACCTGGCTATACAAGGCTTTATGTCGCCGTGAACGGGAAGTGCATCGGATCGCTTGTATTGATTGACAAGCTAAGAAAAGATGCCCGGAAGATTGTACAGGAGTTAAAGCGAAGAGCCGATGTGTGGATGGTAACCGGAGATGAGGAACAGGCCGCCGTGGCGGTGGCGGCCGCGGCAGGGATCGATCAGATGCGTGCAGGCATGCTTCCTGAAGACAAGCTGGCATTCATTCGCGAGCTTCAACATCAAGGACGTTCCGTTGCCATGATTGGCGATGGCATAAACGATGCAGCTGCGCTGGCTGTGGCAGATGTCGGCATGGCGATGGGCGGGGGAGCGGATGCGGCTAAACAGGCCGGCGACATCGTGCTGATCGGAAACAAGCTTTTCAACATAATCGATGCGTATACATGGAGCCGCCAAACGATGCGGAATGTCCACCAGAATTTGCTATTTGCTCTGCTGTATAACGCCATTTCCGTGCCATTGGCTGCATGTGGTTATTTGGATCCACGCATCGCTTGCATCGGCATGGCGGCAAGCTCCGTGCTTGTTGTTGCGAATGCGCTTAGATTGCAGCTTAAGGTGCAGAGATTAGATAAGAACCGCATAACCGTGAATGGTTGAATGAATAAGCCGTAACGCTATGGTCACGATCACGAGGATGAATTGTATTATTTCGATCCATGTAAAAGCAGAAGGAATGATATCGATCAACAAAGTCGCGTAATCGCGGCTTTTTTTCTTTTAACTTCATAAGCCAATTCAATAGGTTTATCCAGAATCGTAAAAAAAGAGCACATGCGAACCGAGCTCTAAATGATAAAATATGAAAATGCCGCAGTCCAAGGAATGCGGCTATTTCTCAATGCAGAGTTAGCAAGCAGAATATCTAGGCCAACTCCAGCACAACCATCTGGTGATTATCCAAATAAGGAACCGTATAGCTGATTTCGCCTTGGTTACGAATCTGATATGGAAGATCCTCCATCGAGGGGGCCAGGTAGACCCGCTTGATCGAAGCGGCAGATGGGAGACGCAAGCTGGCGGATATATTCTGCAGCGGAACGATGTCCTCGATGACCTCCACGCGGCCCTTCATTACGGGGGAAGCATACAGGAGATGATGAATATAGCGATTTTCCACAGTCTGATACTGCAGCGTCGCTATGCCCCGTGCAGGCAAATCGCAGTGCAGGGTAGGCTGCGGCAGGAGCCGGTCAATCGCGTGCAATACCATCTCTTTCAGAATGAGATGGCCGTTGTCCGCATAGTCGCCGAACACATTCCAAGCGATGTAGATACCGTTTGTGCTTTCAATCATGCCCGGGCCGTCGTCTTCTCCAGCGCTTGGCGTGTGCTGATGCGAGCAGAACGTGAATACGTCCCGGTTGAAATACGGATTTTCCCGACTGCCAAGCGCCTGGCCGCCATTCAATTCAACCTGCTGTCCCTCGCCGTACATGACAAACGAAGCGGGCAGAAGGGAGCCTGGAGTAAAGTTCGGACGGAAATATGACGGGTGGTAAGGGCTGGCGCCTTTCCAGTTCAGTCCAAGATCGAGCGCAAACACGTTGCCGGCTGGATCCAAACCCGAGCGGCCCGGGGCCAGAACCTTGCCGCCGCTTGCGGTAAATGCGCGGATGGCTTCTCCCAATGCCGGCCATACCGGCACCTCGTCCGGCAATATCAGCACCTTGTAACGACCGAAATCCGCATCGGCATCCACGATGTCGTACAAGTAATGCCCTTCGGTCAGGATGCGCACCGCTCCGGCATCCGCCAGATTGTTCCGGTCTTCTGATTTCCGCGCTTCCGGACAAGCCTCCCAAGCAGCCTCCAGCGACAAGACGGCAATGTCCGCCACGGATGTCGTCTCGCTGCACCATGGCTCCTTTGCTTCCACCTCCGCGTAGGCGGTGCCGATCAAGGCGTAGGTCGCTTCATCCATCAGACCTGATGGGTGAAGCTGGTCGCCGATCGAGCACTTGGCGCCGTGCGCGAGGCTGAGCGCCGTTTCGAATCGCAGCGCGTTCGGATGCTTATACCCACCGAATTCACCCCAAGAGGTGTGGAATTTGCCCGTCATGCCGAGAAAATCCATGCCCAGCGTCTGCGCGTAGCGCGCCGAGAGCGGAAAATGATCGTAGCCCCAGCCCCCGGTTGGCAGGGATTCCAGCTCCAAATGGCTGTTGACATGGGCTAGGTCGCGGCGGCCGCGTCGTTGATGCCCGCTGTTATGAAAGACCGGCAGACCGGGCTTGATCCTGTCCACCGTTTCCCGTACGCGGCGGGCATAGTTCAGGTAGGTCGCCTCGCCCAAGGCGGCAATGGCCGCTGCATCCCGAGGATCTTGGCCGGCTGATCGCAGCGCTGCCACGCAATGCTGGCAATGACATTTTCGGATTCCGACGATATCAAGGAAAATGCCGTCCGCATCATAGCGGGAAACAACCTCGCGGATTTGAGCCAGCAAGAGGTCCAGGTAAGGCGTGTTGAAGCAAAACTCATGGTACCCGGGCGTCATGAAATCTTTGGCCCATCGCGTACGATCTTCCGCATCTCGAATCAGCCATTCGGGATGGCGACGCGCCAGCTTCTCGTCAAGGCCGGCGGACAAGTACACAGGCGTTTTGACGCCGATTTCGTGGGCGGCTGCAATCATTTCGCCTAGCAGATCGAACGAAAGATGCGGGTGTGTTTCATTGGCTTCGCTCGGGTGGTAAGCCCAGCCGTGATGACATTTAGAGAAAACGGTAATGGAGTCGACATGCCCGGCACGCAGCATGTTCTGAAACTGTTTTTTTGAAAACTGGCTTCCGATGCCCGGGATGGCCTCGGATGTATGAAAGTCGAGATGAACCTGACGAAATCGCATGTGTGAACAGCCTCCTTTGCCGCCTGATGAGAACGGTTTCTTTTGTACAATGTACCTCTTTAATACGCGGGTAACCAGTGATAATATAGACTTTGATTAGCACAAAATGGACTTGCGAAAAGGAGAGAACCGCTGTGCTGTGCTTAGAATTCGCCATTCCGCCGCTGCCGCAATTCGTAACGGCGGGACATGCCGTCTGGAAGCCCGGAGACCGGCATTTCGCCCGCACCTTCGGCGTCTACGACCTGCTGCTGGTAACTAAGGGAACGCTTTATATGACGGAAGAACAGACCGAATATGAGGTCTGTGCCGGAAAGCTGCTCGTGCTGGAAGCGGGACTGCGGCATTTCGGGCATCGTGCCTGCTTGGAGCATACGGAGATTTATTGGGTGCATTTCATCCATGGACATCCAGCTTCATACATCTCGCAGGAGGATATTCCTTGGTCGGCCCTGCTGTCCAAAGGCACGGTCGAGGATGTCGAACCGTCCACGCAGCAGCGCATGTACCTGCCGAAGTTCGCCTCCGTCGAGGTGCAGACCGTAGAGCCGATGCTGCGCGGGTTGAATGATATCCACAACCGGCTGAACGGGGAGAATGCGCTCAAGCTCCATTTATTGCTGGCCGAGCTGTTCGCCGCACTGCAGGCTGACTGCGCACGGATGACCGAACCGGAGCCTTCCATCCGACTGGCACAAGCCGCCGCCGCTTATTTAAACGAACACTGGAGGGAGCCGTTTGAACGGGCTGCATTGGAGGAGAAGCTGCATTTCCAGGCGAGTTATATCGCCAGATGCATGAAGAAGCATATCGGCAAAACGCCGCTCCAGTACGTACTTCATCTGCGCTTGGAGGAAGCCAAAAAACTCCTCGGCGGCACGGTGCTTGGCATTTCGGAGATCGCTGAAAGGGTGGGAATCCGCGATTCGAATTACATGACGCGCTTGTTTACCGCCAAGCTTGGCATGACGCCCGGCGCGTATCGGCAGATGCTGCGGCAGATGAAGGAAGAAGCGGGGGAAGGGACGGCTATTTTTTCGAAAATGCCGATTGACAACGAAAAACCCGCAGGATTATAGTAAAGCCACCTAACTTTGCAGGAGAGTGGTCCCATGAAGTTGCTGCAAACCCTCCGCTCTCGCAAATATTTGCAGCGGATTATCCTGAGCTTTATGCTCGTCGTCGCCATGCTCGCCATCGCCTCCCTCTTCCTGAACGCCGCTGCCCGTGATAAAGTCCTGAGCCTCCAACACGAAGCCGATCGCAAGCTGCTCACCCAAATCAACTACAATATCGAGAACATGAACGGGATCGTGAAGGATTTGGCGGTGTCGTTGTACAATGACGAAGAGCTGATCGCGCTGAAGTCCGGGGCGGATTATAAGCAGAGCATTCTGAAAATCGAACGTTTGAACCGGACGGTAGCCGCTTCGCCGTACTTGCACGCCGCCGTTTTTTACAACGGCAAGCAGAACCGTTTTTTCTCGTCGCTGAGCCATGATATGGACACGCGCGCCCTGTACGGCGCGCTTGAAGATTATATGGCTTCCCGAGCCGATCTGCCGAAGCTGCAGCTCATTCCGCTCGATCTTGACGGGGAGAATGAGGGCATCGACGTATTCGCTTTTTTCATTTATGACGGGCCGACCCTCGGTTCCGTTAACCGGAACGCCCTCATTTTGACAGTGAAGCCAGGCTGGATGCTCGACAATGTGAAAGCGCTTAATCGAGTGGCCGAACGGGAAAACGACGTCCTGTTCGTCACCGACGGCGATGGACAGGTGCTAATGGCAGGCGAGCGCAAGCTGCCGCCCGGGCTTGACATCAAGAAGGATTTACTGGGACGAATGGGCTCGACGGACAATGCACCGGACTCTTTCATCCATAAACAAGGAGAGAAGGATTATAAGGTAACCTATTTGAACAAAGGCTTGAACAACTGGCAGATCATCAGCCTGCAGGATTACGATGACGTGCTGGGCAGCGTACGCCAGATGAGATGGACCGAAATGGCCGTGACGCTGTCCGTTGCCCTGCTGGCCTTGCTCTTGTCCGTATTAATCTCACTGAGGCTGTATAAACCGGTAGGCCGTCTGCTTATGCTGGTTCCCCATGACGGGCGCGGTGATAGCAGGGCAAAAGATGAGTTGTCCCTCATCGCGGAGAATGTGACGGAGATGATAGGCAAACTCAAAGGCTTGGAGCAGGAACGGGCGACGCAATGGAATATCGCCAAGGTTTATCATTTGCGGAGCCTGATTAGCCTCAGCGATAGTATGGACGAAGATGCATTTCTACGGATTAAGGAGCAGTATGCGATTGATATAACGCATCCATCGCCGCTCCGGCTTGCGGTTGTACAGCTTGACGATCTGCAGAGCCTTCTCCTGCAGCCGGATTCCCAGACGGAGGCCCTGTATTACTTTGCTATCGCGAACATCGGCCAAGAACTGCTGCAACGTGGCGGTTCGTGCGAAGCCGCGGACATGAAGAGCGGCCATCTTGTCTTTATCGCCAGCGGCAATCCCAGTTACCTCGAGATGCTGGATGAACGGTTCCGGGAGCTTCAGGAGACCATACTCCGCTTTTATCGAGTTACGTTCACCGTAACGCTTAGCGATGCGTTCGAAGATTACCGCAGGCTAACGAAACATTACAACCTGGCGATGCGTCATTCCAACTATCGCATGATATTCGGTAAGGGCGCCGTGATCCAGCCGGAATTGATCCGCAGGAACGAGCGGAACGAATCGCTTACCATTCCGAAGGAACTGGAACGCCGGCTGACGGAGGGATTAAAGAGCGGAAATCCGGAAGAGACGGAGCAAGCCATTCGGAGCTGGAGGGAGCTGCTTGACGAGTTTAGCTTTGACGGCATGTTCTCGGCGCTGCTGCATTTGACCATGACACTGAGCCATACGCTGGGCGAGATGAATAACAATAATCTGAATCCGGTATCGGTTAATCTGCAGGCTATCAATCGGCGCATTCTCGAAAAAGAGACGCTGGATGAGATCGAGGGTGTGCTCCTGGACGTCGTGCGCGATGTATTCGAGCAGCGCAGGAGCGGAAGGGAGGACAAAAACCGGCTGCTTGTGGACACGGTCAAAGAAATGATCGAGAAGCATTACGCCGACCCGGACCTGAACGTCCAGAAGATCGCCGAAATGCTGAAGATGAGCGCCGTCTATTTGGGCCAAGTGTTCAAAGCCCAGGAAGGGACAACGGTGGTCGACCAGATCAATGCGACTCGACTTGCCCGAGCCCAACAGTATCTGGAGCAGAAGCATTTGACCGTGGCCGAAATCATGGAGAAGGTGGGCTTCGGCAATGAAAGCTATTTCTATCGGCTGTTCAAGCGCCGCTACGGAGCGACACCGAAAGAGTACCGTCTGAAATCAGCCATCGACCGCAGTACCTAAAATTAGAAATGTTTCATAAGACCCGCAGATGAAATTTACCGTTTGCGGGTCTTTGGTATGCCGTGCTTCGAAAAGAAATCCATCCGGTTACGAGCGAACAGGCGGATTCTATACAAGTGTTTATGCTGCAAGCCCTTATCGAACATTGGATCAGCGCGGAGCTGAAGAGTGCCGTCTCCTGCACCTTGGGCATCGCATCAGAAGCGGGAGCACGGTACTACCCTTTGTGCAGTCAAGGTCCCAAAATTCCCCAGGTACAGTAATCCTGCTTCTATACAGCCGGCTGTACAGCATTCCGTAATCCTTACAGCCCCCCCGTACAGCAATCCTGAAATTGTACAGTAACGCAGAACCCCGGGTTTGAGCTATCGTTAATCATGCAAAGCCTGGGATGCAGGCGAGGAGTGCATAAGAAAAGGAAGGGGCTTTCGCTATGTTGAAGAAGGTAACACTATCGGGTTCTATTGATGCAGACCCGGCTAACCGTTCGGGACCCGAATTGGGACCGAATCCTGGACCTGCCGGCGCACGCCAAAAAAAATCGGCGCTTCGCAGAGAGCTTCGCCATTTCCGCAACAACCGGGAGCTGTTTCTGCTATCGCTGCCCGGGATTCTTTACAAGCTGATTTTTGCCTATATCCCGTTAGTGGGATTGATCATTGCCTTCAAGCATTACCGCTACGATCTTGGCATATTCGGCAGCGAATGGGTTGGACTGGAAAACTTCCGTTACTTGTTCTCGACCGATACGGCTTGGCGGATCACGCGCAATACGGTGCTGTACAATGCCGCTTACATTGTAGCTACCACCGCTGCAGCGCTGCTACTGGCGATCCTAATGAACGAACTCAGGGCGAAATGGAGCAAATTTTATCAGACTGCGCTGTTCTTGCCCCATTTTTTATCTTGGGTGTTGGTCGGATACGTCGCCTATGCCTTCCTGAACCATTCCGACGGGTTCATCAACCGCACCTTACAGATGTTCGGGATGGAGCCGGTCAGTTGGTACCAGACGGCCGAGGCATGGCCAGCCATCCTCATTCTTGTTCATTTATGGAAGGCGGTCGGATTCAATACACTTATCTATTTTGCTGGCATACTCGGCATTAACAGCGAGTATTACGAGGCAGCGCGGATCGACGGAGCGACGAAATGGCAGATGGCGATGAAAATTACAGTTCCGCTGCTGGCTCCGCTGGTCATTATTCTGCTGATTTTGTCCATCGGCAACATGTTCCGCGGCGATTTCGGACTGCATTATTTCATTCCGAACAACTCCGGCTTTCTGTACGGCTCCACGGATATTATCGATACGTACGTATACCGTGCGCTCCGCGAGATCGGCAACGTTAGCATGTCGGCGGCTACGGGCTTTTACCAGTCGGTTGTCGGCTTCGTCCTGGTGCTGGTGGCGAACGGGGTCGTGCGCAAAATCAATCCCGAGCATTCCCTGTGGTAAGAAGGAGGACATCCGATGCCTAAGAAGTTCGAACTACCGAAACTGTTGATCCATCTGCTGTTCATCCTGCTCTCGCTGGCGGTCGTCCTGCCGTTTCTGCTCGTCGTCGCCGTGTCGCTGACGGATGAAGCTTCGCTCACCCGCAACGGGTATCAGTTTCTGCCCGAATCATTCAGTCTGAAGGCGTATCGCTACCTTCTGGATGCTCCTGACATTCTGCTGCGGGCTTACGGGGTTACGATTACGGTGACCGTCATCGGAGCGCTGGCAGGATTGCTGCTCACCGCGATGACCGCGTACGTCATCTCAAGGCCGGATTACCGCTACAACCGGGCAACAACATTCTACGTATTTTTCACGATGCTGTTCAGCGGAGGACTCGTCCCTTCCTATATCCTCATCACGCAGTACCTGCATTTGAAAGACAGCTTACTGGCACTCATCCTGCCGGTGCTGCTCTCGCCATTCAACATTATGGTCATGAAAGGATTCATGTCCAAAATTCCGCTCGAAATCGTGGAATCCGCCAAAATTGACGGGGCGAGGGAGCTGCGGATATTTTTCAGGATCATATTACCACTGTCTACACCGGCTTTGGCTACGCTTGGCTTGCTAATCTCGTTTACGTATTGGAACGAATGGTTCAATGCCATGCTGTACATCGACGATCCCAACAAGGTTCCCCTGCAGCTGCTGCTCGTGCGGACGCTTGGCAGCATTGAGTTCATTACTTCCAATTCGGAATTTGCGCAGCAGCTGGGTGTTGATTTATCCAGTTTTCCAAACAATTCGGCAAGAATGGCAATCGCGGTGCTTGCGGGTGGGCCGATGCTGATCATCTTTCCGTTTTTCCAGCGGTTTTTCGTGAAAGGGCTTACGGTTGGCTCCCTCAAGGGTTAACATACAACAACCAATTAAACACTCAGGAGGTCATGTTATGAAAAAAAGACTGCTAGGACTTTTGGCGATCGTCTTGATCGCGATGTCCACTCTTGCCGGCTGCGGGGGCAGCGGCGGAAACGGCGAAACGAATAGCGGAACGCCGGACACGCAAGGGGCGTCACTGGATACAGGCGGATCGAGCAAGCTTGATCCCGTCGAGTTGACTTGGTATTACCCGCTGCTGCAGCTGCAGCCCGACCAGAAGAAGGTCGAAGAGGAAATCAACAAAATCGTGAAAGAGAAATTGAACGCCACCATAAAGCTGATGCCTGTTGCGATAGGAGATTACGTACAGAAGATGAACACCGTTCTGGCGGCGGGGGAAAAGTTCGATATTCTCTGGACCGGTTATATGCTGAAACCGGAAGAGCTGGTACGGAAGGGAGCGATTCAACCGCTGAACGGGCTCTTGGATGAGTACGCCCCGCAGCTGAAGGCGGATGTCCCTCAGGTGATGTGGGATGGTCTCTCGGTGGACGGGGAAATTTACGGCATTCCGAACCAGCAGATCAATGGTTCGAGATACGGCTTCATCGTGCAGAAGCGGTTTGCCGACAAATACGGCTTGGACCCTACCACGATCAAAACGATAGCGGATATCGAGCCGTTCCTTGAGCAAATCAAGCAGAACGAGCCGGGCATCATCCCGATCGGACTGTTCGGCGGCTCGTTTGTCAACCCGCAGGCGCATGACGATCAATACTGGGTCGTTCCGGGGCTTGACGATCATTTCTACATCAAGACCGATGACCCGTCCTATACGCTTCATTGCTATCCCGAAGAGGAGCTGGACAATTTCAGACTGGCCAGCAAATGGTATAAAGCCGGGTACATCCACAAGGACGCGGCCACGGAAAAAATGACCGACTATCAATCCAAAGGCCAGATCGCGGTCGAGTTCGACGTCACGCTGAAGCCGGGGGTCGAGGCGGAGGTCAAGCCGAAGAACGGCGGCAACGATGTCATCATTATTCCGCTCAGCGATTGGTTCTCCAACGGCTATTCAGCAACAACCAACCAGTCGATCAGCCGAACTTCCCCGAATCCGGAACGGGCCCTGATGCTGCTCAATCTGATCAACACCGACAAGGAGCTCTACAATTTGTTGATCAACGGTTTAGAGGGAGTGCATTACGAGAAACTGAGCGGCGATTATATCAAAGCGATGCCGGATTCCAGGTATCGTCCGAACATGGATTGGGTGTTCGGCAGCGTATTCAATTCCTACCTGAAGGAAGGGCAACCGGAAAATATCTGGGAGGAAACGAAAAAAATCAACACGAGCTCCGAAATCAATCCGGTCGGCGCATTCAAGTTCAATTCCGAGCCAGTCAGCACGGAAATCGCCAACCTGAACGCCTTATGGGGCGAGTACAAACGCGGACTCGTGACCGGAACGCTTGATTTTGAGGAAACCTGGCCGGTTCTTTACGGCAAGCTGAAGGAGGCGGGCGAAGATAAATACGTCGAGGAGGTGACGCGTCAGTTCGAACAATTTCTAAAAGAGAAGGGCTTAAAATAATCGGCCCGTAGGCTTGTAGACGGATGGAGACAAAAAGGGAGGAACCTGCTGCCTGGGTGGGCTTTGACGACACTGCGCACTGCGTAGGCAAAGCTGACCGGATTCCACGCTGGAGGAAGGGGAGCGATTTATGAAGAAGCTTGTGCTTGCGGCGCTGGCGGCAAGCCTGTTGTTCGCGCTGAATCCATTTCTGCCGGCCGCCGAGACGGCGTCGGCTTATGGAAATCCGCACGGAACGGCTTATTACGTGGCCTTAGACGGAAATGACTCGAACAAAGGGACGATCAACAAACCGTTTCGAACGTTGGAAAAAGCGCGAGACGCCATTCGGGCGTTGAAAGCGAAGAAGGGACTGCCTCGGGGCGGCGTCACGGTCTATCTTCGCGAAGGCCGGTATGAGCGGGCAACCAGCTTCGAGCTGGGTTTGCAGGATTCGGGGGAAGCGGGTAAGCCGGTTACCTATACGGCCTATCCAGGTGAAACGGTTATCTTGTCCGGTTCTAAGAAGTTGGAGAAATCCGCATTCGTTCCGGTAACCGATTCTGCCGTACTGAACCGCATTATCAGCGAAGAGGCACGAAACGAAGTGCTGGTAGCCGATCTGGCTGCCCTCGGCATTACCGATTACGGCGAGATGAGCCGGCATGGTTATTATCTGGCCAACGATTTGAGCAAGGTACCGCCGATGGAGTTGTACGTGGGCGGGGAAGGCATGACGCTGGCCCGCTGGCCGAACGAGGGAACCGTTCAAATGGACGAAATCCTCGATCCGGGACCGACGCGGAAAGATCCGAACGGGGAGGTTCATACGAGAGGCGGGACCTTTACCTACACGTATGACAGACCGCAGTACTGGACGCAGGCGGACGACATCTGGCTGGATGGCATTTTCGGCTACAGCTGGGAATGGTCCTACAACAAGATCGCTTCCATCGACACCCAGGCCAAGAGCATTACGCTCCGGTATGGAGAAATGAGCGGCATTTTCAAGAACTGGTACCCAGATTTCCATTTCGCTCAAAACCTGCTGGAGGAGATCGATATGCCCGGCGAGTATTACATCGACCGCCAGGCCGGAAAGCTCTATTTTCTGCCGAATGCCGAATTCATGACCGCGAATCCATCCATCGAAGTGACGATGTTAAAGACGCCGATGATCAATGCGCTGGACGCATCTTATAACGAATTCTCGGAGCTGATCCTGGAGAACGGGCGCGATTCGGCGGTCGTCTTTATGGGCGGAAGCCATATGCGTGTCCTAAATAGCGAAATCCGCAATTTCACCAATAGCGGTGTGCTGGTCAACACTCAGAGCCGCTTCCATTACAACGATTTTACCGGAGTTCCGGGAACGGACCATAAGATCGAATTTACCCACATCCACCATATCGGGGGTACCGCCGTCACGCTTACCGGAGGCGACAAGACAACGCTCGCGCCGGGCAACAATGCGGTGGAGAACTCTCACATTCATGATTTTGCTTATTATCATAAGGCCTACAATCCCGGCGTTCTCTTGTCCGGGGTGGGTAACCGCATGTCGCATAACGAACTGCACGATGCTCCCCATCCCGGCGTGCTGATCTTCGGCAACGATCATCTCGTGGAGTACAACGATATTTACGACGTATGCAAAACCTTCTCGGATCTCGGCGCCATCTACATGAATGCGGGCGAAACGCCCCAGCAGCGCGGCACCATTATCCGTCGCAATTACTTCCACAACATCGGAGAAAGCAAACCCGGCGTTGAAGGGGTCTATCCTGATAATTTCACGATGGGGCTTCAGATCGATGAGAATATCTTCTATCGTATGGGGAATTCAGCAATCAAAAACAACGGGGGCGCGCATATTTTGGCCCGCAACAATATCTTTGTGGACAGCAAGGTTCCATATGACTACGCGGATTTGTTTCTAGGCGATGAGCCGGACGATCAAGTTCCGCTGAATTACATGCCGAAGTGGGAGGCGCTGTTCGAGGCCAACAACGACTTCGTCGGTACGCCGTACCTGGCCAAATATCCGGAGCTGGCGAACTTTTTCACGGAAAATCGTTATTATCCGGATACGAATACGTTTCACGGTAACGTTGTCTACAATCCGACGCTTCCACGCAGCACGACAACGAACGAGCAGGGGGCGTACGACAAATTCAATCTTGTCCAATATGCCGATAACTGGGTAACCGACGAGGATCCCGGGTTCGTCGATTTGGCAGGAGGCGATCTGTCGCTGCGTCCGGATGCTGAAGTATTTCAGGTCATCCCCGGCTTCCCTGATATCCCATTTCACGAGATCGGCATTAACGGGAAAGCAGGTACCACGAGCAGCCCGGACAGCTACCCGATGCAAAGCGTTGTGGTCTACGACAACGAAATCACGGTGGATCGGTGGAAAACGGTAAAGCTGCGCACGGCGGTCCTCCCATGGAACGCGGATAATCCAAAGCTGGTCTTCACGTCGGCCGATCCCGGCATCGCCACGGTTGACAATAACGGTATCGTCACGGGTCAGGAGGTGGGCCAGACGGTCATCACGGTGGCGTCGGCGGAGAATCCTCAGCTCACGGCAATGGTGGACGTCACAGTCGAAGCCGGAGACGGGGTGATGGATTTCACCGATTTCGAGTCAGGTGCAAATGGCTGGCCGCAGGACGCGAACCGCAGCATCGCAAAAGAAGGCGACAACCGCTGGTATAAAATACTGAACGGCGCTACCGCTCTCAGCGACAAAACCTTCACCGATTATGAGCTGACCTTCAAACTGAAGACGCCTGAGTCGATCGGAGAAAATGCAACATTGTACGTGTTCGATCGCCAGGCGGGCAGCGGCTCGACCCGCATCGGCTACAAAACCCGTCCTGACGGCTCTTCCTCCTGGCTGCTGTATAACGCAGCCTGGACCGTGCTGCATGAAGAGAAACTCCCAGGACACGACCTGCAGCCGAATACGGAATACGAGATCAAGATGCGGGTCAAGGGCGGCGATATCAGCGTGTACGTGGACGGCCATTTCCGCCTGAAGGCCGCCGATCCCGGCCATAACGCGGCAGGCAAGGTCGGATTCTACGTCAACAACGTCAGCCACATGCTGTTTGACGACATCCGGTTCAAGGCACTGAGCACGGAGCTGGCCGGCATCATACCGTCCGAGCGCGAAATACGGCTTGCCGCCGGCGAGCAGCATCAGCTGCAGGTGACGTTCGATCCCACGGATACCCCGGATACCGGCGTTACTTGGCAATCCGCCGATCCGGCCGTAGCGGAGGTGAGCGACAAGGGGGTCGTCAGTGCCGTTTATGAAGGAGAGACGACCGTCACAGCCGTATCCGTGGTCAACCCGCTCATTAAAGCGGATATTGCCGTGACCGTTTCGAACATCATGCACGAGACCAACTTCGAATCGGGCAGCAACGGCTGGCCGGTAGACCCGAACCGCAGCATCGCGGCCGATCCGGACGGTAATCGCCGCTACAAAATTTTGAACGGGGCAACAGGCCTGCTGGACCGGGTCTTCGAATCGTATGAGCTGGAGTTCACGCTGAAGACGCCGGCCGTCATGCCGGACGACGGTACAATGTACGTCTTTGATCGTCAGGATGCAAGCGGCTCTATCCGAATCGGCTATCGGACCCGCGTGGATGGGACATCCGCTTGGATACTCTACGACACGGCCTGGCAGAAGATCGCCGAGTACGTCTTGCCGAATCGAGACCTGCAGCCGGAAACGGAATATGCAGTCAAGATTAGCGTAAAGGACGGGGACGTCTCCATTTATGTGGACGGCGATCCGAAGCTTGCCGGCACCGATCCGAATCACCGGCCATCCGGCAAAGTCGGCTTCTACGTGAGTGGATTCGACTACATGCTGTTTGACAACATCCGTTTCATGGTGGTGCCTTAAGGAAATGAGGCGCTTCCTCCCGGTAAATGGAGGGAGCGTCTTTTACGATCGGCAAATAAAACGGATACGGATACGGATTTTGATCTTCAGGAGCATCAAAATTCACGATGGGAGGTTCATCATGCAGCGATGTCTATTTAGGGCCGAAGGAATCGAGGAAGATGCCCTTACACTGTTACGGGGCGAAAGTGTTTCACAAGAGATCCACACGGCGATGGAACGGGAACGCGTGGCCCGATTAAGCTTGTTTACAGACGGAAGCCGGTTGTTTCTTTATTATGAATGTCTCGGGGAGAAGGTGCTTCCGGAAAGTTTGCTGCCGCGAGCTGAGGCATGGCTGGCCGTTTGGCCGGGAAGAGATCCGGGACGCAGATGGGCGTCGATGGCCGACATTTTTCATTATCAAGCGCCCGTTTCGGAGCAGCATTGGGTACGGACGAATGATCACAGTGTGCCGTACGGAAGGATTGCCCGGCTAAAGCCCGAAGAGGTCTCAAGCTACGTGTACTATCATTACCAGTACCAAGAAGAACGGCCGGGCGATGGAGATAAATTCGGCATCATCGGCATGCATGAGAATCTGCTCTTTTTTTACTCAGAGCTCCCTGCCACACTTGAGTCAGCCCCCTATGAAGGAAAGTTGAAAACAACGCTCCGTCCAGACGATTGGGCAGCGGTGATGGAGCCGCATTTCATGAAGTGGGAGGGTGCGCCAGACGGTCAGGAGATTTGGCGAGAGCTGAAGCTTGTCCTGGAGGCACGTTCTTTCATCGAAAGGCAGGGAACAAACCATGCGTAACCGATTATGCCTGAACGGGGACTGGGATTTCATGCCGCTGTATGGTCAGCCTCAGTGCCGCCGGCTTCCGGATGAAATCTTCTACGAGCCCCAGCAAATCCAAGTCCCTTCCAGCTGGAGATCGTCCTACGAACAGGCCAACGGCAAATCGTTCGGCGAAATTCGCGAGCATGGGTATGCCCCGATGGATCTCTACGGCTATCCGAAAGAATGGGACGGCGCGGAAGCGGGCGTGTTGCATAGAAGTTTTCATATTCCCGAATCCATGTCGGGGGAGCGGATCGTGCTGCGGATGGACGGCATCATGCAAAAGGCCGTCATTTTTCTTGATGGGGAAGAAGTCGCCGTATGGGAAGATGGCTACCTACCGCTGCGTCTCGATATCACGCCTCGGGCCGAGCAGGGGCATGAGCATCATCTCCATGTCGTATGCGGCAGCTTCGACAAAGTAACGTTGGCAAACGGCATGGAGAAGGTGACCGGGCTGATGGGCTCCTGGTTCGGAAATGTTGCCCGGGGAATATGGCAGGACGTTTACCTGGAAAGCTATCCGGTCCTGTCTATAGAGGATGTAACCATCCGCACATCCGTTCAGAGAGGGCGGCTTGAATTGGACGTCACCGCTGGGGCGGCGGAAATAGGAGGGGATCACGGTCCCCTTCACGTCAGGTTGAGCGTACGAGAGATTGGCGTGCTAAGGCAAGGGGAAGAAAAGTCAGATACGAGGGAAAATGCAGATTCGATAAGTAGTAGCAACAACCGGTATGCGGCTAATGAAAAGAAGTCATTGCGAAGCCAAAGGCTTGGAATCGAAACGGAGGGATTTTCTGCGGAGAAAGGGGAAGGCGGCGGGCTGCGATTCGGAGACGGAGGGCGGGCCGTACCTGTCCTCCAGGAAGAGCAGACAGCACAGCGCATCGATCCAGCGGCTGCGGTGAAGGTTAGGCTGTGCGAAAACAAACGCGGCGGGGCGGTCTACCGCGCTTCCTTTAATCTGGAGTGGAGCGATGCCATCCTATGGGATCCCGATACGCCGTATTTGTATATGGCGGAGCTTGAGCTTATAGAAGGTGAGCAGGTGCTAGACCGTCACGAGGAAGTGTTTGGTTTCCGTGAATTTTGGTGCGAAGGTCGGCAATTCATGCTGAATGGCATCCCGATCCGTTTGCGCGGCGATTCGTGGCATTTTCAAGGCGGACTGCAGCAGACGGAAGCGTACATCCGGAACTGGTATCGGATGTGCCGCTCCGTCGGAATCAACAGCATCCGGCTGCATGCTGAGCCTTACCCGGAGAATTATGTCCGAATCGCCAACGAAGAGGGCATGCTGATCATCGACGAAACAGCGATATACGGATCGGGCAAATCCATGCTCGCCGACCATCCCGATTACTTGGACAACTGCCGCAAGCATGTACAGCGGCTCGTTAAGCGTGACAAGAATCATCCTTCCGTCATCATGTGGAGCCTGCAGAACGAAATGCGCTGGGTGGACGGCCGGGACGGCTATAAGGTGCATATTCCCGGCCTTATGGAGGCGATCCGGGAACTGGACGCCACTCGTCCGATCGTCGCCGAAGGAGACAACCGACTGGTGTCCAAAGCCCATACGGAGGTGGAAAGCCGCCATTACAATATTGACGGCACCATCGCTCAATGGGACCGTTCGGTCCCATTGAGCTTCGGTGAACACGGTGGCTGGTGGTACATATGCCCTCAAAACGCCAGCATGTATGCGGGGCTGCAGGCATATCGCAGTACGGACGAAAGCACGGCCGGGCTGGCGCAGAAGGAACGCCTATTCGTAGAGTATGCGCGGCGGCAAGGCGTCTCAGGCATAGCTACGTTCAATTTCGCTCATTATTTCATGAGGTCGATGCCGGAGAACGACGTCGCTGTTCCACCGTCCGAACCAGGCCTGCCCGGGGTGAAGCCCAAGGTGATACCGGCCTATTCGCTCACGATCAACAACGGCCTGCTGCCTGATGATCCGATGTATGTTGCTAATCCGGCTTTTGCCACCATGGCGGAGGCGTTTAAGCCGGTCACGATGTTCGCGGCCGAATACAACCACTGTTTCTACGACGACGCAACCATCACCCGCAGCTTTGACGTCTTCAACGACACGTTGTCCGCACAGGATGTTCGGATCGAGTGCGTGATTAGGCAAGGGGAAACGATCGTTCATGAACGCAGTTTCATATTCCGGCAGGAGCCGGCCGAGCAGAAAACCATTGCGATTTCGTGGACTCCGATCCACGTTGAGACTGAAGGAATGATAGTGCTGACGGCAGTGCTGTTCCATGGCGATCGGATTATGCATGAGCTACTGAAGGAATACCGGCTTGTGTCGGGAAGCCTCCTTCGCCATCCGGTTGAAGTTGGGCGCCCGACAGCTTACTGGGGATCTGAAACAGATTACTTCAAGATCCGAAATCTTGTTCCCGACTGCAAGCGGGTAGCCCGAGATGGGCTTGCTCTGCTGTCATGCGATCATTTGCTTATCATCGGCAGTAAGGCAGAGGACCCGGATGGCGGGTTGGAGGCGGAGTTAAAAGGCTTCGTCGCACGCGGCGGTCGCCTGCTGATGCTGGAGCAGTGCGGGTTGTCGCTAGGCGGCCGGCTCAGGCTGTCGCGGAGACCGTTTCTTCGGGCCCATGCCGGCGATTACCAACATCCGGTGCTTAAGGGTTTAAGCGACTCGGATCTAATGTTCTGGCACGAGGAGCTTCGCGAAGAGGGCCCGCTGCCTATCATTTACGCTGCATTCGAAAAGCCGCTCCAAGGCGATTTCACCCTGCTGCTGGAGTGCAGCGCCGGCGATTTCGGCGACGGTGGGGATTTATGGTCGCCGCTCTTGGAGTACCGGAGCGGAAGCGGCATGTTTGTGGCCAATCAGTTGGAGCTGATGGCTAATCTTCCGCGCGTTCCGCAAGCCTGCCTGCTGCTGCGCAACCTGCTGGCTTACACCGGTCGCAACGAAGTCGCTGACGGTGCGACTTTGCGACCGGTGGGGGCGCTGGTCCGTCCCGGCGGGGAAGCGGCTGCGTTCCTCGACCGGCTGTGCCTGCGCTACACGGTGCTGGATGCAGCTGCGCTGATAAATGAGGCAGCGACCCATGACGAAAATGGACGGGGCGATCTTCCCGCATTCTTCGCGCAATCATTCGGCCTGCTCGTAGCAGAAGCAAGCCTGCTTGCGGCTCCTGGCTCAGCCGAGGCCGTCCGGCGCTATGCCGAAGCAGGCGGACATGTGCTTGTCCTGCCGGCGGACAGCAGTCAGCATGGCAATCTTGCCCGCCTGTTGGACCGTCCTGTGCGAGTGGATGCTCATGAGGCGTACCATCTCGCGGTGGATTACACCAACAAGGCCGTAAGCGGCTTCAGTCCGGTCGACCTGTTCGGCTATGACAAAGTATTCCTGTCCCCTCGGGATACCTTGAACCGTTTGCATGCCGCCTACCGGCTTGAGGTGCAGGGCACGGACGCTTTGTGCGTTAGCGTCGAGGGAACGGCTTGGAAGGACTATTTTGTGAATGGTTACACATCCGAATACAGCCGTCTCGCACTGGTCGAACTGAACCGCAGGAAAGCCCGTTCCTCCGGAGCGTTTCTGGTCCAAGAAAGGACGGGGGCAGGCTCCATCCTGTGCTCCCAGCTTCTGCTAGACCCCAACAATGAGAAGGCACTAAGACTCTATACCCGTTTGCTCGCCAATCAGGGTGCCGTCTTTGATGATGGCTTGCTGGTAAGCGAGAAAGACGACGGGACATGGGCCGTGGAAGCGGTTATGGTACTGCCTTGCCCGACTCATGTGGATTACGAGGCGATGAAGACATACTATACCGATCCCGAATTTTCGTTGAACAATTTGGGTGAAGGACTATACGGCTGGATGCAGAAAAAAGAGCGGCAATCCGAGGATGGAATGATGCGGATTGCCTGCACCGGATATGATCCATGGTTTATGAGCTGTTTTGTGCAGGTACCTGGAGGAGGAGCTAAGCCAGTCCGCAAGGGACGTTTGCGAGTTCATGCTAATGTGCCGTATGCCATTTACCTGAACGGTGAGCATGTGCGTGAACCGGAGCGCGAGCTTGTCTTGAAGGGCGGACTCAACCGGCTGATCGCGATCGTCCGCGGAACCGGCGGGGATATTGCCTTCGGCATGACCTTTCTGCACGCGGACGGGACGTACATGAAGGATCTGGAATACCGCATGACCCTGGATGAAGTCGAACCGAAATAGTCGAAGCGTATAGACGGTAGCGATATCGGTATGGAGCCAGATCAGATGAAACAAAATGGATATTGGGAGGACATTATGGACTGGAACGCTGTCATCGAACGAACCTTACACACAACGAAAGCGAATATCGCCCGGTTTGAACATCGGTTTCCGCATGTCGGAAACGGGGACGGCAAGTATCAACTGGTGAATCATACGGATTGGACGGAGGGATTTTGGCCTGGCATTCTGTGGCTGAGTTACGAGTACGGCAAGGATCCCTGCTTTCGTGAGGCAGCTATCCGATCTGTGCGTTCGTTTCAAGAGAGATTAGCGCAAAACCAAAAGCTGGAGCATCATGATATCGGCTTTTTGTATTCATTATCCGCTTTAGCGGAATGGTTCGTGGAACGAGACGAGACTGCCAAGAACACGGCGCTGCAAGCCGCAGATGCGCTCATGAGACGATGGAGGCCCTCGCTTCAACTTATCCAGGCATGGGGTCCTGAACATGATCCCCAAAACGGCGGCAGGATCATCATCGACTGCCTGATGAATCTGCCCTTGTTATGCTGGGCCACCGAACAGACTGGAAATGCTGTATATGCCGATGTCGCACGCATTCACGCTGACAAAAGCTTAAAATTCCTGGTGCGTGGAGACGGCTCTTCCTACCATACTTTTTATTTTGATCTGGAATCTGGCGATTCCGTGCGAGGCGGGACGCACCAAGGATACAGGGATGGGTCTACGTGGTCGCGGGGGCAGGCTTGGGGTATTTACGGATTCGCGCTGGCTTACCGTTATTTCCAAGAGCCGCAATATTTGGACGCTGCCATTCGAATGGCGCGTTATTACATCGACCACCTTCCGGATGATCATGTCGTCTATTGGGATTTCGACGTCCCGGCATCGGCGCTAACGCCGAGGGACAGCTCTGCCTCTGCCATTGCGGCATGCGGGATGCTGGAAATCGCGGATCAGCTACCAGGCGATGATCCCCGCAGGGAACTTTTCATAAATGCCGTTCGGCGTTCGATGGTCTCGATGGTTAACGGTTATTTTACGGACGGTAATCCGGATGAAGAAGGTTTTCTGCGGCATGGTTCGTATTTTGTCAGGGGAGGGATCGCGCCGGATGATTTTGTTATATGGGGTGACTATTTTTTTCTCGAAGCGCTCATCCGATTAAACAACGGGCGTCCCGGTTATTGGTATGTAAGCGAAAGATAGCTGGACTTAAAAAAATGAGAACCCCTGTGCTTTTAGGTAAAGCACAGGGGTTCTTGATACGGCTTGGGCCCTTGCGTGTGAAGGGCTTTTTTGCTTGTAGAATATGAACTTTAATAGGCTATTATGATCGATGAACGCGGATTGGAAGCTGTGTCAACATTTGTCCTGCTGCAGACGGACTCAGGTTATCCTCCAGTTTAAAATCGGCCATCGGCTCCATTCGCGGGAAGTAATCCATAAATCTGCTGATCGCAATGTTTGCTTCAAGTCGTGCCAGTGGGGCTCCCAGGCAGAAGTGTGCGCCGTTACCAAAAGTTAAATGCTTTTTGTTATTGGCTCGGTGGATGTTCAAAGTGAAGGGATCCTCGAATACCTCCTCATCCATATTGGCAGCGCTCATCCATGCGACGACGACGTCGCCCTGCTTCAAATCCACGCCGAGTATGTTGTTATCCTGTTTCACGGTCCGGTCCATTTTGGCAATGTTAAACCGATAGCGGAGCATTTCCTCTACGGCATTAGGAAGAAGCTCGCGGTTGGCCCGAATTTCGCCATAAATTTGGTTGTTATCATATAAGAAGGAATAGAACGTATTGGCTAACAGATGCGTCGTCGTTTCAATACCCGCACCGAGGATGAACATCGTCGTTCTGACAATCTCGTCATCCGATAATCGATCTCCATCCACCTCGGCTTGAATGAGGTCGGAGATGATATCGTCAGATAGATTTGCTCTTTTTTGCACGATATGGGGGTAGAGATAGTTGTAATATTCCTTGGCTGCATGACGTTTCAGTTCCTGTATATCTTCCGAATGGTCTTTGGGCAAGGGGAGGAATAAATGGTTGACCCATTCCTTAAACAACAAGCGGTCTTCCGAAGGGACGCCGAGCAGATCGGCTATGACGATGGTAGGCAGCGCACTCGCGTAATTTTGAACGATATCAATGACATCGGCGTCTCCCATTTCGTTCAAAAGCTGGTCCGCAATCTCCTGAATGCGCGGTTCCCAGAGTTTTAAACTGCGAGGGGTAAAAGCGGCGGAAATCAATGCTCGACTTTTTTGGTGCTCCGGCGGGTCGGATTGAAGGTTGATTTTACTCATCTTCTGACCTTCGGCATTGTCGGCACCACCGCTAATTGTCGTTCGAGTTCTTGCACTAGAGAAATATTCATGATCCTTGAGAACCCTCTTTACGTCATTGTAACGGAAGACGTTCCATGTATGGGTTGCCTGGTTATAAACGATGGGCTCATGCTGCAATTTGTGCTTGTACCAATCATAAGGATTGAATTCTTCGGTCGGTGAATGGAATTGCGTGATTTCCTCTAAAGAGATGATATCATGATTCATTACATTCCCTCCAATTCTAGTGTAATATACCATATGTTAATTTAACATAATGCCACAGCTGGTCATAGTTTCCAATGACCCATGTCCAAAGTTCCGTTTATATTCTGCCTTGTCGGATTTTAGTAGAACATATACTCTAGAGGTGTGCTGCTTCGATGCAGAGATTTTGCCAAATCCGTTAACGAAAGGCCTGAGCCATCATGTATCTTGAACTTCTCATTCTGATCCAAATCGAAAAATCCCCGAAACACGGTTATGAAATAAAAAAAGAAATACAAAAGGATCTCGGTTATTTAATGGACGTCAATCACAATATGTTATATCCGACATTGCGAAAGTTTACGGATGAGGGGTTTGTACGCAAACATCGAAATGAGCAGGAAGGCAGACCGAATCAGTATATATATGAAATTACAGAAGCAGGCAGGGGGAAAATCGCAAACCTCATTAATGAATTCACCGAAAAAGATGCAAAACATCAAATCGAATTCATGGTAAGAGTGTCCCTGTTCGAGCGTATTTCTCAAGAGGACCGGATTCGAATATTACATAGGCGAAAGAAGGACTTGGAAGAGCTGCTGTCCGATATCGAGAGAAGACTGGATGAAGGTGGAGACGAGTTATTCCGGGACGAGGTTCTGCAGTATTCGATCTCCCAGGTTAATGGAGAATTGACGTGGATTGATAAATTGATGCATAGCGTAACCTGATGGTGAATACAGCATCCACCAGTTCTTTGATGAACTTGGCATCAAGCATGACGATTGCTATAGCGCAAGTAAAGAAGCCGTGATCTTGCGGCTTCTTTACTTTTTTGTACCTTGCTTTTGCCGAGCGGCATGGCGTTAGTGCCGAAACGATGCCAACCTTAATTAAGTGTATGCTGCACAGCACAGATTCGATGAAGCTGAAGATTCAATCCGCATGGAAGAAGATAGCCGCCAAAGTTGAAGGGTAGCGGGCGCAATGGCTCAACGCGTTGGCTGACGCAGCCCGTCGCGGTTGATCAGGAACTGACGAGTATCCGCCTTTTTAAGGCGTTTTTTTATTAGTTCTGGGATTAGAAGTCATCACCAACTGCTTTCATCACATAAAAATCTCCAAATCGTCCGTATATTCTGGACAAAAGAACCCACAATATGAAGGGCGTATAATAACTTTAGGAGGTACATGAATGCAATTCGAACAACAACAAAATCATCAAAACATGGAGACAGGTATGATTCCACCGCAAATGAACCATGGCGGTCATGAAATGTTTGATGTCCACGAAGTATTGGCAGGGGCAATCAACACCATGAACACGTATACCATACTGAGCGGGCATGTACAGGATCCGGAGCTTCAAGATATCCTGCAGCGCCAGAAGCAATTTATGACAGATGAGTACAACATCACCTTAGAGTGCTTTAAATCAGGACAAGATCCATCAAAGCCAACGCAAAGCTATAAAATGAAGCAGGGCAATGACTTTATTTACGGCATGAAGCCAGGCCAACCGAAAAAACCGATGCAGTCCACAGCCGAGATCAACGATGAAACCATCGCACTCAGCATGTTAAACGCAGTGAAATCGGGTGCTACGATGAAAACCAATGCTGCCATGGAATCTACGAATCCGGTCGTGCGCCGCGTGCTTGCCGATTCCCTTCCCAACTGCATTGAAATGGCTTATGAGATTTCACTATATCAAAATAAGCATGGCTACTACCAAGTACCACAGCTGCCTCAGCAAGATATGCAGTACATGCAGAATAGTTACGGCACTGCCCCGATGCAGTCGCAAATGCCTGGCAAAATGGCCCCTCACTAATTACCAAAGCGCTTTGTCCGTATGGACATGGCGCTTTTTTAATTCTTCCTAAGGGAAGAGTAATACATAAACCTCCACACATTGAATTTCAATACATAAGAAGTCGCGATTCTTGCGGCTTTTTTTTGTGGAGGATCTTCTCACTATGTTAACAACTTTAAATAGTTTATAATGATTAGATAATAGTAGATATTTTAATCTATCAATATTTATAATAGACTATAATAATATGGTGATAAATGACACAGAAAAGGTGTGTTTTCAGGGGACGCCTTGCTTTTTAATGACCTTTTTAGCAGGGACGCCTACTCTTTTTTCAAATATATGGGATAAGGAAGGTTTATAATGAGCAACATGGAGAAAAAAACAGATGTAATCTTAATTGGTGCCGGCGTCATGAGCGCAACATTGGGAGCCCTACTGAAAGAGTTAGTACCTGAATGGGAGATCAAAGTGTTTGAGAAACTCGCAAGCGCGGGGGAAGAAAGCTCCAATGAATGGAATAACGCGGGGACCGGCCACTCCGCATTATGCGAGCTTAACTATACATCCGAAAAACCTGACGGATCTATCGACATCAGCAAAGCGATCAATATTAACGAACAGTTTCAGGTTTCAAGACAGTTCTGGTCTTATCTGGTAAACAGCAATCTGATTCGCAATCCGCAGGACTTTATCATGCCTATTCCTCATATGAGTTTAGTGCAAGGTGAAAAAGACGTGGCTTTTTTGAAAAAACGTTTTGAAGCGCTGTCAAACAACCCGCTCTTTCAAGGGATGGAATATTCCGAGGATCCGGATCAGCTGAAGGAATGGATTCCGCTTATTATGGAAGGGCGTACAGCGAATGAGCCGTTTGCGGCAACCAAAATCGACTCCGGGACGGACATAAACTTTGGCGCTTTAACGCGCATGCTGTTTGACTACTTGAAGAGCAAAGGCACCGAGATTAACTACAAGCATAGCGTCAAGGGTATTAAACGTACACAAGATGGTTCGTGGAAAGTGAAAGTGCATGATATCCAGCAGGGTAAAACCGAATATCATACGGCCAAGTTCGTCTTTATCGGCGGAGGAGGCGGAAGTCTGCATTTGTTGCAAAAAACCGGTATTCCTGAGTCAAAACATATCGGAGGATTCCCGGTAAGCGGACTATTCATGGTGTGTAAGAATCCGGAAGTGGTAGCGCAGCATCATGCCAAAGTATACGGAAAAGCCAAGGTTGGCGCCCCTCCGATGTCGGTTCCCCACCTGGATACAAGATATATTGACAACCAAAAAGCACTGCTCTTTGGTCCGTTTGCCGGCTTCTCGCCCAAGTTCTTAAAAACGGGATCGAATTTTGATTTGATAAGCTCCGTCAAACCGAATAATCTTGTTACCATGCTTGCCGCTGGAGTAAAAGAGATGGCATTGACCAAATACTTGATCCAGCAAGTGATGCTTTCGAATGAAAAACGCATGGAAGAATTACGCGAGTTTATTCCTAACGCCAAAAGCGAGGATTGGGAAATCGTCGTGGCGGGCCAACGGGTACAAGTGATTAAGGATACGCCTAAAGGGAAAGGAACGCTTCAATTTGGGACGGAAGTGGTTAGTGCCGCAGATGGCTCGGTCGCTGCCTTGCTCGGTGCTTCCCCTGGCGCTTCGACAGCCGTTCACGTTATGCTTGAAGTATTAGAGAAATGCTTCCCGCAGCAGATGAAAGAGTGGGAGCCGAAAATAAAAGAAATGATTCCTTCTTACGGCATATCCCTTGCGAACAACCCAGCCCTATTCAAGGAAATTCAAGAATCAACTGCGCAAGCGCTAGGTTTAAGCTTAAAAGAACTCGTGTATAGCTAATACTAGACAGGTAAAAGCGGCAATTAAAAGACACATCGCGCTGTTACTGGATAATGCACTAATAAGGGTAATTCCATATACGTATCGGCCAAATGGCCAAAGATCCAAGCGGTTCATTCATTGAACCGCTTCAGATTGTCGAGAAACCCTGTGCTTTTTTCAAAGTACAGGGTTTCTCCCTTTTTAAGTGGTCACTTCAACAGGGAAAATGGGGGATTACCCCCTGTTTTCCAGGCGATCCAGGTGGATCGCTATCTTCTTCATGTTTTGTACGGTT
>NZ_JBFRHH010000017.1:0-104813 GCF_052115765.1 Paenibacillus sp. 2KB_20 | reverse complement strand
CATCTAAGACCATTCCTTTCTTTGAGCCTGAACATCTCAAGTTTATCGGAATGGTCTTAGTGGTCAAACCCTCAATCCCTCCACCCGCATAGCGGGTGGTTTTTTGTTTCGCGCGTTTCACGCACTCAACTGGCTAAAGCCATAACAAAAAAGCCGCGAATCCGCGGCTTCATTTACCCTATATGTTTTCGTCCCCAACAACACCTGCATGAGCAGGCTACCGTCCAGCCAAAGTTGTATCAAAATGTCCTAAGGCTTCTCTCTTGTTCCCTTCAACCCTTCATGAACTCCGAAATCATGACTTTTCGTCCCGTCTTGGCACTCTCCAATGCAGCCAGCACCATCGCCATGCTGTAGACGTTGTCGCTGCAATCCGTCTCCGGCTTGATGCCGGCTTCGAGAGCATGAAACATATTTTCCAGGCAGCCGTGATGTCCGGTCTTCTCCATTTCGGGCAGCGTCCCTTCAATCCGTTCATACTTCCGGTTAAAGTTTCCTGATTGATCCCCTTCCGCCACGATCTCCGCATAAATATCATCATGGCCGTCCCAGATCGCCGTTCCTTTCTCTCCCGTTACGCGCCATGCGGCTTCCCAGGAGGTTTGGGCTCCTTCGGCGCACCAGGAACCGCGGTAATTGAACACGGAGCCGTCCGACATTTCATAGATGCATATCGCCATCGCGTTTCCGGCATACCAGGAACCCGGCGGGTTAAACTCCTGACAGTACACGGATACCGGATCGGCACCGCTGATCATTCGGGCCTGATCGAAGGTGTGAATGGCCATGTCAAGCAGCAGGGGACTGTCCATCAGGTCCCGAAACCCGCCAAAATGGGCGCCAAGGAAAAAATCCGCCCCTATGAACCCGGGCTTTCCAATCACTCCACCTTCAATCAAATCCTTGTATGCCCGAATTCGCGGATCAAATCGGCGGTTTTGCATGACGGCATGGGTTCTGCCTGCCCACTCTGCGAGCCTCACGATATCCAGGCATTCCGTCATCGATTCCGCTAACGGTTTTTCGCTGAATACATGACACCCGTGCTTAAGCGCTGCTGTGCTAATCCCATAGTGGCTGGCGGGAATGGTCACATCAAATACGATATTCGCTTCGCTTGAAGTAAGGGCCTCCGTAATATTGGTATATAGGGGACAAGAAAGTCCATGCCGATCGGCAAATGCCTTTGCAAATTTCTCCTGGATATCCACGAGGCCCACGATTTCAACGTCCTCTCGCCCTTTCGCATATTCCGCCCATGTATTCGCCATACTGCCGCATCCTGCTATCACAACTTTAAATATCGTGGTCATGCTAACTCCCCCTGAATACGTCATAATGTTGTAAACCGCTTACAATTTCACATCCTAACCCGTTGTCATCATTCCAATATTGGCTTAATGTAAATGAAGCAACTTCATTATAATGGCGAAACTCAACAATTTCTCTATACAACCTTGTGCATTACCACTCTTATCTTGCGGTCCGAGGTGAATTCACATGTCCAATCCAAAAGAGCTTCATGAAAATACGAGACTAGACTATAAAGCCTATCCTGTGCAGGTATTTAATAACTTCTGCTCCCATGCCAAAACGAAAGACTGTATCCTGTATCTCCACTGGCATGAACACTTTGAGATCATTAGCATGCGCCAAGGGCACGCGGTATTCCATATTGATACAACTCCGTATGAAGTAAAGGCTGGAGAAATGATCATCATCCCCGGCGGCAGCCTGCACGTGGGATATGCCCTTGAAGATGGCGACGTGCGATTTGATTGTGTCGTGGTGAATGCATCCCTCTTTAATGATTTCCTCCATGATCCGATTCATGTGCGTTATGTTGCTCCCTATATGGAAGGCCAGCTCCGTTTCCCGGTCAAGCCTGCCGAGAACCACCCTGCTGGCGCAGACTGCTATCCGCTGCTGGATGAAGTGATTGAAGAGCTTGTTGCCCGCCGTCCGGCCTATGAGCTCATTGCCAAGTCCAAGCTGTACACGGTGTTCGTTCTGCTGGCACGTACATTTATGCCCACACAGTTCACGGAGAAGTCGGCCGAGCCGTATTTTGCGAATCGGGATCGTTATAAAAAACTCATTCAGCACATCGAGAGCAACATCGGTGAGAAATTGTCGGTAGAGACCGCTGCTGCAGAGGTCGGTTTGAATCCGTTTCATTTTTGCAAAATGTTCAAGCGTTTAACAGGGCGCACATTCGTCGATTACGTCAACCTGACCCGGATGAATGAAGCAGAGAAGCTGCTTCGTGAACGGTCGTTGACCATCACGGAGATTGCCGGCATCGTCGGCTGCAGCAACCCGAATTATTTTACCAAGCTGTACAAACAGTACAAGAGCATGACGCCTTCTCAGGCTAGGCAGATTTAAGCGGCGAGTTTAGCCTGACTCCTTAGCTGTTATTTGCGATTGCTCCCTGCACGATGATAAATTGGCACCATGCATAGCATCAGTACTGCTTCCTATATGCAAAAAAAAACTCAACTCCAGCAAAGGCTGTATGTTGAGTCTTTTGGTATTCGTTAATCCCATCGGCGCTTCCACATCTTAATACGCTTTAAGCACTTCGACCTTTCTGGTGTTCCCATCCTCATTGGTGAAATAGATATGAACCCCATGGTCCTGATCGTCCAGAAAATATGAGACGTATTTACTCTCATGTGCCCTCATGGGAACCAGGAGGGTCGCGATGCGATGGCTTGTGGCTGATTTCGTTTCAGCATGCAGATGCCACTGGTTATCCAGCCCTTCAATCTCTTCGGGATCGACGTCAGTGAATTGATTATGCTGATTCAGCGATAGATCGCCTGATGAGCAGTACACGAATCGCCCTTCCATTTCCGCTTTGCTGCCCATCACCCGAAACGTCTGCCCGGACAGCTTCATCCGGTTCAGGGTATGAAACAGCCACTCGATGCTGGCTGGCTTGGCAAGATCCACCGTATCCACGATGACAAAATAAGATTCGTCAAAAAAATAGATCTCACGCACATACCGCTCCAGATAAGGGACATTCTCCCGATAGGCCTGCGTAGCGTACATACGGGCGTACCCATATCCCGATGACGCATCTACTTGCTCGACCTTTCCGCTGGCTTCGATGCAAAGCACCTTATCTTTTCCCGCATACTGACCATGGCCATCGATGAGAATATTGTTCGTGGAACGCGTCTGCCTGCGCCAGTTCATATGCATCGTGCTTCCAAAAGCGATGTAATATCCACTTTCAATTGCGAGAGGTTCGCCATACGCGTGCAGCAAGAATCCGTTCTGGTCACCGTGACTGTGGCTCATGGAGCCGTAACGGCTGCTCTTTGCAAGCAGCATAATGTGCTCATCCGGATCATCCATGCGGTGATGCATCGCCACCCAGTCAATATCGCGGAACCATTTGACGGCTTGGATAGTTCCTTCCTTCGCTTCCGAGACGTTATCTATAGAAAACGGAACGGTAACAGAAGGAGAAACAGCTTCCACCTGAGGGTAATCATGCCGATACAGCATATCGTCAAAGCGGAAATCCCACCAGCCGTAATTGTAAAACTTGGAGTCGGCGTCCGTATCCGCCTTAGCTACTTGTTCATAATACCACTGATATAATCCATTCCCTGTAATGCCTGCAAACTGGCGAATATTGAAAGCCGTCTTCAGACTGACGGGTTCGCCGAGATAGGACTGGTCCCCGAAGCTGGCCCGGATCGTATCCGGACTGCTGCAGTAGAGTGGAAAATCGCCCGTGCGCCCAAAGAACGGCCGTTGATAGAAATCGATGGATACGTAGTTGCGAATGAGATTGAGCGCATCGATCACAAATGCCATGCCCGTTGTCCAATAGAGCGGCCCCTCGGCCCAGCCTCCATCTTCTCCGCCCCAAGGCGAATAGAGGCAGGCGTAGTATTCCAGCGTGTAATCCAGCCATGTCTGTGCCTCAGCCTCTTCATGAAGCATGGCAATACAGGCCGGAACAAGCACGGAGGACAACGAACGAACAGCATGGCTGTCATAAGGGACATGATGGATGTTCGAGCGCTCCATCACATGGAAGGCCACCTGCTCCGTACGTCGCAGAAGAGCTCCCCTGACGAGATCAATCTCCTCTGCGCTGAGGTAATCGTGGAGCCAGTCGTATCCCCATGCAAGTGCACCAACCATCCGAAACGCGGCTTCATCGTTATAATCTCTGGATGTTGTTCCCTCCGTATCCCACCGGGCCGCGTGGAGCAGCCAAGTCTTCGCTTTGGCTATTAAAACATCATCCTGCAAAATGACCCCTGCCACGCTTAAGTGCCGGATAACATACAACGTTTCTTGGCAATCCATGTACATTTTTCTCCACAGCTTGGCGACACGCTTATTGCCGGGATAACGTTCCGGCTCCGGGATTAACGGCTTATCCAGCCACGGAAGGACCGATTTCTCGTAAAAAGCGCGCCAGCCGCAGTAATCATCATCCTTTCGGAGACCTTCCCGGAACGCCTCAATCCCCTGTTCGTCCAGCCATAACCGCGGATGACCGGTATGCGTGCGTTCGTACCTTTCCTCTCTGCCAGGCAGGGGAGTCTCGGGCAGCCCCTCCGGGACATGAAACATTCGGGATTGGCTCCAAGAAGAACGGTTATGGTCCAAGTCTGCCGTATCCTCCATTTGCTCCCCGGTCAGCAAGGCATATCGCCAATAATAAGTACCCGGCTCCAGAGGTTGCTCCGGAGTGTATAAGTTATAGGGAATCGGCGATATCGTTGTTGTCACTTCCGTTTCATACGAGGGCGAGGTCGAAATTTGCAGCATATAACGGTCGTTCTCCAGTTGTCCCGGCATCCAGGTGAAACGAGGAGGATTCTCAAGCAGCTTACTCTCTTCATCCGGTTGATATGGCACGGACAACAATCCGCTTTTCGGTTCAAACAAGGTTTTCATCGAGTACCCTCTCCTTCAACCCGTTGTTGGTCATCGTAAAGCTTCTCGCGGTCCTTCCATCGGACAGGCTGAGCCAATCCCCATCTCCCGACCGGTTCCATTCCAATGTGAGCGGCTCGGTGCCGGTACGGTAAACGGCAATGAAGCGGGCTTTCGAATCTAATCGGTGAAGCCGGATTCCTTCCATGAGGCGGCCGGGATCGTCAGCAAGCCCAGGTGACTCCACCTGTGAGCATTCCATACCCTCGAAGGCGATAAATGAGATTACCGCCAGCGGCCCTGATGCATTGGCAATGTGGAGATTGAATTGCAAGCCATCCTGGGACAAGACGTGGGTGCATCTCTCTTTTACATATGCGTATCCATCTTCGTATCCAAGATCCGTTTTAACGCGGCCCTGATCAGCATTTTGAAGTCCGCTCAGCTGTCGCATGCCAACGTGATGGAACCACCAATCCACGGCTGCCGGTTCATCCAATTCCACTTCAAACCAATCCAGCAGCCAATCTTCCGTCAATATCAAATGCCGGTCCAGAAAGGCTTGATCGTAGGCCTCATCGGCCCGAACCCAGAGATAGGAGAATTTCGTACCGGATTCATACCGAATGCATTTGCCTTCTGCCGGATTCTGAGAGCGACGTCCAACCGAGACGGTATTGTGGCAGGCTGTATGGGGATACCACTCCTTCTTCAGGATCGAACCGTACGGTACGGTTCCACGGTCTGGTGAAAGAGGCTGGTTCCCGACATGAATCATCAGATTCAGTTTATCGAAGTGACCATGTGATCCTCCATGAGGGCCGAAATCGACTAACGCCTGAAGCCCATTCGAATGCTGCGACTTTAACAGGGCAAATCCACTGTGAGGAAGAACGACGGCAAGAGTAGACAGATCGGACAAGTCATTCTCGTTTCTGCCTTCGATGTCCCATTCTTCATTACCTTCAAGTTCATGACCTGCTTGGTTTGCATGTTCTGCATCGCCTGCTTCTTGGACTTCTCGTGTAACTCGTACTTCGATGATGTCCCCTACTTCCCATACTCCTCCCGCTGTCTCCCTATGAGAACCCTTCGTCTCAGAAGAAGCCACTCCGGATCTTCCATCCCAATGGCCCGTTCCGTATAACAGAGCTTCCAGCATGCCAATCCGGCCGGCTTCTCCATTCAGTTCACGATACACATTGTCTAGCAGTCGTTGATAGCTCTTGTCTCCAAATACGGATAAACCGATTTCCGCTATTTCGGCAATTTCTCGCGCATATGGAGCCCTGCAATAAGGACCGTCGTGAAGTGCAGGCAAAAAGCCGTTTTGGCCTGATAATTGAACAAGTACCCCCAACATTCCCTGCATGGATTGGCCTTGCCCTCCTCTCAGGGAAAAAAGCTCTTCACCAACCCGGGTCCCCATTTCCGCAGCAATCAGATAAGCACGGAGTACGAATACGTGGTAATAAATGCTGCCTTCGAATTCAAGCTGATCCGGCCTGACGGCAATGCTGAGATGATGCCGCAGGCCGCCTTCCTTCACGACCAGCTGCCGCAGCTTCTCCGTTTCGCCTTGTACTGCATAGATACTGAACAGCGCGGCAATCAGCCAGGCGGTATAGTTGTTCTCGGGATTTCCGCGCTCCCGGGTCAAAATATGATGATACTCTGTCATGCTGCTCTCGAGCATGTGCAAGAACCGGTTAATCTTCCGGCGATCAGCCTCGTCGAACGACACTTGCGCATCCTCCAGCAGCAGGTAGCCGCGAAGCAATGTCGTTGCCCATATGGCCTCGGTCAAAGCCTGATGGAATGCGCGGCCTTTCAGCATCCAGGGCTGGGCATCGGGATGTACCGGGTATAGCGGAAATTGCTCCGCATAGCGGACAATCAACTTTTTTCCAAGATCGGCGTAAGCCTTCTCTCCGGTACCGGCATAGACGGCGGCAGATTGCAGGACGTATCGGGCCATGGCCTGATGCTTGAATACCAGCCACGCCCCCCTGTACGGTTCTCCTTCCACTTCGCAACCATACGTACAACGAAAGGTGCTGCAGTCCGCCTCCAGCGAATCAAACACCAATTCCGTGTGATGTTCGGGACACACGTATTGGTGCCACCAGCCGCCTGGATCAACGGGAACATCCAGCCTCCGGTCGATGACTTGATCGAGCTCGGCCTTCAGGATATCGATCGTTTGCACGCTCCACGCATACGAGTTCAGCTTCGCCTTGACCTTCATCCAATCCCTCATCGCATGAACATACCGCCGTTGATTTCGATCGTCTCCCCCGTTAGATAAGAAGACAGCTCCGAGACGAGGAACAGCACGGAGCCGGCGACATCGTCCGGGGTGCCCTCTCGGCCTAGCGGGATACCCTTGATCGTTGCTTTTCGCGCATCATCCGGGGTAAAGGTCGCATGAAACGCCGTTTGCCCGATAAAGCCGGGGGATACGGCATTCACATTAATTCCGCTTGAAGCGAGCTCCTTCGCCAAGCCTTTGGTAAAGCTCAGGACGGCAGCCTTGCTCGCTGCATAAATGCTTGCGCCCGGTCCACCGCCATTGTGCGCCGCAACGGAAGTCATGTTCACGATACGGCCTTGACCGACCGCTTTCATCCCCGAAATGACGGCTTTGCTCACGAATACCGTGCTTTTCATATTCACATCCATGACCTTGTCGTAGAGCTCCTCGGTCATTTCCGCATTCGCCAGACGCTCAACCAAATGCCCTGCATTATTAACCAGAATCGTAACCGGGCCGCCGAATGCCTTCTCTACTTCCGCTACGAGCGCCTCTGCCTGCTCCACATGCGTAACGTCTGCTTGAAATGCATGAGCCTCACCGCCAAAACCTCGAATCTCCGCTACGGCTTCTTCAGCGGCATCCTTGCTGCTCAGATAGTTTAGGGCTACCTTAGCCCCACTTCTTGCCAGCTTCAACGCAACTGCACGACCAATCCCTCCACTCGAACCTGTGACTAATGCGATGTTACCCGATAAGTTAATATGCATGTTGATCCCTCCTGATTAGGTTTGCAGCTGTTTCAGTCTGCTTTCTTGTTCACGCACTCTTTCCATTCGCGGCATCGTCATGACGATGCTTGTGCCTTGATCCGGCGAACTATGAACCGTTATCCCGTACTCTTCTCCGTAAACCATCTGAATTCGCCGATGGACATTCACGATACCGATGCCACCCCTGCGCCGCGCATGCATCCCCTCTTCATCATCGACCAGGCGGTTTTCCTCAAGCCTTTTGCGCAGTTTATGAAGCTTATGGTCCGCTATGCCTGCCCCGTTGTCCTCGACGATAACCAGCAAGTTGTCCTGTTCGATTCTCGTGTCGATCCGAATGTAATGCCATGCTTCGATCCCTTCCGGAAAAGCATGCTGAAAAATATTCTCGACAATCGGCTGTAAGGAGAGCCTGACCATCTTCTCCAATAGGAGCTCGGGCGGCGTCGCCACCTCGATCTCGAAATCGCGCCCGATCCGATGCTTTAAAATCATCATGTAATGCCGCACATGATTCAGTTCGTTGGCAATGGTGATTTCCTCCAGGTTGGTCTGAATGGAATATCGAAGCATGAAAGCCATGGCCTCCACCATGTCCGAGATCTCGTCGGAATCCTGAACGATCGCGTAACAATTGATCGTTTCCAGCGTGTTGTACAGAAAATGCGGATTGATCTGTAATTGGAGCGCCTGGAACTCTGCCCGCTGGCGCTCCAGTTGGATGTCCTGCAGCTCCAGCTGCGTTTTCTGATTGTAGAGCTCCGTGTCGTATACCTGCTCGATCATATCGGACAAGCGGCTAACCATGAGATTGTAGCTATGGATCAATCCGCCGATCTCGTCCTCCCGCGGCTTCACATCGGTGATATGCGTCCAGTTTCCCTTCTCCGTCTGCCTCATCCCGTTCTTCAGATTGCGGATCGGGTTCACGATCGATTTGCCGAATCGATAGGCAAGAATGAGCGCAATGATCAGCGTAACGAAGCCTACGATAATGGTGGTGGAGCGAATGCCTGAAATCGGCGCCCGAAGCTCATCCAGCGGCATCATAATGACGAGGCTCCAGCCCGAATACTCGGACTGGCGCGAGATGATCATCGCTTTCTCGCCTAGCACCGGTTCAATGAAGCGATGATCACCCTTAGCGATAATGCGCTTCGGCAGGTCCGTGGTCGTGATTCCCTCCATATCCACGTGATCTGGGGCATAGACGACCTCGCCTTCGCGATCCAGGATGAAGAAGAAACCCTGCTCTCCGAGATCGACGCCATTCCATAAACCCGACAACTGATCTTCATTGAACTCCACCGCGAGCACGCCTTTAACGTCGTAGGAATCCATTCCCCGGATTTTGCGGGCAACCGTAATGACGTTGTCGCGATCCTGTTCCAGCAGGCTGGTCTTCAAGATGACGATCTCCCCGTTCCCCGGCGTCTTCTCCGTCAATTCACGAAGTCGGTCCGACGGATCGATCGACATGGCGGAGAAATTCTGATTCTGATCGAAAATCGACCGGCCATGGAACCCCAGAATGTACATCATATGGGTCTGCGTGGGGTATTGAATGAAGATCTTCTGAAAGACATCCTTTCGAATGAGATGGGTGAACCGGTAATGCTCGTAGCTGTCGCTGGGGTGCATATCCAAAAATCGCTTCACCGAATCCTGCAGCAAAATCGTATTGCTGATCCGCTCAAACATCTTCAGCTGATTATCCGTTTGCCTTGCGGCGTTCGTGATGACGGTGGTCATATACTTCTCGACCTGCTCGTCAATCGCTTCGGATGATTTCATATAGAAGAAGACGCCGACCGTCGTAAGCGAGAACATCACGACGATGAAAAAGTACAGGAAGATTTGACGGGACAGGCTCCTCCGCATCATTGTATCCCCAGCATCTCCCGGTATTCGGAAGGGGTGTATCCGGTGACCTTCTTAAAGGTTTTCGTAAAATGGGGATGATCCGCATACCCCACTTCGAACGAAATGTCAGTAATTTTATAATGCGGAATGGCAAGGAGCTTCTTCGCCTTCTCCATTCGTTTCTTGATCCGGTAATGGACAAAGGTCTCGTCCGTCATCTGTTTGAACAGCTGGCTGAAATACGACGGATTGAGTCCGAGCATATCGGCAACCTCATCCAGCGAGAGATCGCGGGACAAGTTGCGCTCGATATAGGCTTTCGCTTCCTCTACAGGCTCCTTCGCATTTCCTTTTCTCTTCTCGCGTATGAGTTTCACCGTCTGATTCACGGCCAGACGAAATCTCTCGAAATAATGATGGTTCCCTCCGGGTTCAGACCCCGTGATTCCCGTCATGCGTTCAAACGAATATACGTCCCTGCCGTTTAACTGCTTGATCAACTTTGCGTACAGCTCATCCAGCAGCTCCTGAAGCTGGATCGATTCGAGCCGGCGCTCATTGCAATAATCCTCGATTTCCTGCAGCTTCGCCTGGATATCGTTCATTTGTAAATGCCATACGGCCAGTTCCAGCTGCTCGAGCCAATCCTCCAGCTTGGAGAGCGGAAAATAAAACCGCTGCTTCTCCTGCATGGACTTTCGATCCGCCATCAATTTATTCATGGTGTTATGTACCACCGATTTGGTCACAGGCTTGAGCAGATATTCTTTAACACCATACGACATGCATTTCTGGGCGTATTCGAAATCGCCGTAACCGGAAATGACGACCACCGTGATATCGCCGTATTTTTCATAAAGCTGCTTGCTTAGCTCCAAGCCGTCCATCTTTGGCATTTTAATATCTGTAAAGATGAAATCCGGTCGTGTTGTCTGGATCGCTTCCAATGCTTCCATGCCGTTTCCGGCCGTTGCCGCTTGAATCATGGCCGGATCCGTCTGCGTGATCAGTTTCGCCAAGCCCATCCTTATCATAGGTTCATCATCAACGACCAGAATGCGGTACATCACCCATTCCCCTTTCAAAACAGCGAGAGTAGTTTAGCTTTAGCAAGATACTCCTCTGCTTAGACAAGCAGAGGAGTCATTCTTCAACACTATACTAAAACATGCTCTGCTTATTCGAAAGCGTTTTCTTTTTCGTTATATCGTTTCGTGGCTTCCTCAATAATCTCGCTGCCGCCTTTGGACAGATATTCCTCGAGCACCTTGCCATAGTTATCGATAGGCTCCCTGCCGTATACCATGCGGAGCACATGCTCTAGAATCAGCGGCGGCAGTTCATCCGATTTCGGATTCAGCTCCGGATATTTCACCATCGCCTCCAGACGCGGATCGAATTCAATGCCGCGGCGGCCCTCTTTCGTAAGCATGTTATCAAAAGCATTAATCAGCTCTTTGCCGGAATCTGACAACTCGGATACGCGTTTGTTGTAGGTCGTGTCCTGCACCAGCCACAGCCAGTAGTTCAAATAACGCATTTTATCCGCTCCTGCCGTGTCCGTTGGAACCTCGAAGACCGGCTTGCCGTCGGTTACCTTATAATCCTCGCCTTCAAGGCCGAAGCTGAAGAACAATTCCGCATCTTCACTGACCATCCAGTTGAAGAACTTCACGATATCCTCCGCTTTATCCTTCGCCTTCGCGTTGATGAAGAAGGAACGCGTTACCGGATTGTAATGGGCATATCCCCCTTTACCGTCAGGTCCTACAGGCGAAGGAATCAGCGCCACTTTCGCGTCCGGCACATTCTCCTTCAACTGGGTGCCCCAGATCGGGAGCTCATTGGCATTCATGGACCACATGCCCGCTTTGCCGCTCGTGACGATGGATTTGAAATCCGCGCTTTCAATCGTCGCGAATTCCTTGCTGATCAATCCTTCCTCGTGCATCGTCTTATAGATCTGAATGGCTTGCTTCATGCTTTCTTCATCAAAGAAGGTTGGCTTTACCTTCCCGTCCGGGAACACCTTGAATTGGTTCAGGTAACCCAGCACGTCATACGCACCGAAGAAGGTATCCGCATATTTGAAATTCTGACGTCCGGCATACGGCTGCTCCACCCCGGCTTCCTTGAACGCGCGCAGCACATCCATCGTCTCTTCCACCGTTGTCGGGATCTCCTTGCCTACCTTCTCCAGCAGGTCGGTCCGAATCCATGTGGCCCGTCTCGACGGATTGGACAAGATTTCGGGAATTCCGTAAATATTGCCCGTCTTGGAATCCGTCATCCGCTTCCAGGCTTCCTCCGGGATAAACTTGAGCAGGTCCTGCCCATGCTCCTGCAGGAGATCGTTCAGCGGGAGAAAGACTCCGTTCTCCACGGCACCCGCCAGCTCGGGACCGCTGATTCCGCCAGTGCCCTGCACCACATCCGGAATGTCATTCGTTGCGAACATCTGCACCATTTTATCCTGATATTCGTTATGCGGAATCAGACGGATATCCAGGTCCGTATTTGTCATTTTCTCTAGCTCCAGCACGTACTTATCCTTGTTGATATCCGGATTCTTCTCAACGTAGGATACGTTAAGCGTCCGCATCGAAATGGAAAAATTCGTGGCTCCCGCTTCATTCCCGCCTTGGTCGTCTCCGCCGGCATTGGTTCCCCCGCCTCCGCCATTGTTGCCCGAACAGCCAACGAGCATGGCCAGTACGAGACCTGACGTAAGCGCACGTGTCCAGCTTTTTCTCATGAATACCCCTCTTTTCAAGCTAATATAGTCGCTTATAATAGCGCTTTCAAACTTAATATCAGTATAGAGAGCCGTCTGGGCGGGAACAAGGAATGTCTTTGGCTCGGTTTGTCGTTTTTTTAGGGTTATTCTTTGATCGACCCGATCATCATCCCATGAATGAAGAAGCGCTGCAGAAACGGATACAAGAGAATGATGGGCAGCGTGGCTACCAGAATAACCGCCATCTGAATGCCCTGCACGGACTGGGAGCTTGCTTCGAATGCCATATTGCCCGTATCGGTCAGGCCCTCGTTCACCAGAAGCTCCCTCAATTTTACCTGAAGCGGATACTTGGCCCGATCATTGATATAGTAAAGGGCGTCCATATATTTGTTCCAGTTGGTTACGGAGTAGAATATCCCTACCGTCGCCAGCGCCGGTTTCGATAACGGAAGCACGATGCTCCACAGGGTACGGACTTCGCTGCATCCGTCGATTCGGGACGAATCGATCAGTTCGCTCGGAATTTGGGTGAAGAAGGTTCGAAGCACAAACAGATTGAATGCGCTGATCGCGGATGGCAGCATCAAGGACCAGAGCGTGTTGACGAGATTCAGCTCGCGCATCAGAATGAATTGCGGGATCAGCGGTGCCGTGAATATCATGGTCATCAGGATGATAATCATAATTGTTTTTCTGCCGACGTATTCGGGCCTAGAGAGCGGATACGCCAGCGAAGCGGTTGCTGCCAGATTGATGAAGGTTCCGAATAGCGTAATATAGACGCTGATCCCGAATGCCCTCCAGATGGAAATATCGTTGAATACATGCTTATAGTAGGCAAAGGTAAATTCCACCGGCCAGAACATCACTTCTCCGCGATCGATAGCGCCTGGGCTGCTGAACGACTGGGCAATGACGTTGAGAAAAGGGAGCAGCATGGTGAGTGCAAGAAAGGTAAGGATGATATAGTTCAATACAAGAAACAGTTTTCTGCCCGCACTGTCATATTTCACGTTGGTGGTCACTCCCCTCTAATACAGCGACTCGCCGGTCGCTTTCTTGCTGATGGTGTTTGCAATGGAAATCAGGAACAAGCCGACAACGGATTTGAACACCCCGATGGCGGTGGCATAGCTGTACTGCAGCTGCTGCAAGCCGGCTTTGTAAATGTACGTGTCCAAAATTTCGCTGGACTGGATGTTGAGCGGGTTCTGAAACACGAATACGCGTTCAAACCCGTAATCCATAAAGTCCCCGATCTTGAGCAGGAACAGGATCGTTATTACGGGAAGCAGCGCTGGCAGGGTAATGCTGAGGGTCTGGCGCCATCTTCCCGCTCCATCAATTTCGGAGGCTTCGTAGAGATCCGGATTTATGCCTGCGAGCGCCGCCAGATAGATGATGGTCCCCCATCCGACATCTCTCCATAATCCGGAGCCCACCAATACCGTTCGAATGTAGGAATCTTCACCAAGGAAATAAATCGGCTCTATGCCGAACCAGCCGAGTATCACGTTCACGATCCCCGATGATGGGGACAGGATACCCACAAAGATACCGCTTACAATAACCCATGACAGAAAATGTGGCGCATAGAATATTGTCTGGACAATTTTCTTGTACACGACCTGACGAACCTCATTGAGCAATAAAGCCAGAACAATGGGGGCCGTAAAAGCAAACAGAATGTCATATGTACCCAGCAGAAGCGTATTACGCAGAATTTTCAAAAAATCATAGTGCTGGAACATTCGTTGAAAGTGCTCAAGACCCACCCAGGGACTTCCCGTTACTCCCGCAAACAAATTGTAGTTCTGGAATGCGATCACGGAGCCCATTAACGGAACATATTTGAATAATCCGAAGAACAGCAGTCCCGGCAGCGATATGAAGTACAGCGCCTTGTATTTCCACATGAAGCCAAGTATCTTTCTCCGTTTATCGAGCTTTCCCACCACATTCGGGCTTACCGCTGCTTTGTTTGGCTCGGCCATCTGTCATCACCTCTTGTTTCTCAAATTGGCCGGTGCGTTGTCATCTATCGGAATTTCGTCAAACCGGATGCTGATAAATTCAGGCTCACGGTCAATGATCCGCGACAGCTCCTTTGTAAAAACATCAACGATTTCGTTTTTCTGCTCATCCGTGCGTCCTTCGTACATTTTAATCGTAATTTGCGGCATCGGCTTATCGCCTCCTTAGGTAATGGATGTGATGAATATCCTTATCCTATAAGTTTTCATGACCGGGCAGCAATGGAGGAAGATCGGTTCCTTTGTGTTTTTTTTAGGTGGTTCGAAAGGCTTGTGTTTTTTTAAGATCGGCTTGTTATTTCAATAGTTCTTAAGCGGTTGGTATAGAATTCCGAAGCGTTCTGTGGAACAATGGTTCAAAGCAGATGCCAACTCGGGCCGCTCGATGCCATCAGTTATGGGAGGTTAGCGATGAACGGACAGGTTAAGGAAGAGGTAACAACCTATGGGTCGTTATGGGGGAAACTGGAAAAGAAAGTAATGCGTATGACGGGACAGCTACAAGACAAAGTTCCCCATGCGACAAAGAACGGGATCTATGATTCCACCCGGATCGATTGGTGGACCTCCGGTTTTTGGCCGGGAATGCTCTGGATCATGTATGATATGACCAAGGAGCCGCAGTATAAGGAATGGGCTTGGGAATGGGATGTTCGACTTGAACAAGCGCTGATCGGGGACAGTAATTTTCATCACGACGTCGGCTTTCAATTTCTGCCGACAGCCGTCATCAAATATAAACTGACCGGCGATCCGGATGCCAGGCGGAGAGGATTGTTGGCGGCTACCCTGCTTGCCGGGAGGTATAACCCGGTCGGCAGATTTATTCGTGCTTGGAATCAAGTGAAACCAGCCTCATGGAATCATGGGAATGAAGGCTGGTCCATTATCGACTCCACCATGAACCTCTCCCTCCTATTCTGGGCTTCCGAGGAGAGTGGCGACCCGAGATTCGCTCATATCGCCAGCGAGCAAGCCAATACGGTTGCCGAGTTTTTCATAAGACCGGACGGCTCCGTTCGGCACATCTGCCGATTTGATCCGTTAACGGGAGAATTCATCGAAGCGCTGGGAGGACAAGGCTATGGTCCGGAGTCTGCGTGGAGTCGTGGAGCGGCCTGGGCATTGCATGGCATGGCTAATACCTATCGTTATACCCGCGATATACGGTATCTTGAAGCCGCCAAGCGGGTTGCCCATTTTTTCATAGCTTCCCTTGAGGAGGATTCCATACCCCGCTGGGATTTCCGTGCGGAGCGCAAGGAGATGGGACCATCCGATCGTGAAGAGACGGAATCGACCCCGATGACTTCCGAACCACGGGATACGTCAGCAGCATCCTGCGCTGCTTCCGGTCTGCTTGAAATCGCGGACCTGGTGCCTTTAACCGAAAGCGCTCTGTACCGCCAAAGTGCCCTGCGTATCATCGACTCCTTGACGGCCCATTACGCCGAATGGGATGACCCCGCGTATGAAGGCATCCTGAAGGAAGCCACGGGACATCTGCCTGCAGGACAAAATATAAATGTCTCGCTTATCTATGGCGATTACTATTATGTTGAGAGCGCAGCCAAGTTAATGGGATGGAAAAACCGGATCTTCTGATCCGGTTTTTTGCATGTCCATTCATCTATTCTTCTTTCGGAATCCGGATATAGAAGCAGCTCCCGCCGACATGCTCATCTCCGCTTTCGGCCCACACTTGACCGCCATGAGCGGAAACCAGCTGCTTGACGATGGCCAGCCCCATCCCGCTTCCGCCGCTTAACCGATTTCTTGACTTATCGCCCCGATACAGCCTTTCGAAAATATACGGCAGATCGGAGGAAGAAATCCCCTGACCTGAATCTTTGATTCGAATCAGGGCATTTGCCCCTTCGTCCACGAGCTCGGCTTGTACCGTTCCGCCAGCTGGCGTGTAGTGTAAGGCATTACTTAACATATTGATTAGAACCTGGAGCATCCGGTCGGCATCCACCTCGGCTAGGATCGGCGAACCGCTGACATATTGCAGGTCCACCTTTTTTTCTTGATACATTGCTGCCGCCAAGGTGATGGCCCTCTCCATAATTTGACCAAGCTCCTGCTTGGATCGGGATAGTTGAAACTCCGGCGATTCCATATCGTGCAAATCTTCGAGCTCCGTGACGAGCTGAATCAATCGATCAATCTCTTTCAGGCACGTTTGAAACCGATCTGCGGTCGGCTCCCATATGCCATCCTCAAGTGCACGGGTGTGACTCTTTAATGTGGTTAACGGCGTTCGCAGTTCATGTGCGATATCTTGGGTCATATTCCTGCGAAGCAACTCCTGCTTCTGTAACTGCACAGCCAGCTCGTTCAGCGAAGAGCCGAGTCCCGCGATTTCATCGTACCCTTTGGTTGTCACACGGATGTCCCACTTCCCCCGCGTCATCATTTCAGCCGCTCGCTTCATCTGGACGAGGGGGGCCGATATTCTCCTTGCAACATATATGCCTATTACGGAAGCAATCGCAATGGATAAAAGACATGTCAAAATGATGGATTGCATCTGCGCCTGCTCCAAATGATAATTCAGCTCAGCCATCCCATGTTGCACGGATGATTGCTGTTCAAACATGGCGATATGATAATGGTTGGTCACAATATTGATCACGGTAAACATGATTAGAATCCCTGCCGTGATACTGATAATGATGGCGGCAAGCCTCAGGTCCAGCCGATGCTTCAAGCCCCATCACCTCCAAAGCGGTATCCGAATCCGTATACGGTGATGATATACTTGGGCTGTCTGGGGTCTGATTCAATCTTTTGCCTCAGATTCTTGATATGCTGATCAATGATTCGGATGTCGCCGATAAAGTCATAGCCTAACACCCGGTCGACCAGTTCTTCGCGCGAAAAAATGCGCTGGGGGTACTTGGCCAACAGAAGCAGCAGTTTGTATTCGCTTGGCGTCAAGTTTACAACCTTTCCATGGCAGGTAACTTCGTGTTTCATTGAATGAATGGCCAGCGCGCCTTGGTGATATACAATAACGTCCGCCAGCAGCTTGCTGTCATCTCCCCGTCTCAAGACGGCCTTGACTCTGGCCACAACTTCCCGAGGATCGAACGGCTTCACGATATAATCATCGGCTCCGATGGCAAACCCGCCAATCCGGCTGCTCTGGGCAACCTTAGCCGTTAACATCATGATGGGTACCGAGCTGAACGTACGAATTTCCTGGCATATCCGCTCACCATCCATATCCGGAAGCATGAGGTCCAGTATGACAAGATTGACGGATTGCTCTCGCAGGAAATCGAACGCTTCGGCACCGTTGGCCGCTTCCAGCGTCAGATAATGTTCTTTGTTCAGATAAGATACAAGAACTTCTCGAATATTCGGTTCATCATCCACGATTAATATGGTCTTCATTCTGGTTTCTCCTTATTGAATCCTTCATCAGTACAAATCAACTTTAACATAAGACCCCATTGTAACTGAAACTTGTGAAGATTCAATGAGGATGAACCAAGAAGCCCATAACATTCATGGGTGTTGCTGTTATTGCGTTGAAGTTCGTGTCATAACATGGCCGCTGTGAATTGGGTCTTCAGATAAGAGACGCTTTGCGGCACCTGACGTTCATGCAGGCCATGAAGAATCAGCGGACCCTTGAAATGATAAGCGTGCAGCAATTTCATGTAAGCTTTATAATCCAGTTCACCGGTTCCTGCAGCCGTATAATGGAGTCCGTCTACGGTCGAATAATCCTTGGCATGTGCAATAATGACATGTTCGCTGAGCAGTGACAGCGCTTGACCGATAACTTCTGCCAGGGGCCTCCTCTCAGTCGGACTGAACAAGTTCGCTGCATCCAGAACGACCTTTAACCGGGGAGAATCCATCGTATCCAGCAGCCGTCTGGCTTTGACAGCATCGCTGATCACATTGGCAGGCTCAGGTTCAATAGCCAGTTCCAGCTCGAACTCCTCTGCCATATTCACTACTTCACGCAGGGTCGTTAGCAGGTCATCCCACGCTTCCGGTGAATCGTTATCCGGATGCCTTCTCCACATATCGATTGGATCTCTCGTGCCTGTGCACAGGGTAATGACTGACGTCCCCATTGAATGGCACATCGCTGCCAAATGGCGAAACCGGCGAATGTCATCCTGCACGCGCTGCCGGTCCGGGTGAATCATATTGAAGGTTCCGGAAACTGCGGCCATATGAAGATGCCGCTTCTTACATTCTTCTCTTATTTGCACCGCGGTTTCCAATTCGATCTCGTCCGGCAACGACCGAAGACCGGCGCAGGTAAGATTGAATTGAATCACACTCAGTCCGTTTGCTTTCACTGCGTCCAAATTTTCCTCCAATGTAGGTCGTTCAAACGTCTTGGAGAAAATGCCCAGCCTCATGCCTCATACACCTCCCGTTACATCAGCCAGCTTCACCGTATTCCCACTCTCCACCGATCGTGCAATTGCCGCCATGGCACGCATGGCTGCCACTCCATCCTCCAGATTGGCCCCTCGCATGGGTGCCTGCTCCATAATCGTATCCGCAAAGGCTTCAACCTGCAGCTTGAAGAAATGCGCATCTTCCCCGAGCGGACGATGATAACAACCGTCGCGTGAGGAGAATACCTCGACGTCGCTGGACTTAAAAAGCCAAGGATTATAGGTCTTGCCAATAACGCTTCCGTGTTCGCCGTAGATCTGAAAGCCCTCATGCCAGTCCATCCGCACGGCAACCGTTAGATCCAGATGTCCTACAGCGCCCGAGGCATACTGCACCGTGACAAACCAGTTATACGCTCCGAACTTTTGCGTGTTCCAGGCTGTAACGCTATTCATCTCTCCACCTAAAAATCGAGCCGTATCCACCAGATGGCTGCCATGTGTCAGCATGAAGTAACGCAGCTTATCCAGCTTGGGATTGCCTTCCGGCCTTAAGGCATTCGGACTAAGCTGCACCATGGGCTGCACGTTACCGGTGACCGTATATCGGTAGGTTGAGTCGCAGTACCACGCTTTCAGCGCCAGCATCTCACCCATTTCTTGATCAATAAACTGCTTGGCATACGCGATGCCGGGGTCAAAGCGCTTCATATTGCCGATTTGGACAATACATCCGGAATGCCGTGCCTTCCGCTGCAATTCCTCACACTGTTCTACGGTGACCCCAAGAGGCTTCTCCACTAGAACATGTTTTCCTGCTTCGATGGCTTTAAGAGCGGCTTGCACGTGAAATTGATCCGCGATGCCAATGATGACAGCCTCTACCTCGGGATCGGCCAGCATCTTGTCATAATCATTGTAGATCTTGGAAGGCCGGTGGATTTCGGCCATGCGGTTCAGCAAATCCTCCGCGACATCGCAAATCGTGTATAGCCTCGCATTGTGCGCTCTCCGGCAAGCCTCGAAATGTCCGTACTGCGATATGGGACCACAGCCCAGCACGCCGATATTTAATTGTTTTTTACCTGTAGTCATGACGGCACCTCCTGTAATGGATGATTATAAGAAAAACGTCTATCGACGTACTTTCTCAGAAGACAGACCGCGGGTATAGGATGTTTTTCTTGCGATATCAGGAAGGCCCGTGCTTCGAAGTTTATACTTTCTGATATCTAAAGAAAAACGTCTATCGACGTACTTTCTCAGAAGACAGACCGCGGGTATAGGAAGTTTTTCTTGCGATATCAGGAAGGCCCGTGCTTCGAAGTTTATACTTTCTGATATCTAAAGAAAAACGTCTATCGACGTACTTTCTCGGAAGACAGACCGCGGTTAGAGGAAGTTTTTCTTGCGATATCAGGAAGGCCCAAGCCTCGAAGTTTATACTTCCTGATATCTTTACAAAAGCCGCGGGATATATTCCAGCGGCTTCTTTTCCTTTTATTTTTTGGCCATATATTTGCGAATATCAAACGCGACTGCTGCTACGATAATAAGCCCTTTAATGATCAATTGCCAGTATGGGCTGACGCCGATAAAGGTTAATCCGTAATTGATGACGCCGAAGATAAGAACCCCGGCCATCACACCTGGCACCGTACCGATGCCTCCCGCAGTGGATACCCCGCCAACCACGCATGCGGCAATCGCATCCAATTCATACATATTGCCGTAGTTATTCGTCGCGCCCCCGGTTCTCGCAGCCTCCAGTACACCGGCGATGCCATACAACGCACCGGAAATCGCGTAGATCGCTATAAGATTACGGGCTACATTGATCCCCGATACATGCGCTGCTTGCACGTTGCCGCCGATGGCATACATGTTTTTGCCGAGCCGGGTTTTGTTGAATATGACCCAGCAGATGAACGCAACGAAGACGGCGATAATGACGATGTAAGGGAGTGAATATCCGCCGCCGAAGTCAATGTAGCCGCTGCCCCACACGGTAAAGTCCGGTCTCAAGCCGCCAATCGGCTGGGATTGGTTCGGCTCCATATCAAAATAGATGGAATTGATGCCGTAAATGCCGACCATCGTACCGAGCGTGGCTATGAATGGCGGCACATGCAGTTTAGCTACAATGAAACCATTGATTAACCCAACGATAAGCCCCGCTAATATACCGATAAGAATCGGCAATACAACCGATACTTGGGGCAGGTCCGGGAAGAAGCGGTTTGCGTATACATCCGTTTGCAGCATGGAAGCCGATACAACCGCCGTTAATCCGACAACGCGTCCTGCGGAGAGGTCAACCCCGCCGGTGATCAGAATGAACGCCGCGCCAAGGGCGATAATTAATCGGGTGGAGGATTGCTGCAAAATATCCCGCAGCGTGGAGAAGGCCAGAAAATTGGGATCTGCGACTGCAATCCCGACAACAAGTAATATCAATACTACAAATATGGCGCGCTGCGCCAAATAATCTTTCACCTTACCGATGGTTTGCGTATTCATCGACTTCCCCTCCCGAATCAGCTGACCGCTGCTGTGCGGCAAGCCGCATGATTTCCTCTTCACTTGCTTCCTGCCCTGCGAGAATTCCCGTCAGCCGCCCTTCGCTCATCACCATGATTCGGTCGGACATTCCGAGCAGCTCGGGCATTTCGGAGGAAATCATAATAATGCTCTTTCCTTGCTTGGCTAACTGCGTAATGATCGAATAAATCTCAAACTTAGCGCCCACATCGATTCCACGTGTCGGCTCATCCAGCAGAAGGATTTCAGGCTCAGTCAGAAGCCACCTCGCCAGCAGCACCTTCTGCTGATTGCCACCCGACAGGTTCCGTATCTGGGTATGGACCGATGGCGTTTTGGTTCTCAGCTGCTCCACGTTCGTTCGCGCATCCTCGATTCCTCTGCGTTCATTTAACAGAAACGCGAAGTTCTGATACCTGCGAAGATTGGCAATGACGGTATTCTCATAGACCGAGAGAACCGGGAATATGCCAGTAACTCTGCGCTCTTCAGTCAGCAGCGCCATGTTATTTTTCTTGGCATCAGAGGGTGATTTGATCTTTACCAGTTTCCCGTTAATCGAGATGGTTCCGGATGCCACCGGACGAAGCCCGAATATAGCTTCAACCAGTTCCGTTCGCTGTGCACCGACAAGGCCGCCAATACCCAGGATCTCTCCCCGTCTTAGCTCGAAGGATACATTCTGAAACGATTTCGGATTCGTGGAACTTAATTGGTGGACCTGCATCCGGGTTTCGCCGGGAACGTTCGTCCGTTCAGGATAGCGCTCCGTCAAGTCCCGCCCCACCATACGGGTGATAATCAAATCGGTCGTCAGCTCGCCGGCTTGCCAGGTTCCCACATATTTCCCATCGCGCATGATCGTCACGTCATCGGATATGCGCAAAATCTCTTCCATTTTGTGCGAGATGTAGACAATCGACACGCCTTGCGAACGCAGCCTGTTCATGATGCTGAACAGATGCTCCACCTCATTCCCGGTCAGCGATGAGGTCGGTTCGTCCATGACAATCACCTTGGAGTGATAGGACACGGCTTTGACAATCTCAAGCGATTGGATCTTGGATACAGAAAGCGCTCCTGTTCTTGCCCTGGGATCAATATCGATATCGAGCTCGCGAAACAGGCGGAGTGTATCTTCTGCCATCTGTTTCTCATTCACGAATTTCAAAGGCCAGAAGCCCGCCATCGGAAATCTTCCAAGCCATATATTCTCCATCACGTTGCGATGCGGCACGGGATGAAGTTCCTGATGGATCATGGATATTCCATGATTCAGTGCGTCCTTGGAGCTGTTGATGGCTACCTTGCTGCCGTTTAAATAAATATCACCTTCATCAGGCTTGTATATGCCGAATAAACATTTCATCAACGTTGATTTACCTGCCCCATTCTCGCCCATAAGAGCATGCACGGTGCCTGGTCTCACCTTGAATGTTACGTCGTTTAGCGCCTGAACGCCGGGAAACGCCTTCGATATATTCCGCATCTCCAGCACATACGGTTCCGTCACCTTCGGGATACCTCCTTCGCTAGCCGGATCGAAAAAAGCCGAATATAAAGGGACAACGCTTTGATTAGCCGCTGCCCCCTCCTATAACCCTGCTATTATTTCGCGTCGGCGATATTGTCCTTCGTTATTTTTTTGTAAGCGATCCATACGTATTTGCCGTCGGTAATATCAAATCCGGTGTTGTCCTTGTTCGGCGTTTCCCCTTTGGATAGTGCTGCGGCAATCGCAACAGAAGCTTTGCCCTGGCTCTTGGCATCATTAAGCACGGTGCCGAGAAGCGTGCCATCTTCCAGCGCCTGAATAGCCGGAGCTGTCGCATCTACGCCCACGACCGGCATATATTTGTCGCCGCTGAAGTAACCCGCTGCTTTCAATGCCTCAATAGCGCCGAGCGCCATATCGTCATTGTTTGCCAGAACCGCTTCAATCTTGTCGCCATGGGATGCAAGGAAGGCTTGCATCTTTTCCTGTCCTTTCACGCGGTCCCACATGGCGGTATCCACCGCTAGCGCTTCGACTTCTATCCCCGCATCTTGAATCGCCTGGACGGAGAATTTGGTTCGCAGCTCGGCATCCTGATGCCCCGGCTCACCCTGCAGCAATACATACTGCAGCTTGCCATCCCCGTTCTTGTCCGCCTTTGGATTGGCCTTCCAATAATCGACAATAAGCTGACCCGAAATCGTTCCGGATTCCTCCGCTTTCGCCCCTACGTAATACACCTTATCCCATTTGTTCATGTCTTCCGCGATCGGCTCCCGATTCAAGAAGACCACTGGTGTATTCGCAGTTTTAGCCTTATCGATAATGACACCGGCCGCCGTCCGATCCACCGGGTTGATAATCATGGAGCTGTATTTCTTTGAAATAAACAGATCGATTTTCTCATTTTGAGTTGGCTGCGCATTTTGGCTATCCACGATATCCAGTTTGGCTACGCCATTCGCTGCATCGGACATCGCATTCCGAACGCCTGTCATGAACGTGTCGTCAAACTTATAAATCGCCACCCCGACTTGAGGGGTGCTGCCACCCGCCGCTTCACTTCCCTTGCTATCGCTGCCGGTTGAACTGCTCCCGCCATTATTGCATGCCGCCGTGGTCAGCATCATGCCGGCCATAAGGATTATCAGCCATTTTTTCTTCACCTGGGTTGACCTCCCTTGTTTCATTCGAATTTTCAGTGACGGGTACGGCATTTATATGCCATATCTCACTGTCTACCGCCATTATGCCGCAAAGCTCCTGACATTCGAATTCAAAATCCTCATGCTTTCTAGCAAAATTCTCATCACTTTACTTCTAAGCATCGCATCTTCTTTACTTCACAAATGGAAATAGCACCTTCTGATTATCCATCCAGAACATGTTGTCGGCATCAATTACCTTGGTCTCTATCACAATCGGCTTGTCATATTTCGAACCATCTAAGACCTTCACGGCCTGTTCTACTCCCAGATAACCCGTGCTGAACCCGTTCTGCACAACGAGCTTATGAAGGATGCCATCCTGCAGAAGCTGAAGCTGCTCCAGATCACTTCCGAAGGTGACAATCTTGATCTTCCCCTGAACTTTCCTTCTCGCGACTTCTTTGGCCGCTCCCAAGGAAGCCTGAATATCAAGAGCCAGAATCCCGTCGACCGATTCCCGGTCCAGCAGCTGCTTGGCTGCCTGCCAGCATGCATCTTCACGTTTGCCGCACGCAGCTCCGTCCGCGATTTGAATCCCGCTCATTTCCGACAGTACACTTTTGGCGCCCTCTTCGCGGGCCATTAGGTCGGGATCCTCCCTGTCGGATCGAAGTATGGCGATAACACCCCGACCTTCAAGTAAGTCAGCCAGCTGCTCACCCGCCTTGCGTCCGGCCACCTCATTATTGATTGCAATGGCGGACAGGACACCTGTGGTCATTCGCTCATCATTCAAAGCAATGACAGGGACATCAGCCGCTGATGCCTGATCCCCTAATTTCTGCAGTACGGCTTCGGATGCCGGATCGATCAAAATCGCGGAGGAGCCTTTCTCCAGCACCTTCAATGCAGCTTGCAGTTGCTCCGCTTCATCGTCACTTGGCTCCAGCGGGATATAATCGAGCACCAATCCATTTTCCTTGGCAGCCGCCTCGGCGCCTAATCGGATGGCATCCCCCTGCTCTTCGGCGTGTATGGGAGCCACGAGGGCAATATGCCGGAGTTCGGGCTCATTCTCATCCATGGTTGCGCCTGATGAACACGATGTTAAGAGGATCAAGGATAGGATAAGCACAACGAGACAGCCCTTAGGTACAACCGGTATCCGTACCACACGATGAATTCTAATCATTCTCCCGCCCCTCCCCCTTGTCGTGAATGACCGGAATCCGTATGCGAACGGTAGTGCCCACTTCGAGCTCACTCTCAAACTCCAGACCGAAACGATGCCCATAATACAATTGGATGCGGTCATGAACATTTCGAACGGCCACGCCGGAGCCTGCCGTATTGATAAATCGAGCCGGATTTTGACGCAGTGCTTCAACCTCCAATATCCTTTCAAGCATCTCGGGGGACATCCCGACTCCATTGTCCTTCACCGTCATCTCCAATAGGTCACCTTTGATAGCAGCCGTTATGTGAATATGTCCATGATCCACCATATACTCGATGCCATGTACAATGGCGTTCTCGATTAAAGGCTGAAGCACCAGCTTTAGCGTGTAACAAGACTGCGCCGCTTCATCCGCTTCGATCATAAAATCGAATTTCTGTTTATATCTCATCTGTTGGATGGTCAAATAATGCCTTGCATGTTCCAACTCCTCACGGACGCTTATCGATGTTTTTCCTTTACTCAAGCTCAAACGAAACAGCTTCGACAAGGAAGTAATCATCGTAATGACCTCCTCCTTCTTGCTCATGCCCACCATGCGGACCACCGAATTCAAGGTGTTATATAAAAAATGCGGGTTGATCTGAGCCTGCAAAGCTTCCAGCTCGTATCTACGCTTCGATTCCTGCTCCTTCACAATCTGCTTCATGAGCTGCCTGATCTTATCCAGCATCAGATTGAAGCGGCTGGACAACTGTACCACTTCCAGCGGCCCCTGCATCGGGAGCTCCACATTGAAATCACCCCGTTCCACTGCCTTCATCGTTCTGCCCATCCGGCGGATGGGGCGGGTCAGCATAGCCGAGAGAATCAGGGAAACCACGATGGCTAGCACCAGAACAATCGCCACAACCTGAACCAGATAACGATTGACCTCTTCTCTTGTGGTCATGATTTCATCCAAATAGGAAACCCCAACGATTTTCCATCCGATATTAACGACCGACTTCACCGTATTCAGCCGCTTGACTCCATCCGATTCATCAATGTAACTGTCCGAAGAAGTAAGTGCCCGTTCTACGCTCTCATTCCGAAGCCCCATGTAAATTAACTGCTGCTGGGGATGATACACGATGTTTCCCGCTCCTTCATCGATGATGTACGCATACCCTCGCTTCCCCAGGCTGATGCGGCTGCTCAGCTCATCGATCTTCTTGAAGTTGATATCCACCAGCAGAATGACATACGTCGGCTCTCCGTTATGAACAACCGTAATTCCTTTGCTCATCGTGACCACCCATTTAAATGTATGGTCGTACAAATTCTGAACATGCGGCAGCGAGAAGCTCAGATGGTTGGAGACTCTCATGGCCGAGTGAAACCAGCTCTGCTCCGTCACCCTGGCGCTGGGCTTAACCGGCATGGCCGGGTGGTTCCTCAGCATATCGCCCTGTTCATTAAATAAAGCGATGGAGACGATGTCATCCCGACTTCGCATGATGGTGTTCAACTGTTGAGTCACCTGCTCATCGTCCCATTGCCCGTCCGCGAGCATATTTTCCTCAATGGCCCGATACAGCTGTGCCATCCCGTCCACATAATCCTCGAGATTATAGCTGACCTGATCCACGATTTGCTGGGCATTCAAAAACACGCTTTGCTCCGCCGATCGCGAGAATTTATTGAACAACAGAACAGCTACCACGATCACGATAAGCAGAATAAATGCCGAGAAGGACCACATGATGATCGATTGAATGCTGTGTGCGCGAAATCGCCTAACCCAACGCTGAATGGTTGGTTTAAACGAGTCCCGCTTAGCATACGTGATTTTCACCGAGTTCTACCCCCTCGCTTGTGTCCGGTATTCCTTGGGTGAGATGCCGACCTGCTTCTTGAAGCAGAAGCTGAAATAATTCGGATCTGCAAATCCGACACGCTCCGCGATTTCGAACGCTTTAAGTTCCGATGATCGAAGAAGCTCTTTGGCCGTTTCCATCCGAAGCTGCATCAAATACTGCACGTAGGTCATTTTGACTTCTCTTTTGAACACAGCGCTAAAATAGCCTGTACTGATATGAAGCTGCACGCACAGCTCCTGCAGCGATAGCTCCGAGTCACCGTAATGCTCCCGGGTATATTGGAGTGCCTTCTCCACGATGTCTTTGTACGCATGCTGCCTGGAGCTGGCGATATGCTTGCGTATAGTCAAACAGACATCCTGAAGCCAGGCTTTAGCCTCCTGCAATCCGGAAAACTTGAAAATCTCCGCATGCAGCTGAGACCCTGCGCCGAACAACGCCTCGATCTCAATCCCGGATTCTTGAGCCGATCTCAATATAGCCGTTACAACCTCCAAAAGGTATACCTGAACGTCCTGAATGGTACAGGAGGCACCCATGAGTTCATCAAATATGTGCGAGATTGCTTCAGTTAATTCCTCTTCCGTTCCGAGTTTTAGACTGCGGATCAGCGCTTGCTCCTTTAATTCATCCAGACGAACTCCCTCCGGTCTCGGGCGCTCAACATCATCAATGAAGATGACTTTCTCGGCACCAAGAATCAACCGGTAGTCGAGCGCCAGCAGCGCATCCTGATAGGAATACTTAAGGTCGGACAGACTCCGCACCATAGAGCCCACTCCAATCGTAACCGGGAGCTTCAAATAATGAAGAATGCTTTTTAACAAGCGGTCAAGTGTCATCTGCAGCTCGCTAAACCACGCTTCGTTTTCGCTCTCGTCATTCGTAATCAACAGCACAATGCTGTCCTGATATATGAATACGCTTCCAAAAAATTCGGGATCCAGCAGCTCCTTAGCAATGTTCAGCATGGCATGCAGCATTAAATCCAAGTCTCCCGAATGGCGAAGGGAAGTTGAGGACGTATGCTCCTTATCTACAGAAGCGGGATATAATGCCATAACCGCAGCCAGGTAACTCCCCCCATTCAAAGACAAACCGTAATTTCGAGTCTTCTCCTCAATGATCGAGCGGGGCAATTTCCGGGTGAGCAGAGACGCAAGAAACGATTCCCGAAGCAAAGGCAAGCTCGTGCGGTAATGCTCCTTCAACTGGCGCACATCCTCACGCTCCGTAACCTCCATATCGATCTTGTCTTTGATCTTCCCCAATAGCTCCGTGAAGCTTTCGGCAGAGAATGGCTTCAGCAAATACTCGTCCACGCTAAGCGTAATCGCTTGACGGGCATAATCAAATTCATCGTATCCGGTTAAGATCACGATTTTGCACAGCGGCTGAAACTCTCTGAGCCACGAGGCCAACTGGAGCCCATCCTGAAACGGCATACTGATATCGGTAATGACGACATCCGGCTCCAATCGCTCCGCAAGCTCCATGGCCTCTCTCCCGTTCTCCGCCGTTCCCTCGATCGTAAATCCGCAGGCTCCCCACTGGATTTCCTGCACGAGTCCCTCCCTAACATCGGCTTCATCGTCCACTAACAGCACTTTATACAAGGCAACCTCTCCTGTTCTAATCTGTCAAATTAGTTAAAAGAATCTAATGTGATCTTACCCCGGCGCATCCAAATTTGGAATGCATCTTTTTTCAAGCTTGATGAAGCAAAAAAAAGAACGAATGCATGGCTCTTGAACAACAGAATGATTTCTGTTCATTAAGTCATGATTCGTTCTGATTTCAATTGTGTAAAAATCCTTACGCCTGAACAGGTACGGAGACGGGTTTAGCAGGCGCGCTTAATCTTTTAATGCTCAGGTAATAGGCAATGCCGAGCGGAATGACGGCTCCGAGCCAAGCCAGCGGATTTGCCAGGCTTGCGCCGAGGAACCCGATCTGCGCGGTCAGGAAGATGGCTGCCAATACCCGCATAATCAGTTCCATAATGCCGGCTACGGTTGGGATAAAGCTCTGCCCCAGTCCCTGCAGCGTGAAGCGGTAGATGAACAACAGCGACAGCAGCAAATAGGTGCTGCCGTTCGATAAGAAATACAGCCTGCTAAGGGACAGCAATTCTTCCTCTCCTTGACCGACAAAGAGGCTGACGGCTGCAGGACCCGCAAATATAACCAGCAAGCCCACGGCGAGGCTGAAGGATCCCGAGACCCATATGCATTGTTTAACTCCAAGCTTGATTCGGTTTATGCGATTCGCTCCGAAGTTCTGGGCAGCAAAAGTCGCCATCGTAATGCCAAAGGAACTCATGGGTTGCGTAGCAAGCATGTCAATCTTCTGAGCTGCCGTATAGGCGGCTACGGCCGTTGCCCCAAGACCGTTAAGCGTAATCTGTAGAATGATGGCTCCGATCGCTATGATGGAGGCTTGGAAGCCCATCGGGAAACCGACCCACATATGCTTGCGTATAAATGTCCAATCGATGGACCAATCGGCATTCTTGAACTGCAGAAGCGGAACCTTTTTGTGAATGTATAATAAGCAGAGCAGGCAGGAGAACAGCTGCGATACCACCGTGGCAAGGCCTGCTCCGGCTACGCCCATCTTGAATATAAGAATAAACAACAGATCGAGTACGATGTTCAGAATGCTTGCGACCACCAAGAAGAGAAGCGGCGTCCGGCTGTCCCCAAGTGCTCTGAGCAGGTTAGCCAGCAAGTTGAACAGAACGGCTGCGCCAACACCCCAGTTAATGACGATTAAATACGAATAAGCATCATCCAAGATTTCTGCCGGCGTGTTCATCATGACGAGAACAGGCCTCGTGAATATAACACTCACAATGGTAAGGAAAACCGTGAATATAAGACTAATCCATATACTTGTTCCCACGCTTTTTCGAACGCCCGCGATATCCTTAGCGCCAAAGCGCTGCGCCGTTATGATGGACAAACCTGCCGTCAAGCCTTGGGCAAAGCCAATAACAAAAAACAATATACTGCCTGTCGAGCCCACAGCCGCAAGTGCGTTCACACCAATAGTACGACCCACGATCAGGGTATCCGCCATATTATAAAATTGTTGAAAAATATTTCCGATCAAAAGCGGGATCGTAAACATGATAATCAGCTTGATCGGACTTCCTTGCGTCATGTCTCTCATGTAGATTCTCCTATGCCGTCTTATACGTTCCTCTTTATATTTATTTGATATTATGACGTTACAAGCCTTGCCTATATAGCATCGCCTTGAAAACATTATAATGGGTGAGGGTCGTTTGTATTCTTGTGTATCTTATCATGAAAGAACATAAATTACTGCATATTTATCATCAAAACTAAAACAAGAACAGGTTATCAGCATTTGAACCGTTCGTAGCCGATTTTGATCCATGATCTTTCCATAACAGAAGAGGCCAACCGGTTATTCCGGTTGACCTTTTCAACATAATATAATGAGCTATATCAATGGAATCCCGATGATTTATGCTTCTTCAACAGCAAGCTTATCCAAAGCCAGCTTCGCACGCGAACGGGCTTCCTCCACTGTGCCGGCGGTTGACAACGCAACTGCGATCCGTCTTCCGATCTTGGTCACCGGTTTCCCAAAAATGCGCAGCTGCGTATTCGGAACAGCCAGTGCTTGCTCGGCGCCGGTAACTGTATAATTCTCCAGCTCTCTCGCCGCTTTTAGCGGACGGCTGGCTCCCGGCGTTATCAATTCGATCTCCGGGATCGGAAACCCAAGAATGGCACGGACGTGAAGCGCGAATTCAGATAAATTTTGCGTGACCAGTGTAACCAACCCGGTATCATGCGGTCGCGGAGACACCTCGCTAAAATACACTTTATCCTCAGTCAGGAACAATTCAACCCCAAACAATCCATAACCGCCAAGCTCATCGGTAATCTTCCTTGCAATATATTTAGCTTCCTCGATTTGCTCTTCCGACATATTGTGTGGCTGCCAGGATTCGATATAGTCCCCGCTCTCCTGAATATGTCCGATTGGCGCACAGAAGCTTGTTCCATTGACGGAACGAACGGTCAGAAGCGTGATCTCCGACTGGAATATAATGAATTCCTCAATGATCACTCTTCCGTTCTGCACACGGCCGCCCTCCATGGCGATGTTCCAGCAGGACTCGATATCTCCTTCGCAGCGGCATACGCTCTGGCCTTTACCTGAGGAGCTCATCAGAGGTTTAATTACACATGGAAACCCCATGTCCAGAACAGCCTGTTTAAACTCCTCATAAGTATCGGCAAATCGATAGCCCGCAGTAGGCAGCCCTAACTCCTCTGAAGCTAACCGGCGAATCCCTTCTCGGTCCATCGTAAGCTTTGCAGCTCTGGCAGTAGGAATGACCCGGTACCCCTCTTCCTCCAGCTTAACCAGTTCCGAGGTAGCCAGCGCCTCGATCTCAGGTACGATCAGGTCCGGCTTCTCCTGCTCAATGATTGCGCGCAGTTTCTCCCCATCCAACATATCGATGACATGGCTATGATCGGCAACATGCATGGCAGGAGCGTCGGCATAACGATCGACGGCTATGGTTTCCACACCCAGTCTCTGTGCCTCAATCACGACTTCTTTTCCCAGTTCTCCCGAACCTAGCAGCAGTATTTTTTTCGTTTTTAACATCGTTGTTTTATCCCCTTTTCGTAGTTTCAGAGACTTATAGAATCAGAAATAATAAAGAGGTAAGGGAAATAAGCTTCCCTTACCTCTGCCCAGGCGTACGGCCGTCGTCATCTATGTGCTCCCTCATGGTCCCCCATGCTGCGCCAGTCACACATAAACCTATACATTGTTATTTAAATCATACTGAATCTTCCCGTTAATTGCAATATCACCATTAGGCGACATTAGGATTTAGACTTCAGCATATCGATCGCATCCTTCAGCGATTGAGAAAACCACTTCTTGGGGTGAATAACCAACTGAATGTCCAGTCGAATGTCGGAATGCGCAAAGGGAAGAATCGCAAGCTCACCACGTTTGATTTCCTCCTCTGCTACCATTTTCGGCAATAATGAGATGCCCGTACCGGACATCACATATCTCTTGATTGCCTCCGGATTGCCCAATTCCAGGCCTATTCGCATTGGAACTCCGCTAGCACGCAGCACCTTTTCCAACATCATGCGGTAATTACAACTATCCTCGGGCATAATCCATTCGGCATCAGCCAGGTGTTCCAGCTCTATGACAGGTTTAACAAGAAGCGGATGATTCGGATGGGCAATCAGCAGAAGGGGCTCTTCCCGAATGGCGATCCAATTCAAGGAGGAATCCTCTGGTTTTCTATCCAAAATAAGACCGAGATCATACTCGCCCTCTCTCACCTTACTGATAATGCTATCTTCACGATCCGGTTGTATGCGGATGACAAGATCTTCATGCCTTTGTTTCAGCTGGTGAATGACGGACGGAAGAAAATAAGCTGCCAGCGAGTCTATCGTTCCGATCGATAAGGTGCCTCCACCTTGCTTGGTCAGCTTTTCCTTCGACTGCTGAAACAGATCCAGCATTTGAACGGCATACTTAAACAGCTCCTCACCGGACTTCGTCAGGCGCAAGCCTCTGCCATACCGCTCAAACAGCTTGACGCCATATTCCTTCTCCAGCTTCTGAATCTGGGTGGTTACGCTGGATTGAGCATAACCCAACTCATTCGCGGCTTTCGTAAAACTCTGGCGAATCGCAACCTCCCTGAAGGTTTGCAGGTAGATGAGTTCCATCGCTATCTCCTTATCAATAATATTGATAGTAATTATCTATTATTATAGATAACTCCGATCTTAATTCCCATGTTAAAGTATAGCCATCACACATGAATTGGAGGAAAGGTTATGTTGAGTCAGCAAGAACTGCATGGCATTTTTGTTCCTGTGATCACTCCCTTTTTACAGGATTACGAACTGGATCTTCCTTCTTATCGTCATTATTTGAAGAGTTTGTTATCCTACGATATTCAGGGATTGGTCATCAACGGAACGACCGGTGAAGCGCCGACCGTAGCTTGGGAGGAAGTCGTGCAGGTTGTGGAGGAAACGCGGGGGAGTCTGGGCGGACGGCTATTGCCGCTCATCATTGGTACCGGTACGAACGATACGGTATCCAGCATAAAGCGAACGGAACTGGCAGGCCATATCGGTGCTGATGCGGTATTGGTCGTCACGCCGTATTACAGTCGCCCTTCGATCGATGGCATTCTGCAGCATTTCCGAAGGGTGGCCGAGGTTGGGATCCCGGTAATTCTGTACGAAGTTCCATCGCGTACTGGAATCCGGTTACCGGTTGATGTCATAAGAAGAATCATGGAGATCCCCGGCGTGATCGGGATGAAAGACAGCACTGAGAGTACGGAGCTCATGAGAAGCTTATCCCATTATGATACGAAGCCCGTTCTATGCGGCAACGATGTCCTCTTTCATGAAATGCTGGTTCATGGAGCCTCTGGTGGAATATTGGCGTCGGCCAATGTGAATACCGAGGTTTTCATTCGGGTGTTTCAATTAGCTGCCCAAGGAGATTACTCTCGATCCGAAATGGAGTTCGAAGGCCTGCTTCCCTACATTCGTAAGCTGTTTGAAGAATCCAATCCCGCTCCGCTAAAATGGTTGCTTGCCAAGCAGGGTATCATCTCATCGGACACCCTTCGACTGCCTATGGGACCCATTACGGAAAAGCTTAAGCTCTCATTAGATCATGCAATTCAACAACTGAAAAACACCAACTTCTCGGTGTGACCCGCTTTCTCCTGGAGAACGGTTAGGCGTACTCGCTGCCTTGCCATTCTTAAGCTGAATGATTCATATTATGGGGCATGCACACTTTCAATTCAGGACAAATGTGATGGATGATGCAGATATTTATGCGAAAGTATGAAATTCCTGCTTAGATCTATCGCTTTAAAGGATTGATGAATGATTTCGACCCACTTATAATATGGGTACATTCAATCCTCCCAAAATTTTGAAAGGAGATTTGCAGTGCTGCCCTATTCCAGCCCTAATCATGATTTTGCCTTTGAACAATCTGTAATCGGAATGGCAATGGTATCGCTTGATGGAACGATTCTCAAGGTGAATTCGGCACTATGTGATCTATTGGGATACACACAGCAGGAGTTAACTGCCGGGGCGCCGCAAGAAGAAAACAGCTTCCGCGAATTACTGAATCGAGTGGTTCAGAACGCAAAAGCTGCACATGGGCTTCAGCAATCCCTAATCCCGTTTGAATATGCTTATTGCCATCCGTCCGATCGCGAGTTATACCTTAATGCACGTTGCAGCGTTGAGCAGGATCCGGAGCAGGGTCCCAAGGGATATTTGGTACAATTTGAGGATCGAACGCTGCTGAGACAGCTCATGAAACAGCTGGACCAGAAGGAACAGAAGCTCAACGAGAAGGAACATTCGTTTCTGCAGCTGCTGGAAGGACTTCCCCTCTCCGTACTCATCACAAAAAAAGGCTTTGTCCACTATGTTAATCCTGCCGCGCTCAGACTTGTTAACGCTGCGCATCCCCGTGACGTCCTTGGAATTTCAACTGACGTGATCGTCGACGCATCGTACCATAACGCATTGATGAAACGCAGGGCAAAATATGCGGAGAACGGAGAGCTCGGAAGCTTCAATTATCTGATACGCTGTCTGGACGGACAAAAGAAGATGGTCACCGGGTTCACGTTAATCATCAATTATGAAGGCGAGAAGGCCGCTGTCGGCATCTTTAAAGACATCACAGAGCAGCGGGCAGAAGAGGATCGCGTGATGCAATCCGAGAAGCTGACCACCGCCGGCCAGTTGGCCGCTGGCATTGCCCATGAAATTCGGAATCCATTAACTTCGATTAATGGATTCGTGAAGTTGCTGCGATCAGCGGAACGCAGCAACGAGCTCTATTTTGAAATCATTGAATCGGAGCTCAAACGCATCGAGCTCATTGTCAATGAACTCCTGGTCCTCTCGAAACCGCAGGGCGTTCACATCAGCGGACCCATCGACGTGTTTGCCATTATGGAACAGATCATTACGCTGATGAAGGTTCAAGCTGCCCTCAAAAATATCGAGATCATCCCACATTATCCGAGGGTTCCGGTCTTCGTTCAGGGTGAAGTAAACCAGCTCAAGCAAGTATTCATCAATCTGCTAAAAAATTCCATCGAAGCGATGAATCAAGGTGGTACCATTACCTTAGACATTTTGCACAATTCTCAAGAGGTTCAAATTATCGTGCAGGATGAAGGGGTTGGAATGACGCAGGAGCAGATCCAATCTCTGGGACAGCCCTTTGTTACGACCAAAGACACCGGGACAGGACTCGGAATGATGATTACTAAGAACATTATTCATAATCATGGCGGAACGATGAACGTAGAGAGCATACCTGATCACGGGACAACCTTTACGATCCATTTACCGGCTTTATAACGCATACATATTATCGGAGGAAAAGGCATGGACAATCAGGAACCAAAAACACATAAACAATTTGCGATGGACTGCTTCAATCAGGTATGGGATATCTTGGAGAACAAACAACGTACACCGGAAGACGAAGAAAACATGATTCACATATGTCACAGCTCGTTTTGGCACTGGACACGGGTTGAAGATCATACACAGCGCAACCTTTCCATTGGATATTGGCAGCTCTCCAGAGTGTATGCGGTAGCGGGTCAAGGCGAACAAGCACTGCGTTATGCCAAGCGCTGCATCATTGTCGGATCATCGGCAAGCCTCGAACCATTCTATATAGGTTACGGGTATGAAGCGGAAGCCCGAGCCTATCTGGTCCTGGGAAACAAGGAGCAAGCTATGGCGTCCAAAGAAAACGCGACAAGGTATCTCGATAGGGTAACCGACAAGGAGAGCCATCAGATGCTTGCGAACGATCTCAAGAATCTGTAATAGCACACGGCCTTCCTCTGGGCAGACCCTTTATCGGAATGGTGCAGCCAGTTGATAACCGACATAATAAAAGACTTCTCTGATTAAAAAGGGGACTCTGCTTCTCAGACTCTGATACGCGCTCTGAGATGCGGGTGAAGGATTGGCTTCCAGCCCCAAATCTTCTGCCATCATCATCGCCCGCTTCATATGCAGCGGGTCACTTACAATAAGGTAGGAGGACAGCCCTGCTGAATCTCCTACCTTATTGGCATAATGCAGATTTTGCTCGGTGATCCTCGAAGCCGTTTCGATAAGGATATCGCTCTCTGGAACACCGTGCTTGATGGCATACTGCCTGGCGACTTCCGATTCAGCAAGTTCATCCTCCGAACTACGTCCACCTGTAAATATCAGCTTGTTTACGAACTGACGGTCATACAGCCAAAGTGCATGATCAATGCGTCCCTGAAAAACAGGCGAAGGCTTTCCATCCCATACTGCAGCCCCCAGCACTATTGCTGCATCAGCCGGGATATTTACTATTCTTTGTGCGTAGTTCCAAATCGTGCTGCCCACATATATCGTATAAATCAGCAGGATTCCCATTAGTCCCAGCAAAACTCGAATCACGATACGCTTTCTTCTGCCCCCCGCTTCCCTTGCCGGCATATTTCGCATCATGTTGCACCTCCAAGCCCAATCTTAATCTAGCTAAGGCATCCGTTCTAAGCAAGCCGCCCTTATTCACAGATTTCAGAAAAAATAAGCCCAATGCACCTCATTGTTATGAGAGATACATTGGGCACAGCATGTTAAAACATCAGAACTATGAAATAGTACGCCATTCAGACTTTAGCATAGCATAGGAATACTCATCCCACCAAATATCGCCACGAGGGATACACTGTTGAAAATAGCCTTCTCTCCTCATGCCCAGCTTCTCCATCACCCGGTACGAGGGTGTATTCTCGGGCTGGCATGTCGCAATGATTCGATGCAACCCCAATACCTCGAAGCCGTGCTGAAGCAAAGCTCTGGCGGCTTCCGTGGCAAACCCCCTACGATGATAGGTCGAATTAAACACCCAGCCGATTTCATACGTATGTTCGCCGAACCATGGATGAAACACCATGTGACCAATCACATGCTGATCTTCCTGCAGCATAACCGCATAATGATGAGCTTTTTCGCCCTTGTTCTGCTCCAAAAATTGCTTCACTGTTTCTTCCGTATGCACCGGCTCAGGCATGTAATGCATCACCACCGGATCGGATGTATACTGCAGAACATCCTGCCAATCATCTGGTTCAAACTCGCGAATCACTAATCTTTCGGTAACGATATCCATTTGCCTAACTCCTCTTCAAGTTGTATTTAAGTGTCCTCATTCCTCACACTTCAATACAGAGGCAAATGCGATTCGCCGTATATGCAGATCTTTCTTGATAACGCCGGGTCACCCTCTTTCACTGTACAGACTACTCCGAATATATTCGCCCTAAATTATGAGACTCCTTCATAATATGTCAAATTTCCGGATATTTTGGCTGAGAATCGATTTCATTTTATCAAAATGCATGCCTTCATGATATAAGCAAAAGCTTAAGAATTCTTCTACCCTGGTTAACTTTAAACCTTTAGAGGTTGTATAGGGAGATAAAACCGTCTCGTGCAGATGCGCCCTGAACCTGTGTTCGATCCGCTGGACCTGACCCTCAAGCAGTTCAATAAATTCTTACATGGAAGGCCACGAAGCGCTAATCTCCCTTGGCTTAGAACCCGTCCGGAACAGCTCGGTATCATGCTCGGGAAGGTGCATTGTCTCTCCAGATAGAATGTTTGTTGCTGATTCAACTCGTCCAATAGCTGAAGCAGCGTTTCTTCCTTCACTGCGCTACCCCCTCGTCTTTTTTATCAATAACATGATCCTCCAACAATATGGTATCAGATATGCGACGACTTGAACGTGATCCAGTCGGCAACCATTTATTGTTTAATGAATTTCCATTGACACCGGTTTCATTAAGGATATATTATAAACTTAAATAGAGTTTTCCAATATTAATTCTTCATAAACGTTTTGATAATCCCACATCAATGTCCATTTAAGTTTATTTATTAAACTTAAAGGGCAGAGTGTTTAAAGAGGAAGGTAGTGATCGCACACAATGGAAGTACATTTGCCCAGCACGATTCGCAGGATGAACAAAGAGATTGTGCTCAACACCATTAAGGATATGGGACCTATAGCCCGGACCGACATTGCCAAAGAGACCGGGATAACCAAGGCAACCGTGTCCGATATCGTCAAGACACTCATTGAGGAGAAGTTAATTTTTGACGAGAAGGATGACGCCGATTTAAGCAAACGCGGCACAAGACTTCATTTTGCCAAGAACGCCGCCTTCGGTATCGCCGTTGATCTTGGGGGGACTACCCTCCATTTCGGACAATTCAATCTGGCCGGCGAATGCATCGCTAAGCATACCGTTGCTACTTATAAGCATCAGTCAAGCCGGGAATTTCTAGACCATATGGCAACCGACATCAAAGATTTCATTGAATCTACCAGACAGCCGGCCAACCGCCTCGCATTCATAAGTATTGCCACTCCCGGAATCGTTGATCCATCCTGCGGCATGGTCCTTGAAGGATCTCCCAACTTGCCGGAATGGAAGAACATTGATCTAAGGCAGTACTTTAGCAACGTATTTCAGGTACCCGTTACCGTTGAGAACGACGTGCGAGCTGCGCTTGTCGGCGAGATGTATGCCGGCGCGCTCCAGAATTTAAACTCTGCTGTGCTCATTGGCATTGGAACCGGGCTGGGTTCCGCTATTCTGATTGACGGCAAATTGATACGAGGTGCAAGAAACGCAGCAGGTGAAATTGGTTACATGCTGTTTCAGCAGCATCATTTGTATACCCCATCGGACAAGGGACACTTTGAAATTATATGTTCCGGTTCCGGTTTGGAAGCTGCTGCGCTTAAGATTTTCGATAAGAAGCTTACGGCTAAAGAAGTATTTGAGATGTCTGTGGAGGGAGATATCCAGGCACGTCATTTGGTTTCTAGATTCGAGGAGCATTTGGCCCTGGGCATTCTGAATATTATTTCCCTGCTCAATCCGGAGAAGATCCTGCTTATGGGTGGATTAACGCAATCCCTCTCGCTCGAAGGATTGAATGCCAAAGTGGGCCTCCACACTACGGACGTGACCGATGTTACGATCGAGATATCAACCCTACAGCATCAATCGGCACTGCAAGGCATAGCCATTCTGGGCTTAAAGCAAGCTTGCCCGTCACTTCAATATATGAATGACAAACAACTCTACTAACAGGAGCGTGATTATAAAATGTCAGGAATCCAATTGCACCCGCATGATATTGTAGACGAAGGTATACCGCAGATTATGTCTTATATTCGTAAGCTGAAGGATGTCCGTTACATCTTCCCTGAAGTTAATACCATTTTCGAACGAAATCCGAACCCTGTTGGCCGTTTACCGCGAAACGCCGTGCACGATGTTGTATTCGGTACGGGAACGATGCACGCCATCCTACCTTCTTATGAGGGCTCTGGACTTGATCAGCGAAGAGAACTCACCCTCAGCCCGGATCAGGACCCTTTGATGATGATTAAAGAATCACTGCAGGACGAAGAGTACGAAATTATCCCGTGGCTGAATATTTTAAATGGCCATTTTGAAGGCCGTTTGCTCGCCAACAACCTAGTTACGGATATGGATGGACAAGTCATACCTCACTGGCTCTGTCCCAATGCCCCTGATGTCATCGGCTTCTGGGAAACAGCATTGCTCGACTTGCGCAAGCGTTACGGATACACCACTTACATGATTGATCGCATCCGGTATCCGGATTGGGGCGGCGAAGAAGTGAACCCGAAAGGATTGTTAACTTGCTTCTGTCCACACTGCGAGAAGAAAATGCTGAAACAGCACATTGATGTAAGCGCCCTCAAGGATACGCTTAGACAATGGACCTCCCTAATTGCAGAGAAAAAATTCGAGGAAGCCGTAACGTTTGCCCAAAACCATGAGCTTATACAAGAATGGATCACGTTTCGTCAACGAAGCGTAACCGGCTTCGTGGAACGTCTCATCGATCGCGTAAGGAAAGTAAACGAAGACTTTACCTTGTGGCTGGATCTCTGGCCTCCTGCTTACAGCTGGATGCTCGGTCAGGATTATGCAAGCATCACGAAGTTTGCGCCCGCCTTGAAACATTTTCCGTATCATAAGTTGGGCGGCGGTGCGGACGTACAAGGGCTGATTCATTATTTAGCGGATACTGCAGAGGAACAGGAACGTGCATTCCGGGCTTTTAAAAGATTCTTTGAGCTTCCGTACGACCTGTCCTATGAGACGTTTAAGCGAGAAGGGTTCCCTATTCAATTTGTCGCTGATCAGAACAACAAGGTGCGAAATCTATCCGCCCCCGATACACGTATCTATAGCGGAATTCAGATGTGGAACATCTCTCCTCAGAATCTGATCGAGGCCGTGAAAGCCGGTGAGCGTAGTGCCGCAGATGAACTGCTGTACTACTGTTACGGCTGGGCTGCGGATGATCTGTTTGAAGCCATACAAACCTATCGAGAGAAAGGAATGAACTAGCATGCAAAAAATACAGCGCCCCATTATTTACTTTCTCATCTTTGCTACCATGTTTGTACTCGGCGGAATTCAGAACACCAAGGGTCTCATTCTGGAGAAGGTCCAGACCGATATCAATCTGGATCTCAGCCAAGTCGGCGTTATGGTATCCGTCTTTCAAGTAGGATTTTTGCTGGCAAGCCTTGTGGCCGGTATATTCGCAGACCGTAAAGGTATCAAGATCGTCATGACCTTCGGTACGGTTCTGATGATTCTCGGTTTAATCGGAACCGGCTCCTCCTATGCCGTGGCCTTCTTTCTCGGATTCTATCTGATTGTCGGTGTTGGTATCGGCTCCATGACAGTCTCTGTTGCGACGCTGATCCCCACCTTCTTCAAGGAACGATCCGGCGTGGTGTTCAACCTAGCCAACGCGTTATTCGGAGTTGGAATGATTGTTACTCCGCTCGTACTGAATGCGATTTTCTCTCACAACATCAGTTGGCGGATGTTCTATATCGGAGTAGCCGTCGTGATTGCCCTCATTCTGGCTGGACTTATGATGTTTAAACCGGAACGGAAGGTCGTCTCCGAAGGACAAGATAAAGTCAGCTTGATGTCGGTTGCAAGATTGTTTAAGGATCGCCAAATCTTATACGTCATTCTGTTCATTTTGTTCTATGTTGCAGCAGAAGCCGGATTCCTGAATTTCTTCCCTATCTTCTATACGTCGCTGGACATAGCCGGGATGGACGCGGCGCAGAAAGCCTCAACGGCAGCGTATATCATTGCCAGCTTTGCTTTCTTATTTACCATTGGACGTTTCGTGGGCGGGTTCATCATCTACAAGCTTGGCGAAAGACGCACCTTGATCGGATTCTCCGTATTCGCTTTTCTAGCCTTGATTCTCGGGCGGGTCCTGGTTGTGAACGCCAGCTATCTGATGATGCTGTTCGGACTTGCCCTGTCCGTATTGTTCCCGACGGCTCAGGGCATTGCTTCGAAACTCACGAAGCAGGCCGGGTCACTGCAAGGCCTCATCTACGTTGCCTCTGGTTTGGGAGGTGCCGTTGTTGGACTCTTGATCGGAGAAGTATCCGATTCCTTTGGCATTCAGCATGGATTTAATATGATCTTTCTTTTTACAGCAATTATTACAGTGTTGGCCCTGCTTATTCGCACCCCTGGACGGACAAAAGCCTAATCATTTCTGCATAATCATTACGCTCCCCAAGATCGCCCGCAGCATCGGGCGATCTTTTTATTTTTGGACTGCCACGATGCTCACAAGAGATTTTTCATCTTCTGTGCAACATTAGCACGTCCCGTCCGTCTATGGATATATAGCAGCAAGTACATTTTACCAATTCATGATAAGACTTAGCTGAATCCTAGCGTACTAGGATAATCTACATTTGGAGGATAACTACCATGAAAAAAATCTACAAAGTACTAGCAACCGCTACGGTTCTCGCGATGGCGGCAATGCCGATAGCAGCAAATGCACAGGACGTCCCTCCTGCTTCAGCCCATACGGGACAAGGTAACATCATGAACCAGGTGAAGAAGAGCGTGCCTGGAACGATGGGCTACATAACGGACTTCGTAAATGACAAAACAGGCACATGGATTACCGTAACCGGCCGGGGGTTGGCAGCAACCGATCAACAAGAAATCAGGCTCTCCGTATCCAAAGATACTAAAATCATCGATGCCCAAGGGAACCAGGTCCAGCTGCAAACGATCGTGGATAAAAACAAAGCGATAAAAGCTTTCTATAGCCCAAACATAACGAAGAGCTTACCCGCTCAAGGTTCGGCGCTTACGATTATTGTTCAGGATCACGACTTTGCCGTTATAGATGGAACTATCTCCGAGGTTAACAAACAAGGTATCCTTGTGGAGGGAACCAATCTGTACAACGACAGCCAAGAGACCATTCTGCTTCATCTGGATCCAAAAGCAAAAATCATCGATCAAAATGGCAACACAATGAAAGCAAGCGACCTGAAAACCGGCATGAGCATTCGTTCCTTCTATGGACCTGCCGTTGCGTTAAGCATGCCGCCTCAATCCTCAACGAATTATATACGGGTTGACACGAATGCCGAGAAGAACGATCAGGAGCAAGCAGCCGGCATTGACGGAATCCTTACAGAAGTGAAGGATGGAAGAATTGCGATTTCCGGTAAACCAACAAAAGCAGGTGACTTCGAATACGCCGTACTCGCTGTTGATGGCGACACAAAGATTGTAGATGCCGAGGGCAAACCATTAACAGCTGAAGCCTTGAAATCGGGTCTGTCAATCGAAGCTGAATACGTGTCCGTGATTTACCCTGCCCTGTCGCATGCAGATAAGATCGTGGTCTCCGATACCTCAGCGCCCAAAGTCGAAGGCACGATAACTGCATCCGAACGCACTTCTAAGGATCAACTGTATATCAATGTAGGTTCAGATCAATCCACGGATAACGATATCATCATCAACATCTCCAAGGATACTCAAGTGATTGGACTGAATCCCGACGAGAAGCTGGAACCCGGCATGAAAATCGTGGTCTTCCACTCCCCGATCATGACCATGTCCATACCCGCTTTCACTTCCGCCGAAGTGATTATGGTTCAAGCCGACAACTAAGCTGATGTTCTGGCTGCTTACCGTAGCTAAAATAAATCGCCAAAAAACAAAAAAACATCGTACTCAGGAATTCCTGAATACGATGTTTTTTTAATGTAGTAAGATATCAATCGTTACTTCACTATTCCTCAAATTCTACGTTGTGATATACCTGCTGAACATCCTCGAGGTCTTCCAATGCGTCGATCAGCTTCTCGAACTGTACCTGTCCTTCTTCCGGTAAGGTGACAAAATTTTGAGCCAGCATGGTAAGCTCGGCAACGGTAAACTCCGTAATTCCAGCGGCTTTGAATGCTTCCTGAACCGCATGGAACTGGTCGGGTTCGGCATAGACGATCACCGCTTCTTCCTCTTCCAGGATGTCTCGGACATCCAGGTCAGCTTCGAGCAGCAGATCCATGACTTCCTCTGCCGACTTACCTTCAACGCCGATTACTGCGGTTGGATCAAACATATAAGATACCGAACCGCTGACGCCCATATTGCCGCCGTTCTTATTAAAGGCAGAACGTACAGCAGGCGCCGTACGATTGACGTTGTTGGTTAAAGCGTCAACAATGATCATCGAACCATTCGGACCAAAACCTTCATAGCGCAGCTCTTCATAATTCTCATCCCCGCTGCCTTTGGCTTTATCCAAGGCACGGTCAATAATGGCTTTCGGCACATTGTATGTTTTGGCACGCTCAAGAACAACCTTCAGCGCACGGTTGGACTCGGGATCCGGCTCGCCTTTTTTGGCAGCAACATAGATTTCTACACCGAATTTCGCGTATACGCGACTTGTATTAGCATCCTTGGATGCTTTCTTTTCCTTAATATTATTCCATTTACGGCCCATACATTTCCGCTCTCTTTCATCATTGAATCTGTAGCCGGTATTCAATAAATACCCCTGTCCATTATATCTCTATTAAGTCCCTTGAACAAGGTTAAGAGCGTATATCCGGAAAATAGACACATCCCAGTAATCATCAATCCGTGATGATCGCCGACGAGTAAGATTATCTTTCCCATGCCATGCCCCAAGGGCACAGCCTCGCTGACCATACACCAATTAACTTGGATGAATTGAAGGATAAAACTTTTATTGACTTTAAGGAAGATTTTATATTCCAACAAATGAACGAGAAATTCTTGAAGGAGGCTGGAATTGCCCCGAGATATGTATGCCGGGTTGACGAACCTCCGGCCATTGCAAGTCTTGTTCGTGCTGGTCTTGGTGTTGCCCTCTTCGAATGTCTCAAAGGCACTTCCTGCTCATGTACAAATGCGGGAAGCGCTTTTTTCACAAAAAAAGTAGATGAAATAAAAAAACAGTTGATTATTTATAGACAAAATAATATTATGTCTATGTATTAAACAACGAAATGCGCATTCGCTTGTTTTTTACGATATCCGATCTGTTAAGTACAGATCCCGAAAGGAGACACCTTCATTTTGCTTAACAATCCCTATGTTCGAACGATTGTCTTGTCACGCATTCTCTTGAATCTTGGCATTTGGGTTCGTAACTTTGCCATTCTGCTATACGTTACCGACTTGACAGGCAATAACCCTGTGTATGTATCCCTCATATCCGTAGCTGAATTTGCGCCCATTTTCTTGTTTGCCTTCATCGGCGGTACTTTCGCGGACCGCTGGCGACCCAAGCGTACTATGGTCAGTTCTGATGCATTGTCTGCGGTATCGGTATTTCTCGTGCTGATTGCCGTTCATAACGGGTCGTGGCAGGCGTTGCTGGTACTCACGTTCTTCTCAGCCGCCTTGTCACAATTCTCTCAGCCCTCAGCGATGAAGCTGTTCAAACAGCATGTACCCGCTGAACAGCTGCAATCCGTGATGGCCATGTTTCAATCCATGGTTGCCTTCTTTATGGTCATCGGCCCGATCGCAGGTGCATTTGTATATCAAAGGTTCGGCATTGAAATATCGCTGATCGCAACAGGCGCGTTATTCCTGGGTTCTGGATTGATTCTGACTTTGCTGCCTCGTGATTTGCAGGAAGAGACACAATCCAAGCAGCAGAACCTGAAACAAGAGCTTATCGAAGGACTTCGTTATGTATGGAATAATCAAACGCTCCGAACACTGGGCGTGACCTTTGCCGTGGCTGGCTTGGCAGCCGGACTAATTCAGCCGCTCGCGATATTTGTGACGATTGAGAATCTCGGTCAGGATAAGTCATTCTTGCAATGGCTGTTAACGGTCAATGGGGCGGCGATGCTCGTCGGAGGAGGTTTCGTCATGGCATTTGCCAAGAAAATAACCCCTCAAGCCTTACTAGCGCTCGGTCTGACCGTAAGTGCTGTCGGGAACCTCGGTATCGGCTGGTCAACCAGCATAATATTTACGCTGCTGCTTCTTGTGCTTAACGGATTCTTTTATCCCTCCATCCACATTGGAATCAATACTTTGATCCTAAACAATACGGATGGGCCATACATTGGTCGGGTTGGCGGGACCCTGACCCCGATCTTTATGGGAATGATGGTGCTGGGCATGTCGCTGGGGGGGTTGCTCAAAGACCAACTGTCCCTGTTCGCTGTTTATGCGGCCAGCGCACTCTTGTTCCTGACAGGTTCGGCGCTGCTGATCCCATTGTTTAAAAAGAATACGAGCACAGCCGGCGTATTGGAGCAATGAACAACAATAAGAGCCGCCTCACACATTTCTAGAGGCGGCTCTTATTCTCTTATTTTATTTTGAACTCCAGCATATGTTTTTCTACTTCTTGTTCAGATGCATACGATGAACGGGATTCAGGATACAACTTCAGTACCATAGACTCTGGATCATCCAGCATATTGCTGCTGAACGTATACTGAGACCCATCCTCCGTTCCGTGTCCCGACAAGCTGGACAATTTAAAGCTTCGCCCATCCTCCGTCTTCGATACAATTTCAGATGGTTGTAACATGTCACTTATCGAAAGCTTGGTGTGAAAATCAATTTTTTTCCCAGGATCGTAAGCGAATCTTACTTGTGTCATGAGCGGAGAAATCTCAACCTCAGATAACACAATCTGATGATCGCCTAGCTTGAATGTTTGATTTGGTTGATACGTCTCCGTCTTGATTGAAGCAAATTTCGGATCCAAGTTGAACTTAATTTTCATCCTCTCGGAGTAATTCATCTCTGACTTGACCGTTCCTGTCTTGGGATCAGACAGTTTGCCTCGATCTACGGATGCAATTTGAAAATCCACTTCAATGCTTCTAGGGAAAGGTTGGCTGCGATCCAACTTTAATGTTCCACGCCCTTGCCAGCTTTGACTCTCCCAGCCTCCTATTTTTGAGGTATTTCCTAAAGAACGGCCTGTTTGCGCATCCTTCATTCTAACACTGTTCACATCATAGATCTCCTGGCTGTAATCCGTCTTGGCTGAATATAACAGTATTAATTTGTTCTCGTCCGCTGTAACAGCATCGATGTTAATCTCGTAAAGTCCCGATTTCACCGACTTGTTGATCATCTGAATATAATTGTTTCTTATCGCCGACTCCAATGTACTTTGATCGATATCATAGTCCATTCTCTTAAACTTGCTCAGTGCTCCCCAGTCCAACGTCTGCTCCTTGGCTGCCTGTGGAGCAACGGTGTCCTTGAACGGACTGAGCAGCCACAAACCGGCAGCCATAATAGTTATGAGTGTGATAGCAGCCACTTTCAAAGAATGATTTCGAGATTTCCCGCGCGTCCGTCCCATCGCCAACCCGCGCTGAATAGCGTATGTAGCATCGATAGCATGAAGCTGCTGCCGTTGTTCCTGACGGATCTGTTCCGCATCGGCAAGCATTGCTTGTTCTTCAGGACTAGTCATCCTGCCATTCCCCCCGATTATTCATTAATTTTCGTAAATGCTCCAGCCCCTTGTACTGCCATGTCTTTACTGTTCCCTCCGGCTTGCCGAGGATCGCAGCTATCTCCTTCAGCGTCATGTCATTATAATATTTCAATATAAGCACATGTCGGTACTTGGGCTTCACCTTTTTCAGAACGGGCCACATAGCAAGCCTGTTATGATTGAACCCTCCCAAAGCTGGTTCGACAATCGCTTTTTCCAGCTCATGATCAGGCACTGGGACAGCTCGCTTGCGACGTCTCTGTTCGTCAATACAAACATAGATCAAGATGCGGATGATCCAGGCTTTGAATGCTCTCCCTTCTTTTAACGTTGAACGCTTGACCCATGCTCTACACGTCATCTCCTGCACCGCTTCCAGGGCATCATATCGGTTGCGCAAATAACTGTAAGCAATATGGATCAGTGTGTCCTTGTGTTCCATAATAGCCTGGTAAAAATCGGTTTCTTCTTCCGTTGTTGTCAGTACCACCTTTTTCATCTCTGCTTGGGAGCCCATCATGATCTCCTCTCCTTCTCTCTATATGATGCTCTATGGGTTAAGACGGACGAACTCCCAAAACGGTTTTAATTTATCTCAATCCCATGTGCAATAAACAAAACAAACCGAAGCTCTCCTCAAGAAGAACTCCGGTTTGTTTATAACTGAGTATCATTATGCATGAAATTGTTGCCCGTCTAATACTTCCTTCACGTAACCGGCACGAATAACAAAGTCACCGAAATGCTCGCCTTGCTCGCGTTCTTGTGCAAATTGCTTCATGATGGGACGAAGGGAATCCAAAATTTCGGCCTCACCGATGTTTTCCTTATAAAGCTTGTTCAGTCGGTGTCCGGAGAAACCTCCACCCAGGTACATGTTATATTTTCCAGGCGCCTTTCCGATAAATGCGATTTCGGCCAGCATCGGTCTGGCACATCCATTCGGGCACCCGGTCATTCGAATGACGATATCCTCTTCGCGAAGTCCGTTCTCTTCCAGAATGACATCGATTTTATCCAATAACGTCGGCAAATATCGCTCGGATTCTGCCATCGCCAATCCACATGTCGGTAGGGCTACACATGCCATGGAATTTCTTCTCAGGGCAGAATCATGATGACCGTCCATAAGTCCGTAACGCTTGATGAGTTCTTCAATCTTTTTCTTCTTGTGGCTGCTGATATTGGCAATGATCAGATTCTGATTGGCCGTCAGACGAAAATCTCCATTATGGATTTGAGCGATTTCACGCAGGCCTGTCATCAGCAGGTAATCGGCTTCGTCTTTCACACGCCCGTTTTGGATGAACAGTGTAAAATGCCATTTGCCATTGCTGCCTTTAACCCAGCCGTAGCGATCACCATTATGATCAAAATGAAACGGTTTTGCCTCCTCCAGCTTCCAACCCAGACGGCTGGTGAGCTCGTTGACAAACCAATCGATTCCGCGATCATCAATCGTATATTTGAAACGAGCATGCTTGCGAACCGCACGGTCTCCGTAATCACGTTGGATCATCACCGTCTTCTCGGCCAAGTCAACGATCTGCTCGGGTTTGCAGAAACCAATGACTTTTGCCACTTGAGGATAGGTTAACGGATCACCGTGTGTCATCCCCATGCCACCGCCTACCGAAACGTTAAAGCCTTTCAATTGTCCTTCCTCAATGATTGCAATGAGGCCAAGATCTTGGGAATACACATCAACATCATTGGAAGGCGGCACAGCCATCCCGATCTTGAATTTCCGCGGCAGATACACCGGCCCATAAATCGGCTCCTGCTCCTCCTGGAGGCTGTCTACAATCTTCTCGCCGTCCAGCCAAATCTCATGATACGCACGCGAGCGCGGATCGAGATGACTGCTAAGCATACGTGCCCATTCGTATACCTCCGAATGAATTTCGGATTGATAAGGGTTCGGATTGCACATCACGTTACGGTTGACGTCACCGCAAGCAGCCAATGTACTAAGCATGGCTTCATTCACTTCTTGAATGGTGCTCTTCATATTCCACTTCAGTACGCCATGAAGCTGAAAAGATTGGCGTGTGGTCAAGCGAATCGTTCCGTTGGCATACTTTTGGGCTACACGGTCCATCATCAGCCATTGCTCCGGAGTTACGACACCGCCAGCGGCACGAACACGCAACATGAACTGGTAAGCAGGCTCAAGCTTTTGCTTGTGTCGTTCGTTACGCAAATCCCGGTCATCCTGCATATAACTGCCGTGAAATTTCATCAGCCGGTTATCGTCTTCGGGAATCGATGCCGTAATGCGATCCTCTAATGTCTCTACAAGACTGCCACGCAGATAGTTGCTTCGACGCTTGATGTCCTCAACATCACTATGCGGCGCACTATGGGGTGATACTAGATTATTATCAGACATGTTCCTTTTTCTCCTCTCGAAAACCACGGGGATGATCTCAATACACATCCCGCTGATAACGTTTCTGTTGCTGCATGAGCGTCAGATATTCCGCAGCTTCTTCCGGACTCATGCCGCCTTCTTGTTCGAGAATGGACCCGAGTGCGGAATGCACGTCATGAGCCATCTTCTTCTCATCGCCGCAGACATAGACGCAGGCTCCTTCTTGGAGCCACTGATATAGCTCCTTGCTCTTCTCCAGCATGCGGTGCTGTACGTACACTTTTTGGTCCGTATCCCGAGAGAAAGCAACATCCATACGCGTCAGTACTCCATCCTTCAACCAACGCTGCCATTCAATCTGATAGAGGAAGTCCGTTGAGAAATGCTGATCTCCGTAGAACAACCATGATTTCCCTTCTGCCCCAGTCTCTTCCCGTTCCCCCAAAAAGGCTCTGAAAGGTGCCACGCCTGTACCAGGTCCGATCATAATGATCGGAGTGTCCGGATTCTCAGGCAGCTTAAAGTTCGGGTTATGCTGAATGTATACCGGCAGCGAATCGCCAGCTTCCAGACGCTCTGCCAATTGTACGGAACATACTCCGTAGCGATGGCGGCCATGTGCTTCATAACGGACCGTTCGAACGGTAACATGTACTTCATCGGGAAATGCTTTGGAACTGCTTGCGATAGAGTAAAGGCGGGCCGGAATCTTGCGTAGTATGGATACAAAATCACTCGCCGCCACTTGCTGCAGACCATAATCCTGTACCAGATCGAGTAAATCCCGTTCCTCAATATAGGTGCGCAATTCCTGCTCATGACCTGGCTTTAGCAATGATTGTAGTCCTTCATTCCCTGAAATCTTAACCACTTGCTCGATCAGAGGTTTCGTGAGAACCGTAATTTCATAGTGACGGAGCAAGGCATCTCGAAGCGCTCGCGCTTCACCATGCTTATTAACGACAACCACTTCATCAGCATTCCATCCCATAGCAGCGATGAGATCATCCACCAGCTGCGGGTGATTTTCCGGATAGATTCCCAAGCTGTCGCCCGGCTCATACTGCAAATTCGAACCTTCAAGAGAAATTTCGATATGACGAGTTTCACGGTCAGATCCTCTACCGTTCAAATTCAAATTTTCGAGGATTTCCGCTTGAAATGGATGGCTTCTCGAAAATTCCGATTCCGTACTATCGCTCAGGGCTACCGCACTCCCATTTTCAACAACGGATGATCCCGCTCCAGCCTCGTTCAACGATAGAAGAACCTGATTCATCCATTCTGCAGCCGACTCATCAAAGTCCACATCGCAATCTACTCTTGGCGTCAGCCGCTTGCCGCCCAATTCCTCGAGCCGCTTGTCGAAATCTTTACCCGTTTGGCAGAAAAATTCATACGAGGTATCCCCCAGCGCCAGTACGGAATATTGAAGATGGTCTACCTGAGGTGCTCGCTTGCTACGCAAAAATTCATAGAATGGGATTGCATTATCCGGTGGTTCACCCTCTCCATGCGTACTGACGATAATAAGGAGATTCTGTAACTTCTTCAGATTGTTCGGTTTAAAATCGCTCATAGAAGACATCGTGACCTGCAGGCCAACCTCTTCCAGCTTCTTCGATAACTTTTTCGATAATCCATGACCATTGCCTGTCTGTGATCCGTATAGGACTGTGACTTCTTTAGTAGCTGTTGCCACCGGCGCCGATACAGCGGCTAACGTGTTCGCTTGCGGTGCTGCCACAACTGCTGCGGCTGCCGTTCCCTGTAATGCAGCGATAAATCCGCTGAGCCAGGTCCGCTGGGATTCTGTCAGTGTGGGCAGTAGGCGGTTCAGCAGTTCCACCTGTTCCTGATTAAAAGGACTGTTCATTACTTGAAGTTCCAACAATATCCACCTCTCAAAAGCGCACATTATTAATTCCTACTATTACGATACAATTAATTTTATTTCTCCTTTGAACCTATCACAGCTTACCTGGACCGGTCAATTACAATGTTCTTATAGCATTTATCAGTTTTACTAATAAATCGGATTTTCCGAGTTTAACTATAAGTGAAACTCCACCTGCTTTAGAGAATATCGATATCCCCGAATGGTAATGATACCAATGATAAGGAGGAAGATATCGGATGCAAAATCAGGATTGTAATTTTACGCCGCTGAAAAACAAATTAAAGGAACAGCTCTCGGATATCACCAGACAATTACAGCATATCATCGTCAATTTGGACCAAGATAGTTCATGTCTGCTGGGTGAGTTAGACCTTGTCAGAACTAAATTTTTAGAAGCTGAATCGATTTCATCAACGTATTATCTCAATTGTTTTCTCTTCCCCTTTCACAAGCAAATACCAAGAAATCGCGAAATCCATATATCATCTCAGTCAAAAAAAACGGGGTGCACTCATTGTGATTCAACGGGAAGATGGTCTGGATTCGTTAATGACGCCAGGGATTCCCTTGTCTGCAGAAATCACAAGTCCCTTGCTTGAATCCATATTTGTTCCCGGCAGCCCGCTGCACGATGGGGCTGTGCTCGTACGTAAAGAGATGATTATTTCCGCCGCGAACGTGTTGCCTTTAACAGCCAAAACCTATGGTGATCGTAAGCTTGGAACCCGTCACCGTGCAGCCATTGGCCTGTCTGAAATCAGCGATGCCTTGGTACTCGTTGTATCAGAGGAGACGGGCAAAACCTCCTTCTGTATGAAAGGAACGCTTTACCCCTTATCCATTAGCAGCCCCTAATTAGTCAGCACATGGATCTCGGCGTGGCCGGAATCGCTGCATCTTTCATCGTGCAAGACTTAATCGATTAGTACCGTTTTGATATCCATCGGATTTGTTCTAAGTAGGCGGCACGCCGATTCATTCTCTCCGCAATGCATTAAGACCAAACCATGCAAAAAAAGAGCCGCAGAATTAGAATCTGCGGCTCTTTTTATGGATCCATCCCATGTTGGGGATTTATTCAAATGTATAGGTCCAGAAACGTTCCGTTCCGAAGCGCTGCTCCACTTCCTTGGCCTTCATCTGTTTCTTGCCCAGCAGCTCCGCTGCTTGGAATTGAGAGCGATGGGCTTGAATGGAGTTCAGCTTCTGTACCATAAACATGGATACATCTTGATAAACATCCGGTTTACCCAATTCTTGCTCACAATTGTTGGAGAATGCCAGACATTGAACGACTGGTCGATCCCCGGCAGGCATACTCTGAATCGTGCGGATTACAGCCGCTCCCGTTGCGTCATGGTCAGGGTGAACGCTATATCCAGGGTAGAACGTGAACACCAGCGATGGCTTTATCTCCTGAAGCAGGGAAGCAATCGCGCTATCCAGCTTATTTTGATCCTCGAATTCAATCGTTTTATCATGGAAACCAAGCAATCTCAAATCCTGTATGCCTATCGCTTTGCAGGATTCCTCCAGCTCTGCTTTGCGAATGGTTGGAAGCGTGATACGGTTTGCAAACGGGGGAATGCCCATATTGCGGCCCATCTCCCCAAGTGTTAGGCAAGCATAGGTAACATGAGCGCCTTCCATAATATATTTAGCCAACGTTCCGGATAAACCAAATGCTTCATCATCCGGGTGCGGCAATATGACCAGTATGTTTTGCTCCATCAATCCTCGTCTCCTCTCTCTATTAAAAAGGCTCCCGGCTCAGCTGCAAAGCGACAACCAGTTTGCCCTGACTGTCATGACCTGCCATGATCAGCCGATCGGTATCACTCTGTTCGAAATGGGTGAGTCCTTCCGTATATACCCAGCCTTGACTCATTTTCAATCCAACCCGATAGGGTCCATTGCCGGATATAGAACCGTGGCTGTAACGAATGGTTGCATTCGTAATAAAGTTAGCCGCGGGGTGCTTCGTGCTGTCATAATGGGCAGCATAAGCGCCTGTTGTCATCTCAAGGTGAATATATAAATCCTGGTCCTTCAATTTATCAATCATTTGTTGTACTTCGGTTTGATTTATGAGTTCCATAATTCCCTCCAATATAAAGAATCACAACATGTAAGCAGTCGATATGATAATTCTATCATAATTATAGAGCAGGACGAAAATATATAAACGAAGACGTTTGATTTATCTCCCAATAAAAAGAGAGGCGTATTCCGGCTGTGCTGCATATACGCTAAGGTCGTGCTCTGAAATAACCTTATAACCTTCCCTGCGCAGCAGAGCCGTAGTTACGCCATAACCGGCTATCTTCTCATTGGCAAATTCTCCATTATAAATCATGGCACTGCCGCAGGAAGGACTGCTCTCTTTCAGGACGATCAGCAATGCTCCGAGCTCTTGCGCCACTCGAAGCGCTTGGTAGGCACCATTTATATACATCTCGGTCACGTCTTTCCCGGACAATTCAACCACTCTAGCATTCCCTGCCAGTACGTCATCACCGTTTCCTCCAACGATCTCCGCAGGCTCCCGTGGAGTTGAGAATCCGCCAAGAAGTTCGGGACATACGGTCACAGCTTTCTTCGATTTGACCAGTTGCTGAATGTTCGCATCCAAACTGTCTGTAGCGTTATAACGAACCTGCAAACCGGCTAAACACGAGCTTACAACAATCACAGGTGACACCTCAAATCTCTCGTTCTTACTTACAAATAACAATACTGCCTATGCCATTCGCCCTCATTTAAGTATCAGGAATCAGACCCCAAATGTCAACGAAATGCAATGAAGAGCTGCCATGGTGTGCGGTAGCCTTCAATGCCAAAAAGTGTATCAACATACGAACCGATCCTCTCCAGGGCTCAACGCAGCATGGGAGCAACCCTTTTGAGAAAATGATTCATTAATAATGGCAAAGAAATCAGAATCGGCGGATCATCCAGCCGGGGAACATGCAGAGTTACATGAAGATGCGGGGTCTTGAAGTTAGGGGTAACGATAATGGGTTCCTTCGAACGGGTACGCAGCGTGGTAGACTTAGGAAGCAAGAAATCAACCGCCTGCATGCCCCATGGGACCGAAGTAGCCATCAGATAATACGTTCCGGGTCTGACGTCGCCGAACCGAAACGAGCCGACGGAGGATAACAAAGTTCCGTATAACGGTAAACCTTCGGGAATCGGCTTGGCGAACAGCCCGATCAAGATGACACCCTGAAATGGAGCCGTTGCCTCTACCGTGCCCTCAACTGTCAGATTGGGATTCACAACCGGTATGGAGTCACGCCAGCTGTTCAGTTTCTGCAGGGATAACAGATGCTCGTCCGCCTCTTCCCTCGAGTTTCGAAACTGGGAAGGGCTCACTCCTACTCTTTCCGTAAAGCGTGTCGTAAATGTACCCAGACTCTGCTGACCGATCTCCATGGCGACATCCCGGATACTCAGATGTGTATGTAATAGCAAGTCCTTCGCCTTCTCCAAACGAAGTGAGGACACGTAATATAATGGAGGCAGTCCGATTCGATCCTTAAATATACGCGAAAAATGATATGGGCTGTATCCTATGTAGTCCGCCAGTGTCGATAACGGAAGAGGCTCATAAATATTATTGTGAATATACGCGATTACCTCATCGATTTCAGCATATCGATCAGTCATCAGGTCTGCACCATCCTTCATTCCGGATATTATGTCTGGGTCCAATCCAACTCTCTCGAGGAACAATTGTTCGCATTTATACTATCATATCCATCTAAAAAATGGAAGCTTTTATATGTTAAAAATATCACCCTACAAGTATCATAACGCACAAAAAAAGCCGCGCTGTACGCACGGCTTTCTTACCATCAATCCAAGTCCGGAATATGAATCTCAACCTCTTTTTTGCTTTGGGAAGACCGCAAGATGCCGTCCAGAATCGCTTGATTCCGAAGCACCTGCTCGCCCGGGATCGGTGCCGGCTTGCCTTCGCGCACAGCGCTTACGAAATCCTTGATTTTCTCCTCAAATACGTTAAGCTCATGGTGGACCAGCGGTATTGCGCTTTCGGTATGATGACCTTGGATATCATGGAACAAGGAGATCGATCCTACCTTCCCATCCCACACACCGCTCCAAGGACCTGAACCTGCCGGTGTAATCTTCATGCCCGCATCCGTTCCAAGGAACATGGTCGCCCCCAAGGTATCCATATGCATAGCCCACGAAGTTTTAAAGTTAAGCACAAGGTCTCCTTCGAATCGTATCATCGCTACGCCGAAATCCTCGACGTTAAACGCTCCGGATTCGGAGTGATATTTGGGATTCGTGCCAAAATAATTCGATGTATACGCGGATACCGTCAACGGTTTGGGATATCCAAGTGCGTTCAGGGCCATATCCAAGGAATAACAGCCAATGTCCGCCATGGCACCTGCCCCTGAAATCTCCTGTCGGACAAACGTGCCACCCGGCATTCCACGGCGGCGACCGCCTCCGGTTTCCACATAATAGACTTTTCCAAGCTCACCGTTTTGGATCAGATTCTTAATGATGCCCATGTTCGGATCATAACGCGGCTGGAAGCCTACATTGAGCATATTCCCTGTCTTCTTCGCGATCTGGACCATCTCTATGGCTTCATCCAACGTGACCGACATCGGTTTCTCGAGCATTACGTGTTTGCCCGCTGACAGCGCATCAATCGTGGTACTATAATGAGCGACGTTTGGCGTACAGATGCTTACGCCATCCAGGTCGAGATCCAACAATCTGCGGTGATCATCAAATCCGATCGCCCCCTGAAGTCCCCAGCGCTCAATAAATTGATCGGCTCTGCCGGGTAAAATATCAGCTACGGCAACAATCTGCACATCGTCAATTTGTTTATAATACTTTGCATGCTCCCCCGCAATGCCGCCGCTTCCAATAATTCCTATTCGAATGGTTTTGCTCATGGCTGATACTCCCCCTACAATTTCACATTCATTGCTCGATATGTTGATGGCGTATATCCATATCTCTTTCGAAACACGGTATGCAAATAACTTCCGCTTGAGAAGCCTTCGTGGATGGCGATTTTATCAATCGACCAATTGGTATCGATCAGCTTCCTGCATACGGCTTCAAGGCGGACATGTTCCAGTATTTCGCTGAAGGACTGCCCTTCCGCTTGCTCCTTGAATATTCGCTGCAGCTGCCTTGAGCTGATATGCAGCTTCTCCGCGACGTCATCCAGTACAACCTCTCCCGAAGAGTTTGCATGAATATACTCCAGGGCCAATTGATAGCGGTAAGCCTTCATATCCCGTGAAGGCAGTTCCGCTTCCGATGGCTCGGATTCATACGCGCGTACAGCGCGCAGCAATATCTGAATAATGCACTGCTTAATCGTTGTATACAGACCCGAATACTTCTCCTGAGAAGCCTGATAAGCCTCAAGGAAATAAGGCATCGCGCGATGGATATCCATCGTTGGCTTCAGCGGTAATCCCCTCAGCTTCTCCATACAGTCATCGGCTTCCGCCATTTCCCATGGATCCGAAACAGGCAGCGCCTGGCTCTCATGATCGGATACCTCATCGCGTGGAATAATGTCCACATGCAGACATAATTCGTCCATCGGCTCCGCTGCATCCGCCTCCTGATAATGAAGCACATTCGGACCCGTTAAATAAAACATGCCTTCCCGCAGCGGATAAGGCTCCTCTTCCATAATAACGGTCCCCTTGCCGCGGGGTATGAAATGAAACTCATACTCCGCATGCTTGTGGAAGGAGACAATCTTTCCTGGCGGAAAGGTGGTGAGATGAAACCGAAGAACCCGGATCTCATAACGCCCCCAATAGACTCTCAGATCAAGTCGCTCCAAGGCATCCTGCCGATCTTTCATCAATTCGTATGGAAAATGGTTATTCATCCTGATGCATCATCCCTGTATCTTATGCTTGCAGTTCATCCAAACGAATGGCGCGATGCTCTTTGGCCGAACGGTTGGATGCTTCCATCAGTTTGGTTAGTTCAACCGCAAATGCGATATTTTCCTCTGCAATGGTATCCTCTTGAATATGGGAAATCCATTGTTCAAATGCACTTGCACGATTCGCCGGTACCGGCAGCTCAACCCAAGCATCCTTGTACTCTTCTTTTTTCGTTGAACGAATCAGAAGTTTGCTATCCGGCGTTCCGTACAGGATCGTACCATCCGTACCATGAATTTCAATCGTAAATGGCGAGAAGCTGTTAACAAATCCGGCTTCTACCACACCGACAGCCCCTGTAGCAGTAGAGAGCGTAGCAACGGCGTTGTCTTCCACCTCTTTACCCGTGATGTATCCGAAATTCGCATTGACATCAACCGCTTCTTCACCGAGGAACAAGCGTGTCAAATACATCGGATGACATCCCAGATCGATTAAGGCACCTCCGCGGCACTGCTCCAGGCTGTAAAAATGCTCAGGCAGCCATCCGGCAGTCGCGCCATTATGAGACAAGCGTACACGAACAAGTGTTACGGTGCCAAGCAACTCTTGCTGCAATACCTCGCGGATCGCCAAAGTATAACCGTCATTCAGTCGCGGTAGCGATACCGTTAATTTGACTTGGTTCTCATTCACGGCATTGATGATATCATTGACCTCTTGCAGGGTGGCAGCAATTACTTTTTCCGTGAAAATGTGTTTGCCTGCTGCCGCAGCTTTCAACATCACTTCTCTATGCATGGATGTCGGAGCATCCACGATCACGGCATCGATATCGTCACTTTGCAGCATGTCATCCAAGGATTCATAAAAAGGTACGCCTTGCTTCTCCGCCGCTTCTCTTCCGCGCTCTGGGTTCTCATCCCATACCGCTACGATTTGAGCATCCGGATGCTCCTGCGCTTGTTTCGTATAATCCCACGCGTGCACATGCCAATAACTAATTTTACCGATTCTAATCATTCTCGTCACCTCAGTATCTAATATTAAGACATCATGCCATTAATCTATCACACGAACCGCCCGATTCACAGTGTAAAATTGCGACAATCAAGTTAGATATCACGACACGGTGACACGTAAAAAACTCCGCCAGTTGACGGAGTAGGCTGTGCTGTATCTAAAATTTCAATCGTTCTCTTGCAGATGTGATATGTGCAGTATGGTGCTTTCCATGCCAGGCGTACATGCCCATGGCGTATTCCAGACTGGTTTTTCGCTGGTTCTCTGGGTGATAGAACGTTCTGAGATAGTCTCCGTTATCCATGATGTCTAACAAAGCACCCCATCTGGCATGCATGCCATCAAGCAAAACAAGCGATGCCTCAATGTCCAGTATCAATGAATCTTGAAGGGCTGCCCACTTCTGCTCGTCATAAGGCTTAATTGTTGGGTTGTCTTCCGTTAAAGCAAGTTTAAACCGAATATAGCTGTTCATGTGGCTATCTGCAAGATGGTGAACGACTTGACGGATCGTCCAACCTCCATCTCGATAAGATACATTCAGTTGTTCCTGGCTTAGCCCCTGGACTGCGGCCCTCAGTTTCTCCGGCAGGCTCTTAATCTCTTGAATCCAGGGCTCCCTTTGTTCAGGCGCGGAGTGCCCTTCCCATTCAAATTGCCCTATCGGGTATCTCAAATCCATGTTCCATCACTCCTTGACCATCATTTTTTGTAAAATTCGTATGGTAATGATATTAGCATTTTACAACGAGTCCAGTATTCCTGATCCGATGTCAATCCACCGCAATCCTTTCAAAATTACGCAGCGTCCGAAGTGCATTCCATGTCAGAATGCCCTTCCATTCCTCCTTGGCCAACGGCCATACCTCTTCGTACTGGTACCAGCTCCAATTGGGCTCCCAGGCACCATCTTCCCCTTGATTCTCTATAAGCAAATCCAGTTCCAGCGGCAGAAGCTCTTGGTATTTAGCAAAATAAGGTGAATTCGGAGAATCCATAATGCTGAGAGGCGTTGCTCCGTATCCCTCGCGGCTGCCAGGATCCCTGCTTATGCAATTATCCATGAAGACCTCAAGGGTTTCTTCGATCTCGGAAGCCTGTTCTTTCGGCAATCTTTCGTTCAAGCGCAAATAACAAAACAATTCATGCATTTCATGAAGATCGCTAGATTGTTTCAGGTAGTTCACAGCATAATCAATCCTTGATTCCAAAAACTCTAAAGGGTATAACTCCCGCTCGTCGATAAAATAGGCGGTGATATCCGCATTCGGATTTCCCCAATGATCCTTGAAGGCTCCGTACTGCCACCAGACCGCCCTCGGAGACTGCTCGGCTTCCTTAGGAATAATGTCCCACCCTGACCGCTCTGGCACATAGGAGTGCTCAAGATACTTTAACGCAGATATAACCCGTTCACTGCGCTCCGGATGATCTGGATTTAACCGAAGAATCTCAAGCGCTCTGGTTGTTGCCAGAGCAGATGACTCCTTGCAGCGAAGATCGGGCTCAAGACCATGACCAAATCCACCGTCCTCGTTCTGGTAGCTGGCAAGCTCGGTTAATACGTCCGTAAACGACCCGTCCTCGAATTCGTACCGGAATAGTGCCCGTTCAAGGTCCCTGGCCTGGTGCAGCATATATTGCCTGGCTTGTTCAAATCGCATCCTGTTTAGCTTCTTCACTTGGATTCCAACTCCTCGTAGAAAGTGATTCGGTTGCCGAATGGATCAACGACACATAGTTCTTTGCTGTTCCAAGGTGCAGTCTCGATTCCGGGCCTGGAATACGGATAGTTCTGGCTTAGCAGCTGTTCGTGAAAACCTTCAATCCCTGCCATCTCCACGCGAATGGCTGCTCCTGGGGAACAGTCTCCGTAATGCTCCGTCAAATGAATCGTTAACAAATCCTTTGTTATTTGCATGTAGAGCGGTGCCGAGTCATCAAACCGATGTTCCCAATCCAAGGTAAAACCAAGATATTGGATATAGAATTCCCTTGCCTTTGTTTCATCGAATACCCTGAATAATGGTATGATTTTGCTCATGATCTGCCCCCTACTACATCCTTTATTTTTCAAACTCCTTATGTATGTACTGCTGACTTATTTAGAATATATCATAAATTCTGTAAGGGCTCGTCCCAAAAATAAAAACCCAGCACAGATACATAAAACCACGTTTGCTGGGCCATCTTTGGCAAGTATTCTTTTCATTTATAACTATTCGTTCCTGGTCACTTTGGGCAGCTTCTTGGCTTTCTCGCGTTTAACACGACTCCACACCAGCAGAACGAGAAATGAACTACCCAGGCAGATAAAGATCACTTTCAAATAATGCTCAACCACATTCAGAATGTACTGCCACTGCTCGCCGAATATAAAGCCTATGCTGAAAAAGACCAACACCCATGAGGCTACGCCCGTGTACCCATATAGCCACACCGTTCGATAGGGAACCCGAATCATGCCGATAAAATACCCGATAAATTGCCTGACCCCGGGTATGAAAAAACAAATAATGAGCAGCTTATTTCCATACTTGTTGTAATAGGCCTGCGTTTTCTCTACAAGGGACGGCTTAATAAACAGCCATTTTCCATAGCGCTCTATAAGCGGCATCCCCAGCTTGTATCCCAGGATATAGGTAATGGTTAGCCCCATGGCCGCTCCCATAAAAGCAGATCCAACGGCAGGAACCATATCGATGATACCTTTATAGGTTAGAAACCCGGTATAGGTTAAGGTACTATTTCCAGGAGGAATTGGAAGAGCAATAAAATCAAGGGGAAGCCCAATCAATAACACCAGGTAGCCGTATTGTTCAAACAACTGCTCAACCAATTCAAACAAATTCATGGGGAAAACTCCTTCATCTTACCGATAACTGTCATAGTAGTGTTGTAGAGCATCATTTACATAAACTTCTTTGTTCAGCACCTCGTAGGGCACCGGATTCATATTTTCAGACCATTCATGAGAATGGCGCTGATTCTGTTGAATATCCATCAATCTTGTCAGGACTGATAAAGCTGAATCTTTATGCGTGTTAATGGCCGCTCTTCGCTTCATTTCTTGCAATAAGGGCGGACTTGTAATTAATGTTAGCAATTGGTGCTGCAGTTCACCCGCCATGGCTTGCCGTGCCACGCCTATTCCAACCAGGTAGTCCGCATTATCCTGCTCTTGGCCTGGCAAGGGTTTCACTAACAGCATCGGCCGTTCCATCGTTAATGCCTCGGAAATCGTGAGGCCTCCCGGCTTTGTCACCATCAGGTCCGCTATCGCCATCAATTCATGCATACGATCTACGTAACCCATGACCGTGATTTGCGGATGATCTGAAAACTCCTCCAGCAGTGATTGATATAATTTCATATTGCGGCCGCACACGACCATAAACCGAACACCCTGCGGGTATGCCCTTGATTTCAAGAGTTCGATAATTTCTTTATCGATCATCCCTTCTCCACCGCCCATAATCAGCACGACCTGTTCGGATGGACACAAGCCGTAATAGGCTCGGAGCCGTTCCGGATCGACAGGTTGACTATACAGCGGATTAACGGGTATGCCGGTCACAGAGATCTTTTCGCTTGGCACGCCTTTGCGCTCCAATGCAACCTGTACCACATCGGAACCAACCATGTAATAATCCGTATGAGAGTGTATCCAGTAGCTGTGATCCGTATGGTCCGTCATGACGGTTGCCGTCGGCACATTAGTGAACCCCATCGCTTTCAGCAGAGACATGCCCGCTGCTGCCGGCGGAAAGGTACTGACCACGATAGCCGGATTTTCCGTTTCCAGCATCGTGCTGAGCCTGTGAAGACTGAAGGTACTAAAGCGTTTCAGCATCTGGATGAGGGTGTTTTCCTCGCGCGTTTTCTGGAATAAGTATCCATAAAAGGATGGAAAGTGCTTCATCCATTGCACAAAGAAAAACTGACCCGCCACATGCAGCCGTGGATGGGTTAACTCCATGTAATCAATGACTTTCACGCGCAGATGAGGGTAGTTTCTTTTTGCTGATTCCACAATGGCCTTTGATGCCTGGTTGTGACCCTCTCCCAGACTTCCGGTTAATATGATGATTTTTTGCTCATATATGGATCTCATGAATATTACTCCTTATCTAACGTTATGTGATTCCAATGACATGCATCAGGTAAACGACCAGCCATCCAGAACCGAATCCAATCAGACTGCCTGCCAGGCAATCAGTTGGGTAATGATATCCCCAATATATACGGGATAGACCGACCAGCGCAGCCAGGATAATTAGCAGTATCGTAGGCAGCGGAGATACCAAAAACAACAATGGTGTAATGACGGCAAAGATCGCCGTGGTGTGTCCTGACGGGAAGGAATAGTCCTTCAATGGAAAATTTCCAATCTTCACCTGCTCTAGAACCCTAAACGGACGATCTCTTCTGACGATCTTCTTGATGAGGACAACAATCAGATGGCTAATGGTTAAGGCAATGGCACTCTGATATGCCGTTATGTCCCATGCTTCAAATGCAGCCCAGGCGATGAGCAGTGCGCTCAGAATAGTAAAGGTGGCTCCACCGAGATGGGTAATGCCGCCGAACAACCGATCAAAGGCTCTGTTGCTGATCGTCTGGTTGCACCAGACAAATACCCGGTGATCAAATCTTCGTAATCGCTCGATCATTCATTCTTCACCTGCCGTTACATCAACTGAATCTTTTGAACCCTGCACGACAGGGATTTCCGAACGTTTTTTCCTGCGTTTCTTGATAAAGTGAACCGTCAGCCAAATCCCTCCAATCAGAGCACCTACGGACATCAAAATAATCGTAAGTACGCTGTCCACCATATTCTCTGCAGCACGGCCATATACGTAGAAGAGCACACCTACGGTATAGAACTTCACGGCGCGTCCGATTGCTGCGTAGGTGAGAAGTTTCCATAAGGGATAGCTCATGCAGCCGGATAGAATGGTGAAGATTTTAAAGGGAATCGGTGTAAAAGCACCGACAAGAATTGCGGCTTCGCCATGCTTGGTAAACAAGACGGTGGCGGAATCGTACCATTTTTTCTTCATGACCTTGGTTAAGACCAAATTTCCGGAAGCCTTGCCAATTCCATAACCGATCGGCGTTCCGATCAAGCAGCCGACAAATCCGATCGAGGCGAGCCAGATCGCACGGTCCGGACTCAATGCACTTAAAGACAATTGCGAGAAAAGTGCCGGGATCGGAAAAATAATCGCATCGATCATGGCATGAATAAATAATCCGATATCGCCTAAATTACGTAAAAAATCCATCAGGCCTTGTCTCCTCTGCACACACTGGGCAATCCCTATACTGTGCGATATCGTGGGTCAAATTTATATCCGAAATCATCCGTTCACATTCCTCTCACATATCATGTTAATGTAAGAATATCATGATTGAAGAAAGATGACTTCCGTCTTCAGACGATAATCAACCTAGACTTAGGTCTAGATACTAATAGTAGATATAATATAGTAGATATAGTATAAACGAGTTTTATGATCAATAAGTTGAGATTATAACCATTTGGACCATAAACAAAAAAACAGCTTAGCCGCAATATGCGGCCAAACTGCCAAGCTCTAAGACCATGAACTATTCAAATTGACAAATTTGCGCGACCTCTCGGACCGAGTTCACCACATGATCGGCCTGCGATAAGTCCTGATTCCCCGAGTTCGGGTTCACGAAGCCGATGCAATTCATTCCTGCCGCCTTCGCTGCAGCAACGCCATGCCTTGCATCCTCAAGCACCATGCAATGCTCTGGATTCACTCCTAGCAGTTCAGCCGCCTTAAGATACACATCCGGTGCCGGTTTCCCTTTCTCCACTTCTTCACCGCTTACAACACATTCAAACTGATCCAGGAGATCGAACTTACGCAAGACGGCCGATATAAATACTGGTGGCGATGATGATGCAATAGCTGCCGGTATGTTACGTGCTTTAAGCTCCGCAAGGAGCTCCCGAATGCCATCTATAGGCTCCATTTCCCGTGAGGTGAGTATTTCAATTTTATTGGACAATTGGTATTCAATGATTTCCGAAACGGATTGAGCAAGCTGATGTTCATCTTTAATGGCTGCCCACATCTCCGGATTGGTCATGCCTACATACTTCTCCAGCTGTTCATGGGTTATCGCTGATCCGTAGTCGTTCATCACCTGAATATCGACTTCAAAGTGAAGCGGTTCACTGTCAATAATGACCCCATCCATGTCAAAAATAAATGCCTGTATCATGTTCATGCTCCTTTGTTGATATGTATTTTAGTTAACGCCAGATTATATCGAGTAACGTTCCCAGCACTCCGGTTTTATGGCCTCTGAGCACATCGGGATTGAATACTTCGACGAAGCCGCATCGGGTACAGGATACGAAGAGATAATGATGATAATCGATATCAAAAATGGATCATGTTGTCTTCATTCATACTTCATCCAACGGGTTATAGAGATCACTCAGATGAAATAATATCGTGCAGTTCCATAAGCGAATGAATCTCATACTTAGGTTGAATGGATGTCGGGTTTGCCTTGCGCAGCGGATTATACCAGCAGGTATCAATCCCGTAATGGATGCCTCCTTGTATATCGGAAGATAACGAATCGCCGACGATGAGAACCTCCTTCTTGTCGGGATGATTCAACTTATCGAATGCATAATCGAATATGCCTTCGTGGGGCTTCTGGGACCCAGCATCCTCCGAAACAATGATGCATTCAAAGGAATCGCATAACGCCGACCGGTTAATTCGGTTAAACTGTACTTCCTTGATTCCGTTCGTGATGATAGCCATTCGTTGACCGCTTTCCGCAAGTTGACTGCACAGCTCTTCTGCCCCCTCCATCAGAAAGGAGCCTTGCCCTAGATATTTTATGTAAACATCGCTAAAGGCATTGGCATCCAAGGCGCACTTGATGTCGTGTTCTGCCAACAGCCGGTCAAACCTGGCCGTACGCAAGTCACTTTGTGTAACCTTCCCCTGCTCGAAATCACGCCACAACTGCTGGTTAATGCGTCTGTAGCTGTCTACGATGGCATCCGTGCACTCCTGATCAATCTCGCCAAAAACGCCGGACAACGCAAAAGCCTCCGATTTGGCATAGTCGTATAATGTTTCATCTGCATCAAATAAAATAACGTTGTAACGCACGGCTGCCCTCCTTCTCATGCTGCTTAACTTATGACAATCTGGATTGCTGATTTAATTCCCGAATCTTCTGCCTGTGTTGGTGCTCTAGATAATCCCTGTTACTCTTTACAAGTTCCGTTAGACGAACAAGTATTAACAATAACAATGTAATGATTACCCCTACTGCCAGTATTATCATGATCCATTCGTCTACTCCGAAGAGTATAAATAGAAGCAATTCAGTCAAAATGAAGAATCCTACACCCAAGGCAAGTTGTTTCATCATACCTCCTTAACCCTCTCTGCGGAGTTTATAGAGATGATACCGCTCCTGCTCAAGCTCGATATCCCCCACATACTTAAACCCGCATTTTTGGATCACTTTATTGGAGGCATGATTATGAACGACGGCTAAAGCGCTTAGCTCGCGCTCGCTTGTATTCTGGAACAAGAACTGGATTAATGCCCGTACAGCTTGCGTTGTATATCCCTTATTGTAATACTGATTCGAGATTCCGTACATAATCTCTCGATTGGGCTGAGGCAGCTCTTCCTTAGGACCTGTATTGCACCAGCCGATACATTCGCCTGTTTCTTTTAAGACCATGGCTAGCCGCAGACGCATCTTCCCCACGTCCCCGCCGTCATGAACGGTCTGCAAGAACTGCCGATTCTCCACAATTTCATAGTTGATTAACCATTCGAGCCGCTGTTCCCTGGGTACATCCCAACCGGGCAGGAACTGTCTGATCTCAGGTTCGTGCGTGATCTTAAAGATCGCATCAAGGTCTTCCACCATATATTCCCTGAGCAGGATGTCCTCACATTCAATGGTGAAGGGCATTCCTGGGGAATGGATACTTGTCTTGTTCAATATAGTCCTCCTGCATTCATTCGCTCGCTCATTTTCCCTGGCCCATCACGAGGGCTATTAACTGATCGGGCCGAGTATAAATATCATCAGGTTCAACGCTAAATTCTACGTTCTGTACGGTATCAAACCAATGCGCTCCAATGGTGAGCACCTGGGCTGATTTGCCTGCCGCTATATCGGCATCGCTGTCGCCGACAAAAACCACGTCCGATGTACTCAGACCGAGCAATTGAACGGCTTTGAATATCCCTTCCGAGTCCGGCTTGGAACGTTCAACCTCATCACCCGTGATGGTAGCGGCAAAAAAACCGTCCAGCTCCAGATTTCTAAGACAGATATCCAGGCACCTTCTGCTCTTGCCCGTAATAATGACCATGGGTATATGTAAATCCCACAACTTCGAGATTAGATTCTGGATCGATTCCGACACCTGTACATGCTTCTGAAAATCCTTCTCAAACACTTCGTAATAATATTCTACGGCTTCGACAACATGGGCTGGGTTCGAGAGATATTTAGTTATAATCTCTTCCTCCGTTGGACCAAAGGTCTCCACGATTTCCGCATCCGTCAACGTTTTGCCTTCATATTTCAAGAAAACCGCCCGGAACGCTTTAAACGAAAGCGGCAACGTATCTGCCAATGTACCATCAAAATCAAACAGCACTGCCTGAATGGTGGACATACCTCGCTCCCCTTTCATCCTTTGCTTCAAGAACGACTATACACCATCCCACTCAGACTAAATTCATCCTCATCTGAATGGTAATCATCTTCTGATCATCATCTAACGTCGTAATACGGACATCGAAGGGCTCAAATCCAAGCTTATGATAAAAAACCAGCCCTCTGGAGTTGGTATTATGGCAGCTAAGAGAAAAGGTTGTCATTCCATATTTCTCTTTTGCTATATCCATCATGGTCTGTAACAGCTTCTGTGCGGCTCCCATTCCCCTATGCGACGGAGCAACGATAACATTGCCGAGCAAAAGAGATTGATCAACATCCTCATAAAAATTCGCATAAGCGACAACCTGCCCTGTAGATTCTTCAACAATAACCGTAGGATCATATCGATTTTCTAGCAAACTGAAGATTTGCTCCGGCGTCCAAGGAAACTCTGATCTGGGACTCACGTAAAACAGCTCCTCCGGCGTTTGAGGAAAGCTGCATATCGTTGATAAATCCTCGTCTGCCAGCGGCCTATGGGTGTACATATTACAAGCTCCTCCTTACTTCATATTTCGTGCAATATACATGCCTCTTCCAATCAAGCCTTGCGGATCATGCTCCACGTGAAGGCCCGCTTCCTGGAATGCCTTAATCATCTCATCCACGGTAAAGAGCCCCATACGATGCTCCTCCGTATAATGTTCAATTCCATGCTCGCTTCCAAACAAATACTCGAATTTCATGATCGAAATATTGCCTTCGCGGTCCGAATGGGACATCCTGCTCATATGGATCCCGCGACGCTCAGTCATGATCGCGTCCACTCTTCCGGCGGTCCAGACATCCGGTGTAAACCACGGCTCAACCAGAATGACACCCTCCTCGTTCAGATGCTCCTTAAACTGCGTAAGGGTCTGCACCAATAGATCCAGCGTTTTCACATAACCGATGGAGCTGAACAGACACAGGATCACATCATATTTCCGATCCAAGTGAAAACGGGTCATGTCGGCAACCGAATAATCACCCTCAGGATTTTTTGACTTCGCTATCGAGACGAATTCGGTATTTAGATCAATACCATCGATTGCATAGAACTGCTTTAAGAACAAAGCATGTTCCGCAGTTCCACAGGCAACATCGAGCATGGTCCGGTAATTCTTGCCCTGTCCTTCAATATATTCCCGGACCAGGTGCGCCTCCTGCTTATAATCCTTAAGGCTGTAAATTACATCATAATATTTCGACGATAAATCAAACATGGATTCACCAACTTTCCGCATCGGATAACATCAACTCAAGCCGGGTCATCCGTGCCAGGCATCTTCCATGATTATACAACTGTTCATCAGATTGAGTAACCCCTTGTTCACATAAGCAGCGGCTTCATCAATATCCATGATTTGGGTCGCATGTGCTTACCCTTCGATACGTTTGTGTCTGTACCAATAGGAATAAATCTCTTTGTACTGAAGACGATCATACAATCGGCTTGCAGCAAGATTACTCTGTACCACCTGTAAATAGCTGCTCGTGGCTCCATTCTTCTTGGCCCACTGCAGTATATGTAACAGTAACTGTTTTCCAAACCCGCGATTTCGACATGCCGGAGCTGTAACCAGATCATATATTCCTACAAAGCCCTGCTCCAAAGCTCCGATCCCGCATGCTACAGGTTCAGCTTGATCATATAGGATGAAGAATCCATACGGTATCACGGAATAGTTAAACAGCTTTCTTTTCACAGCCTTGTTTCTCTCGGAAATTCCGGTTATATCCCCGAGCACTTCCAACCATTCATCGGTCAGCTTTTCTTCGATCTTAACTTCCTTATGGGATGGCGACTCAATATCATCCAGGTGATCCAACACTCTAATGCTGGTAGGATCAAGTATGGTATAACCCCTGGATTCCAAAATAGGATCGAGTTCCTGCGGATTGAATGGTGTCATTTTAAATATGACGTCAAGCCCGGCCTTCACGTATAAACGCTCACATTGTTCAATCTGGCCATAAAGGTCTATCGAAGGCTCCGTATAGAGAGCATGAATGGAGTTGGATCTCTTGGTATAACCGTCTGCAAATCGTAACAGCCATCCATGATGTGTCAAGGTTTGGAGCGCTGGCCAAGCGTTTAAGGTAAGCTCTTCGATTCTCTTATGCACGTATACCACTCCTACAATATGATAGGAATAAATATACGATAATACGAATTTTTATTCAATAAATAAAAATATCTGCTTTCAACCAGAACTTCCACCTGGCTTCGACTGTTCGAATAACCGCCTATAATCTGAACAGAACAGGAACAACCGCGAGCCTTCTTTTCCATATCATATGGTCTGCTCCGCTCCCCCAATGGTCCTGAAGGACATAATCGGGTTCACCTAACTTCTTCTTCCAGATCTTCTGTGCTTGGGAGTATCCGCTATCCAAACAAAATTCGGTCATCCCTTTATTGAGAAGGGTAAGATACATGACATTTAACATTAGACTTCCGATCCCTTGCTGTTGGTAATCAGGATCAACAAATACCGTTCCGATTTCAACCACATCACGCCATTCACCATCAGTAGCTTCCCGGATCAATGCATTGGATGGTCCAAACTCGATGCAGCTCACAATGTTGTTGTCTAGTAGTCCGATGAGAAAGTATCTCTGCTCTCCGTGCGTATCAAAATCCGCGTTCAAGTACCTATTTTTGCTGTCGATCTCCTGTTCCATGTCCTCCGATAAATCTGATAAACCTTCTTTGGCAAAAGTATCGGTAATCACGAACCTGAAAAAATCCTCCATGGCATCTATATCACCGCGATTAGGTCGCCTAACTTCTACTTGAAGCATGAAAAGTCCTCCTTGTATCTTCAATTACAATTGACACACAGGTTTTTGGTGTGTTTCATAACATCGCCCGTACTCGTGACTGTGTTGCCCCTCGATTGTCTTCATAGTTGGTAATGGAATTCACTTTTTTATATCCCTAAGCAATTGTATTTTCTTTTCAATTTAACCTTCATGTTCATGAATTCCCGATGGGATGAATAATGTGTTCAACTCGGCAGCCGTGTCCTGTATGAACGTTTCCACTTTATCTAAGGTAAAATAAATCAGCTCAACCTTCGGCTCATTACGTACATCCAATAGCCACTCTAATTTGAGCGTTCGGTACTGCTCCACCTCTGACTTTTCAACAAAAAGAGGTATGGAATATCCTGCCGAATCCTTAAGTTTATTCAAAATGGAGTCTGTCCAATGCTCTGATCGCTTCAATTCGAATTCAAGCTGACTGACCTCTTGGTTATATGTATATCTTATGTTTTCTTCGTCCTCTATGTTTTCTTCCTTAAAATCAGCGTACAACGTCTGAACCCACCGTAAATCCGTGTAGATATGGGCAAAATAACCGTATATATATTCTTTCCATGCCTTCTCCGGCTTCAGATTTAGATAATGCAAATAATTCTCCTTAATGAGATTTGCGTCAGGCGGCCTTCCGTCATGTACCAGATGCGTAATCCCTTTCTGTTCTCTCGTGATCTTGCCTCTAACATGAATGGCATCCGGAGCGATGCTCCCGATCAGCAAATGCGGAGACGGCTCCGGTCCGCCCAACTGCTGGGCAACCGCAAAATGGACCATAGGCCATGGCATAGCGATAACCTCCTGAACTTATCGTAATTGTGAGAAAGACCCAGCGCCCCAAATGCTCCCATCTCAGGTCTGAGTCTTGATGATCGGTTTGTCTTATAAATCATTGAAGTATACACCTATCGTTTCCATGCGTTTACTCCAAGCGTTCATTGCGGATAACCATATGTAGGTGGTCTTCCCAGACGCCGTTAATCTTCAGATATTTAATGGCCAGTCCTTCTTCGTAGAAGCCTAGTCGTCTCACTACATTCAACGAAGCTTTGTTTCTTGGCATGATGTTAGCTTCCAACCGGTGCAGCTCCAACGTATCAAAACAATAGGCGACCACGGCCCCTAGCGCTTCGGTCATATATCCTTTCCCCGTATGAGCCTGTGCCAGCTTGTATCCCACATGTGCCGATTGAAAGACGCCTCGAACGATATTGCTGATCGCAATCGAACCGATGATTTCATCATCTTGATGCAGCCACACTTTAAACAGAGATCCGTCAGCTATGCTTCGACTCTCCGCAGCCAGAATCTCCGCCTGTTTATCGATGGTATAGAACTCAGCTTCTCTAGCGGGCTCCCATACCTTCCAATGGTCATCGTTCTTGACTATAAAATCCACCACATCCGCTGCCCGATCCCGATCCATGCTCTTCAACTGCAGACGCGAAGTTTGTAGTGTAATGGACATGCAAAACTCCCCCTTGAACAGCTTAAACTGAAATCAGATCATACCATATTAGTCCCTTGGGATATAATGCCTTAGCTTTGATTGGGTAATTCCACGGGCTTTCCCCTCAGGCGTCAATCGGTATTCGAACTGCATAATCGTATCATGTGCAAAATAAATATATTCGACATCAGGCTCGTCCTTGAACACCACGACGACATAAAAGGGAGGCAGTTTAACGCCCCAGACGCCTTTTACCGACTGTATCTCATCCTTGCTGTAATGTTCTTCTTCAAGCAGGTAGGTATTCACCTTCTTAGCGTAGATCATTTTATTCGCCTGCACGTACACAAAGGGAGACAGAAGTACAAGAGCTAACAATACCAGTAATGCAATTCTGATTTTCTTCATTTTATTCCCTGCTATTTTCATAGATTAAAATGCCGTTTAACCTCTTCGTTGTTCTCCTGAATGCTTCTGCTTCCGTCCACAATTATAACCTTGAATCCCCGATCCATGGCGTCCTTGGCCACATATGTTGCAAAGCCGATATCTCGTCCCATCCAATTCTGGAACGCGGTATCAGGATCATCGCATTGATTCAGAATATCATGGATCCATTCCCGCTTCGCATAATGCTCCTTCTGGAAATCCGGTACCGGCACGACCCAGTTCGCCTGATGAGGGCTGGATACCAGCTCTGCTACTTTTTCCGGCAAAAGCGCTGCACCCTCCACAATGATGGGGCTCGTATCCGGCATGGCCGATACATCATCCACAATCATCCGGAATTCCTCGCGATAAAACTCCAGTTCTTCATGAACCTGCTGCTCTACAGGTCGCGACCACAACGCATTCCAGGTCATATCCTTCAATCGGAACATGGTGGGAAACTCAGACGGATTGCTTGCGTTCACATGCTTCTCGTTGAACAGATCACATTGATAATAGGTGTAGCCATAATCTTTCGTGATCATTTCAGCAATCGTGGATTTACCTGAACAGGGGGACCCCCCGATCCAATATACGTGGGAGTAGTCTTTTTTCTCGTTCATTATATAATCATGCCCCTCTGTCGCTATCTTGTCTTAACTCGTTTCGAATCTCCAGCAATACGTTCCAGATCGCCCTCAAATATACCACAACGAATAAAAAGCCTACTATCAATATCAATGCGAGCATTTCCATCTTCACCCCACCTTACTGCTTGGACTGGAGACCTGCATTCAACCATATCTCTTCTATATGTAATCCCTCTTGCCTTCAGCGCTTTTTCGTATTCGCAGCGTATCAAACAATCGCCCTTCATCATCGATGGCGCGCACTTCCAAGCGATCCAACGTTACAACGACTTGCAGAAAATGAGGCACCGCCAAAGACTGCGAAGTATGCCATTCCCTCTTGGGCAGCAACCAGCCCGGCATGGCTCCGGCGCCGCCTGCTACGATGTACACGATGCCGTTGTCGTAATCCACGGTTCCTTGCGTCAATGGGTGGCTTCGCTCATATACAATCGTATGCGAGTTGATAACCAGATCCACGCCATACCGTTCAAATACCGGGCAAAGCTGCCGCAAATCCTCGACTTGATAGCCGCCCGAAATATATGGCGGGTAGTGAAAATATACAATTTTCCACCTGCGATTGCTTGTTGAGAGCTCGCGTTCCAAGAAATCATACTGCGCATTTCCCGGACTCATTACGCCGGAGCTGCAAGGATAATCTTCTTTTCTGATCAAATCCGTGCTGTCCAAGCAGATAAAATGAGCGTCTCCGTAATAAAATGCGTAGAAATTCTTCGGTTCGGGAAAAGCAAACAGATCGTAATACCATGACGCGTTGTCCTCATGATTCCCCAGGCAACTGTAGATAGGCGTATCCACAAAATAATCTCGTCCAGGCCCAAAGAAATACTTGTCCCAATCCTCAGCAAGCTTCCCGTCATGGACGACATCTCCTACAAACAAGGCGATATCGGGTCGATACTGCTTCATCCGGTTGAAAATTCTCCGATTTATACGTCCTCCCGACGAATCAAACCCGCTGTAACCCCCGGTTTCACTGGTCACTGTAAAAGAGAATGGCTCACCTTGTCCTGCTGCTGTCTTGAACATATAAAATCCCGAATCAATTTTATAGGATTCATGCTGGGTGTAGATCCTGTAATAATAGGTGGTTCCGGGCTCGAGACCCTCCACCGTTATTTGATGTATCCGTGTTGGAGACTCATTAGCGAAAGTACCGAATAGGTCAACAGGCTGCTTGTAGTTCCCTTGATGACCGCTATGTATTCTCTCAGCAAGCAGAACATCTACCCTGGAAGTTGCAGGGAGAGACGTTTCCCACATCACGGTCATGGTGTGCTCGGTCGGGTTTTGCAGGTACGGCCCTTTCATAATGGAAAGCATGTTCAGCCTCCTTCGTTCCTATTTTTCGGGAAATTGTGGTAGCACAACCTCACTTCCTCTCTAATTATAACTATCCTTTCAGCTAAAAAGTTACGCTAACCTTACATTCATGCCAATGTCCAACATAACGAAAAGAACCGGCAAAAACCCCCGGTTCTTAGTGGAATTTATGATAACCATACCCTCTTGTACCCTGAACTTAGCCTACCACAGCATCCAGTTCCGTCTCACGCTGTTCATGTTCGGGGACTAACACCTCGACCACGACTCTAGTCGGCACGCAGATGATCTGCTGGTAGGGTTCCGAAATAAATCCCATATCCAGTGCAATTCTCCTCGGGGCATCCGAGTATATCATCTGGATCCCGTAGTCATACACTTTCAGCGTGTTGTGTCCAAACTTGGTCTTAATATCAATGATACGTTCGTCCCCGGTCAGCGGGACGGTTTCGTATTCTTTGCCATTCACCGTAATCAAGGCCTGCAGTTGTCCCTGCTGGTAATCCACATGGCTGTGTTTCCACCATTGCAGACCCGTGAAGGAGCCAAGGATCAGGATCAAGGCAAACAGGATCATATCTCCGCGTCTTATTCTGGACAACATGCTCCCTCCTGACATGCACAGTCTTCGAACCCAAGTATGAACGATCTGCGAAACCATCGAAATGAATTTTGTCACATTCGTCAACTACGCCATACGGCTTGTACAAACGAAAAATGAATCCCGTCTCTTCGTTATGGGAATGTCCGGTCTGTCAACAGGTCTATATCACGCGCGTGGATTTCAACCGACGGAGCCTATTCGCAAGGTGCTGAGCGACGGGTTGGGTTATAAGGAAATTTCAACTGAGGAACTGCCCTTCTACGCCGGTGACCGTATCTTTATGCTTATTCCGGGCAATGCCGTATCCAGGCAAACTGCGGAAGTTATGATGCAGTCCTCGCTATGGGGCAACCTGCCTGCTGTCCGGAACGGCCTTGTTCATGTGTTGGAGGCAGAACGCTGGAACTACGGAGATGCCCATACGCTGGTAAAGCTTCTGAACCTGCTGCCTGAACTATTATTGTCTACGTCCACTTCTAAAACCGCCTTATAGTTTCTCAATAAGCAATACATAGAAGAATAGGAACGCCATTCATTCTATCCGTTAATATAATCCGTTCCGCCACAACTTCATCCGCCAGCAGGTAGCGAGTAATCGCGAGTATACTTTAGGCTTATGAATAGCAATGTTCACAACGTAATGTTGCTTCAAATCGGAACGATAGGAGGAAACAATAGAATGGCTAGAATCCGGATCGGCATGTTCTTCAGCGTATTTGTCGCCATGGTCGGATTAATGATCATCGCTCCCGTTATGCCGCCCTTGATCAGGGAATTGGGATTAAGCGAGACGCATTCCGGCTTGATCATATCCCTGGGTTCCATCGCAATGGCCGTCATGGGACCGGTATGGGGAAATTTAAGTGATTCCAAGGGCAGGAAGCCTGTCATTGTATTTGGTTTTATTGGCATGTTCGTCAGTTATATGTTATTCACTGCGGTTATGTACCTGGGTCTTCATGATAGAATCTCCGGTGTGCTGCTTATCCTCCTGCTCATTATTACGCGGGCTATGGTGGGTTTCTTTATTCCTGCTGTTCCCTCTTCGGCTCAGGCGTATATCGCCGATGTGACCGACGAGAAAGGCCGCTCCGCCGGAATGGCACTGCTTGGCGCGGCTAACGGGTTAGGCTTGGTATTGGGTCCTGCTATTGCCGGCGGGTTTGCGCTCATCAGCCTGATCGCCCCGCTGTATGCTGGTGCCCTTCTGCCGGTAATCGCTGTAGTTGCAGTTCTTTACCTTGTCCCTGCCACAAAACCAGTCATTCAGCAGAAGGCCCCCCGTGTGAATCCGTTCCAAAAAAGAGTTCGTCTTTATTTATTTGCGGGCTGGCCACCATGCTGGGCATCATTACGGTACAAGTCATCGGCGGGTTTTATTATCAGGATCAGCTCGGGCTGACGACCCAGGAAACAGCCCATATGATCTCCCTTAGTTTAATGATTAGCGGAGTCGCCATGATTGTCACGCAGGGCCTGCAGATGAAGAAACTCAAATGGTCTCCAAAAGCGATGATTCTGATCGGCGCAGTACTGCTTATGGCCAGTATGCTGCTGCTGCTCATCACCGGAAGCTTGATAAGCTACTTCATCGCATTCTTCTTATTTGGTGTAGGCACCGGACTGATGATGCCTGGATTTATGGCAGGCGCTTCACTTGCGGTTAGTCGCGAGCAGCAAGGCGGCGTAGCCGGTCTGGTGTCTGCCGTTCAGGGCATTGCTGCCATGATCTCCCCGATTCTCAGCACGACCCTCTATCGAGTGGACAAACATATCCCCTTTGCGCTGATCGGGATCATTGTCCTTCTGATGGCATTGGTTGTGCTTGGAACACGGGATCAGCCCTCTGCGAATGATGCTTGATTCGACGATTTAAACAAAATAAGGCGTCCCCAAACGGGGATGCCTTTTATTTCGATCACAAGAAAGTTAAACGATTTCGTGTAAATCTCCGTATCAGTAGTACTTCTTAACTTCAGAAGGACTGACTCCATAAGTTTGGCGAAATGTCTGCGAGAATGCACTCACATTGCGATAACCTACGGTCAAGGCTGCATCGGTCACGTTAGCCTCCCCGTTATGCAATAATTCCATCGCCCGCTCCATCCTGACCTTCCGGATGAACCCAAATACGGTTGTCCCGTAACATTGCTTGAAGCCCAGCTTAAGTTTATAATCATTCAGCCCAATTTCTTTGGCCAGCTCCAGCAACGAAGGCGGTGAAGCATATCTCGACTCCAGAATCCCATGAGCGAGGCTTAGCTTGCGTACATCCGCCGCTGATAGCCCTTCAGGCAAGGATTCATGACCGAACAGCTGCTGGATCATTCGATCCAGCAGCTCATAAGCTGTACCTTCAACAAGCAGCATGGACCGCATGGGCTGACAGACATCATGAATCAATCTCTTGACCAGTTCTTGTTCAGGGGAGCCGAAAGACAAGTGGATTTTTTGAAATTCGGAAACGTCCAGCAGCTTCCTGAAATGATTCTCTTCACGCCCTGCAGCCTGGGCCACCGCAAAATTAAACAGGGAGACAGGAACGCCAAGCGAGAAAGACTGATGCCGCTCTTGGTTCGGCAGCGTAAAGCGAACGTCAATATCCTCCATCAATAGCAGGGCGCTTGTCCCACGGTCCAAGGTGCGATCCTTTCCGCCAATATGGAAATGCCGTTCTCCGCTAAAATTGAACTGAATCTCGACCATGGACTCTTTCGATTGAAACCGGTTCGTAAACCGGCGATGATATTGATAATCCGAATAGCATATCTGTAGGCCGCTAAAGGTCCGCAAACGGTGGAAGCCGCCTTCTCCCGCAGATGGAGCGAGCATATAGGCATTGCTGCCGGACTTTTGAATATTTAAAGTGGTAAAATAAGCATCATAGATCATCTGCAATGATTCCGAGCAGCGTGAAGCTGCCGAAAAATCCGGCTGCATGCCGGGCACCCCCCCACCTTGGATTACAATGTTGATTTCATTATGAACTGCATTAATCACATACCTTTTTCCTCTATCAATACAGCTCCGTTGACCTGCATGCACAGATTACATACCGTCCATAGACTTGGGCTCCCTGATAACACCAATCTCGGCCGATATAAGGGTGCACATATTGCGAGATGCAATCCTGACACTTGGCCCGGCTTCCCACTGGATCGCTCGTATACCACCACCCGGAAGGGTATGGACATAGACCTCGGCAATCGTTAATCACCGTCTTGGGGGTGCAAATGATATAATCGGACGGACAAGAAGCATCTGCGCCGCAGCCCGAGCAATATTGTCCATGCGGAGGCCGGCAGGGCCCCGCAGCAAACGAGATTTTGACGATATCGTCATCATCGGGCCGGACCAATACTTTGGCAAGCGTCTCGGCCGTTTTTTGCGCAAATTTATTCAGCAGCGACTTCCGATTCATCTTCCGGGTAACCCGGCTGATCAACACCTGGGTCTCTTCGTCCTTGTTCTCCGGCTTCCGCCACATAATCTCACCTCATCCTAAGAAGCCCTTGATGCTTTCGCGTACGCTTCAAGTTGTTCCCAGCTGTTCACCAAACCCTTATGCCGGATAACGCCGTTCATATCCACCGCATAGGCATAAGGGGTGACCTGCACATCCAGATGATTCGCAAACTCCGAACTTACGATCAGCACCTCATCGTCATAAGCTATTTTTCGGACATAATCCGATGCTAAATCCACGGACGAGAATAACAAAAGAATGGGTTTTACGTTATTCATCCTGGCGATCCGCCTAAAATCCGGCAAAATATCGGCGCATTCCTTACACGTCGGCGATCCAAACAGCATGATGGAAGGCGTGCCAATCAAATTGCTCGTGGACCACTCGGCTCCTTGCAAGGTCGTCGTTGTGGCTCCAGGTATTTTTTGGCCGACCGGAATGCCGGACCGATTCACACCTCTCGCAGTCCCCATCACCATAATCCCCAACTGGCGGAACAGGACCAGATTCAGAATGACCAACGGTACGACCAGAATCCACAGCATGGTATATGAGATCCAGAAGAACGTGTTCATCGCGGCCTCCTTACAACTTTTTAATTTTGGAAACATAAGGTGCGGCAATCTCGCGGTATATTCGGATTGCATGCAGCGCATCCGGAACCCCTATGATGATAAACAGCGATAACAGCAGCATCATCCCCTCCATAACCAGGCCGGTAACAGCGAAAGAATGACTATGCGCAAACCAGACAGGATGGCTGTAGGCCAATCCCATGAGACCCATCACCAGATTGAATCCAATCAATGGAAAGCCAAGCTTGGAGTTGATCTGAGGTCCGAGGCAGCCGCAGTCCACCCTTCCTTTTTTCCAGATGAAATAAGCGACGCCCAAGCCCTGAACGAAATAGAGTAAAGAGATGCCCAAGAAGCTGAGCCGCGATGGAAAACAATATACCAAGGTCACTGATAGGACTTGCAGCAGGGTGAGCAGAACATGCAGACGGGCACTTCCGGGGAAAAGATCCGGGTCACCGAATACACGGCTCCAGCCAAAGCTCACCACCGACAACAGCATGGGCAGAGTAACGGATATCGCGAGCAAATCGTAATGCATGGACCGGTATGCTCCTTTCTCTTCAGTAGCTGATGATCCAGATGATGGAACCGATGATCAGCAGCTTGGATACCGTTTGCCGCACGGCCGTGAGAAGCGTGAGGTTGCGTACCCTCTTTTCAAGCATACGGTACACGATGGATCGGATCAGCGGGAGGCTGAACACCGTACCACGAACGACTCCAAACGTTGCCCCTGCCAGCAGGCTCAGCCACCATGGAGCGGTGAACAAGGAGACCAGGATATAGGCGTGAAAGAGGACGCCCACCTGCAATGTGATGAAACCCAAGCCCAGAATCTGGCCCCATAATGCCGCGGAGCGGTACCCTGCGTGCTTGATCCATTCGGAGGGAACGATGAAATTGCCGGATGGAAGAATCCCCGTTTTCTGAATGAACTCTAAGCCCAGGAGTATGGCAAACAGCACGACAATAATATAGTTTTGATATAAACCAACAGGGGTTATTTTCAGCAAAAAATTAATGAAACCGATCGCCAGTCCCGTCATAGCGCCGCCCAGGGTACATGACACGATATACACCAGCGCATATTTGGATTTATTGACCTTCGTGCCCTCCAAACTGCCTAACACATTCAGCCCACAGGTGGTGTCCACGCTGGCCACTGCAGCACCGACGGCAAATATAAAGAGCAACATCGACAGCAAGTCATGCCACCTCCCCAACAATCCCTAGAAATGATCCCTTCACTTCTTCATCTTATGAGTGACAGCCTGTCGATTATTTACACAAATATGCGATGGATATGCCCGCTACATGGCTATCTTATTGAGAAAAAAAGAAACCGTCCATGGACAATCTCCATAGACGGTTTAGATTTATACATGCACGCTCCATGATTTCGTTATGCGACCTTATGATAATCCGAGATATCGACCTCAAGCGGCATTTCGGCTGCGCGTGCTTTTTGGGCCGCTTTAAAGAATACAATGACCAATATGACACTGATGACAGCACCCACGATATAAGAAACATTCATGGATTGCCTGAATCCGATCTGGGCATTCAGAATGTACACCGTCGTTGTGTAGAGCATAAACGCACCGGGAATCAGCGCCACCCAGTAATTTTTACGGGCAATGAACAGGTACATCGCACCGACAAACAGAGCAATAACCGCGGTGGCCTGGTTCGCCCAGGAGAAGTATCTCCAGAGAATATTAAAGTCAATCTGCGTTAATGCAATGGAAATGACAAACAAAGGAATGGCAATGATAAGGCGCCGCTTCATGCTGAATTGTGGCAGCTTGATATAATCCGCAATGATCATGCGTGCACTCCGAAATGCGGTATCCCCCGAGGTAATCGGCAGAACGATCACTCCCAGTACAGCCAGCGTGCCTATAACGGCACCTAACGTCACCTTCGCCACCTCGCTTACGACAAGACCCGTTCCGCCGGAGGCAAGAAGCTCGTTCAAGCCATTGGGCCCCTGGAACAAACTCATCGCCGCTGCGGCCCATACCATGGCAATGATTCCCTCTGCAATCATCATTCCATAGAAGATTTTCCGCCCCTGCTTCTCAGTCTGTGTGGTCCGAGAAATAATCGGCGTCTGGGTAGCATGGAATCCGGATAGAGCACCGCACGTAATGGTTAAAAACAAAAGCGGGAAAATCGGCATATGATCCGGATGCAAATTGGCTAAGGTCAATTCCGGTATCGGTACCTGCTGTACAATCAGCATCCCGCCGACACCAAGAGATGCTATGAGTAACAGTGCGCCGAATATCGGATAGAAGCGGCCAATGATTTTATCAATGGGCAGAAGCGTAGCCAGAATGTAGTAGCCGAAAATAAACAGGGTGATGATCCACAAGCTTACCTTGCCGTTCATCAGATTGTGAAGCAGGCTGGCTGGTGAGGTCACAAAGACGGTGCCTACCAAGACCAGCAGCAGAATCGCGAAAGCGTTCACAACATGCTTCATCACTTTACCCAAAAACTTGCCAGCAAGCTCCGGCAGATGCGCACCGCGGTTGCGGATGGAGATCATACCCGTCAGGTAATCATGCACAGCCCCGGCAAAAATACACCCCAGCACAATCCAGATAAAAGCAACTGGTCCATAGAGCGCTCCCATAATGGGTCCGAAAATGGGCCCCACTCCGGCTATATTGAGGAGCTGAATCAGCGAGTTTTTGTTTGTGCTCATGGGCAGATAATCGACGCCGTCCTGATTGACATAAGCAGGTGTGGCACGTTCTTCTTTAACTCCGAACATTTTTTCAATGTATTTTCCATAAGTGAAATATCCAATAACCAGCAGAATGATCGATATGATGAAGGTATACATGCCTTCGCCACCTTTCCTTGTAATCGCTTACATTGATTATAAGAAATTATATAGGTCATAGGGCGATTTTGAACTAACATGTCGTCTAGACGCATTAAGATGTTCAAATTTAAGGTTATTATGCATATATACGGGGTTCTCTCATCAAGCTCTCATTAATCCTTCATCGACACATGAGCATTCCATACATCCTCATCACATCCACGTTACTACTAGAGCTCCAAAGCTTCTCGAAATGCCTTGGCATAATTTCGGCTTACGGCTAGTTTGTCACTGCAGCCCTTCAGCTCAAGCTGGAATGCGCCGTTAAACCAAGGAACCAGGCTTTTTACATAATCAAGATGTACCACATAGCTTTTATGAATCCGGAAGAATGGATACTGCCGAAGCTTCGATTCCAGCTCCTTGAGCGGCGTTTTAACATGATATTGCTTATCGGCTGTGACAATCTTGGAGTATGCATCCTCCCGTGAGATATAAATAATATCATTCGGGTCTATAAACTTGATTTCCCCCTCCACATCCAGCGACAGCTTGCCTGGAGCTTTTGAATACCCAGGTGCTGCAGAGTCTTCCTTCCGTAATGATTGCTCAAGGCGCCTCACCGTCTCCGCCAGCCGATCTTCGTCTATGGGTTTTAACAGATAGTCCAGTGCTTCAAACCGGAAGGCCTCTACACCGAATTGAGCATACGCCGTGGCAAACACGATTCTCGGAGGGAGCTTCAACTCGTTCAAGGCTCTCGCCGTTTCAAGCCCGTTCATTAAGGGCATTTCAATATCCAGAAATACGGCTTCCGGCTTCAACTGCATGGTCTTTAACACCGCCTGTTCCCCGGAATCCGCTTCCCCAACGATCTCGAGTGTAGGATGCTGCTTCAATAAATAGATCAGTTCTTCGCGGCTGTACCGTTCATCATCCACGATGAGTGTTCGAATGCGCTCGATCATGTTTAAGAAATCCCTGCCTTTATGAATGGAGTTTTACGTTATTGGCAGCGGGAATCTGAAATTGGATTTCTGTCCCGACTGTTACATCACTATTGATGTTTAATGATGCATGGGGTCCATACATCAAGGCCAATCTTCTGTTCACATTATACACAGCCAATCCCGTACCCGATGAAGAATCGAGCATTTGGCGACCCAATAACTGAAGCCGTTCCGACGAAATCCCCGTTCCGTTGTCCTTGATCGTAACGAATACACCGTTAGTCGGATCACCCTGAATGCGGATAATGATGACACAATGGTCTGTTTTGTTCCTGAAACCGTGGCGTATGCTGTTCTCTATTAATGGCTGCAAGGTCAGCGGTGGTACAAGCGCCTGCAACGCAGAATCCTCTACCTCAAATTGAATTTGCAGCTTATCCTCGAACCTGGTTTGTTCAATGCTCATATAAGAACGTATATGCTGCAGTTCATCCTGGAGCGTGGCCTTCTCGGCGGTTGCGGCGGTCAAATTCTGGCGAATATAGTCCGATAGACTCCGCAGCAGCTTTCTTGCCTTCTCCGCATCAATCCGTGTTAAGGAGAGGATGGTGTTTAATGCATTAAACAAAAAGTGCGGATGAATTTGTGCTTGAAGCGTCTTGATCTCAGCTTCCCTGGCAAGTTCCTTGGTTTCCTCCAATTGAGCGGCCTCCAGCTGGTAGCTTAACAGCATCGTAAGACCTGACATTAATTCTGTCGTAACGTGGGTAATGTCCTTCGGACTTCGAAAATAGAATTTGAGGGTGCCCACGGTCACTCCTCCCTGTTTCAATGGCCCGATGACAGCCGCTCCCAGCGGACAATCCGGCTTCTGGCACTGAATATGCGCCCGATCCGCGATCAGCTGCTCCCCTTGTTCAATGACCCGACGAGTCACTTCCGTCTGCAGCGGACGGCCCGACGCGTGATGATCATCCCCCGTCCCGACATGGGCTAGAATCATCCGGTCATTCGTAATCGCAATCGCACTGGCGTTGACTTCCTCGTAAAGAATCCGGCATACCGCTTCCGCGGATTGCACATTCATCCCCTGACGCATGTACCCAATGGTTCTGCGGGCAATACGAAGAGAAGTTTGAGCCTGCTGAGCTGCTACCTTCTCCTCTTCATTCAATACGGATCGAATAATGAGAAGAAATAAAGCGCAACCGATCCCGTTAGCTACAATCATCGGAACTCCAATATAGCCGACCAAGGACATCGCCTGTTCGAATGGTCTGGATAAAAGCAGGATAATCAGCATTTGAAGGGACTCTGCCAATGCCCCCATTAGAAGCGCAGCTGAGAAAGAAACCTGCTCATTCTTCTTATGAAACAAGCTGGCTAGAAGACCTGCGAGTATGGTCGCGAGCCCACAGGCCAAGCTCGTAAATCCCCCTAATGTAAAACGGTGAAGCCCTGCAATCAGTCCTGCGCCGAGCCCGATTCTGCAGCCTCCGAATAATCCGGCCATGACCACACCGACAACCCTTGAATTTGCAATCGCTTCGTCTCCGTAAACTTGCATCATCCATTTGTTGACTTCAAGTGATTCGGTGTTCACCGTAATACCGGTATACGTCCCGATAATACCTAAAATCCCGAAGACTAATATGGCTTGTATCTGTTGTACAGACCCCAGCTTGTCCTGGCTTATCATTGTCCGGAAGAACCTCAACCGGGTTACGATAAATGCAATCGTCACAATAATTCCAATCCGCTCGGTCATTGTAATCAGCAGTTCAAACATGGCGTCACCCCGCAATCTGACTTTGAATCGTTACTCGTCACGCATTGATTCCTTATGAAGTTTGCCGTAAACCTGGCAATACATACTAAATTATCATGGCAGAGGCTCAAAAAACAACAAAAAACCTCCTGCTTCAGTCAGTTCTAAAGCGAAGGTTGTTAAACTCGATACCATCCTATTCGTTTGTGCATTCCGTTTATATGAATATCACCTGATAACTGGCTTTCTCCATTCCATATAAATACGGTCACTGAACCCTTTTTCCTCTGTATCATCCTCGGATTTGCGTTCAAATTCCCGGAACCCTAATTTCTGATATAACGATAGCGCGACCTGGTTGCTGTCGGTCACTTCCAGAACATAACGCTTGTACGGCAGCTTCTCCATGACATGCTTCATTAATGCGGTGGAAACGCCTTTGCCGCGTGCTTTCGTGGTAGTTGCCACACATTCGATGTAACCCGTCTCGTCATCATAGGGCAATGCCGGGTTAAATTCGTTTTTCATGACATTATATGCAAGTTCCCCTGTCTTGTCTCCAAAAGCATCCTGAAGCGGAGCTAGTTCGACCGGCATGGCTCGCTGCCCATGATGGGAACAGGCTAAAATCCCGATCATGACTCCCTGGACCTCCGCTACATAAAACACCTCAGGACTGAAGAGACCCCGGAAGGCTTTCTTCAATGTGCTTCGGTCCTGGGTGAAATAGGACAATTCGTTATAATATCCATCAACAAACACTTCCGCCACTTCCTCGCGAACGTCTCGTTCATAATCTGCCATTCTTCTAATCGTAATGGAGCACATGATGTTTACCTCCTGTCAAAAATGTAATCTGCGCTTCATATCCTTTCGAAATCCCTTATCTGCAATCAGGCACATCCCGCTAAACGTTAATAAGGCATATACGGCCGCCGCAACGGCTGTCCATAATACGTGCGACATGCCGATGGCGTACAGTAATAAGGGCACAAACCCAAGCAAGATCAGGGTTAACAAGTAACCTGCGAACTCGCGCCAGCGCATTTTTCTGGTGCAGCATATAACGGTAATCAGCAGGGTTGCCGCCATCATCAGGAACGGAATGACGTAGCCGGTCGACCAGTAATTCGTACCCGCTGCGACGTTGAGCCAAAGCAGCATGCCGGAAAGCCCGAGAAGCTGTACGACGATTTTGCCGCCGAGGTGCGACTTGGACATCAAAGTATGTCTGATGAACAGCCATGCATAGAGCACGCAGGGCATGAGGTACAGACTCCACCATACTTCGTGATTTCCCAGGATATTTATAAGAACGGATAAGCCGATGACGGACACGGCAATGAAGGTAAGCCACTTGGATAAAAGACTGCTCGCACGCTGCTCCTCTACAGCCTCATAGACGGGGTACCAAGAATTGCCTCCCACAGATGGTGCGTTGCCCTTACCCTGTAAATTTCTCCGGCATAAGGGACATGTTGCGTGCGCCGGGTCTACGGATACCTCACAGCTCTCACATCTCATGGACCCATCCCCCAATCGTTGCTGACGATCCTTATATCCAATCCACTTAGGCTGGCAAGCTGACGAAAAAAGTGCCTGATCACATCGCTTTCAACGATATTCCTGGCAAAGGTGATGGTCAACTGGTCATTGATCGAACTGACGGCACAGTTCATGGGACTCTTGGCCGTAGGATACATCGTGGTTTCCATCGACTCGATATGCGCAGCCATACTCGCAGGGATTTCGACTCTGCCCAGATTGGTAAGCGTTAGCGTTTTGGCCTCTTCACCGAAATGGTCGAATCCATAACGAATCGCCATATCCTTCAGTTTCAGCGGCGTGAATCGGGATAACAGGTTCTTCTCGTATTTCATGCTGCCGGCCATCGCTTGGCTTAGATAAGACTTCGTCGTTTTCTCTTTCATCTGTGCATGCACGATACCTTGTACATCATCCAATGTCATGCCTTCCTTCATCTGTACGCCAATGTTGATGACTGCAAAAAAGTTGCGCAGGCTGCTCGAAGGGAAGATTTTTCGCAGGTTCACCGGCATGCTAATCACGATCGGCCGGTTCTCGTTGTTGAAAGGCAACGTGGTCTCATAAACCGCCATGATCAAAATCGCTGTCAGGTAAGCGGTGAGGGTCACTCCCTTCTGCTTGGCCGCCCCATTCAGCCGCGAGGCGTGAATCATGCCGTGGATGACGTTATGTCCATAAGGCGAGAAACGGGTACCGGGAATTTGCAGGGCCTCCGGCATTCTGGAATCGGCCGTGACCGAAGTATAATGAGCTTTAAAGCTGTCCTGTGCTTCGGCATAACGGGCAAATGAAGCGGGCGGCAGAATCAGACCTTCCTTGTCCTCCACGTTCTCACCGAGCAGATATAAATACTGGAACACCAAGGTTTTGAGGAACTCCAGAGCCCCACCGCCGTCTGTTAGCGCATGGAAAATCTCCACGCTGATTTTCTTGCCATGATATAAAACCCTCACCAAGCTTCCGTTCTCAGTCGAGAGGGCTGCAGGAGCACAGGGATAGGTGGATTCCGGTTCCACCATCAAACGTGTCTCCTTCTCCCGCAGAAATTTCCAGAACAGGCCATTTCTAAGCTCGACGTTCAATAGAGGGAATCGCTTTATTACACTATCGAGCGCCTGTTGCAAAACCGATGGTTTCACGTGACTTTTCAGCATCATCGACAATCGGTAGGTTGATGAATTCTCCCTCCCCGCAACCGCGGGAAACAGCTTCCCGGCGTGGTCAAGTTTATACCATTCTTCCATCTGTTGCTCTCCTCATTTCTTGTAGAACTCCCATATAACTGCACACAACAGCCTTACCTTATGTACGTCGCAATGCCTCTTTCACTCAAGCTTCAACTGCAGCCGATACCAAGAGGGGATACCCCTCTTCATGTGAAGGCCGCTTATCCGCCATTGAAAATCGCTTCATCAGCGATGAGCGGGTATGTATTAACATCATCGGAACAAGTAATTCGGTTCTTCGATCAATCCGGTTCTTGCCATCCGGGTGCATCACCGATAACAGCATTCGCAGGTAGGAAGTGGTCAGCTTCTGGAACAAGTCCGGTTTCATCGCTTGATGCTCAAAGCCAAGCCCGTGCGTTAATCCACGGTGCAGCAGTGTAATCCCGACCAATGCCCTGACCTCGCTGAACTCCGATTGGCCTTCATATGCACGGCTAATCTGCAGCATGGACTTTCTTGCAAGTCTTGCTATTTTCAAAGCCGCACGATCTGGCCCTTCAGATCGGATGAGTTTCAGAATCGTTTCATTATCCAAATGAAGCTCGCCTACCAGATCTCCATTCTGAATAACCGTCGAGTCCTCGCAGACGATGCACTCTCCTCGATGCTTCTTAATCATGACCGTGCATATGCCAAAGCGCGAGATATGCGAGCTGCGGAACCTGGAAATGAAGGTGAAGATACGTTCCCACATCATCCAGGAGCTTTGCATGACGGTTTTAAGTAATTTTCGCAGCAGTTGAAACACCTCACTATATATTTGATTGAATATTGATTGAATATTTCATTCCATGATTCTCCAGTAAAATTCCGTTAATCTCATCATAAAGGAGATCTGCACAGGTTCACACCGCCTCTGGTACAGAGTTGCCCTCGGTCTCCAGACGGAGATGCGGATCAAAAAAAGTTGCCAATCCGAACGTTTTCGAGATGAGCACAGCTCTTGTTGAACTACTCAAAGACATTCCCCTATTCAAATTAATAACCTGCCACGTTCCTAACATCAGTTCTAATTGGTTTTTTTCGTAATATTAAAAAGTAAGCGCTTCATATTTATGCAAATGTATGCTCTGGATAAGCAAGCCATTGTAACTGCCGTAGAGTCCATATTAGGTTTACATCAAACTGACAAGGATGTGACTACGATAATGCTTTCACATTTACGTAGGTGCGGGCTTTTGTTTCTGGCGGCAGTGCTCATCTCTACAATCTGGGTTCCACTCCCACATGCCAAGGCAGCAGCGTTAATTACAATCGATTCCCATCAGGATGGGCAAACGCTTCAGCCGGGTGTGTCTGAGTTATTCGGTTCCTACAATGGTGTGTATGAGCTTCAACTCATCGTAAACGGAGAGTTTGTAACGGATGTTCAGATGGATGATCCCAATGGCGATGACAGCGGGACCTGGTCCTACAAGCTCGATACGAGTCAATTGGACGGTTCAGTCGAAATGGTGCTGAAAGCAAATGACGCGGTTACGCGTTATGGCATCTGGTCTCCTTGGATGCACCTGAACATCGATAATCCCGCAGCTCATATTCCAGAAGTGGAGATTACCAGCCCTATTGAGTATACTTTGCAGCGCAACAAAATGGATATTAACATATCCGCAGCAGGTAAAAATCCAATATCACTTGTTGAGCTCCGCATCGATGGTGGAGAATGGCTGCAGGTCTCCCCTGCCAAAAACGGCTATAAATATACATTCGATTCGCGTCAATCCCCGCTACGGGTTCACAGCCTGGAAGCCAGAGCAGCCGATTCTTATGGCAATATAGGCTATAGCCTAACGGTCTATGCAAGAACAGGGGGGCAGCCACCGGTTAACCAAGGTAATCATCCCGCGACAGTTACAGATGCCGTTTATACGGATCTCTTCCACCCAACTCCCATTAACGTAATTGAAGAAGTATACAGTCCCTCCGCGACGAACCCTGAAACGGTAACTAGCAGCACCTATAACTCAGAACCGCTGACAGATCAAGACCGTGCGATCTGGATCTGGGAAAATGCCTCCTACCCTCTCGTTCTGAATTCGAATTCCCGCGTTGTCCTCTCGTCCATGGCAAAGGATACCGCAACCTTTAATCAACGTCCGATTACGACGCTTTATTTGGCTGTAGGTCAATATAACGGAACCAAAATGCTGGAGGATCATCGTAGTAAGGTCCAACAATTCATCGAGTGGGCACACGCCGAGGGTTTTCGGGTTCAAGCGTTGATCGCCGGTGGTACCACCCCGCCTTACTTCGGAGCCTATAATCGATATCTGTCTCATGCCGTAAGGGAATTTGAGCAGATACTGAACTACAATTTGGCCTCCGGCGAGTCTGCTCGTTTTGATGGCGTGAACTTGGATACAGAACCGTATATCCTGCCGGATTTCAAAACAGCAAAGCCTTCCGTCCAGATTCAGTACCTGGATATGCTGCAGCTGCTAATGGAACGTAAGCAGGCATCGGGACTCGCCTTGTCAGTCGGCGCAGCGATTCCTAGATGGTACGACACTTCGGCCGACGCCAGCAATATTACATGGAATGGAAAGACGAAATGGCTGTCTGAGCATATTCAGGACACGGCCGATTATATATCGATTATGAATTATCGCGATCAGGCCGATGGGAGCGCCGGTATTATCGCACAAGCGCTAAACGAGCTGGCCTATGCAAATACGATCGGTAAGCCGAAGTCGGTTGTGATCGGAGTCGAGACGAAAGACATCGCGGATGGCGGGGATCCGGAAACCATCAGCTTCCATGAAGAAGGACGAACTTACATGGAGCAGGAGTTAAACAAGGTGTATGACGCTTTTCTGAACGATTCGGCGTTTGGAGGCATCGCTCTCCATCACTACTCCTCGATCGTTGATTTTCCAAGCGAATGGGGACCTGGCGGCTACGCATGGCAGCCTCCTTCCGACCATGAACCGCCAAGTACGGTTAGCGGGGCAACAGCTGCCACGTTTGATTTTCAACGCATTAATATAACTTACAATATGGCGATGGATAACTCGGCCGTGAATGCATATCGGATCTACCGCGGGACCGAAGCCGACTTTGAGATTGGACCCGCTACTTACGCCGGAACCTCGAAAGGACTTACCTACAAAGATACCGGGCTGCTGCCAAGCACCACCTATTATTATAAAATCACGGCGGTCGACATCAGCGGCAATGAAGGAGCTCCCAGCGCGGCTGCTTCAGCAACAACGGCGCCGTCCGCCATGAAAGCCATGGTCATTGATCAGATGACCATCACCTATTCTAATGGTGCCGCCAGAGTATCCATGCAGATGGTTGATATGGAAACAAGGCAGCCTGTTACGGCCAAGATCAGCGGACGATTCACCCATATGGCAGGCAAATATGTTAATGCCACAACAAATGCGGAAGGCGTGTTCCAATCGCAATCCGAGCTCATCTCCGCATCCCGTGGCGAGATCGGTTTCCTGCCACGGCGCATCATGGCCGACTCCTATTACTGGGCCAGTGCTTATGACCAACTCCCGTACCCAACGGTGATATGGGAGCCTTGAGGCTCAGTTTGATTGTACGTTACAGTCGCATTTAGACAAGAAACGCCCAGGCCTAAGCCTGGGCGTATGTTGCTTCACTATTTTTGAAGGAATCGACATTCTCTCTATTGGATCGTACGGGAAATGATCGCAGCTAGTTAATAGCAATATCCCATCAACAAAATCGTTGAGCCATGTAGGTCTTACCTGTACAGCTATTCCCGCTGATTAATATGATCATGTATGCACCTCCCATAACGGCCATTTCTTATGTTAATGGTTATATAGGCTAATCAAAATACTTCTTATAGTTATCCAATAATTCTATTGGACTTACTTCATCTTCTTCCTTAAAAGACTCCTCGTCCGATTCAACTTGGTATACGAATTTAGAGCCGGTTTAAAAGGAAGCTCGAGAGGGGACAGTCTCGGATATTGAACGAGAAATCGTACATATGGGCGTGCCGTGGGCGGACAGGTTCAGCATTTGTGCGAAATATCGTACAAATGGGCTTGCCGTCAGCAACCAGATTCAATATTTGTACGATATATCGTACAATTGGGCATACCGCGTGCAATCAGATTCAACATTTGTGCGAAATATCGTACAATCGGGCTTGCCGTCAGCAACCAGATTCATATTTTGTTCGAAAAATGATTCAAACGAACGCACCACGAACGTCTAGTTTCGGCAAAGAAAACCAAACAGAAACCTCTCCATGTTTATGATGGTTTTATACCACCACATATCAAAGAGAGGTTTCCTTTTTGTTAACTATAATCTACTTAATGGTCGACAGCCATCCACACAGCTCTCGAACACGCAACGGCGCACAAGGAGCAGTACGCACGTTGTACTGATTGTACAGTATCCTTAAGTTAAGGCAGCGTGTTCAAGAATGGTCTTACCGTTTTGGCAAGCGTGTAATTCGTGGTCGCATCCCAGTTAATGGACCAAGTCATTGCTCCCCGTATATCAGGATATTTCGCAACGGGCTTATAACTTCCACAGCTGTTTCCAGTTGCTAGACAATTCAGGGCATTATTTACGACCGTTGGAGAAACATATCCGCCTCCAGCTGCTGAAGAGGTAGCAGGTACTCCCAATCCCAATTGGGAAGGTGATACCCACTGCAGCGTTAAGTCCGAAAGAGCCGTAAGGAAATCAACAGTGCCTTGGGAATAGCATTTTCCGTCACGACCTAGCATGCATCCGGAATTATAATACTGGACATTAATTACGGTTGTCATATCCTTTAGATTGTTATAGAGCTGCATATAGGAGGTGTTTGGATTCTGCATGTCTATCGTTTGGGGAGCCATCGTCAGAACAAAATCATTTCCTGCTTTTTGCTTCAGTTGGCGGATCGCATTGGTTAAGTTAGGTACATTCATGCCATGCTCCAGATCAATGTCTATCCCATCAAGTCCAAATTGAGTGATGATTCCGTACATGCTATTCACAAAGTTCGCTACATTCGGGGAAGGATTATTCAAATTAATGTTTCCCTTTTCCCCTCCAACGGATATAATGACCTTCTTGCCTTGAGCGCGTTTTGCCTGAATGTCCGCGATCAGTTCAGCATTTGTGTACCCACCGAGAGCAGCGGATAGCGCAGAATCTACATTGAAAGTGACACCACCAGGGTTAGCAGGGTCCATCTCGGCAAACGCTAAAACAATGATGTCGTACTGATCCGGTATATCTCTCACTTTCAATTTGCTGGCACCATTGACGAAGTTCTGCCAGTACCCTGTCAATATATGCTTCGTCGGCTGGGGACCTCCGCCTGGTCCTTCTGAAGTTGTTGCATTCACGGTCGCACTGGCAGGAGAAAGATTCCCGGCAGCATCCTTAGCAATGACCTTAAAAGAATATGTCGTTTTCGGTGAAAGACCCGTTATTGTCGCTGTCGTACCGGTAACAGATATGGCAAGGGCTGTGCCTTGGTATACATCATATCCTGTCACGCCTACGTTGTCCGTAGATGCTTGCCAGGATAAAGTAACACTTGAAGAGGTGACTGCGCTTACAGTTACATTCGTAGGAGTTGTCGGAGCTACAGTATCACCACCTCCACCACCTTGAACAAACTGCCACAATGCAGGAACATTAGGCGGTTCCCACCCGGGTAATGAGGTATGAGATTGAATGGCTTTATACGCTTTCCCATCGTATGTCACGTTGTCGTTTACGGCATAAGACACATTGGGTGCCCAAGCACCTCGTTCTGCTGCAGAAACCTCTAGGGAAAAAAAGTTCATAATCATAGACACGACGACCAATAAAGGCAACATCATCACTCTCGATTTGTTCAGCACTCTGGATAAACCCTTGTTCATCCATTAATCCCTCCTCAATAATTGATAATTAAGCTTTAGCCCTATCTTGCATAAGACGACAAACATCACCTCCTGTATAAAATACAGTCATCCTGTTACATTCTCAAAAACCAAGATGATCCATTTCACTTACTCAATTTTGATTCATTTACATATTTCGCAAGTTGATTTATATGTTAAAAATTTACTTTATATGTTAATTATTATAAATATCTCTGGAGGATCAATTTAGTCTATGTAAGAAGATTTTCAAACAAGATGCGCCCGGGCCTAGGCCTGAGCGTAGGGTTGCTTCCCTATTTTGCAAGATAAAAATAACCGTCCTCCTTGAAGTGTATTCAGGAAAACGGCCGCTGTATGGTTAGTTTAGTTATGGGTTATGTTTCGGGATCTCCGGATAGATTTCGCCACTCTCATGACCGTATGCGATGGTGATAAAAACCCAACTCTTTGTGAAGCAGCACTACGAATGCGGATCATACTTTCGATCCCTGTTACCCCCAGATTTCTTATTGTACTTCTCCAAGGTTGAAATCCGGGGGCAAAGGGGACCGCTCTGCTTCTCCAGCTTGCTTCCCCCTTCTCCGTTGGAGAATCGAAGACCCTAAAATGCGAATTATCGAACATGCTTCAATATAGTAAGTTCGAATCCTTGTAACGATTAAAAACTGGATATACTCAGCGAAATCGTGATAATGTTCAAATTTCAATATCCGCATCAACAAAATATCGGCCCCTTACCCCGCCAATCACTTTGTTAAGCTCACTCAGTACACGCTTCTCTTCGATAGGATTGGTCCACCAATTGTCGCGCCTCCCTTGAGAACGATGGTCTGGGCACCACACATACTCATACCAAGGAGGCATAAAGGTCCTGAGCATCAGCTGGCATCGACGCATATGACCAGGTGCACTGACGAGCAAGAGTCGATGGATTCGTTGTAACCCTAATGCCCGATCAAGCACGGTTAGGGAAGCCATAATGTTTTCCTTCGTATGGTTGGACATCGTTTCAATAAAAATGGATTCTGGCGGAATACCCATTTTTGTCGCTTCATCCCGCATCATGACCGCCTCGGGTTGCTCCCACTCGCCAAATCGGTCTCCACCAGTTAATAATAGATAGGGGGCGCGACCGCTTTTGTATAATTCAACCGCTTTCCATACTCGATCCAGGTTTTTTCCGCCAAACACAAAGATACAATCTCCGGACTGCGTACCATCATCCACTTCCGTTTCCGCCCCGAATACCACCGTTGTGATCTGTTCTCTCGTTAATGTCACCGGATTCATCTGTGAGATCAACAATAAGAACGCCTCCCGTTTATCATGTTCATCAAACCCAAGCAAAGCTTGGTCAACTTCAGTATCGATAAAATTGCAATAGCTTTGCAGCGTCTGGAGCCCTCATTGTCCTATTAACTTGGACTGAACGGCAGCAGCATCCGTTAGGAAACTCTATACTTTAATCTAATCTACAGATTTAACACGCTTTGCCATAATAATATCCGGTTTTCCTATTCCATTCGCATCTGGTATAACGCCGACGATTACAAAACCTAACTTTCTATAAAAGTTCGCTGGGTGATCTAGACTTTCAAAATTGGATAGATGGGCCGGAATATCATCATACAAATTCACGTTTGCTAGACTGGTTTGATTATACTCATCATCCGTACCCAATATGATGGTTATACCTCCGCGTTGGTAGACCTGACGTTCAAAATCGATCACTAATAACTTGCCAAAGCCTCGCATTCTACTATCTTTCCTAATAACTAACGGATGCAGTTCCCACACATTACCGTCATACTGACTTCTCCCGCCAATCCACCCGATAACTTCATCATCCCCATTAACTAATACTCTACTAATTGAATCATCACTAAGAGATTCGAAAACTTCACGTATGGCAGAATCTATTGTGGGCCATGCTTCAAAACTCTCATGCAATAGCCTAGCTGTTTGATTTATCTTTTCTATGTCATTTTCTAACAAATCAATTATGATCATGCATGTACTCCCACCATTCTTTAGGTTCTATAACTTCATCTCATTCCTATAGATTATTCAAAAAAAGACGGATCACACGATCGTCCCATACCTGCGCTTCTATATATCGTTCTGGTCCATGATCTCCATCTTTGTTCCATTCTTGCGGCCAACCATATTCGTCCACCAGCCGGAGGATTTCATTCTTTAAATAGACCTTTCCTCTGTAAGGCTTTCCGTCTTTATAACGCATTGTGGGAAATAAGTCACCATACGTAAAACTAATCGTCTCGGGGTCAACATCATCGAGGGGAATCTTGACTTCCCTCCCGTTCTGATACCACCGCTTAATCCATTCACAAGGGCCAAGTGTCATGTAATGTGGATATTTATTCATCGCCCTGCCACCCTTGGCTATGAATAGCTCTTTTGCATACGACTCTATTCCACGTCGGATTACGATATAATCATCTGCACGTTGACTCGCAAACATATTTTTATTTTGTTGAAGTCTTCTCTGTATTTGCTGCGCTTCTTCAATGGATAGTGCGGATAGATTTCGAAAGGGTCCGGTTGCTGCATCATAATAATGATATAAGAATAATTCCATAACTCCTTCCTTTCCTTGATTACAGCGATATTATTTCGCTCGTAGATTTAAAACCCACTTATGTTTCTCAGAAGTCTCCGAGGCTTCAAATATCAGCCCGTCCATGGTCAGCTTACCCTGATTCCATTGTAATCTGGATACTTGTAGCTTTTGATCAGTTGACTGCACATTCATGGGATGATCAGGAATCTCCATCTCAATCTCATGCTCATTTATGATTCTGACCTTGGATTTATGAGAAGAAATGACTGGAAGTCCACTTCCATATATCATATAGAGACCATACTTTTGATTATTTTCTTCATAAAAATAAACACCCGTCCCTTTTGCATCCCACTCCCGATTTACAATGGTTGTCCATATTTCATATTCATTCTTCATCCATTGATTAACATGGAATAATAAAAACATGGATAGGACCACTGCAAGGACAAGTAATAATCGTTTTTTCATAGGCTACTCCATATTATTAAATAGGGCTCATCCTTTATATTTCACGACTTGTTATTTATCGATTTCCACTTTCGATTTTCTGCTTCTCACCCTCGATGTAGTCATATACTTTTGAAATCTCTTCTTCGTAGTTCTCTTTAATTTCAAAATATGGGACAGCAGTAGCTAAACACTTTTCACGGAAATCATCATGCTCCTGTATATAATCTGTAACCGTTCCCTCTTCAGGATACATACGTGTTTCGATAGCATTTCGATGTTTAATGATGTTGGATTGGAAGTTTTGCTGAATATACGTGGTTGAGAATCCCAAGAATACCGGTATGATGTGCGCTGAGTAGGATGGCTCGATATCCTGAAGATGGTGAGGCAGGATGTAGCAGCCCTCAATGATTAGATTCTGATTATTCTCGATGTTCGTCTTGATGATCCCCTTGAGGATCGGCCATAATTTTTCACCGATAAACTCTGTTGAATCCAAGGGGGTGAAGCCACAGTTCATATCCGCTCTGTATAATCCCATTTTCAAATGGTCGATCGAAAGATATGGAACGTGATACCTCTCCAGCAATTGTTGCGCCATATAGGTCTTCCCCGTGCAGCTATTCCCGCTGATTAGTATGATCATGTTCGTCACAATCCTCCTTTAATGGCATAGGCATCAACTCGTTAGGCAAAAATCAGCCCTTTTTTTATATTTCTCTTTTTTATCCGCTCTATAGAACAAGCTGATATGAGTTGCTTGAAATTCTTGAACTAAGCTAACATACGACTCCAGCTCCTTCTTCATTTCGATGATCGAGTCAGAAACTACAGATTTTCGAGCAACCGTGATATGCGGTTTGTATCGTTCTAACTCAAAACATTTCATGATTTGTTCCTGATTGGGATTAAATATCGTTACGAGTCTCTTATGTAGTTCTACTAACTCATGGGATTTCACTTCTAAATAAAGGACATCCATATTTCCGAAAAATTTTAGGTCTCCCACACGTATTGGAAAATCACCAAATTCCGAAATCACCTTTTGACACGGTGGTAGCCACCCTATATCTTCCGTTAGTCCACACGATGCTTTTACCGTAATGTGGGGTCCGGAACTTTGATGACCGTTATACTTGTCTCTTAATTTCATAATTTTATCGTGAATATCCATGGGTGGGACAATTCCGAAGTAATACTCCAATGCAACTACACCTCGCTTTATAAGCTATTGCAGACCATTAAGATATTACTGCAAACGGTAGTATCCTCTACAAAATATACTATTCTTAGGTTTAATAAGAATTAGAAAAGAATTTATGATATCTGAGGATGATATGGCCATGTTAAACCAACAAATATATAACATGAGTGATTTCATGAATCCGCTCATACCTATTGAAGCAAAAGCTGGAACTATAGACAACATCATAAGCGGAAGACTCATGAATAACCAAAACCTCTTTTTAGAAAGGGGAGTATCTGTATTTAGCCAAAAAAATATGCCGCTAAATGTCAAACTTATATCACCAAGCTTATAGATAACTATAATGTGAAAGAACTCATGTATCACGAATATACAAGCACTAAATAGGATTAATGTTATATAAAACACAACACTACTACTGGTACTGATAAATACTGGATTGGTTTCCGTAATCAATTGTGAGATTAAATCAACGCCAAAAACAAGGCCAGGTGCTAATGCAATACTTATCATTAACAAATATACAAACTTCATATAATGTGTTCGAAACCAAGGCTTTCGAATAAAAGGAAGCCATGAAGAAAAATCAATATCTGTTGCAGGAAGATTTTTAAACCATAAAATCATGTGTTAATTTCGCTCCTTCGGTACCTCTTTGATGCACGACCACTACATAGTTCCCATTAATGATCATCCATCATATGTTCTTGTATCGGGGCTTCTTCCATGATTATACATCTGTCCACAAAAAGGCGACAGCCAGAAATTACAGAAGAGATCAACTTCTCTTCTCAGAAACCATACATTGGGATTTTATTCAAAAAATTAAACCCTTTTTTATCCAAATGTGGTAAAGTGGTAGTCGAAAGTATAAGCGGTTTAACTTTTAGAAAGGAGGGTTTCATTTTTTTGTCAAAGCCTTCCCCTGTTGTCATTCCAAAAATTAAAAAGGAAGTGTCGCGATGATCACACGAAGCAAAATGATGGTCTTAAGTCTCTGCATTTGTATGTTGATCACATTATTTCCTACATCGGGCTTTGCTGAGGCAGAGGTTGAGGAAGAAACGGCAGCTGCTGCTGTGCCGAGTCCGTGGAAGCAACAAAATATCGGTTCACCGTCGGTGAAGGGCAATGCTTCTTATGATCCAACTGCTGATCAATTTTCCGTAAGCGGTGCGGGCAAGGACATCTGGGGCAAATCAGATCAGTTTAACTATGTGTACCAGCCCTGGACGGGAGACGGCGCAATTATCGCCCTTGTCTCTTCTCAAACCAATTCACACGAATTCGCCAAGGCCGGTATCATGATAAGGGAAACGCTGAATGCTGATTCCAAGCATGTCGATTTGCTGGTGACGCCTTCGAACGGGTTCACATTCCAGTACCGGGCAGAAACAGGCGGAACTTCCCAAAGCGAGAAAATTGCATCGACCAGCCCAGCCTGGATAAAGCTAGAACGTAAAGGCAACGTCATCAAAGGATATGTATCCAACAACGGTTTGAACTGGGGGGATTTAGGCAATGTGACTCTAAACATGAATGCCTCGTTGTATGTAGGATTGGCTGTCAGCAGCCATAATGAGACTAAATTAAGCACGGCTATTTTTGACAAGGTGAAGGTAAATGCGTCAGGTGATGTATACCCGCCTACCGAACCGACCCACTTGCAATCAACCAGTGTAACCGATACAACGGCAAGTATATCCTGGACTGCATCATTGGATGATGTTGGCGTGAAGGATTATGACGTGTATAAAGACGATGTGTTGGCGCAAGCGAATGTAACGGATACTTCCTACACCTTTACCGGTTTAACCCCGAATACCACATATAATTTCACGGTCAGGGCAAGAGATACAGCAGGGAATATTTCCAATGCCAGCAGTCCTCTCACCGTGAAAACGACGAACCAAACCGATACTCAGGCACCGACTGCCCCGACAGAACTTGAAAGCTCAAGCAAAACATCTTCATCAGTCCATTTGACCTGGACGGCATCAACAGATGACGTAGGCGTGTACGAGTACGATATTTATAGAAACGGTTCATTAGCAGGCAGCACGTCTGCCACATCCTTCAAGGTAACAGGACTTACGGCAAATACCACATACAGCTTCACCGTTAAAGCCAGGGATTTAGCAGGAAATATATCTGTGGCTAGCCAAGCGTTGTCGGTTAAAACGAACCCTGCCTCTTCCGATCCATATACACCAGAAGTTGTCGCTAACAACTTGGAAACGCCATGGGCTATCGATTTCGCACCGGATGGACGGATCTTCTTCACAGAACGCAACAGCGGCAGAGTTCGTGTCGTTGAGAACGGGAATTTGAAATCAACGCCGGTCATTACGCTCAGTTCTCCTTTTTATTATATGCCTAAGAGTGAAGGCGGCTTATTGGGACTGGCGCTTGATCCTAATTTTGCCACCAATCATTACATGTATATCTATCATTCCTACAAAACATCCGACAACAAAGTAGCCAACAGAGTTGTTCGTCTTAAAGAGAATAACAACAAAGCTACAATTGACAAGGTTCTGATCACTAATCTTCCTGGTGCGGTCTATCACAATGGCGGCCGCTTGAAAATAGGTCCGGACAGCAAACTGTATTTCGGAGACGGTAACTACGGAAATAAAGATGATACACTCTCTTACCTCGGAGGGAAGATATTCCGCCTGAATTTGGACGGTACCATTCCTGCCGACAATCCATTTGGTGCCTCTTCTCCGATCTATAGCCGTGGACACCGGAATCCTCAAGGATTAGCATGGCAGCCTGGAACGAACCGTCTCTTTGAATCGGAGCATGGTGAATCCTCCAAGGACGAAATCAACTTCATAGAGCCCGGTAACAATTACGGCTGGCCTAAATATGAGGGCGGGAATCAGAATCAAACAGGCATTACACCTCCTCTGATTTATGCAAGCGGTACAACCTGGGCTCCCTCCGGCATGACCTTTGTAACTCAAGGGCCATGGGCAGGCAATCTTCTTGTTACCAACCTAAAAGGTAAGCAGATCATCCGCATGGTCATTGGAGAGCAGAACGGAAAGCCGACGATCAACAGTAGTGATCTTAATTATCTGTTTGTGAATAAATACGGCCGCATTCGCGACATTGTCGAATCGCCAGACGGTTCGCTTTATTTCGTTACCAGTAACAATGGCGACAAAAATGGTGACGGCACTCCGGATAAACTTGTTCGATTGGTTCCTAACTTCTAGCGAATTTGAATCATGTTAATAGCTATACAAACCAGCGCGTGCCGATACCACATTGGCACACGCTGGTTTAAATTACGGCAGAAACCACAGATCATATAATTTCATCGACTTGCTGTATCTAAGCAACGAGCTCCTTGTATAGCATCCTTTTGGAGCACCTTGTTCGATAATGTGGTACATTCGCGGAAAGCAAAATGTTTACATCCTAAACATTTGTTATGATCCAATCGGGATAATGCGTAATCAATCGCCTCACCCGTATGCCCAAAGAAGTGAGCCGCCCCAATAAAATCAAACAAACCAGTTCTCTTCAATACTTCCATAGGCTGTGGTTGGACACCTGATATAAGAACCAACCCACCAAACTTCTTGAAGTGTTTAACCAAGCTGGTTAAATTGTGCTCCCCTGTCGTATCCATAAAGGGTACTTTCCCCATGCGTAGAAGTAAGACTTTAGGTCTTTGATGAATCGTATCCATGATCGACTTCTCAAACATGTTCGCGGCACCAAAAAAAAGCGGACCTTCAATTGTGTACATACCGATTTGGGGACAATCATGCCCCTCGGTTACCATGTGTGCCTTTACTTTTTCATGGTTATCAGCTGGATCGGGAAGCACTTTAGTTACTCTCAAAACGTCACTCATTCGTTTCACAAACAGAATGACAGCCAAAATTAATCCCACTTCAACAGCAGTCGTTAAATTCGTAAATACGGTTAGTATAAATGTAATGAGGAGTACAATGGAATCGCTCGTTTTGGTTTTCAAGACGTGAGCAAATTCTCTTCGCTCGCTCATATTCCAAGCAACCAGCATCAGGATGGGAGCCATACTGGCAAGTGGAATCTCAGATGCATAAGGTGCAAACAAAATGAGTACCAAAAAAACAACAATACCATGTATTATTCCGGACATAGGCGAGACAGCACCGTTTTTGATGTTGGTTGCTGTCCGTGCAATGGCACCAGTTGCTGGAATACCTCCAAATAGAGGTGTCACCATATTCGCGATGCCTTGCCCAATCAGTTCACGACTGCTATGATGACGACTGCCGGTCATGCCATCAGCGACAACTGCCGATAACAAAGACTCAATACCACCCAACATCGCGATAATAAAAGCGGGACGAATCAGCATTTCAATACGGTCCCAGGTTATTTGCGGAAAATGGAATTGAGGTAATGTACTAGGAATTGCTCCGAATGATGATCCAATCGTTGCTACATCACCTTTGAAGAACACAGCCGCAACCACACTGGATACGACAAGCCCCACTAAGGAACCCGGAACCTTCGGCATAATTCTTGGTGTAAGGAGAAGGACAACCAAACAAACCCCGGCTGTTATGACGCTGTAGATATTCGTGGTTGTCAGATGCATCACAATTTCCTTCATGTTAGGCAGAAAATTTTCATGTTTCTCGATACCACTTAGACCCAAAAAATTAGCAATTTGTCCGCTGAAGATAATTACTGCGATTCCAGCCGTAAATCCAATGGTTACCGGGCGAGGAATAAACTTAATCAACGCACCAAGTTTACATAATCCCATTAAGACAAGGATGATGCCAGCCATGAATCCGGCAATCAGCAAATTTTCGTATCCATATTGCATGACTATAGCGAAAAGGATGGGGATGAATGCACCGGTCGGCCCCCCAATTTGAAATTTAGAGCCTCCGAGCAAAGAAATTAAAATACCGGCAACGATGGTTGTATAAATGCCATACTCGGGTTTGACACCAGCAGCAATAGCAAACGCCATTCCTAATGGAATGGCGATAATACCAACAATCAGGCCTGAAATAAGATCTTTACGAAATGCGGATGCATGATATCCCTCAAATCTTCCCGTCCATTTCATCTGCTTTACCTTCTCTTCTTCATATATTTGATTATTTGAATATATGTGAGATGTTACTCCTGCCAATGAATAATGTCAATCGCTAAAATTGAACCTATTCCTCTATCCTATAAACAAAAAAAACAAGGTGCTCCTGAATATTGCTCACGGATGCCCTTGTTTTTTTAGTTATGGTTCATTTCGGATGACCTCAAGCAAAGAAATCGCATCAACGAGATGATTATCGAATATTTGCTTTGTAACAGCTAGCAATTCTTTAATCAACGGGTCACGTAAGGAATAAATGACCGATGTTCCGTCTTTTAAGCCAGTAACTACATTTTTATTTCGTAATACTGACAATTGTTGAGAAACGGCTGAACCTTCCGAACCCAAAATACTTTGCAATTCGTTGACGTTTTTATCTCCTTCGCTCAGCACCTCAAGAATTCGAATTCTCATCGGATGAGCCAGCGCTTTAAAAAAATCAGCTTTAAACTGTTGAATATTTTGATTTTGGTTCATGGCTATACTCCCTCAGTGGCTAAACTTTTGAATATATGAATATAATAACACAACCGCATACCAAACATCGCGTAAAAAAGAACCGCATGAGCATCGATTGTTATTTGGTTGCAACTATCGTATAATACCCTTTATATTCAAATTATTGAATATTTGATTTTATGCCATTAATAAATGAGGAGTGGATGCGAATGTCAGGCTTTATGGTTAATGATCCATCTCAACAAGATTCGCCATCCATTTACCCATCGACTTCGTTATTAAAAAAAGTGAGCAAGCAATCTGTCATTACGATTGGTATTCAGGCTCTGCATGAGGTTGGATCCGACCCTATTTGCAAAGTCTGCATTGCCAATGGAGGCTCCTGCTGTAATGGTTGCAGGCATCTTGCGGACGGAATTGGATGCCAGCAACGTAATACAAGTTGTACGGCATGGTTATGTGGGTTTCTTAAATTTTTATTGTATGAAACAGGCCTGTTACGAGAATGGAATGACTATTGGGACCAAGTACCGGGACAAGGTTTTCGTGAGGATTTCACCCCAGAAGTTTTCTTCGTAGAAAAGTCGTTACACCTTCCGGACATTCGAAATCTTAGCGAAGCTTTGGCTACTGATCTTCAGGAGTTAGCCAGAACTCACATTGCGATTGGGTTCATACTCACACTTCGGGAAAAAATAGATAAAAATATTGACCAATTGGAGTATTTTGAACATGATCCAAAAAAGCAAGTCAGCCTAAAAAGAAGCATTAAAATGTTATCAGGTCCTTTTTATCGTTTTCAAAAAGAACTACATGAATATCGTCAAAAGCTTCAAAACACGAAATAACAACAATAATGCCTTGTTTTGTATTTTCGATTAGTCTACAGCTAACAATTTCCCATTGTTCAGTCCAAGGAACGAGGAAGACCTGGCCTTTAGGTAGTCCGAGCATGGGTATCACCCTTTGTTCACTTTAATTATTTTTTTGAATGCAGTAGCTGAATCCCCCCTACAATTTCTTGGCACTATTAAATCTATGTATTCCATATCCCTTAAAATCTGAAGAAATAATTGATTCCCTAAGAGGACATAAATTGGGTGTAAACCTTAATTCAATTCCCTTACTTAAAAGTCTCTCAACCAGTCTATCAACCTTCTCTATACCCATTGGCTTTACGGTTTGATAGGAAATATAATATCCTGCAGTCTTATCAAAAACTTCAAACCCCTCGTCTTCAAATTGGTCATACGATTCGCGGACAATCCCTTGGGAAGTAATAGGAGAATTCATGTTCCTCATCAATTGCCCAAACGACTGCCGAAAAATCTGAACGATTCTGTTTTTCTCTTGGGATGAAGATTTCAATATCAGCCTCTTCGCTAAAATGAAAAAGCATTCATGCACCTCATTTCTTCCATGATAATACATCTATCAACCAAGGGGCGATAGCTATAATGTGTTAATTGATTGTTAGTTGAAGTATACTTCTTCCTGATTATACATTTAAAGATTTCTAATTGTTCTAAGTATTTCTCTTTTCACTTTCTCTACCACGCTATTTTTTTCTTGATTTGCATCAATTATGAGATCTGCCTTTTCCTTTACCCGGATTCCATTGAGTAAATACATCTCCTTGACTCCTCCATATAAATAATCCGATAAAAAATGATCTAGCAAGCTTATTAAAACTTCCGGATCATGCTTTAAGTTCTTAATCAGATCATAGATTCTTCTTCCAAGAGATACCTCGGGACTAACATCCAGGTAAATAACTAAATCTATGAGATCTGCCACTTCATCCCTTTCCTTTCCAAAAGGCTCTTCAAGTAATATGATCTCACCTGGTTTTAATTCTAGTTTTTCTTTTGGTTTCAAATTACCATACTCTTCTGCCCAACCAATTCCCTTATTTAGGATTACGGATTCACCATTTATAAGACAGATTAAATGTTCTCTAAGCAATGGTGTTTTAATTTCATTTGGATCTCCTCCACTGCGAATCCAACTAACAATACTCTCTGGAAAGTCTTTTCTTGATACGTAGTCATCGAAAAACAATGTTACGCAAGACAGTAGCTCTTTAGCTAATTCAATAACCAATGTACTCTTTCCAGACCCGGAATAACCGCTAACTGCAACTACTAAAGGTCTTTGCATCTACATCATCTCCTATAAAAAATCATGACCACCCGTCCAACGGGTGGTTTGCTCTTGGGGTATAACCCCTTGTTGCCAAACTGCGCCTAAAGACGCTAGCCTGACCACAAATCCGTTCAGGCTCAGTGTTTTTGTCACTTTCACTTACCAGTTAAACTGGTTTATTTATTT
>NZ_JBFRHH010000016.1:0-115832 GCF_052115765.1 Paenibacillus sp. 2KB_20 | reverse complement strand
ATCAAGTCCGCTCGACTTGCATGTATTAGGCACGCCGCCAGCGTTCGTCCTGAGCCAGGATCAAACTCTCCAATAAAGTGTTTGACTTGCTCATTTCTTAACTGACGAGAATTTGTTCAATTCTCTATTTCAACGTTCCACCTAAGTGGTTCGTTTTACTCACTCGTTGTTCAGTTTTCAAAGATCAACTTCTTCGTTACCAGCGAATCTCGTTCGCACCAGCAACTCTTATAATATATCACACTCTCAATTATTTAGCAAGCTTTTTTTGAAAACTTTTATTTCATTGAAAGCTGCGATATATATCCGCTCAGAAGCGGCAAGAAATAATATATCACAGCATTCCTATGTAGGTCAACCCTTTTTTGAATATCAATAAATGACTTCTTCTATATAGAGTTGGCGCTGCTGCATCAAGTTAATGATCTCCCCCTGAACCGATACCATCGGTCTCGTTGGATGCTGGGCATCCGTAAATACGATTTCTCCCGAAGTGCCATTACTCAACCGCACTCGAGTACCTGAATGCAAGGCGGTTACCTTGTGGATGAAAGTCTGAACGATCTTTGGATCCAGCTTGCCAAAGGCCTCCAGTTGGATTTGTTCCAACACAACATAAGGCGATTGGGCATTTCGATAGAACTTATCCAGTGTCATCGCATGAAAGATATCGGTAACAGCAACGATCTTGGCATAGATATGAATCTTGTTCCCCTCCAGCCGCAGTGGATACCCCGAGCCATCTACTTTCTCATGATGCTGGAGAGCTGCTAGCCGAACTCCTTCATTCACCGCCGCAACATTCTTGAGAATCTGATAACCGTAGGTCGTGTGCTGACGTACTTCTTCGTTCTCTTCGTCGGTTAGTTTGGAAGGTTTGTTCAACACAATCGGATCAATCTTGGCATTTCCGATATCATGCAGCAGTCCTGCAAAGGCTACCTGCATCCAATCTTTTTGCGGGAGCCCCACCCATTGTGCCAGCTTATAAGAGGAAAGGGCACACAGTACTGCACTGTGATAGCGATAATCATGGCGATTGGTCATGCGTGGAATAAATTTAAGGATATGATACTCATGTTGGTGTTTTAATAAGTTGTCCATTTGATTGCGAACTTCATACATTCGCAGCTCGCCCGTTATGGCGGATTGGTAACAGTTTTTGACCAGGATCATGGTCTTGTCGTATTCCTCATGCAAAGCCAAGTCTTTTCGGACAGTTGCCTCTTCGTTCCCACTGCCCTGTTGATTTCCCGTAAAGATCAGCGACGGCTTCTGTCCGGCGGATTTTACGGTTGGTATTCTAGTGCTGTCTGCCTCAACGGATTCCACAATAACACGGTCCACCATGAAAGCTTTCAAAACCTCTAGATCCCGAGGAAGCAAGACCTTCCCTTTTTGAAGCAAAAGGCCTCCCAGAGGCGTATACACATCTTTGGCCAGCTTTACTCCAGCCACCACTTCATTCACGGCTTTGATCGTCATGATCAACCTCTCCATCTATTAAGCTGCGTCATAGCAGCAAACTTCACCTTATATTATACATATTATAGTTCGTCTTTCGCGGCCTGTACAATACCAATTGCCTGAATTTGTAATCCGGTAAGACAAAAAAAGAGCATGAATGCAAATCTGCATCCATGCCCGATACTTTGGATTATTCTTCCGTCGGCTCAATCGCCTCCGTGCCATCTTGGCCTTCTTCTTCCTCTTCGCCGGCCTCAGGCTCATCGCTCTTATCCGCACGGCACACGGTACCTACGGAATCATCCTCACGGATGTTGATCAGCTTCACGCCCTGAGCATAACGGCCCATGGTAGAGATACCCTCCATGCTCGTACGGATGATGGTGCCGCTAGACGTAATAATCATGAGATCCTCTTCTGATTTCACGACCTTAAGTGCCACAACCGGTCCATTTTTCTCCGTAATATTGATGGTCTTGATCCCTTTACCGCCACGGGTCTGGCTGCGGTAGTCGCTTGCAGGCGTCCGCTTACCGTAACCTTTGGTCGTTACAATAAGGATATCAAGTTCCTGGTCCACCACGTCCATGCCAATGACTTCATCATGGTCATCCAGTGTAATTCCTTTAACCCCCGTCGCGCTTCTTCCCATCGAGCGAACATCACTCTCCTTGAAGCGGATGGACATTCCCTGTGCCGTACCCATGATGATCTCCTGCTGACCATCTGTCAGCTTAACCTCGATCAGGGAATCATCCTCGCGCAGGTTGATCGCAATCAGACCGCCCTTGCGGATATTGACATAATCCTCAAGTGGGGTTTTCTTAACGACACCCTGGCGCGTTGCAAAGAACAGGAAATTATCGCTGTCAAAGTTCTCCACAGGGATCACGGCATTGATCGACTCGCCCTGTTCAATCTGAATCAGGTTGATGATCGGTGTTCCGCGGGCGGTACGGCTAAGCTCTGGGATCTCATAAGCTTTCAACCGGTACGCCTTCCCTTTGTCCGTGAAGAACATCAGGTAGTGGTGAGAATTCGTAACGAAGAGATGCTCGACAAAGTCCTCACTCTTCGTATCCATCCCCACTACGCCGCGGCCGCCCCGCTTCTGGCTGCGATAGGTGTTCGCAGGCAGACGCTTGATGTAACCGGTATGCGTAATGGTGATGATCACTTCTTCACGTGGAATCAGATCCTCGTCCAGGATGCTGTCTTCCCCGACCGTAATTTCGGTACGGCGTTCATCAGAGAAGCGCTCCTTAATCTCTTGGAGCTCATCATTGATAATCTGCAGCACAAGATGCTCATTAGCCAAGATCTCGCGCAGTTCCGCGATTCTGGCAAGCAATTCCTGGTACTCGTTCTCAATCTTCTCACGTTCGAGTCCAGTCAGGCGCTGCAAACGCATATCCAGAATGGCCTGCGCCTGCTCATGACTGAGACCGAAACGCTCCATCAAGCCTTCGCGAGCAGCCTCTGTGGTCTGTGACGCGCGAATGAGGGCAATAACCTCATCGAGATGATCCAGCGCAATCCGCAAACCTTCGAGAATATGAGCCCGAGCTTCCGCCTTCTTCAGTTCAAACTCGGTCCGGCGACGGATAACGACGACCTGATGCTCCAAATAGTGGAACAACACGTCACGCAGGTTCAAAATTTTCGGCTCATTGTTTACGATGGCCAGCATGTTAATACCGAAATTAGACTGCATGGCCGTATGTTTGTACAGATTATTCAGAACGACATTCGGATTGACGTCCCGGCGCAGCTCAATAACAATCCGCATACCGTTACGGTCCGACTCGTCGCGGAGATCCGTAATGCCATCAATCCGCTTATCGCGAACCAGTTCCGCGATCTTCTCAACCAAACGAGCCTTGTTCACCTGATACGGAATCTCGTGAACGACAATGCGCGCCTTGTTGTTATTCTCTTCAATGGTCGCCTTTGCCCGCATCGTAACGGACCCTCGCCCCGTGCGGTAGGCTTGACGAATCCCTTCACGTCCCAGAATATATCCCGCTGTCGGGAAATCCGGTCCTTGAATATAGTCCATCAGCTCCATCGGTGTGATATCAGGGTTTCGAATCATCGCCTGAACGCCATCGATCACTTCACCGAGATTATGAGGCGGAATATTAGTAGCCATACCTACTGCAATCCCGGATACGCCGTTGACCAGCAAGTTAGGATAACGCGCAGGAAGAACGACCGGTTCCTGTTCCTCACCGTCATAGTTAGGAGCAAAATCTACAGTCTCTTTATTAATATCACGCAGCATTTCCATAGCAATCTTCGATAAACGAGCCTCGGTATAACGCATAGCCGCTGCCATATCGCCGTCAATGGAACCGAAGTTTCCGTGTCCATCAACAAGCATATAACGCATGGAGAAGTCCTGCGCCATCCGAACCATGGATTCATAAACTGCGGAATCACCATGAGGATGGTACTTACCGATAACCTCGCCAACAATTCTTGCCGATTTCTTATGCGGTTTATCCGGGGCCATTCCAAGTTCAGACATCGCATATAAAATACGACGGTGTACTGGCTTCATTCCGTCCCGTACATCCGGCAAAGCCCGGCTGACAATGATACTCATCGCGTAGTCCATAAAGGACTCGCGCATCTCGGTACCAATGTCACGATCTTTGATTTGGGAGAAATTTTCTTCCGCCATGCTGGACCTCCTTCATTTTCCTATCAACCATGCCTTGATCTATGTGAAAAAAGCAGAATAGTGATCAGAAATCTAAAAACGCACTAACCTTTATTATATTACTTTCACAAACCGAGCACAATTAAACACGGGATGGATCAAGTGAAAGAATGATTCTTGCCCGGAAACCGGGATATACGCCCTGTCCTCCGTGCCCCTTTTCACATACAATGCATTGCACAGGACTTTTCGTATCATCACATCTTTATATTATACCACTGTTTGTCATACTTGTCCTATGTTTTCCGGGTATAAGCTCTCTTGCTGGAGACAACCCGATTCTTTCAAATCAACCGGATCGACACGAGTTTGTATTACGAGACAGGTCAAATCCTGTCACTCCTATCACACAGCTGGAAAGGATGAAGATGGTTGACTATCCAACGCGTTGCAAGCAAGTGGGCGAAAACGAAAATACTCTTAAAAAATAAAGGTCTCGCCTCTTATGTTCCCTCTACCCGCCAATATTCAATGGAGGCGCTTGGTGACATGCTGGGCACACATACGCTTGTGTATATCAAGCCTGACCGGGGGACCTACGGCATCGGCGTCATGTCAGTCGAGCAGCTCCAATCCCAAAACGCTGATGCCGACGAAACCCCGACTATTTCCTACAAACTTCGTTATGATCAGAAAACTGAAATATTTACCTCCCTGGAGAGTCTCGATAAAACACTGAGTGCTTTGTTTCAGGGAAATGAGTATCTCATTCAGCAAGGCATCCATCTGCTTCGCCATAAAGGCCGCCCCTTTGATCTACGGGTACTAACTCAGAAGAGCCCTTCCGGTCAGTGGGTGAGCACAGGAATAATCGGGCGGGTGGCGGCCAAGAATAAAATCATTACCAACCACCATAGCGGTGGGACAGTCCAGCACTATAAACCGCTGATGACCGAGCATATGACAGCAGAAGAGGCGGAGAACATCCGTAAGGAGCTGAACGTGCTTGGGGTGAATGTCGCGTCGCAGCTGCAGAAATCCTATCCCAAGCTAAAAGAAATCGGCCTTGATATAGCCATTGACGGTCGCTGGAACATCTGGATCTTAGAGGTTAATACCAAACCTGCACTGTTCCCGTTCAAGAAATTTTTCAAAGATCCGAGCATCTACAATCAAGTAAAAAAATATGCGACCGCTTATGGGCGTAACTTATCCAAGAAGAAAAAAGTCAAAAAGACCGGTTAGCATACGATATATTAATTAATCCCCAAATTTGGTTATATGGCGAGTACACCAAATCCACATCCATCGTAAAAATAAAGGGGCAGCCCTGAGGCCTTCACAGACCTTGGGATGCCCCTTTTTGAATGAAAACCTTATACGTCCAGATTACGGACCGACTTCGCATGCTCCTGAATGAAATCCCGTCGCGGTTCAACGTTATCGCCCATCAGGGTATCAAACAATGTATCGGCCAAGATCGCATCTTCGATGGTCACCTGAAGCATGGTACGGCTCTCCGGATCCATCGTCGTCTCCCACAGCTGTCCGGCGTTCATCTCGCCGAGACCTTTGTAGCGCTGTACGTTAATTTTGACGTTCTCACCGAACTCCTTAATGATCTGGTCACGTTCTTTCTCACTGCCAGCATAACGGATCACCTTATTGCGCTCGATCTTGAAGAGCGGCGGTTGGGCGATATAGATATAACCAGCTTCCACCAGCTTACGCATGTAACGGTAGAAAAACGTCAGCAGCAAGGTACGAATATGCGCACCGTCGACATCGGCATCAGTCATAATAATGATTTTGTGGTAACGAGCCTTGGACAGATCGAAATCTTCCGCAATCCCTGTGCCCAGCGCCGTAATGATCGCCCGGATCTCCGCATTGGAGAGGATACGGTCAAGCCGCGCCTTTTCCACGTTGAGAATTTTACCCCGAAGCGGCAAAATGGCTTGGAAATGTCGATCGCGTCCCTGCTTGGCGGATCCGCCGGCAGAGTCACCTTCGACGATGTACAGCTCACTGATGGAGGCATCCTTGGAAGAGCAGTCTGCCAGTTTACCTGGCAATGCGCTGACTTCAAGCGCACTCTTCCGGCGTGTCATCTCGCGGGCTTTACGCGCCGCTTCACGAGCACGTGATGCCTGGAGCGCCTTCTCCAAGATCCGGCGGGAAACCGATGGATTCTCCTGCAGGAACTCCTGCAGCTTCTCAGCGAACAAGGATTCCACAATACCGCGCACTTCACTGTTGCCGAGCTTGGTTTTGGTTTGTCCTTCGAACTGCGGTTCCGGTACTTTGACCGAGATGATTGCCGTCAATCCTTCACGCACATCGTCACCCGACAGGTTGTTGGTGTTATCTTTGATCAATCCCGTTTTGCGGGCATAGTCATTGATGATTCGAGTGAGCGCACTCTTAAAGCCGGATTCGTGCGTTCCGCCTTCGTGCGTGTTGATATTATTTGCAAAAGAGTAAATATTCTCGGTATAGCTATCGTTATACTGGAGCGACACTTCAACCTGAATATTATCCCGTGAACCCTCAACATAGATAGGGTCTTCGTGCAGCGCTTCCTTCTTCTCATTCAGGAACTTGACGTATTCAATGATTCCGCCCTCGTATTTAAAATAGTCGGAGGCACCTGTACGTTCGTCCGTCAGTGTAAGCGCAATGCCCTTGTTCAGAAACGCCAGCTCACGGATCCGTGTCAGCAGCGTGTTGTAATCATATTCCGTTGTTTCCGTGAAAATCTCCGAATCCGGCAGGAAGGTTACGGTTGTCCCGTGATCGTCGGAATCCCCGATGATCTTGATATCATATTGAGGTACGCCGCGATGATACTCCTGTTGGTAGATGTGCCCATCACGTTTGACCTGAACCACGACTTTCGAAGACAGTGCATTCACAACTGAGACACCAACACCATGCAGACCGCCGGATACTTTATATCCGCCGCCGCCAAACTTACCGCCGGCATGAAGGACGGTCATAACGACTTCCAGCGTCGACTTCTTCAGTTTGGCGTTCTCGCCGACCGGAATTCCGCGCCCGTTATCGACAACGGTAACACTGTTATCCTCATGGACAATGATTTCGATATGGTCGCATATTCCCGCCATTGCTTCGTCAATACTATTGTCCACAACTTCCCATACCAAATGATGCAAACCCTTGGCACTGGTGGACCCGATGTACATCCCCGGACGTTTACGAACGGCTTCTAATCCTTCCAGTACCTGAATCTGATTCTCATCATATGTCGGTTGATTCATAGACATGCCTTCACCTACTTCTACAGATTCTGTTATGCCTGAGCTACAAAATGATTGGCTCTCTTCTTAAGCGTTGCAGAGGAGATCGGAGAGTAATAGACGATCGATTTCGTCACCACAATGGATTTCGGATCTTCTTCGCCAATCATCTCCACGACTTTATGCTGCTGGGCATGCGTGACGAACTGCTTGGAGATTTTTGAGGATTTCTCGATCGAGATATCAAAAATTCCAACCAGCTCCGACGAACGGATGATCTTCTCTCCGCCCAAATGAATATACATATGGAATCACTCCTTAAGAGCCCACCTGTCCGTCATGGACATGAAAAATGCTGGCACCCTTCAATTTGTCGGTATTCAAACTCTCAATGCCCGTCGCCGTGATGAATGTCTGCACTTTGCTCTGGAATGTCTCGATCAATTGTGTCTGCCGGTACGGATCCAATTCAGAAAGCACATCATCCAGAAGCAGCACCGGATATTCACCGATCTCTTCCTGTATCAGCTCGATTTCAGCCAGTTTCAAAGATAGCGCCGTCGTCCGCTGCTGACCTTGAGATCCATACGTTTGGACTTCTTTGCCATTAATATAAAAAGCCAGATCATCTCGATGAGGACCTGCCAATGTCATACCACGCCGTATTTCTTGCTCTTTCATTTGTGATAATTTTATCATAAATGTCTCAAATAAGACAGCTTCATCTTCTTCCTCCGCGTCAGCAAAGGACGGAAGGTAGTGTAAAGAGAGCTCTTCCAGGCCGTTTGTAATTCCCTGATGGATGCTTTCAGCCCACTTTTGCAGCTTTTTTATAAATTGTTTCCTCTTCTTGACGATTTTAACACCATGTTCTGCCAATTGGCTGTTCCAAATGTCCAGCATCGCTTGTTCGGCGCTGCCCTTCCCCCATAATTGCTTCAGCAGATTGTTACGCTGCACGAGCACCTTCTGGTATTGCTGCAGATGAAACAAGTAGCTTGGTGCCACCTGGCCGATCTCCATGTCAAGAAACCGGCGGCGAACCCCCGGCGTGCCTTTGACAATCTCCAGATCCTCGGGAGCAAACATCACGACATTGAGCGAGCCGATGAAATCGCTAAGCTTCCGCTGCTCAAGTCCATTGATTTTTGCTCTCTTCCCCTGCTGGGATAAGCTCAGCTCCAGCTTCAAAGCTCCGTACTTGCGGTCGATCTCGGCTGATATATGGGCACTGGATTGCTCGAATCCAATCAATTCGCGATCCTTGGAGGTACGGTGGCTCTTCGTTAAAGCAAGCACGAAGAGCGCCTCCATCAAATTCGTCTTTCCCTGAGCATTGCGTCCGATAATCAAATTAACGTCACCAAACGCCTCAAGCTGCAGCTTCTCGTAGTTTCGATAGTGCTGCAGGCTGACATTTTTGACAAACAAGCTTATCCTCTCCCTCGTCTTCCGCGCGTAGCGCCAAAGCGGCTGCGGGAGGCTGTCTATTGTGCTGCCACCTGAAACGTTCCGCAATCCTCCACCTTGACGATGTCGCCAGGTACCAGTTTGCGTCCGCGCCGCTCTTCCTTTTCGTCGTTGACCAGAACTGCTCCTTCCTGCAGCAGTGCCTTCGCCATCCCACCTGTGGATACGCAATCTGAAAGCTTCAAGAACTGATCCAGCTTGATATATTCACTGTGGATAAATATTTGTTTCATGACTTCGTCCTTTCATCCCTATCAACATGGGGATAACTTTAATTGGCCGTACGGTACGGCAGAATAATATATTGACTCTTGCTGTCGTCGAGCGGTTTAAGAATGATCGGGCTCATAACTCCCATGAAAGCGATCATCAGCTGTTCACTTTCAACCACCTTGAGCACGTCCAGCATATATTTGGAGTTGAACGAGATGCGCAGCGGCTCCCCTTTGAAATCGATGAGATCCAATTCTTCACGCACTTTACCAAGCTCGGAAGAGCTGGAAGAGATCTCGATGCCGCCATGTTCCATCGTTTGCAGGAGAACAATGTTCGTTTTCTCCTCTTTGGAGAGCAGGTAGGCGCGGTCGATCGACTCGCTTAATTTTTTTGTGTCCAAAACGAGTTCTGTTTTATGCGATGTTGGAATAATTCTAGAAGTATCGGGATAAATGCCGTCCAGTATACGGGAATAGAACAGAACACGGTCAATTTTAAATAATACCTGATTATCGGCTACAACGATATCAACCAGCGTATTTTGGTCCGGAATGATTTTGCTCAGCTCATTCAGCGTTTTACCCGCAATAACGACATTGTTGAACGAAATGTCCTGCGCATTGTCCAGCTGGGCGGAGCGAGTTGCCAATCTGTGACGGTCTGTAGCGGTAAATTTCAGCTCATTGTCGTTCAGACTCCATAATACCCCAGTCAAAATAGGCGTTGTTTCATGGGTGGAAATGGAGAATACCGTTTGCTTGATCATATTTTTTAGCAGATCTCCAGGCAAAGAAACGGTTTGGCTGTCTTCGATGTTAGGCAATACAGGGAATTCTTCCGGGTCCAAACCCACCATCTGAATTTCCGTAGCTCCCGAAGAGATAAAGGTGTGGAAGTTTTCTTTTACCTCCATTTGGATTTCTTGGGAAGGGAGTTTCTTGATGATTTCAACGAAAAATTTGGCTGGCAGCACAACACTACCAGGCTGTTCTACTTGGACGATGGTATGCTTCTCATCTTCCGCAGGAATAAACGATTGAATGGAAATATCAGTATCGCTAGCAGTTAGTGTGACACCCGAATAGGTGACATCCAGTTTAATGCCGCTGAGGATCGGAATTGTGGTTCGGCTGGAAATCGCCTTGGATACGTGTTGAATGGATTCGTTTAATACATTTTTTAATATGCTGATTTTCATCAATTTCACTCCTTACGGAAAAATGAGAGGGGTTTTTTCACTTGGCGAATGCCAAGAGGATTCCCCTCTTTATGGTTAAATTATTTATTAATTATTATTAGTAATAGTAATAGGGGCACTGAATATGTGGATAAGCCCCGGAAAAGGCATAAAATTAAGCCTATCCACATGTGTATAGATTGTGCATAGGCTTTGAACTTGTTCAGGTTGGATTTTTGATTTTCTCCGTAATATTATTGACCACTTTAAACAGCTCCTGGTCATTTTTCAGAGATTGGGTAATCTTCTCATGGGCATGTATGACAGTGGTATGATCCCGGCCTCCGAATGCTTCTCCGATCTTGGGAAGGGAATAGTCGGTTAATTCGCGGGACAGGTACATGGCAATTTGCCGCGGAAACGCGACGGCTTTGGTCCGTTTGCGGGCTTTGAAGTCTTCCAGCCTCAGGTTGTAATACTCGCCGACCTTTTGCTGAATGTCCTGAATCGTAATCATTCGCGGCCGACTGGACGGAATAATATCCTTCAGAGCTTCGGCTGCCAGATGCGTGGTTACGTCCTGATTGGTTAGGGAGGAATAGGCAACGACACGGATCAGGGCACCTTCGAGCTCACGAATGTTCGTATCGATCTGATTGGCGATATACATCATGGCTTCGTTCGGAATATCCAGATTCTCGGCCTTCGCTTTCTTGCGAAGAATAGCGATCCGCGTCTCTAGATCCGGTGGTTGAATATCGGTGATCAATCCCCATTCGAACCGGGAACGGAGCCGTTCTTCCAGCGTCGGTATCTCCTTAGGCGGACGGTCACTGGATATGATAATCTGCTTCCGCTCTTCGTGCAGGGCGTTAAACGTGTGGAAAAATTCCTCCTGCGTCGATTCTTTGCCTGCCAAGAACTGAATATCGTCAATGAGCAGAATATCGACGCTACGGTACTTGTTGCGGAAGCTTTCAGCGCGGTTATCCCGAATGGAGTTGATGAACTCGTTGGTGAATTTCTCGGAGGAAATATATACGACTCTACTGCTGGGATTGTGCTCCAAAATATAGTGGCCGATCGCATGCATCAAGTGCGTTTTTCCAAGACCAACTCCACCATATAGGAATAATGGGTTATACGCCTTAGCCGGAGCTTCAGCAACAGCGAGCGAGGCAGCATGCGCGAACCGGTTGCCAGAACCGATGACAAAAGTATCAAACGTATACTTCGGATTCAGCATATGAGACTGAATTTCTTCCCCGGATATTTCAAGCGGCGGCGAGGGCTGCTGCGGCACAGGTTCGTGTCCTTTAGCCTCTTCAATGACAAAGCGGACATCCACCTGTTTGCCCACCACCTCCAGTACGGTTGCACTAACCAGCTTGGTGTATCGGCTCTCCAGCCATTCCACAGCAAACGTTGTCGGTGCTGAAATGACGACGGAGTGATCGTTAATGGTCAATGCCTTGGTCGCTTTAAACCAAGTGTCAAAACTCGGTTTACTCAGCTTGGTTTGTATGATCGATAATATTTCTTGCCATAATTCGGAAGTATGGCTTTCCAAAACTGTCACTCCTTTAAATCTTCCAAATGTGGCTAGAGCCATGTGTGGAATTGTCGAAAGAAAATGAATGATGTCTAATTATCCCCAGAACTAACTCCTGTGGAAACAAAAAAATATGGATAAATTGAAATTGTTCACAACTTTATCCACAGCCTGTTGATAATATTATAGCTTCATTCACATATTCACAACCAAAAGTAATATCATCATAGCAAAAGAAGGCCTTATTTTCAATGTATGTCGCTAATTTATCCACAAATTCAATACGTTGTGCATAATTTTTATTCACACCACTATATATTGTTTATAATTTGTTTAGCCTTCGACATCATTGGCCTCAAAACGCAAAAAATTATTCACAGGTTGTCCGATTCGCAAGCAGAATTTTCTTCTCTCACCATCTGTTCATAACTTATGGTTGAATGTTCTAGCAGCCAATCAATCGACCAAAGGTGAAAAATGACTGTGGATAGCCCTCAAATGGAATCGCTAGATTTCCATTTGAGGGCTTTTTTATAGAAAAATCTTGCTTAATCTGTACCCGTAAGCCTTTGAAAGGGCCCCTTATTTAAGGTTTAAATCGCGATGGGTGTCGTATAACGGCAGTTTATTAGGGACTTAAGTTGGCAATAGGCAATCCTATGGCTTTTGAAACCTTTTTTGTGAAGGGACCGTATGATTAGAAAAAATCGGAACGGGGAGTCAAGGATGCGGACGGAAGGGAAGGCCTTGAATTGGAGAAGAATAGGGTTATTACTCGCTCTGGCGGCCGCATTGGTTCTAATTACCGTGTGGGCCCAGGGCTATTATTCGAAGAAAGTGTTTCATATGGAAGGACTAAAGTACGCCAAATATGCCGATTTGGGAAGCGGGAGCATCGAATATAGGGCATCATTTGGCCGCGGCGAGCCGATTTATGTTCATACTTATGAAGATGAGAAACGGGTTGAGATTGCGGGCGAGGTATATGAAATCCGGGCATGTGGAAAGGAATCAGGCCATTCTGCATCATACGAAGTGAGTTATCCTGACGGTAAGACCTACCTCGTGAAACCTTTTGGAGACCGGAGCTTTCTTGCTTACAACGAGAAAGGGGAGATGGTGGTACCCGGCATCAGGTTCATGGTCGGCAGCCAAGTTCACCGTTCCGATCCGGAAGAGCCACGCTACTTCCCCACGGAGCTTGCAAAGGCTGCCGACGAGCAGTTTCATGACCCTAATGGCAGCGTAGGATTCTTCATATTGGCGCTCGTGATGCTGATCTATGCCTGGTGCGGATTCCGTTATGAAGCCTTTCAACGCTTTATGTTTCATATGTCGCCCTCGAATTGGATGGTTGATAATCCGGAGCCCAGCGATTTCTACTTCTTTATGTGTAAGGGAGGGGGAATTTTCGGTATGGGATTCTCATTGTGGATATTTTTCACACAGGCATTATGACAAAAAAAGCCCGTTTTCGCCATGGATCGGATCCATCGAAAACGGGCTTTTACTTCAGATAAAGTATAAACTTCGAAACATGGCCTACCTGATATTGCAAGAAAAACAACATCTAATCGCGGTCTGTTTTCTCTAGAATGTACGTAGATAGACGTTTTCCTTACTATAGTAAGCTTACGATTGCTCGAATCGGCGCTGAAATTGGCTGATGGCTTCATAATCTTCTTCCAACTTCCGCGAAATGCGGATAAAGATTGGCAGCAGAGCCTTATAAACATCAGAACTTTCCTTCACAGGCTGGTGTTCATGGGTGCCGCCAACCATCGTCTCTACAATGTCGAGTGAATCCGCTCTTCCTGTAGCGTACAGACCAAGGACTACGGCGCCAAGGCATGAGCTCTCGTAGCTTTCCGGCACGATCACCTGCTGGTCAAAAATATCCGCCATCATCTGCCGCCAGATCGGTGAACGGGCGAAACCGCCGGTGGCATGGATTTTGGCCGGCCGGCCGATTTGTTCCTCCATCGCCAGCAGAACGGTATACATATTAAAGATCACGCCCTCCAGCACGGAGCGGATCATATGCTCTTTTTTATGATTCAGGGTTAAACCAAAGAACGACCCACGGGCATTCGGATCCCATAACGGCGCACGTTCTCCGGTCAGGTACGGGTGGAATAGCAGTCCGTTCGAGCCTGGCGGAATACGGTCCGCGATTTTGGTTAGAACATCATACGAATTAATGCCGAGCCGCTTGGCTGTTTCGACCTCGGAGGCGGCAAATTCATCGCGAACCCAGCGGAAAATCATGCCGCCGTTGTTAACCGCGCCGCCGATGACCCAGTGCTTCTCCGTTAATGCGTAGCAGAAAATACGACCCTTCGGATCAGTCATCGGTTTGTCGACAACCGTACGGATTGCACCGCTCGTACCGATGGTAGCGGCAACGACTCCCGGTTTAATGGCATTCACGCCGAGGTTCGACAGCACGCCGTCGGCAGCTCCAAGGACGAAGGGGGTGGAAGTGGAGAGCCCCATGGCTGCGGCATACTCGCTTTTCAGGCCTTCTATGATATGTGTCGTCGGTACTATCGTAGATAAATGGTCCTCCGTGATGCCAGCGAGCTCGAGCGCCTGCTGGTCCCATGCCAGTGCCTCGAGGTTCATCATTCCGGTACTGGAGGCAATGGAGTGGTCTACAATATATTGGCCGAATAGTTTGAAATAAACATATTCTTTAATCGAAATGAATTTGGCTGTTTGATGAAAGATGGAAGGCAGCTCATGGCGCATCCACATCAGCTTGGTCACAGGCGACATCGGATGAATCGGAGTTCCGGTTCTAAGATACAGCTCCATGCCGCCGAGTTCTTTTTTGAGCTTTGCAGACCAGACAGCACTGCGGTTGTCGGCCCAGGTAATGCAGCGAGTCAACGGGGTGCCTTGGCTATCTACGGCAATGACGCTGTGCATAGCCGCACTGAAAGATACGAATAGAACTTGAGCCGGATCAATCCCGCTCTGCGACATGACCCCTTGGACAGAGGAAATGACGGTCTGAAAGATTTGCTCCGGATCTTGTTCCGCCGTAGAGGGAGTAGGGGTGAGCAGCGGATATTCGCCGCCGGCTTTGGTTACAACCTCACCATTCTCCTTGAAAAGCACGGCTTTGGTGCTGGTTGTTCCGATATCAACACCGATCATATAGTTCTGAGTACTCAAGAGATATACCTTCTTTCTACGTAAGGGCACCCAGTTCGCTGTCAAAATATCAGCATTCCGGGAGCCCCCATGTGTCTTATTGCTTCATTATACAATTACATTGAGAATCAGAGCCAACACCAGTCCGGTCAGGGACAGAATTGTCTCCATCACGGTCCAGGATTTCAGCGTCTGGGCTACCGTCATGTTAAAGAATTCTTTTACCATCCAGAAGCCAGCATCGTTCACGTGAGACAGTACGATGGAGCCTGCCCCGGTAGCGAGAACCACAAGCTCTACGTTAGCCCCAGGCGTCATGGCAAGCACAGGAGCCACAATCCCTGCGGCAGTCGTCATGGCTACAGTGGCGGAACCGGTTGCAACTCGAATGAGTGCGGCTACAAGCCATGCGAACAGGATAATATTGATATTTGCACCGGTTGCAATTTCGGCAATGGCATTGCCGACGCCGCTGTTGATCAGAACCTGCTTGAATGCACCGCCCGCACCGATGATCAGAATGATCGTAGCGATCGGAGCGAGACATTCGCTGGTGAAGCGGGACAGATCATGTTTATTAAAGCCGCGTGCGAATCCCAGCGAGAAGAAGGAGAAGACTGCAGCTACGAGCAGTGCAATGACTTCATGACCGATAAATTTGCAGAACACGGCTATAAAGCTGGTGGACTCCGGATCGATAATATCGGCTGCGGAACCGATAAGCATCAGAATGACCGGCAGCAAGATTGTAAACAACGTGATGCCGAAGCCGGGTAATCCGCGTTCAGCTTTGCTTGAGAACTGCTCGGCAAGTTCCTCGGGTGGTTCGGTTCGGATCCGTTTGCCGATAAATTTGCCGAACACCGGACCGGCCAGTATCGCTGCAGGGATCCCGACCAGGAGCGAGTATAGGATCGTCATGCCAAGGTTCGCATCATAAGCTTCAATAGCAATCATTGGAGCGGGATGCGGAGGTACCAAACCGTGAACGGTGGACAATCCGGCGAGAATCGGAATGCCGATGTGCAGCAGAGACATTTTCGTTTTGCGTGCAACCGTGAAGACAATAGGAATCAACAGGATAACGCCCACCTCGAAAAATACGGGAATACCGACGATAAAGCCGACAATCATCATGGACCAATGGACCCGCTTTTCGCCGAAGCGATCAACGAGGGTGGTCGCGATTTGCTCGGCGCCTCCGGATTCAGCCATCATTTTTCCGAGCATGGTACCAAGGGCGATAACGATGGCAATCGTTCCAAGCGTTCCCCCCAGGCCGCCTGTGATCGAAGTAATAACATCCGCAGGCTTCATGCCCGTCAATAGACCAAGGATCAGAGCGGAGATCAGTAGGGTCACGAATGGGTTCCATTTATATTTGGAAATCAGCACGATCAGGAAGACGATCGTCAGCAGCGTCCAGATCATTAATGTAGCATTATGACTGAGACCGAATAGTGAGTTCATATCTTGCTTCCTCCTATAGATTACCCATTTTGAATTGGGAAATGGTTCATATCGAGCTGTTCTGCGGTAGTATACCCAAAACAAAGCTGAATTCGATTGTATACTTGTCGACAACTTAGAGCGCATGCAGTGTTTCGTAAGACGGAGGAAGGGAGGATTAAGCTAACCCTCCGGAAAACTAAGATGAAGCGTTTGACGGGAATCATCGAAATAATGTTGAACCGCCGTTTGGATCCGTCCTGAATCCAGGGATTCCATCTCTGCAATAAGCTGAAGATGCTTGTCCATGACATACCGAATCTTGGTGCCTCCGCCACCGAACACCTGACGGGTCGTAATTAACATGACTGTGATCACGATAGGGCGAATGCTCTTCCACAGATGAAGAATCCGTTTATGGTTTGCTTCCGTAATGATCCGTTCATGAAAAGCCAAATCCTGATAGGAGAATTCAACCGGGTCCTGATGTTTCGCGGCAAGTTCCATCCGATCAACGATTTGTTTTAAATGTTGGATTAATTTCGGCTGGGGATTCGCAAATACTTTGCCTTGAACAAAGCTCTCAATAAGAAAACGGACATCGTATAATTCTTCTACTTCCTTAAGCGATAAGCCCATGACAACGGCGCCCATGCGCTCCAATTGTATCAATCCTTCGCTAGACAGCGTTTTCATTGCTTCCCGCACAGGAGATCGGCTGGTGCCGAATTCACCTGCAATCCGATTCTCGGACAGGATTTCTCCGCGCTTGATGGTACCACTAATAATCTGTAATCTCAGTTCACTGGCGATGGCCTCTCCGAGAGAGGCTCCTTGAAGCCACGTTGAGGGAAATTTCATAGCATAATTCTCCAATCCGGTACTGATTCTAATTTTCTCTAGTGGTAATGATACCACATCGAAAGGAAAAGGGACCATAAAGAGACTATGACATGATGCCCTTAAGAAACAGCAGGTTATAGAAGAGAATTAATGCTATTCCGATTTTTCAACCGCATGGCCACCGAATTCATTACGCAGTGCTGCAACGACTTTGCCGTGGAACGTATCTTGGTCAAGGGAGCGATATCGCATGAACAGCGACATGGCAATGACTGGAGCGCTGGCTTGAACCTCAAGTGCCGTTTCAACGGTCCATCTTCCTTCACCGGATGATTTCATCACGCCTTTGATGCCATCCAGCTTCGGATCCTTGGAAAATGCGTTTTGCGTCAGCTCCATGAGCCAGCTCCGAATGACGGAACCATTGGACCATACCCGCGCGACATCCTCATAGTTGAAGTCGAACGCGCTTTTTTCCAACACTTCAAAACCTTCCGCAATGGATTGCATCATGCCGTATTCGATTCCGTTATGGACCATTTTCAGAAAATGACCGCTGCCGCTTTCCCCGGCATACAAGTAACCGTTCTCAACAGCCATATCCTTAAATAGGGGTTCAATGCTGTTGAATACGTCGCGGTTGCCCCCAATCATAAAGCAGCCACCGTTATGAGCGCCTTCCATACCGCCGGAAGTGCCGGCATCAAAATAATAAATGCCTTGATCCGCCAGGCGCGCTGCACGGGCTTTGGAATCTTTATAATGTGAATTACCACCGTCAATCAGAATATCACCGGACTCGAGGAGTGGGGTGAGGGAATCGATGACGGAATCCACGATATCTCCAGCGGGTACCATCATCCAAACGATGCGGGGTTTATCCAGTTTGGCAACAAGCAATTCAGTTGATGTTGCGGCCTCGGCACCACACTGGGCAGCTTGATCGACCAATTCCTTATTTAAGTCGTAAGCTACGACCTGATGCTGATGATGAATTAGATTCTGAACCAGATTGAGGCCCATTTTCCCCAGACCGATCATGCCTATTTTCATAAAACAAAGCAGCTCCTTCTTCGGTGTATACTTGTATACAACTTAAATTCAATTATTTATACTACTCTTTTATAGCGCCTGTGTAAATAAGGGACATTTTAGGGATGAAAGGCGTTATATGGATCGAAAAATGACATCCACAATCTATTTAAATAGGTTATCCCCATGTGGATAATTCAAAACTAGCAATAATGACTACTTGTGGAAAACTTAAGTGCTTGCTGAAGTTAACTAAGGTTTGACTTTTGGGCCTGAACGTGATTAAATGTATAAAGGCATTTTCTGTGAAGATGAGAACATTATCCGCTACCATTTAGCGGTCTGTTTACAAGAGATACGTCCATAGACGTCGGTTCAACAAATCGCGGTCTATTCTTCCGTGAAAGTGCGTCGATTGACGTTATGATCTTAAAATATGGGTACGACATATTCCTGTAAGGGGGTGCATTAATTCATGAGACCGACTTTCAAACCGAATGTAAGCAAACGTAAAAAGGTACACGGCTTCCGTAAAAGAATGAGCACGAAGAACGGACGCAAAGTATTGGCTAACCGCCGTCAAAAAGGCAGAAAAGTACTGAGCGCTTAATATTGTGCCACGAAGACCACCGAGGTGGTCTTTTTTTCGTAATATCTCCTGCAGTGTGAGGAGTTTCCTTTTGAAATCGGCAGGATATAGGCTATAGTGTGTCTTAAAGTATTCCAAGTGAGTGTTTATAGCGGTTTTGGCATGACTATACTATTATAATAGAAGAGATGCCAAAGAAACGTTTGATTCTTGAACTTGATTAACGGCAGGGCGGGAGAAACTTGTGCATAGAAAACTTCGTTTACGGAACCGCGCTGATTTCAGCCGGGTATATCGACACGGAAAGTCCTTCGCCAATCATCAATTTGTTGTATATTGGTCACGCAAAAAAGAGGTAGAGCAGTTTCGCGTTGGCGTTTCATGCAGCAAAAAGATCGGTAATGCGGTTGTCCGCAACCGGATGAGACGGCTGGTTAAAGAGATTGTCAGGCACCATCAGCATCAGATTATCGAGCATATTGACCTGATCTTTATCGTTCGAAAGGGAGCACTCGATAAGTCATATCAGGAGCTGGAAAAAAGCGTGCTTCATGTATTGAGGAAATCGTCCCTTCTGAAAGCGAAGAGGGGCTGAACCATGTGTTTATTTGTCCATATAAATATGTTATGATTTACCGTGGAATGGAATGGCGAAGAGAGGGGTTTTGAAGTGTCGTTCATGAAGACAAGACGAGGGAAATGGTTCCTCCTCACCGCTGTAATACTTGCAGTGGCCGTTATATCAGGTTGTGCGCCTGGTGGAGCTGACCAAACGCGTACCATTGAAGATTTGAAAAATGGAGGCTTTTGGCAGAGCAACGTTGTTTATTACTTTACATGGGCACTTGATACGTTTGCTACATGGTTTAACGGTGAATACGGATTGTCCGTACTCGTGATGGTGCTTATCGTCCGTACTTTGATTTTACCGCTGACTCTGAAACAGGTCAGAAGCTCGAAGGCAATGCAGGCCATTCAGCCTGAAATTCAGAAAATTCGCGAGAAATATAAAGATCAACCTGAAAAAGTTCAAATGGAAACGATGAAGCTCTTCCAGGAGAATAAGGTTAATCCGATGGCGGGATGTTTGCCGCTGATCGTACAAATGCCGATATTTATCGCACTCTATCATTCGATTTACTATAACAATCTCCTTCGTGATCACGAATTCCTGTGGCTGCAATTAGGTCAACCGGACAAGCTGTTTATTTTGCCGGTGCTTGCCGCTGTAACTACGTTTTTCCAAACGAAAATGATGATGAAGATGAACCCGTCTCAGCAAATGGGAATGATGCAGTTCATGCTGTTTGTTTATCCGATTCTGATCTTTGTAATGTCCTTCCAGTTCCCTTCGGCACTTCCGTTGTACTGGTTCTACAGTAACCTCTACACGATCGTGCAGAACTACTTCTTGTACCGCAACAATGACAAGGCTGCTATCGTGGCAAGCGTTGCCAGCGCAACCGACGGTCAGAAGAGCAATAAGAGCGGTAACAAGGGCGGGAAAAAGAGTGGCAGCAAAGGCGGGAAAAAAGGTTCGAAGGGAGCCAAGAAGTCGAGATGAGTAAAATCGTCGCAACAGGAAAAACCATTGAAGATGCTGTCGCACAAGGGCTGGCCCGATGGGGTGTAAGTCAAGACCGTGTATCGGTTCAAGTATTGAGTCAGCCATCAAGAGGATTCCTGGGCCTGTTCGGGGTCAAGGAAGCGAAAGTCGAACTAACGCTCCTGCCTGACGGTGCTGGCGGCGATTCATCTGTGAAGGAAGTACCACCTACGAACGCGCAAGCTGTTCCAGCCAAAGTGGTTCAGGTCTCTAATACCTCTGTAATGACGCAGGAACCTGCTGTCAGCATGGATACAAAGAGCCCTGACACAGCTTCGCTTGCAGGCAAGGATCCTTACCAGGAAGCCATCACCTTTCTGATTGAAACCGGACAAGCCATGGGGCTTGATATTTCGGTTGACGTCGAGAAGGGGAAAGACTTTACCACGCTTCAAATTTCCGGCGCCGGACTTGGACTGATGATCGGGCGCAGAGGTCAGACTCTGGATGCCCTTCAGTATCTGGCGAATATCGTAGCTAATCGTTACTCCGACAGTTATCTTCGCATCGTACTGGATGCTGAGAACTTCCGTGACCGTCGCAAGAAGACGCTGGAGGATCTGGCGGATCGGTTAGCGGGACGGGTTCTGAAGACCCGTAAAGAGATTGTGCTTGAGCCTATGCCTGCTGCTGAGCGGAAGGTGATTCACGCCAAACTCCAGTCGCATGGAGCCGTGAAGACGTACAGCAAGGGCGAAGAGCCGAACCGGCGGGTTGTCATTACACCCAAGTCGTCCTAAATGAGTTGAAGAGTATATATAAACAATGACTCCTTAAGCTTCAAGAGGGAGTCATTGTTTTTTAAAAAGACATATACAGGAAGACTCCATCAGGAGGTTTTCTTTAACGTTGATAGATGCAGCAGCCGAATTATATATGATATGGCTGTAATTCTGATGTTTTTTACGAAAGAAAGAGGTGAAGGAAACGATGTTTAGTGATACGATTGCAGCTATTTCAACAGCTGTCGGTGAAGGCGGCATTGCGATTATTCGCGTTAGCGGGCCGGATTCCGTTCAGGAAGTGGAGCGTATATTCAAAAGTAAAAACAAGTTAACGGAAGTGGACTCCCATACCGTTCATTACGGTCATATTGTAGATCCGAAAACGGGAGAAAACCTCGAAGAGGTGCTTGTGACGGTGATGCGTGCTCCTCGATCGTTCACGACCGAGGATGTCGTCGAGATCAGTGCCCATGGTGGGGTCATCTCCGTCAAGCGGGTGATGGATTTGTTGCTTCAATTAAACATCCGTTTGGCGGAACCCGGTGAATTTACGAAGAGGGCTTTCTTAAACGGGCGGATCGATCTATCCCAGGCGGAAGCCGTTATCGACCTGATTCGTTCGAAATCCGATCGCGCCTTTTCCGTTGCCCTCAAGCAGGTTGAAGGAACGTTATCCCGTAAGATTAACGAGCTTCGTCATACCTTGGTCGAAACGCTGGCCCATATTGAAGTGAATATCGATTATCCTGAGCATGACGTGGAGTCGCTTACTTCAGAATTCATTAAAGAGAAAAGCCAGCTTGTCATGGGTGAAATTGATAAGCTGCTGAAGACTGCGCAAGAAGGGAAAATCCTGCGTGAAGGGATTACGACAGCCATTATAGGTCGCCCTAATGTGGGCAAATCTTCGCTTCTGAACACGCTGGCCCAGGATAATCGGGCGATTGTCACGGATATACCGGGGACGACTCGCGATGTCATTGAGGAATTTGTGACCATTAACAATATTCCGTTGAAACTGCTCGATACGGCGGGCATCCGGGAAACGATGGATGTGGTCGAGCAGATCGGCGTTGAACGATCCAAGCATGCGGTAAACGAAGCGGATCTCATTCTGCTCGTGCTGAATGCCAGTGAACCGCTGCATCAGGACGAATTGGAATTGATGGAACAAATACGCGGTAGACAATGTATTGTCATTATGAATAAAATGGACTTACCGTCTAATCTCGATCTGGACATTCTGCATCGGTACTACCCCAATGAATTGATTGTTCCGATGTCGATGAAGGCACAAGAGGGAATTGACCGGTTGGAAGAGGCTATATCCAACTTGTTCTTCAGCGGCCAGATTGAAGGCGGAGATCTGACGTATGTAAGCAATGTCCGACATATCGCTTTGCTGAAGAAATCCAAGCAGTCGCTGCAGGATGCTTACGATGCGGCTGAACAGCTCATCCCGATTGATATGATCCAAATCGATGTGAGAATGGCTTGGGAGCAGTTAAGTGAGATATTGGGCGAAGCGGTTGGCGATTCGCTCATTGATCAGATTTTTTCACAGTTTTGCTTGGGTAAATAAGCTCCAAGGATTACTATATATAGTAGGAACAGCTCAGCAATTTCAGGGATATCCGAGGTAGATGCCCTTTGATTACGTATATAACACAATTAGAACAGGATGGTGAGCTATGAGCTATATGGGTGGCACTTATGACGTGATTGTAGTCGGTGCAGGACATGCCGGCTGCGAGGCTGCACTTGCATCTGCACGAATGGGTGCTGAAACGTTGATGGTTACCATCAACTTGGATATGGTTGCTTTTATGCCGTGTAACCCGTCCATTGGAGGGCCTGCCAAAGGCCATGTCGTGCGCGAAATCGACGCACTGGGCGGAGAAATGGGACGAAATATTGATAAAACCTTCATTCAAATGCGAATGTTGAATACAGGTAAAGGTCCGGCTGTCCATGCGCTGCGTGCTCAAGCCGATAAGTTTTCTTATCAGCATACCATGAAAGAGACGATGGAGAAGGAAGAGAAGCTTACCCTTCGTCAGGGTATGGTGGATCAGCTCATCGTAGAAGATGGTGTGTGCGTGGGGATCATAACGCAGACGGGTACGGAATATCGTGCGAAAGCCGTTGTGCTGACAACCGGTACGTATTTGCGCGGTAAAGTTATTATGGGTGAATTGATGTATGAGAGCGGTCCGAACAATCAACAGCCGTCGGTAAAACTTGCGCATAACCTGCGCGAGCTTGGATTTGACCTTGTTCGCTTCAAGACAGGTACACCCCCGCGGGTGCATAAGGATACGATTGATTTCTCCAAGACCGAAATTCAGCCTGGGGATGAGAAGCCTAAGTTCTTCTCTTATGAAACAAAGTCCTCCGACAATGAGCAGCTTCCTTGCTGGTTGACGTATACGTCGGTGGATACGCATCAGATCATCAATGACAACCTTCACCGCGCACCGATGTTCTCCGGCGTTATTGAAGGTACCGGGCCACGTTATTGCCCATCCATCGAGGACAAGATCGTTCGTTTTGCCGACAAACCGAAACATCAAATTTTCCTTGAGCCTGAAGGTAAAAATACGAAAGAATACTACGTGCAAGGGCTATCCACCAGCATGCCTGAGGATGTTCAGCTTGCGGTTCTTCGTTCCATCCCCGGAATGGAGAAGGTAGAAATGATGCGTAACGGATATGCTATCGAGTATGATGCAATGGTGCCAACACAGCTGTGGCCGTCTTTGGAAACGAAAAAACTGCCGGGTCTGTTCACAGCCGGACAGATCAATGGAACCTCGGGCTATGAAGAGGCAGCAGGACAAGGCATTATGGCGGGAATCAATGCAGCACGTAAAGTGCAGGGTAAAGAGCCAGTGATATTGGATCGTTCCCAGGGTTATATTGGAGTGCTGATCGATGATCTGGTGACTAAAGGGACAAATGAGCCTTATCGTTTGCTCACCTCCCGTGCAGAATATCGTCTGCTGCTTCGTCATGATAATGCCGATTTGCGTCTTACTGAAATCGGTCATGACATCGGCCTCATTTCGGAAGAGCGTTATGCTAAATTCATTCAGAAGAAGCAGCTGGTTGAGCAGGAGATCGAACGTCTTCGTCAAACGAAGGTGAAGCCGGTTGAAGTGAATGCGATGCTGGAAGCGGCCGGTTCTGCACCGATTGTGGATGGAAGCAATATGCTGACGATCCTGCGTCGTCCGGAAATCACGTTTGCGATGATTGAGTCGCTCTCGCCGTCTCCTTACGAACTGGATGAGGAAATGAAGGAGCAAGTCGAAATTCAAATCAAATATGCGGGTTATATTGAGAAACAGCTGGGTCATGTGGAAAAGCTGCAGAAGATGGAGAAAAAACGCATTCCCGAAGATATCGTTTATGACGAAATCAACGGACTGGCCATGGAAGCTCGGCAGAAGCTGAACAAGATCCGTCCGATCTCCATCGGTCAGGCATCACGCATTGCAGGTGTAACGCCAGCGGATATTTCGATACTTCTCGTTTACCTGGAGCATTATAACCGGGTAACCGCAGCGAAAGGATAAGGAATGGACGACATTCAGAAGGCTTTTGTTGACCGGCTCGGTGAGCACGGGATTACGATCGATGAGATACAGCTTCACCAGTTCGAGATGTATTACGAAATACTGGTAGAGTGGAACGAGAAAATGAATTTAACCGGAATTACCGAACGGGAGCAAGTTTATACGAAGCATTTTTACGACTCGATTACACTCGCCTTTTACGTGGATATGACTCAAATCGGCAATCTGGCGGATATCGGATCAGGCGCTGGCTTCCCAGGTATTCCTCTGAAAATATGTTTCCCGCATGTGAAACTGACGATTGTGGATTCGCTTAACAAACGAATTAACTTTCTGAAGCATGTTGTGGATACGATTGGCCTGAATGGGGTTGAACTGATTCACGGACGTGCGGAAGAGGTTGCTCGTAAGCAGGGGTACCGTGACGGGTTCGACCTGGTCACCGCAAGAGCGGTTGCTCGCATGGCTGTGTTGAACGAGTTCTGTCTACCTTTCACCAAGGTAGGGGGGCGATTCGCCGCTATGAAGGGCAGTGACCCTACGGAAGAGGTGAAGGAGGCGGCTCGCAGCTTGAAGGAGCTGAGAGGGGCTTTGAACAAGGTTCATTCGTTCTCCTTACCCGTAGAGGAATCTGGCCGGCATATCGTGGTGATCGATAAAAAGGGAGCCACGCCTTCCAAGTACCCCCGCAAGGCGGGTACGGCCAGCAAGATGCCGATTGTGTAAGTATCTTGCAACTCCGATCTAAGGCACTATCAATGACTCCCTTGCAGAAGCAAGCTTGGCAAGGAGACAAGTAAACTAATCAAAGAGAAGGACTCTATGGAGTTCTTCTCTTTTTTAATTGGCTGTGTAAGATTTGTTGAGCAGGCAGATCGATCGTTAATATCTTTTTCTATTCACATATGCAATACATAGAGACCGTTGTTTATTTTAATTTCATTGGTTAAGTCCATCAGTACGTTTATCTATTCTATAGATTGGGACGTGGGGTGAAATCACATAAAGAATTCGACTCGGATCACCGAGTGGGAGGCAGTCTATACAGAAGCATCTTTAGGTTTTGGTCACGCGTTCACCCTTTGCGTGGATCTTATTAAACAGAACCAAGGCTGGCTTCTAAAGGGAGATTTTTAAGTTCAAGCTGAGCTTATAAATAAGAATGAAATCAACACTGTGGATGCACCTGATAAATTTGCAATGTTTCACGTGAAACATTAGAAGTAAGTTTTCGGATATAAATAGACATCCCTTTGGAAGTGTTATTTCTTGTCGGATTATTTTGATATCAACTATGCTATCTAACTTGAATATTGAAGGATAGACCCCCCCTAAGGAAAGGAAGTTTGAAGGTATCGTAATCATGCGCCGGAGAACGCTAAGTGCGCAAAGGGAGCAGTGACGCACGATGTTACATAATTCGTATTCATTCATCTACTAGCTTTTGAGATTCAGCTCGTCTTGCTTGGGTGATATTGGTCGTTGGAGAGATCTAATCTATTGGCAAATCCCACAATTATTCTGAATGCTAGGATCGTTAGAAAGGCTGCAGGATAGATAAAGGTGGCCTATTAACATGATATCGACGCAAAAACTTTGGAACTGTGCACAAATCATGTATAAAGCAAGCGAGAAATGAAGGAAAAAAGGTGATATTGGAGAATAGAGTTATAGGACAAAAAGTGGTAGAATAGAATCGTAGTATCCATTTGGACAGAAGGGCCGGTTTGCCCGTTCTTTAATAGGATGAAAGAGTATAAATCCTGGTTTGGTCACTTTTCCATCCTTGCTTCGTGCAGTCAACAACCTTGATCGTTGTGGCTGCTGTTTTTTGGAAAGTGCCGTGCGATCCCAAGGGGATCATGGCCTTATGCGAAGTAGAAAACATATATACCACTTGTGAGATATCGATTGATAGTAAGCATCATGATAAAACCTCCTGTTATATCTCTCAAGAAGAAACCGCTTCATGCAGCGGTTTGGATCAGAGTAATACGTCTATGATCACCACAGGCGTCTTTTCTCTGATCAGCATGAAATCTGTTTTTGCAGGGAAATGCCTGGCACCACAGTGGATTCTAGCGCCAATGGATGGTGGAATCATCTGTGTATGGCTCCATATTGTGGTTGTCCAATCGTTTAACCGATTCCGGGATATTCGGAGGCTTATCCGTGCTATCATGAAATTAGGTGGTAATATACGGAATGAAAGAACAATTTTCGAGATTGTTTGGCTTAGCGGCAGAGCGGAACCAAGGGGATGAAGTGAAACAAATCCCGGTAAACGAGATTGTCAGCAGCCCATACCAGCCACGGACGATTTTTGATGATGAGAAGATTGATGAACTGCTCCAGACGATTAAAACTCATGGAGTCATTCAACCTATCGTTGTTCGCGTCCGTAATGGCATGTATGAGATCATTGCAGGGGAACGCCGCTGGCGTGCGGTTAAGAAGCTGGGTCTGGACACGATTCCGGCCATTGTTCGTGAGTTCAACGATTCACAGGCGGCATCGATTGCGTTAATCGAAAATTTGCAGCGTGAAGGACTGACGTCCATTGAAGAGGCTGTTGCTTATCAGAAGCTGATTGATCTTCATCAACTGACACAAGAGAGCTTGGCACAGCGTTTAGGAAAAAGCCAGTCTACGATTGCAAACAAGATTCGCTTGCTGCAGCTGCCAGAAGCAGTCAAAGTGGCTTTGATGGAACGTAAAGTGACGGAACGCCATGCTCGTGCGCTGCTTTCTTTGGATAATGAAGAAACCCAGCTCAAGGTGCTGGATGAGATCATTACCAAGGAACTGAATGTGAAGCAGACGGAGGCACGAATCGCCTTTTATAAAGAAGTAACAACGATGAAGAAGTCTAAGCGTATATCTTATAGTAAGGATGTTCGCCTGGCTTTGAACACGATTCGTCAATCGATTGATATGGTATCCGGTTCCGGGATGGCAATTAAAACAACAGAGAATGATCATGAAGATCACTATGAAATCGTTATAAAAATACCTAAACGTTAAGATATGGTGTGAAGCGGTATGCATCGTACCGCTTTTTCTGTTGATCAAGAGATAGTGCTCTACACCAGACTGTATCGATTAACGAAGGGGTTAGGTTTGTTGTTACAGATGAGAACCATGTAATTTATTATTACTCATTTTCATCCGCTATATCCTGGACATCCCGGAATTACCGGGAACGTTCGCTTAATACACATATACAGCCTATCGCTGTATATCATCTATTGCGACTACTTAGAAGAGTCTTCCTACATTGAGGTGAAATGAGTGTCAAAGATAATTGCCATAGCAAATCAAAAGGGCGGTGTCGGCAAAACGACGACTTCCGTCAATCTGGGAGCTGGATTGGCTTCGCTAGGCAAACGGGTGCTTTTGGTGGATATAGACCCCCAAGGAAATACAACGAGCGGGGTTGGCATTAATAAAGCCGATGTTGCAAATTGCATATATGATATTATCATCAATGAAGTACACCCGAAGGACGCCATCTGTGGGACTAACATAGAAGGATTGGACATCATTCCGGCAACCATTCAATTGGCTGGTGCTGAGATTGAGCTTGTCCCTACGATTTCTCGTGAGGTACGATTGAAGAAATCACTACAATTAATCAAGCCTCAGTACGATTATATTTTGATTGATTGTCCTCCATCGCTTGGCATTTTAACGATCAATTCATTGACCGCGGCCGATTCAGTAATTATCCCGATTCAATGTGAGTATTACGCACTGGAGGGTCTGAGTCAGCTGCTGAATACGGTTCGCCTTGTTCAGAAACACCTGAATACCTCTCTCAAGATTGAAGGCGTATTGCTGACGATGCTGGATGCGCGCACGAACCTGGGCATTCAAGTGATTGAAGAAGTGAAAAAGTATTTTCAGGAAAAAGTGTACAGAACGATTATTCCTAGAAACATTCGTTTGAGTGAGGCACCTTCTCATGGACAGTCGATCATTACATATGATCCTCGTTCTAAGGGAGCGGAAGTATACTTGGAGCTGGCAAAGGAAGTGATCTCGTATGAGTAAACGATTGGGAAAAGGGCTGGATGCGCTTATTCCATCTTTGTCTATTCATGATGATGACAAGGTAGTGGAAATTCCGCTCAGTCAATTGCGAGCGAATCCGTATCAGCCGCGCAAGACATTTAACGATGAGGCAATCCAGGAATTGGCGGAATCGATCCGTCAGCATGGAGTTATACAACCGATTATCGTCCGCAGTGTGCTGAAAGGGTATGAGATTATTGCCGGGGAGCGCAGATTCCGGGCATCTCAATATTGCGGAAAAGCTACGATTCCGGCGGTGGTTCGATCTTTTAGCGATCAACAAGTTATGGAAATTGCCCTGATTGAGAACCTGCAGCGCGAGAACCTGAACGCCATGGAGATTGCTGTAGCTTATCAAGGCTTAATGGAACAATTTTCCTTAACCCAAGAAGAGCTTTCATTGAAGGTAGGTAAGTCTCGTTCTCACATCGCTAACTTTTTGCGGTTGCTTTCCCTACCAGAAGAAGTGAAGGATAATGTTTCACGTGGAACATTGTCCATGGGACATGCCCGAGCGATCGTTGGAATAAAGGATCCAATTCTTGTTAAGCAGTTGGCAAAACAGTGTGTTGAGCAAGAGTGGAGTGTTCGTGAACTAGAGGAAGCTGTTAAGAATCTGGATCGTAAACCAACGGATAAAGCGAAGCCTAAGGTTAAGAATAGAGATCCTTATATCGATCATTTGGAAGAGGATCTGAGAGAACGGTTTAAAACAACTGTGAAAATTAAGCACAATAAGGATAAAGGGAAGATTGAGCTTAATTACTATAGCAGACAGGACCTGGAGCGGTTGTTGGAACTTCTTCAATAAAGAGTCGTAGTTTTGTTGAAGAAGATACTATTGTGAGTGACGGGTTGAACAACAAATGGTCGAACAGCAAATGAGTGTGATTAAAAACCAAAGACATGTCGACGTTCCTGTAAGGGAATGAGATATGTCTTTATTTAACTAAACGTGAAGCCATAGCCTTGATTCTGGATTAAAGAGGTTTTGGACATATCCTGTTAAGAGACACCAATACGGTAAAGATGAAGGGGAAACATCATGGACCCGATCGTTTATCTGGATCATGCAGCCACTTCGTGGCCAAAGCCTCCTGAAGTATTTGAGGCGATGAGAAAGGCGATGGAGGAGGAGGCTGCAAACCCGGGACGTGGGAGTCACCGGATGGCGGTGAAAGCTTCTCGTGTACTCTACGGAACGCGAAAGACGCTCGCGGATTTGTTTGGAGTGAAAAATCCTAATGATATTGCGCTGACATCGAATACAACAGAAGCGTTGAATTTAGCAATCAAAGGCTATTTGCGTGAAGGCGACCATGTGATTGCCACTATGATTGAACATAACTCAGTGCGAAGACCGTTAGAGTTTTTGAAACGCACCCGAGGGATACAAGTGGACTACGTTCCTGTCGATGAGGAAGGTCAGCTTGATGTGCAACTAATGGAGGGAGCTTTTCGTTCTAATACTAGGCTTGTTGTATGTAGTCACAGTTCCAATCTTCTTGGTTCGATTATTCCTCTCGTTGAAATAGGAGAACTGGTGAAGAGGAAAGGGGCCGTACTGCTCGTAGATGCTGCCCAGAGTGCCGGTATGCTGGATGTTCACGTGGAGGAGATACATGTAGGCATGTTGGCTTTTCCGGGGCATAAAGGGCTTCTGGGGCCGCAGGGGACAGGCGGGTTGTATATCTCGCCTGATATTGATCTGGAACCATTACTGCACGGAGGCACAGGGAGTCAATCGGAGGCTATTGAACAGCCAACGGTACGTCCGGATCGATATGAGGCAGGGACGCCTAACACGATTGGATATGCGGGATTGCAAGCGGGTGTGAAGAAGGTGCTTGAATGGACACCCCAGCATATTTACCGGCATGAATGGGAGTTAACGCAATATATGATGGAGGGTCTACAAGAGGTAGGAGGCCTTCGAATACTAGGTCCTGCTCTTGGACAGGCGAGGACAGGTATTGTTGCATTTGTGTCGGAGCGGTTCAGTGCGTCTGAATTGGCTTTCCGACTGGACCGGGAATATGGAATTGCTGTGCGTGCCGGTTATCATTGTACACCGCTTGCCCATATGGTATCAGGCACGGAACAGACGGGTGCAATCAGAGCAAGCGTGGGGATATCTACTAGCCGTGACGAGGTAGAGTTCATGCGAAAAGCGATTGCAGAGATTCATAGTTAATCGAATAGATCAAGATGGAGAAGAGGAAGGAAGAAAGCATGTCTGAATTAAATGAATTGATCATGGAGCAGCTTCATTGGTTTGTCGTCGGAATGGTCATGATCATCTTGATCTTATGGGTAACTTTAATTGTACAAGGGACAAAACTGCGTAAAATGAGGCGACGTTATGATGCGATGATGGAAGGCAGTGGGGTAGAAGACATCGAATCGCTGTTGGTCCAATTGAAAATCCAAATGGATGAGATTGAAGAGGGACATGCCCATCATCAAAAAATGCTGGATACGATCAGCGGCAGTTTGAAAGGGATGAAGTCCAAGGTTGGTATCGTACGATACAATGCGTTTGGCGAGCGGGGAAACGAAATGAGCTTCTCCCTGGCTATTCTCAGCGAACAAGAGGAAGGGATCGTGCTGACCGGTCTGCATAACCGGGAGAGCTCTTTTGTGTATGCTAAACCACTGAAGGATGGGCAGTCCAAATATCCATTGTCTCCGGAAGAAAAAGAGGCCGTCACTCTTGCGCTGCAAGAAGGGTAGAACGGTTCCACTCTTTGATGCCTGCAAATAGGCAGGTTGCAATAATATCAGACAACCGCATGACCAAGCTTAAGCGAGTGTTCTGCAATACGAAGTATTCCATAAAGCCGCCGACATTGACGATACCCGTTACATGGATATCGCCGACCGGCGGTAATTCTTTATGTACGCCGGCTCCAGGCTTTAGAGGACCATCGGATATCTGAATAGAGCCTACACTTGATGATTGCCCTAAACAAGCATCAATTCCGATTACAAAAGGGTTGTCGAATTTTTCGTATATGGCCGTTAGCGTATCCTTCAGATTCATGGCGTGGACAGGCTCGTCCAGCGTACCGTAGAGATGAAACATGGAACTGTTGTAGCGTGCAAGTGAGGTGCCGACAAGCGGCCCCAGGCAGTCGCCGGTAGATCGGTCGGTACCGATGCAGACAATGACAAGCGGACGATGCTGAATACGGGCGTCAGAGAGATGGAAGAGCAAGCGATGTATAATAGCAGAATGGATATTAGGGTCCGTGTGTGGTATTTTTAAGCTGGAAGCCTCCGGGCGAGACGTGATTTTAGATAGACGGTTCATAGAATCTTCCTTTCGTCTGCATTTGGTAGTATCAGTATATGGATGAAAGACTGTTTTTATACTTTGGGATTCGCTTAAAATGTGATTTATATTCATGTCAGACAGAAGGATGTTCTTAGAAAGAGGATATGACCTGGACTGCATGAGGTATATGAATATGTTGATCTATGAAAAGGTTTATATAAAACTCTTAATCATTGGAAATGATGATGAGAAGAACATACATAGAAATGATAGGCATGATGGAGGGGGACAGGGCAGTGGAAGGCGCGATGTTGATCGCATTCGATTCGACCCAGCAGGCACTGCGTGCGGAAATGCTGTTGGAGTACGCGGATATCGAAATTGATCTTTTTCCTACACCAAAAGAGATTACAGCAGGCTGTGCATTATCGATTCAATTCCCATCTGATGCGTTAAAAGATGTTCAAGAGATCATTCAGCAGGAGCATGTGGAGATCCGGGGCATCTTTGCGCTGGATAACAACGAGAGGTATATCAACATCGAAGAGTAAGGGGAGGACATCAGGATGAGGGGCTTTGGTTACTTATCAGGGGATGCAGATGATGTGGATTTAGAGGGATTGGCTAAGGAGGCTGAAGGCTTGAAAGATAAAGTCTGGGGATGGTTAACGAATGAAGAGATGTGGATGCATATCCTGTCATCCGGCATTCGGGTTATCATCATTTTTATTCTGACGCGTCTTGTGATACGGGTTGTGTATAAAATGATTGATCAGTTTCTCCTTAGGCAGGAGAAGAGTCGAATACAAGTGAACTCAAGACGTTTTGTCACGGTAGGGGAGTTGTTAAAAAATGTAACCTCCGTTGTATGCAACTTTGTCATGATTTTGATCATTCTCTCGGAGTTCCACTTCGAGTTAGGACCGCTGTTAGCCGGTGCCGGAGTCCTTGGTCTTGCTATAGGTTTTGGTGCACAGAGTTTAGTGAAGGACGTTATTACCGGATTCTTCATTATATTCGAGGATCAGTTTGCGGTAGGTGATGTAATCAAAAGTGGTGAGTACCGGGGAACTGTCGAAATGATCGGGCTTCGCACCTCGCGTGTAAAGGGATTGAATGGGGAAACCTATATTATTCCGAACGGGATGATTACCAGTGTCACGAACTACTCCCTTTCCAACTCATTAGCCATTGTAGATCTACCGGTAAAGAACGACCAGCAGGTGAAGGACACGATTACACTGATTCAAGCGGCCCTTACGGGAATCATGGACCGTCGCCCAGAGGTACAGAGGATACCGGATGTATTAGGAATCCAGTCATTGAATACTTCCGAATATGTTGTTCGTATTGTAGCGGAATGCAATCCGAATGCAAGGGAAGATGTGGAGCGTCAGATTTTTACGGATATCAAACAGGCGATTGAAGCACGGAATTTGGGACAAGAACGCGTGCAGGGTTGATCTAATCGGTTAACCAATGATATATAATAGATAGAAGAAGTGATAGAAGTAAAAGGGAGCGGTAGCCATGGAGCGCAAGGTATTTCAGTTAGGGGATATCGTTCAGATGAAGAAGCCGCATCCTTGTGGGAATAATGAGATGGAGATTATTCGCATGGGGATGGATATTCGGATCAAATGTACCAAATGTCAGCATAGTGTGTTGATCCCCCGTTTAAAGTTTGAGAAGAATATGAAGAAGGTTTTGCGTTCGGCTCAAGAGACGGAAGGGGCAGGAGATACACCGTAATATCTCCTCCCCGAAGCGTTAAGATAGGCTATTGACCATATAATGTTTCCATGATATAATCAATCTTGCTGTGGAAAGGTACCCAAGAGGCCCAAGGGGGCTGACTCGAAATCAGCTAGGCGTCGCAAGGCGTGCGTGGGTTCGAATCCCACCCTTTCCGCCACCAATCGTTTAATGTTCCGCTGTTATGGTTATAAACGATGTTGATACATAAGTTAGGCGTTAAGCTGTAAAGCGCCTTTGAATAATACACCCTCATGCAGACGACCTGCAGAGGGTGTTTTTCGTTGGAACAAACTTGAGTTTTTGGTCCGAGTATTTTTGCACAAAAAAGAAGGGCCCGATTGGGCCCTTCCTTCTGGGTAGGCGGTGCTTGTGAATTGGAATCATTTTATCAGCACTTCTGCGAACCTTGTCAATAGCTTCACTTGTCCAAGAGGTCAAGCATTCGGCTCATTTCCTCAGCTTGCAATCCGTGTGACGATCAGAAACCTCATGCGTCGTTCTGCTGCAACGTTCAACGGAACCACACCTCTCTCATGCACCGCCTGATTATAATGTGCGCATAAAGGTGTCTTTGTATACACACAAAATTCACCGGATAAAAATTCCAATATCAAATGTTTAGAATGCATGGCTTGGTCAACAGTGATTCAAGCCATGCCCTGACTTCGTACCGTGCGCATAGGATGAGGTAAGCATAATGTAAAAAACTCCAGGCTGATGACTTCAGGTGGTTACTTAGGCTGCACTCTGCGCTTGTTTAACCATACACGATCGTCATTTTGGGTTTCAGGAAACGTATCACCTTTGTTCATTTGGATTTGACGAGGATTTTCGATCCCCATGATATGGTCTCTGACGCCCACTTCCATATAAATGCCGTTGTTTGGGGCTTTGTCACCTGCACGAAATTCGGACTGTTCTCCCATTGTGGAATTCCTCCTCATTATGATGGATGGACTGCATGTATTATCATGCGCCATTGGACTCTAAATCATCGCAGGGAAAGTGAGAAAAGCGCGGTAATAAAGGGAAGAGAGCATATTCAGCATTGAAAAGAAACTTGCATCCGATCACCCGTTCTGATATAGTATTATGGTGCGAGTTAGACTCGCTCCTTGCTCTCAACAGAGATTGAGGGCCGAAGTCCATAAGGAGGTGAAACATATGCGCAAATATGAAGTGATGTACATTATTCGTCCTGACATTGAACAAGAAGCTGTTCAAGCTGCAGTCGATAAATTCCAAGGCATCATCTCCAACGGCGGAGAAATTACAAAGCATGACGTAATGGGTAAACGCCGTCTTGCGTATGAGATCAAGAAATTCCGTGATGGCGTATTCGTTCTGGTAAACTTCAACGCAACACCTGAAGTTGTAGCTGAGCTTGAGCGTCTCATGAAGATTTCTGACGAAGTTATTCGTTATCTCATCACGAACGACGTTGCTTAATACGTAAAAAAACTTTGTAATTGATTTCGTTCTAAGGAGGGGATTGGATTGTTGAACCGTGTCATTTTGATTGGCCGACTGACTAAGGATCCCGAGCTGCGATATACTCCTTCAGGTGTTGCTGTAACGCAATTTACACTTGCTGTTGATCGTCCGTTTACTGGACAAGGCGGGGAGCGCGAAGCGGATTTCATTCCGGTCGTGACCTGGAGACAGCTTGCGGAAACTTGTGCAAACTATCTGCGTAAAGGCCGTCTGACGGCTGTAGAAGGGCGTATTCAAGTGCGGAATTACGAGAATAACGAAGGTAAGCGTGTATACGTCACCGAAGTCATTGCCGATAATGTTCGCTTCTTGGAGTCAAACCGTGAAACAAGCGGTGGCGGAGGAAATCGTGAGGAATCATCGTTTAGCGGAGGAAGCAACAGCAATAGCAATGGCGGAAACCGTGGGAACAATAACAACTCGCGAAACAACAATCAGGATCCTTTTTCCGATGAAGGAAAACCGATCGATATTTCGGATGATGATTTGCCATTTTAATACGGAAAGGACTGACAACACATGGCTTTTAAACAAAGAGAAGGCGGAGACAACGACAAAAGACCGGCACGCCGTGGCGGCCGCAACAAGCGTCGTAAAGTATGTTTCTTCACTGTGAACAAAATTACTCACATTGACTATAAAGATACAGACCTGCTCAAGAAATTCATCAGCGAGCGCGGAAAAATCTTGCCTCGTCGTGTAACAGGTACTAGCGCTAAATATCAGCGTGCCCTGACGATTGCGATCAAACGCTCCCGTCAAATCGCATTGCTTCCATACACAACTGAGTAATCATTTGTGTCAGAGCGGTCCAGCCTAACTTATAGGCTGGACCGCTTTTTATTATGGAAGAGTACAGGGTGGTTTCGAGGAGGGATGTGATGAGAGTTGTTAAAGACGAGAGTCTTACAAGTTACAATCCAAGCTTACCTCACAGGTGTGAAAGCTCAGCACGTGATGCGGAAATTATTGATTTTGGGATGAATCAGGGTTATCCAAATGTTGGGATATACAATGTCTCCACAGAAGAACCGTGTCTCCCCAGAGTGTACACTAAGAAGGAAAAGCAGCTACCGAGAAACACAAGCCTAGTGTAAAGCTTTCCAGTTTTAAAGCCCTGAAACCATGTCTGCTTTAAATGGACAGTGTCTATTGTAAGCAATACATTTTATAAGATAACTGGAGTACTCTTGTAAGAATTAAAAATACGATTATGAAGGCGAAAAAAAGAAATCTGAAAAAATTCCTTCTATTATATATAGGTATGTATCGGCTCATCAAATGAGAGCTGGGAAGATCACCACTTTGAAAATAAAGTACAATCGAAATGTTGGCTCAATAGAAGAGAACGTTATGGGCAAATTTGATGCTTACTTGGTCGAAGATGATGTCTATCGTATACAAACATGATATCAGAACATTGGTACGACAGAGCGCTAAAGAAAATTTAATAATGTGATTACATAAAACTTGCAGAAACCTTTCAATTATACAATGTCCACTCCAGGGATACAAGCGTACAAGTAGTGGAAGCTCCATGTTGTTAGTATTATTATGCATATTCCGCCTCCATTATCCAAACGATAAAGGAAAAAGGAGGTAGTTGTATGTGCAGACGATTCTCGCTGTCCGCTGGGATCGATGAAGTGAATCAACGCTTTGGCATCAATCGGGTAATGTATTACTACAAAAGCCGATACAACATTAGCCCTACTCAAACCATGCCGGTCATTGTACAGGAACAGGGAGAGCGGGTGCTCGACGAGTATCGGTGGGGGCTAGTGCCCTATTGGGGTAAAGATGCGGTCAATGCGGATATTACAACGGTTGATCAAAATCCCACTTACCGTAGAGCGATTGATACAAGACGCTGTGTGATCCCTTGTAACGGTTTATATTACTGGAGAACGGTTGGCAAACGGAGTTATGCGGTACGGACCGTTATCGGAGATCATGAAATATTTGGTATGGCCGGTCTATACGAGACATGGCGAGATGCAAGAGGAAATGAAATGAGAACATGTACGGTTCTAATGACAGAGGCTAATGAAGCGATTCGAGAGTTCGAAACCCGAATGCCGGCGATTTTGTCTGAGGAAAATATGGCAAAGTGGCTGGATCCGGAAATCCAAGGAAGACATGCTGTGCATCCGCTGCTGCATACTTATCGCGGACAGATGCGAATGTATCCGGTGACGCCGTTAGTAGCTGACGATACGCATGATCAACGGCAGTGCATTGAAGAGATGGATTTAAAACTCGCTTGGGTAAAAAATCTGTAGTTCGCAAGTATGAAAGAGCAAGGTTGATTTATCTGACATGAAATTAAACGTGAAAGCAATCCGGATCACAGTCCCGGATTGCTTTTTTTAAGCTTTAACGCAGTAGGAGCCTAAACTATGAAAAAGTAGAATCATAAATCTGCGTCATCTAATAACGAATTGAAGCATATCGTAAGGATAATATATTACATAAAAATGGTTCCTACTTGTATTCAGGGTAGACCAACTCAAGTTATGTTAAATTAAATAACATACACATTACCTAATAGACCGAAAAATTAATAAATAGAATTTAATTCCGAAATATATGTAATTTAATATCACATGAACGCTGCAAAACCATGAACGAATATAGTTATAAATTGTAAATAAATCTTGATATTACATACATTTTCAGTAAACTAAGGATATCCAACGGAGATAAACTTAATTATTAACCTCGAAAATGACGTTAAAAACATGATTTTTGAGAAAAATGAAAAAAAGTAATTGACGTTACCTAAATTTACACGTATCATAACATTAATTTTATAGGCAAGAAGATTTTGCTAGAGACTTTGGCACTAATTGACCAATGGTATATTTTCTGTAAAACTTTCAATTTATTTCACATCATGCAATGACATCCTAGAGAACTTCAATACCGAAATTATTTAAGGATGATTTCAATATTCGTCCTGATAATTTATATTGCAACAACATTTTTTAAGAGGAGGATTCGCATGAAGAAAAGAATGTCACTCCTGCTTGCAATCATGCTTTTGGCCATGACGGTATTGGCAGCATGTGGAGGCGGAGGAACAGCAGAACAGCCAAGTCAAGGGGAGCAAACGGAGCAAACACCACCAGCTGAAGGCGACAAAGATACTACAGAACCGCCTGCTGAAACTGGAGACGAAAGCCAAGGTTATTTCGAAGCAACTGATCCATCTAAGAATCCAACAGCTGCTAAAAATCGTAAAGATACACTGATCGTTGGTATGACTTCACCAAAAGGTGTTTTCAACCCGTTCTTCTGGCAAACAGCATATGATAAATATGTTGTAGAAGCAATTTTCGATTCTTTCTTCACGTTGAACGGGGATGGAACGTATTCGAACCGTTTGGCAGAAAGCGTTGAAGTTTCCGAGGATAAATTAAAGTATACGTTTAAATTGAAACAGGGTGTAACTTATTCAGATGGCACACCTGTAACAGTAAAAGATTATGCATTTGCGATGAAAGTTCTTCATGATGCTAGCTATGACGGTCAATCTGATATCTTCTCGACACATGTAAAAGGTGGTCAAGAGTATCATGATGGTAAAGCAACGGACATCTCTGGTGTTAAAGTTATCGATGACCACACCATCGAGATTGAAGTAACTGAAGCAAACGCTATGACGAAGGATTCTCTAGGAGACATTTCTTTCGTACCAGAAGCATACTACGGTAAAGATTACAAACAAGGCAACCTGGAGTACATGAAGAACCTGCATACTAAACCAATCGGTAGCGGTCAGTATGTACTGAAGAGCTTCGCTCCTGGTCAAGAGGTTGTATTGGAAGCTAACCCGAACTACTTCCTGGGGGCTCCGAAAATCAAAAACGTAATTTACAAAACAACTACTGATGAAACTAAATTGGCCATGTTCCAATCCGGTGAAATCGATATGGATATGGTTACCGTTAACGAAGATACCGTAGAAGAGTTGAAATCCATGGGCTTCTTGGATATCAACATCTTCCCAACCAATGGGTACGGTTACGTTGCCTTGAACCATAAAAATCCTAAGTTCCAAGATCCGAAAGTTCGTCAAGCATTATTATACGGTTTGAACCGTGCAGAAATCGTTGAAATTATCTATGGTCCTTATGCTAACGTAATCAACATTCCACAGTCGAATGTATCATGGGCATATACTACTGAAGGTATCGATACACATGATTTCGACATCGAGAAAGCGAAGCAGCTTCTTGATGAAGCAGGCTGGGTTCCAGGTGCTGATGGCATCCGTGAAAAAGACGGCAAGAAATTTGAGCTTCACTTCTCTGCAACAGCTGATAACCCGGTTGTAGATGCTTTGATTCCGGTAATGAATCAGAACTACCAAGAGCTTGGCATTAAGATCGTTGCAGAAACATTAGACTTCAATGCGATCATGGATAAGAAGGATAAAGGCGATTTCGAAATGTTCTTTGCTGCATGGGGCTTAACTCCAGATCCAGAATCCACTGTATACCGTACGGATGGACAGCAAAATGATATCGGATACTCCAATCCTGCTTATGATGCAGCAATGGATAAAGGTCTGAAAGCCTTCGATCTTGAAGAGCGTAAAGCAGCATATGCAGAAGCATATAAAGTGCTGAATCAAGACGTTCCGGATCTCCCGATTTACCAAAGACGTGATATGTGGGGTATCAACAGCCGAGTTAAAGGTATGGAAATTACTCCATATAAAGACTTCGTACATGATCTTTACAAAGTCGAACTTGAACAATAACAGCAGGAAACATATGCTCAGCTCGCAAGAGCTGGGCATATCCACTTATAAGCCGGGAGGAATATTATGAAGCAGTACATTATCCGGAGGCTGCTGCAGATTATCCCGACATTGATCGGGATCTCGATTCTCATATTTGCAATATCAGCAATGGTGCCAGGTGATTATATCACTGCAATGGATAACCCGACGATGACTGCTGAGAAAGCAGCTCAGCTTCGGGAAATTTATGGTTTGGATAAGCCGCCGGTGGAGCGTTACTTCACATGGGCTGGCAATATGTTAAAGGGCAATCTCGGAGATTCCCTTCAGCACAAACAACCGGTTACCACCGTTATGGGTAACTATGTATGGAACTCTGTTTTTATTGCCATTTTTTCGTTGATATTTAGCTGGATAATCGCTATCTTTGCAGGGGTATTCTCGGCTAAATTTCAGTATTCATTGTTTGATAAGATCGTAACCTTATTTATCTTTTTGTGTATGTCACTGCCTTCTTTCTTTATCGGACTCCTTCTCATCAAGATTTTTGCCTTAGATTTAGGATGGTTTCCGGTTGGTGGTATGAAAACTTCAGGCTTGAATGGAAACACATGGCAGCAACTGATTGACATCGCATGGCATATGTTCTTGCCAGTGACTGTACTTACAATGCTAAGCACAGGCAGCTTGACGCGGTATTTCCGTACAAGCATGCTGGAAGTTATCCGTCAGGATTATATCCGCACAGCCCGTGCAAAAGGATTGAAGGAACGTACGGTTATTTTCAAGCATGCTTTGCGTAATGCAATGCTTCCTGCGATCACTTTGATGGGCTTCGAGTTGCCAGGCTTATTTGGTGGAGCCATCATTTTGGAAAAGATATTCATTTGGCCTGGGGTTGGCCAGGTATATCTGGAATCGATCAATATGCGGGACTACCCGTTTATGCTCGGCTTCACGATATTTATTTCCGTACTGACATTGCTAGGTAACTTGTTATCTGATGTCCTGTATGGCGCCGCTGACCCAAGAATTCGCTTAAAGTAGGAGGAGATTCATTTGTCCGCAGAGGCTGCACCATTAAAAACGAATCTACCAGTATCGAAGAAGCAGCCGGATTCTCCATGGAGAATGGCTATTCGCCGTTTTTCCAGAAACCGTCTTGCTGTCATCGGACTTTTCATAATTGTATTTATGTTTTTGCTGTGTTTTATGGGCCCGGTCTTTTCACCTTATTCCCTATTTGATTACAGTGTAGCTGATAAGAATTTGCCTCCAAGCTCGAAGTATTGGTTAGGAACGGATAAACTGGGGCGCGATATTCTCCTGCGCATGATGCTTGCAGGCAGGATTTCCCTCACAGTTGGACTGGTAGCGACAGGTATTTCCATTATTATCGGTTCTACCCTTGGAGCATTGGCAGGGTTTTACCGTAAATGGGTGGATACGCTGATTATGCGTATGGCCGACATCTTTATGGCATTGCCCACGCTCCCAATTCTCATCATCTTGGGTGCGGTATTATCTGATTTGAAGGTAGATCCTTCCAAACGCATCTATTTCTTGATGCTTATCATTGGTATATTGGGTTGGAGCAGTATTTCCCGTCTCGTACGTGGTCAAATATTGGGGCTCCGTGAACAGGAATTTATGCAAGCAACGGAAGCCTTGGGACTTAAAGATCGTCGAAAAATCTTCCGTCATCTGCTTCCTAACACGATTCCAATCATCATTGTATCTGCAACGCTTGGTGTAGCGGGGGCTATCCTGTTTGAATCGGCATTGAGTTTCCTAGGGGTCGGGGTTGTTCCGCCAACCCCATCGTGGGGGAATATGATTTCTGCCGCCAACAATCTCATCGACTTCCGCAAGCGACCATGGTTATGGATACCGCCAGGCATGTGTATTCTTGTTACCGTGGTTGCGATTAACTTGATCGGTGACGGGCTTCGCGACGCACTTGACCCGAAAATGAAGAAGTAGGAGATGCGAATATGGCAAAAGAGTTAGTTGAGTTCCGCAATTTAAAAACGCATTTTCAAACCTCCGCAGGCACCGTGAAAGCCGTCGACGATGTAAGCTTCAAAATCCGTGAAGGTGAAACACTGTGCGTGGTGGGCGAGTCGGGCTGTGGTAAAAGCGTAACAGCCATGTCTCTTATGCGTTTAATCGATACACCTCCAGTAGGAGGAGAAATTCTATATGAAGGCAAGGACTTGCTGAAGATGAGCAAGCGCGAGATGAGTTTGATTCGCGGCAACGATATCGCCATGATCTTCCAAGAGCCAATGACCTCACTGAACCCGGTATTAACGATCGGGGAGCAGATTGTAGAACCTATTGTGTTACACCAGCTCGTAAACCGTAAAGAGGCCAAAAACCGTGCCATCGAACTCATCAATCTGGTAGGGATACCGCGTGCGGAGAAGATTTTCGACTCCTATCCGCATGAGCTTAGCGGTGGTATGCGCCAGCGGATTATGATCGCGATTGCACTTAGCTGTAATCCTAAACTCCTAATTGCAGATGAGCCAACAACTGCGCTGGACGTTACGATCCAGGCCCAGATTTTGGATCTGATGCGCGACATCAAAGGGAAAATGAATACATCCATTATGCTGATTACGCATGACCTGGGTGTCGTAGCTGAGATGGCTGATTACGTTGTTGTTATGTATGCCGGAAAAGTCATTGAAGAAGCTCCGGTAATCGAGCTCTTCAAGCAGCCGAAGCATCCATATACCAAGGGGCTTTTGAAAGCTAAGCCCATCATTAACCAGACCCAAGAACGTCTGTATTCGATTCCGGGACAGGTACCCAATCCGGTAGATCTTGGAGACAACTGTCATTTCCATGATCGCTGTGAATCATGCATGCAGATTTGTAGAGAGAAGACACCTCCGCTCGGTACGGATCCTAACGGCCATAAGGTCGCTTGCTGGTTGTATGAAGAGGAGGGGAAAGCGTAATGAGTCAAGCATTGATCGAAATTGATGGTTTGAAGAAATACTTTCCCATCACCGGCGGCATACTGCAGCGGACGGTGGGTAATGTAAGAGCAGTTGACGGAGTCAGCTTTATTATCAACAAAGGGGAATCCTTTGGGCTTGTAGGTGAATCCGGCTGCGGCAAAAGCACCATTGGCCGAACCATTCTCCGTTTGTTGGAGAAAACGGAAGGTAAAGTTATCTTTAATGGTCAAGATATCCATACCTTATCCAAAGAGAAGATGCGTGCACTCCGTCCGAAGATGCAGATCGTGTTCCAGGATCCATTCAGTTCCCTGAACCCAAGAATCAAGGTTGGCGAAGCGATCGGCGAAGCACTCATTGACCATGGCTTAGTTAACCGTAGGGATCTTAAGGATCGCGTTATTGAAACACTTGAGATTTGCGGCCTTGCTGCCTATCATTATGATCGTTATCCGCATGAATTCTCCGGTGGACAGCGTCAACGGATCGGGATTGCCCGCGCGTTGATTCTGAATCCAGACTTTATCGTAGCGGATGAGCCGGTATCTGCACTGGACGTATCGATTCAAGCGCAAATCATCAACTTGCTTAGTGACTTGCAGCGCGAGAAACAGTTGACCTACTTGTTCATTTCTCATGATCTCAGTGTTGTAGAGCATCTGTGCAACCGAATTGGGGTAATGTATCTGGGATCGATGGTAGAAATGGCTAGCAAGGAAGAGCTGTTCCGCAATCCTCTGCACCCTTATACGAAGGCATTGTTGTCGGCAGTTCCGGTACCGGATCCAACGCTGAAGCGCGAGCGGATTGTATTGCAAGGCGACATTCCGAGCCCGGCGAATCCGCCATCAGGCTGCAAGTTCCATACTCGTTGTCCACTGGCTTCAGAACTATGCAAGCAGGAGATTCCAGAGTATCGCGATATGGGGAACAATCACTTCGTTGCTTGTCACTACGCTTAATATGACTCTTCACATCTAAGTTTTCTGACAGCAATTAGAACATGTATTAGAAAATAAACAGATTCATAGGGGGACTTCCTCCGTCTGCGGACGGAAGGGGGTCTCTCTTTTATTTTCGAGTGACTAATCGACCGCATTTACAAAAATTTCTAAATAAAATTTCTGAAAAAAAAGCAGACCAAAAGAGCCTTTCAACCGTCTATAACTATGGAGGGCTAATTCTATGAGAAAACGGTGGCTTTGGTTCGTCATGATGTTGTTAATTATCGTCCCGATTGGGGCGGTTGTCATAGGAAATATAGAACGAGCGGGGTTTAAACCGAAGGTGGACGCGCGAGCGGTTGTCTTGATGGATTTAAACACCGGGCGTATTTTGCTCAGCAAAAATGGCGATGTACCTTTACCGCCTGCAAGCATGTCCAAGTTGATGACCGAGTTGGTTATTCTTGATGATATCAAAACCGGGAACAGATCCTGGGACGATGAAGTCAAAATAAGCGATCTTGCAACAGACGTCAGAGGAGTTAAGATTGCCCTGAAATCGGGTGAAATTCTGACGGTGCGCGAATTGTTCCAGAGCATAACGGTTTATTCGGCGAATGATGCCGCCGTAGCACTTGCCGAGCATTTTGCGGGCTCTGAGGAAGCGTTTGTCCGAAAAATGAATGCCAAAGCAAAAGAGATTGGTTTATCCAGCGCGACACGATTCGTGAACGCATCAGGAGTCGAGCGAGACACAGGTAGCGATCAAGCCTGGCCATTGGATGGAGAAACAGTGATGACCGCAGAGGATACGGCCAAACTGGCAGCGCATTTGATTCGCAGCCACCCGGATATTCTTAGCACCTCCAGCAAGACCCAAACCAAGATCAGTGGACGCAATTTATATTTAAGCAACACCAATTGGATGCTGCCATCGGTAGGAGGCCCTTATTCCTATGAAGGCACGGACGGCTTAAAAACAGGGTACACGGTCAATGCAGGATACTGCTTCACGGGCACCGCGGAGAAACAAGGCAGTCGGCTTGTTGCTGTTGTCATGGGTACTGAGTCTAAAGAAGCAAGATTCGAAGAGACACGCAAGCTGTTTGACTACGGATTTGCTAAAACGTTAACATGGAGAGAGCGACTGGATGACTGGTTTCAATATTCAGGAGTCACAGCCGCTCTTACGTATGATAAGAGACCCGTTTAGCGGATCGTTGAAGATTTGGTAGATTTATAGAACTGCCCGTGAAGGGTTCACATTTAACAATAATCTGGTTTACAATAGATGATGTGTTGAAACTGGCCTACTGATATGAAGTGAGTCAACGGGAAGAGTTCCCGTTTAATAAGGAGAGGAGGGTGAGCCAAGTAGCTTGGGGTGCAAGCAAGGGCCTTTAACGATCTGACTTATCCATTAAATTATTTTATAATAAAGAAGGAATCGAACTCATGAAGAGGAAATCAATATATATTACTCTCGCTTTGGTCATACTGCTGGGCTCCACCGCGTTTCTGTTCAGAACGCAGCTTGCGGTTGTAGCATTTGATCTGTTTATGGCAAAAGATGTAGAGGAATCATTGCAGAAATCGTATAAACCGCTCCAGAGCGACAAGACCCCTGAACCTGTAGTACTCCAGAGCGAACCGTTCTCCGTTATGCTGCTTGGGAGTGACCAGCGGGAGGATGAACCTGCGCGTTCGGATACGTTGATCTATGCGGTTGTGCGTCCCATGGAGTCCAAAGTGCTCTTAATATCGGTTCCAAGGGACACGTATGTCGATATTATCGGTAAGGACAAGAAAGACAAGATTAACCACGCGTTTGCATTTGGCGGACATCAAATGGCCAAAGATACGATGGAGGCATTTTTCGAGGAAGAACTTAATTATTATGCTTCCATTAATTTTAAGGGCTTGAAGAATGTTGTTGATGCCATCGGGGGCGTGGAGCTGCCGATCGGCAAGGATATCGTCAATAAAGGCAGAGACCATGAGAAATTCACAATTGAAGCTAACAAACCGATTTATAACGGCGAGGAAGCTTTGAATTATGTCCGATATCGGGAAGATAGCGACTTTAATCGTGCGAAGAGACAACAAGTGTTTTTGGACGTAGCGGCCAAGCGGGTGATGAAGCTTGATCAGATCGGCAAGGTGCCTGAACTTATTGAGATCATGGGAGATAATTTCCAGACCGATATGCAGCCTAAATTCATTATTGACCTGGCGAAGCAGATGCTGACGGGGGGCAAAGTGGATATGACCAGCTTTACAATCATGGGGGAAGGCATGAAAATTGGCGGCGTCTATTACAACGAGCCCGACATGGATGATGTGCAGGAAGCTCGGGATTTAATTGACAACTGGATGAATCCGGATACACCGGCTGACCAGCTGCTGCAGCCCAAAGATGCAGAGAAGCAAAAGTTGAAATAAATATACACCGGTATACCCGGATGAATGTCATAGTACGTTGCTTCATCTCAATCAGCAGTCGGATGGCTGCTGATTTTGTGCCCTATACAAGGAATCAGAACGACGAAGTTAACGTATGTATGAGTATGGATAGGGGAAGGAGTAACCTGCATACCTAGGCTTTAAATCAGGAAGGTTACTTAACATGACTTCAGAAGTTGGAGTCATAAGGAGGATAATGCATTATGAATATCGCTTTTTTTCTATTACCGAAGCAGGAAGTGATCTGTTTAACACTGGATTCTACGCTCAGGCAGACGCTGGAACGGATGGAGTTTCACCGATACACGGCTGTGCCCGTACTGGATAAGAACGGACAGTACGCAGGGACTGTAACGGAAGGTGATCTGTTGTGGCATATGAAAAATTCGGATGGCAAAATCACCTTTGAGAATGCTTCGAAATTTTTATTGAAGGATGTTCCTTTTCGTATGGATATTAAACCGGTGTCGATTGACGCCCGGATGGAGGATCTGATTAATCTGGCCAAGGTGCAGAACTTTGTGCCTGTGGTGGACGATATGAACCGCTTTATCGGCATTGTACGCAGAAGCCTTATCATTGAGTATTGTGAACGGTTTGTCTCCAAGGAGACGATGGAGTCCCACGGGGCATCATAATCAAGTAGATTTGTGAATAAACAAGGGCGTGGGACCACGATGACAATGTGGGTAACACGTCCTATTTTTATAGAAGCGAGGCAGCAGTGAAAGAGCGGGGAGGAATAACCGTGGCCCGATTGGAGTACAAAGAGAAGGTAGGTTATCTCTATCCACTGGTTCTAAGGATGGACAGGGTGCATGGGCCTTTGTGTGGGCGGCTTTTTTTTATGCTATAATGGAGAATAAAGCTGTTTTCAGGGAGAGATGGATATGCCAAATATGCCGAAGGACTTGGATGTAGCTAAACGCGCCAAAGTGATTGAATGGCTCAAAACCGAAGTAATTGACAATGTATCCCGGTTATTCAAAGCTCTATGGGAAGGCAGCACTACAAAGGTTGGAGACAGTTTGGCAAGCCTGATGATGAGCTCATACATACTGGGCCGAAGGCTCGGCTTGACCTATCGGGATTTGGACGATCTCTTGTTAGAGAAATTGAAAAAGCATAAGCAGGAAGGACATCAACTGGAAGATTGGTACCAGGATATTTCCGCGCTCGAAGAACATTTACGTAAGAGGTGAACATATTGAAACTGCGCTGGACTACGGCGGTATGGAGCGTTATTTATTTGTTTCTGCTGCTATCACTACTCACACCCTTTTCGATCGTAACGGCTTTCTTGTTAGTTCTGCCGGTTGCGATTCTGTTTACGGCTTTGAATACAAAATCATTTATCATGCATGTGGTGCCCGTGTGGCTGATCGCGCTTCTGATTCATCCCATATATGTGTTATTCGCGATCTATTTTGCCATTCCGGGGATCGTCATGGGGTATTTGTACCGGAAGCGGAAGGCTGCCATGCAGGTATTGAAGTATGGCATGGCTGTCATGCTGGTGGAAATGCTCATTCTGCTCATGATCAGCACGGCCTTCTTCCAATTAAATCTGTCGGAGTACGTGGATGAGATTGTGAAGATGACGACCGCTCCGCTCACTGAGATGGGTGTAGAAGGCGGCCTAGGCGGACAGTTCCTTGGCACAGAACTCGATACACAGTTCATTAAAGATCAAACGATGCGCTTGGTTCCTTTTGCGATGATTATCAGCTCGTTCCTCATGACGGTGGTAACCCATGCTTTGGCTCGTCCTACGCTGGGCAGCATGGGCTTGTCCGTGCCGCGGCTGAAGCCGGCTAGAGAATGGATGCTGCCGCGTTCCCTGATCTGGTACTACTTGCTCATTTTCTTCATCAACATAGCAACCGTCGATTCGGACAATACCTTCATGAAGATGATTGTGGCTAACGCTACACCTTTGCTGCAGATCTGCTTCATGATTCAAGCGCTGGGGTTCTTCTACTATCTCGCTCACGAACGGAAGTGGCATCCGATTGTACCGCTTTTGACGGCTATACCGATTGTGCTGTTCCCGCCGGCTATGATTATCGGAATCCTGGACTTGGCGTTCCCACTTCGTCAGGCGTTTAGTAAAACCAAAAGATAGGGTGATGAGTCATGCCTAAATTTCTGCAGAAGCGCTGGCACGGCTATCATACCGTCTGGGCGTTTGCGCTGGTGCTTCTGCTTGTTATTTTTCTGTCGTTCTACAATACCATTCTGGGGCTGGTCGGATTGCTGCTTGCGGTGGTAGGCGGCTATGCGATGCTGAAGACGGAGATGCAATTCCGCCGCGAGCTGGTGGATTATATTGGGGATCTGTCATTTCGGATTCAGCGGGTCGAGGGCGAAGCGGTAAGCGTACTGCCATTTGGCATTGTGCTGTACAGCGAAGACAAGACTGTGGAGTGGCATAACCAATTCGTAGTCAATATGTTTCCGCATCAATCGTTGGTCGGGGTATCCTTGCAGGAGTTGTTTCCTCAGCTGGTTAACGCGATGAAGGAAGCCCAAGAGAAGAAGGATAACAAGGAGAAGCTGCCGAAAGAAATTCGTCTGGAGATCTCCCACGAGGATAAGTTCTATGGAGCAACCGTCATTCCGGATGAGCGACTCATTTATCTGGATGAGATTACCGAGCTGGCCGTGCTAAGGCAGCGGTATGAGGATGAGCGATTGGCTTTGGGCATTATCATGATGGATAACATCGATGAGGCCTCGCAGGGGATGGATGATCAACAGCGTACGGCATTGATTGCGAAGGTAACCAGTGAGATCACCGATTGGGCGCGTGAATTTAACGTCTATTTGCGGAGACTTTCCTCGGACCGCTATTTGATGATGCTCAACCACCGGTCGCTGGATGCGCTGGAGAACAGCCGTTTTCTCATCTTGGATGAAGTCCGGGAGATGACCGCCGATCTGAAGGTACCGCTGACGCTAAGCGTTGGCCTTGCCTTCGGTTCAGAGGACATTACGGAGCTGGGGCAGCTGGCACAATCCAGTTTGGATATGGCGCTGGGCCGCGGCGGAGATCAAGCTGCCGTCAAAGCGGGTCAAAGGCTTTCCTTCTATGGCGGTAAATCCAATGCAGTGGAGAAACGGACGCGCGTAAGGGCACGTGTCATCTCCCATGCGCTGCGTGATTTGATGCAGGAGAGCGACAAAGTGATCATCATGGGCCATAAGCTGCCGGATATGGACGTGGTCGGCGCTGCAATCGGCATACTGAAAGCAGCCCAGATGTATAAAGTGGAGGCTTATATCGTGATGGAGGGAATGAATCCGTCGATTTCGAGGCTTATGGAAGAGGTCCGCAAGGACGAGGCCTTGATGAACCGATTCGTCTCCACCGAACAAGCGATGCAGATGATGACAGAGCATACATTGCTCGTTGTGGTTGATACGCATAAAGCCTCCATGACGATGGAGCCGCGGCTGGTTCATCGCGCAAGCCGGGTTGTGGTGATGGACCATCACCGGCGCGGAGAAGAGTTTATTAATGACGCAGTGCTGATCTATCTTGAACCGTATGCCTCCTCGACCTGTGAGCTGGTTACCGAGGTGCTGCAATATATTCACGAGCGGGTATCCCTTACTCCGGTTGAGGCGACAGCCTTATTGGCGGGGATCACAGTGGATACCAAGCATTTTGCCCTCCATACGGGATCGAGAACGTTCGAAGCTGCCGGTTTCCTGCGGCGTCACGGAGCTGATACGATGATGATTCAGCGGGTGCTCAAGGAAGATCTGACAGAATTTATAGCGAAGGCAGAAATCGTGAAACATGCTAAAATGGTATATGACCATATCGCCATTGCGGTATCGACGAGTGGGGAGCCTATGCCGCAGCTGCTGATCGCTCAAGTAGCGGATATGCTGCTGAATATGACGGATGTGCAGGCATCATTTGTCATTAGCGAACGCACAGACGGCAAGATTGGCATTAGCGCCCGCTCCATGGGCAAGATGAATGTTCAGATGATTATGGAACGTCTCGGGGGAGGCGGACATTTAACGAACGCCGCAGTACAACTGGATACGACGCCTGAGAAAGCTGAGGAGAAGTTGATGGAGGTACTGAAGGACATCGAAGCGAAAGAGGGGTTATTTGAATGAAAGTCATTTTCATAAAAGATATGAAGGGTCAAGGCAAGAAAGGTGAAGTGAAGGAAGTTTCGGAAGGGTACGCAACAAACTTCCTGATTCCGCGGGGAGTCGCTCGTCCGGCAACCGACGGCAACATGAAGACGCTGGAGCAGCAGCAGGCTTCCGAGGAGAAGCGCAAAGCCCAGGAGAAGGAAGAGGCGCAGGCGCTCGGCAAGAAGCTGGAAGAGATGACGGTTGTCCTGAAAGCTAAAGCTGGAGAGGGCGGCCGTTTGTTCGGTGCCATTACCAGCAAACAAATTGCTGAAGCTCTGGCAGGACAGAAGATCAAAATCGACAAACGCAAAATTGAACTTAGCGATCCGATCCGCAGTCTGGGTGTTACCCAGATTCCGGTGAAGCTGCACCCTGACGTCAAGGCGACGCTCAAGGTTCAAATTACGGAGGAGTAGTATGGGAGGAGAACTCTATTTCGATCGGGTCCCCCCGCAGAACCTTGAGGCAGAGCAGGCGGTGCTGGGTGCCATTCTGCTGCAAAGTGAAGCGCTGATTACAGCGATGGAGCGGGTGCAGGCCGAGGACTTCTACGACAAAACGCATCAGATGATCTATGAAGTTATGGTGCAGCTCGGGGAAGGCAATCAACCGATCGATCTGGTGACCCTTACATCTCTCCTGCAAGATAAAGGGCAGCTGGAAGAGGTCGGAGGCGTCAGCTATTTAGCTAAGCTGGCACATGCGGTTCCGACGGCTGCAAACGTGGATTATTACGCCCAGATCATCGAAGAGAAATCGATGCTGCGGCGGTTGATTCGAACCGCAACACAGATTGTCAGTGAAGGATATACCGGAGGGGAAGACGTATCCGGTATGCTCAGCGAGGCGGAGCGCCGCATTCTCGAGATCTCCAATCGACGCACAGGCAGCGGGTTTATTGCGATCCGCGATGTGCTGATGGAAGTATTCGAGAAGGTGGAGGTTCTCCATCAGAACCGGGGAAATACAACGGGAATTCCATCCGGCTTCGTGGACTTGGACAAAATGACAAGCGGATTCCAGCGCAACGACTTGATCATCGTAGCTGCCCGTCCTTCCGTAGGTAAAACCGCATTTGCCTTGAATATCGCCCAGAATGTGGCGATTCGTGCCAAGGAAACCGTAGCGATCTTCAGTCTGGAGATGTCAGCGCCGCAGCTCGTACAGCGTATGATCTGTGCGGAGGCTAACCTGGACGCCGGGGTCATGCGTAACGGTGATTTCAAGGGTGATGAGGATTGGTCCAAACTCACGATGGGCATTGCAGCTCTGTCGGAAGCCGAGATCTACATTGATGATACACCGGGCGTTACGGTTGCCGATATACGTGCGAAGTGCCGCCGTCTGAAGAAGGAGAAGGGGCTCGGCATGATCCTGATCGATTACCTCCAACTCATTCATGGACGCGGCAAGGCGGGGGAGAACCGGCAGCAGGAGGTATCCGAGATCTCACGTACGCTTAAACAAATCGCCCGTGAGCTCGAAGTGCCGGTTATTGCGCTGTCACAGCTCAGCCGGGGAGTGGAGCAGCGTCAGGATAAGCGTCCGATGATGAGTGACCTTCGGGAATCCGGTTCGATTGAGCAGGATGCCGATATCGTTGCGTTCTTGTACCGGGATGATTATTACAATCAGGAGACGGAGAAGAAGAACATCATCGAGATCATCATTGCCAAACAGCGTAATGGTCCTGTAGGCACGGTGGAACTGGTCTTCCTGAAGAACTTTAATAAATTCGTCAATTACGAGCGAACCCATGCCGATGCCTTCGCCGCCGGATAACGGCGGTATTCAACCTTGGTCTAGCCAGACAGATACTTGCCGCTGGCTGTAAGTTAGGGGCATTTCTTAAGATATCAAGTATAAACTTCGAAGCTTGGGCCTTCCTGATATCGCAAGAAAAACTTCCTCTAACCGCGGTCTGTCTTCAGAGAAAGTACGTTGACAGTCGTTTTTCTTATGGCGGTTCCCCGAATAATGCGGCAATCATTGTATAATCTCGTCCTAATTCCGAACAATCGTACACACTGATGTGCGATTGTTCGTTTTTGTATTTGACTTTAAAAATGGGGACTGTTACACTGGTATTGCTGCTTTAGTGCAGTGAGGTTGAATTTTACTCATCATGTAGAGGTTATTTCATCAGTGTTACGTGAAATATTAAGGGTGTAACAGCCCGGGCGGAGGAATGAATATGTCAACGGTAGTCGTTGTGGGAACACAATGGGGAGATGAAGGGAAAGGGAAAATCACGGATTATTTGGCGGAAAGCGCTGACGTGGTAGCCCGTTACCAAGGCGGCAACAATGCCGGCCACACCATTCTGATTGACGGTAAAAAATTCAAGCTTAGCTTGATTCCATCCGGAGTATTCTATAAAGATAAAACCTGTGTGATCGGAAACGGTATGGTCGTTAACCCGGCTGCACTTATTGAAGAGATTAATTATATTCATGATAACGGGTTCAGCACGGATAATCTGGTAATCAGTGATCGTGCTCATGTTATCATGCCTTATCATATGGTATTGGATGCTCTGGAAGAGGACCGCAAAGGTCCGAACAAAATCGGTACGACCCGCAAGGGAATCGGCCCTTGCTACATGGATAAAGCGGCACGTAACGGTATCCGGATCGCAGATTTGATGGATGCGGAAGAGTTCGAGCTGAAGCTTCGCCATCTGGTGAAGGAGAAGAATCAAGTCATTACCCAGGTGTATGGCGGGGAAGAACTCAATGTCGAAGAGATTCTGACGCAATACCTGGAATACGCCGAAATCATTCGTAAATATGTGCGTGATACTTCCGTCATCCTGAATGATGCAATCGATGCGAATCAAAAAGTATTGTTCGAAGGCGCGCAAGGCGTTATGCTGGACATCGACCAAGGCACGTACCCGTTCGTTACGTCTTCGAATCCTTCTGCCGGCGGTGTATGTATCGGCTCCGGTGTAGGGCCATCGAAGATTCAACAGGTGATCGGTGTGGCTAAATCCTATACGACGCGTGTAGGGGATGGACCTTTCCCAACGGAGCTGGACAATGAGATCGGTGAGTACATTCGTGAAAAAGGACATGAATACGGCACGGTGACCGGACGTGCTCGCCGCGTAGGCTGGTTCGATAGCGTAGTTGTACGCCATGCTCGCCGTGTGAGCGGAATTACCGGCTTGTCCCTGAACTCGCTTGATGTGCTGAGTGGTCTTGAGACCGTTAAGATCTGTACGGCATATAAATTCCGCGGTGAAGAAATCACACACTATCCAGCAAGCCTGAAAATGCTTGCTGAATGCGAAGCAATCTATGAAGAGCTGCCAGGCTGGAACGAAGACATTACCGGAGCAAAAACGCTGGAGGATCTGCCGGAGAACACCCGTCGCTATGTCGAGCGCGTATCCGAGCTGACCGGCATTCCGATTGCCATCTTCTCCGTTGGCCGCAACCGGGAGCAGACGAATCAAGTGCTTCCGATTTACGAGAAATAATCTCGCTTTGGACCAAGAATAGAGAGACTAGAAGTTCAATTTCAACAATAAGATAGGTCCATGAACCTGCCGATGATATTGTCGGCGGGTTTTTCTTTTGGGCAATGAAGTGAAATCAAGAAACACCTCGAGATAACATTGATACCCAAAATGTGGAAGAATTTGTCCCTTCATTTGAATAATATTATCCCTTAGTCGGTTGTCCATCCACCCTATAATGGAGAGAGACATAGAGGACAGCACGCTGATAATTTGGAATTGGGGCTAAAGGCAGCGGGTATATGCAGTCAGAACAATGTAGGGGGGACAGAAGCCATACGAATTCAATGAGGCGTATGGCCTTCTTGAGAGCTGGACAAGGTACACGATCCAGCATAATAAAAACCGGATTCATCTACTAGGTTACTAGGGATGAATCCGGTTTTTTCATACTATAGCAGAGTGGGCGGTCGCTGTTCGGTTAACTTGCCGTCCTCGATATAGACGATTCGGTCACATAGATCGAGCATGCGCTTGTCATGCGTGACCATGACGGCGGCTTTCTGGCGCAACTTGACCTCATCGGCGAGCATCTGAACAACGGTTCGACCGCGCTCCGAATCCAGGCTTGCAGTCGGCTCGTCTGCAAGAATGAGCTCCGGATTGTTCATCCATGCCCGGGCAATGGCAACGCGCTGCCGTTCGCCGCCGGATAAGCTCTCAGGGTAATGAAACTTACGGTGCGATAAACCCAGCCGATGAAGCAGCTCATCCGCCCGCTGCTGCGGCTCCTGGCCGTGCTGTCCTGCCAGCTTGGCAATCAGGAGGAGATGATCGCGAACAGTTAGATAAGGAATCAGATTGGAGGATTGAAAGACAAATCCGATATGGTTCAGCCGCAGCTGATTCAATTTTTTTGCAGATAGCCTTGTAACCTCCTGATCGCCCATCCATATTCGTCCCTGGGTAGGGGATAGCAGTGCCCCTGCAATGGAGAGAAAGGTACTTTTGCCGGAGCCGGAAGGCCCAACAACCGCGACAAATTCCCCGCTTTTGATGTCCAGTGATATGTTGTTAAGTACGTTAACTGTGGTATCCCCATCGCCGAATTGTTTGCTCACCTGATCCAATAACAGTTTGGATGATTTCATTATGCAGCCCTCCCGATAGCTTCGATGGCATCGATCTTGATGACGCGATACAACGACAATAGCGATCCCATCAGGGATACCGCGAGGAATAGCAACGAACAGAGCAGGACGACCGAAGGGGGTAATGAAAACGGTACGATGCCGGACAGTAGGAGCGATACTCCATAAGTCAGGCCAATGCTGATCGCAAGACTGACGATGGTAAGGGTCAGGACTTGAAAAATGAGATTCCTCACCAGATAGCCGGTTCCAGCTCCAATGGCCTTCAGGACGCCGAACTGATTCATTTTCTGAATCGTGATGACGTAAAAGAACACAGCCAGGACAAAAGCCGCGATCACAAACAAGAATACAATCATCATGATAAGAGAGCCTTGCTCCTCCTTAAATCCGGGGATGCCCTGCAGCGCTTCGTCTTTCGTCATGATCTCAATGCCGGATACCTCCCGGGCCAAGGCTTCTATCTGCTCCGGACTGCCATTTAAAGCGACCGCACTATAGATGGGTACTTGCTTCGCACTACTTGGAAGAAGAGCCTTCCATTCCTCAAAATTTATATGAATGACCGGGGCATGACTGAAGGATTGACCTTCCGTAAACGCCGCAATCGTAAAAGCGGCGCCTGTAGCCTGATCTACGATCCGGTCACCCAGCCGGTACCCGTCGTCCTTCAGGGATCTGTCGGCCATCACATGGTCTGTATCCGTATTGCTAATCATGGTGCCTTCAACAACTTTGGGGGCCAACATGCTCTCCACATCGATGGCAAAAAAAGCCGCGTCGAATTTGGCCGTGGAGCCTTCCTTGGTCAACGTGTTCATGTGCACCCCTAGCGGCGTGGCATCGTTTCCACCAGGGTGTCGCTGTACTTCGTTCCAGAGTTCTTCGGTAAGAATGGAACGATTGATCCGATGATCGGACTCTTCCTGAAGCACCAAATAGTCGGCCTTCATATTTTGTATGGAAGAGGCGTTATCGGAGGAGAGCCCTTGAGCCAATCCCGTCACGAACAGGACGAGCCAGGCAATCAGTACCATAATGAAACCAATCAGCAGATAGCGCAGCTTCGCATGTCGAAGTTCACGCAGTGCAAGAAACATGTGTTTCTCATCTCCATTCCTGTAATTGAGTAGCGCATCATCCCTTTTTATCGATCTCTGAGGGATATGCCTTAAGTATAGGAATGGAATATGAACGGAGCATGAACTCACGATAAGGTTGCATTACACGATGGAGAGAATGACGGTGAAGGTGGTTCCTTTTCCAGGCTCACTCGTTACTTCAATACGCCCGCCATGGAGCTCAACAATCTTCTGAGTAATGGATAAGCCCAATCCGCTGCTGCCCTCTGAACGATCCCGAGCCTCATCCACACGGTAGAATCTGTTAAAGATGTGGGGGAGATGCTCTTGCGGAATGCCAATGCCCGTATCCGAGATCTCGATGCTGCATTGTTTGTTGTTTTGTTCGGTGACACGCAGCGAGATGACGCCCTCTGGAGCAGTAAATTTAATGCTATTGGTGATGAGGTTGGTCCATACTTGATGCAGCAGGTGTTGATCACCATAGATATAGGTTGAAGGCAGCGACATATCGATGGTCAAGTCCTTGCTGCGCCAGCTCCATTCGGTGTGAAACAATACCTGCCTGATTTGCTCGGCAACGTCGAAGGTGGATTTCTCCAGAATGTTCTCTTCCTTATCCAAGGAAGCCAGCATAAGCAGCTGTTTGCTAAGTTGGGATATGCGGCGGCTCTCCGCTTCAATGATCGACAAGTAACGCTGCCGCTGTTCTTCGGACAAGCGTTTGGTTTGCAGCGTCTGCGAAAAGCCCTGAATGGAGGCAAGCGGTGACTGGATTTCATGCGATACATTGGATACAAACTCCTGACGCATCTGCTCCAGCTGCGCCAAACCTTTGGCCATCTGGGAAAAATGATTTGCGAGCTGTCCCAGCTCATCCCGCCGGGTGACATTCAGCTCAATGTTATATTGGCCCTGCGCCACGCTCTGGGTAGCCTCAGTTAACTTCACAATCGGTTTCACGATATATCGCGTAATGATGCCTACAAGCAGAATGCTCAGCAGGATGGCGATGGCCATAATGATCGAGAAGAAGATCCGCATTTCCCCGAATTGAACGGTAATATCGGGCCTGATGAAGAGCGCGTGAGACCTGCCGTCAACCTGTAATGGAATGCCGATGGAATTGCTTAGGACATTGTCAAAAAAGCCGGTAATGAACAGTTCAGATGGGAACTCCCCGATGCCATGGTACACCTTCCCGTTCAGTACCCGCTGCACCGTTTCGGTCGAGAGATCGCGTTCACGGAATAAGCCGCCATAGAACCACTCTTTGCCTTGATCGTTCACCAGATAGAATTGATAGCCGAGCTGTCCGATGTGGTGGAGATATTCATGAATATCAATCTCCGGGTGGCTGTCATAGAAATCCCCGATATCCTTGGCCATGGTGGTGACCTTCTGATCATTAAATGGCTTGAGATTGTACTGGTAGTAGAGATTGGACAGCACAAAAGCAATCAAGCTGCTGATAACCATAATGGCGATGGTAGTGAGGACGATTCGCGAATAGAGAGTTCTCACTGCGGCGCCGCCTCCAATTTATACCCCACACCCCGAATGGTCCGTATTTGGAAATCTCCGCTTCGGTCCGCGAAGCGTTCCCGCAGCCGTTTGATATGGACGTCAACGGTCCGGTCATCTCCGTCAAAATCCGTTCCCCAGATGAGCTGAATCAATTCCTCGCGCGAGAACGTCCGGTCCGGGTAGCTCGCAAGCTGGGAGAGAAGTTCAAATTCCTTCATCGGCAGCATCAGTACCTTCCCGTGCCCCTGGACTTCATAGCTTTTGCGGTCGATGATGGTTTCGTTCAGATGGATCTTATCCGCGCTGACCATCTGATACCGCCGCAAAAGCGCCTTGATTCGAAACAGCAGCTCCCTTGGTTCAAATGGTTTGGTTAAGTAGTCATCCGTTCCAACAGCAAAGCCTTTCTCCTTATCCACGAGCTGATCCTTGGCCGTCAGCAGAATAACGGGAAAATCATAATAACGCCGAATTTCTTCGCAGAGCTGATAACCGTCCTTGTTCGGCATCATGACATCCACGACAGCCAGGTGAACCTGTTCCTCCGCTAAGCAAGCAGAAGCTTCCTCCCCATCAGCAGCAGTAAAGACCGTGTACCCTTCGGATTGAAGATGATATTGCAGCAGTTCCCGAATATGCGCGTCGTCATCCGCGATTAATATATGAATCATTACTAGAATGAACCTCCTTCATGTGTAGTTCCGATGACTATATATGTATCATAAATACCCCTGTGCGGTCGATTGCAGCCTTCATAGCACGGAAGTAGTGTGGCCTAAAATCACCTGAATCATGAAATATATCAAATGGAAGTAGAAAAAATGGATGATATGGGATTGAAGCGATTCCGAGCCGTCAATACTGGAAAAAGAAAGCAATTATGGCCATGTCATTTCAGAGCATGCATGAGCGAAGGAGGAATATGGATGAAGTGGATGAAATGGCTGCTGAAAGTCAGCCTGACCGCCATCCTGGTGAGCACGCTCACGATTGTGACAACAGGCATCGTGGTCAATGCCTATATTCAATCGGTGTTGTCCAGTTTTAACATTCAGCTGGAGACAGAGTCGATCGGGGTTGGAGGTATTATGAAGTCGATGCTGGGCATGGGCTCCGGCACAAAGTCGGATGTTGGCAGCGTCAACGCCGTGAAGGATAACGAATCGGCAGAAGATAAAGGTACCGAGTCCAAAGAACCGGCATCAGGAGCCAGATCAGAGACGAAAGGTGAGGCAAAAGAGGACAAGGAGACCAGTTCGGGATCATCGGGAACGTCAGGGGGGCCGCCGAATGAAGAAGAGGCACCGGATAATTCTTTGCCAGTGATGGGCACAAACACGACAGAGCAGCCTGACAATTCCTCGCTGGAAGATCAGGAGATTGTAATGACACCGGGGGAAATTGTGGATCGGAAGGACAGTCTGCCAACAGAGGAGAAGGAAGAAATTTTTACCATGCTGATGAATAAGCTGCCTCAATCGGAAATGCAGAAGATCTCCGAGGCGATGGAGGATGGTCTGACCGCAGCGGAACTTGCGAACATCGAACAGGGCATATCCAAATATTTGAATGCAGAGGAATTCGATAAACTGATTACCATGCTCAAAGAATAACGGTATGACGGCGTTCAGGCTTGTTCTGTCACTGTTTTGTCACTGACTTGCTAAGGATATATATTAGGAAAAATGAGGAAACCCGCGCTGGGCGCGGGTTTTTCGCTGTTTTTGTAAACTTGAAATGATTGTAAAGGCTATGTTAAAGTATACGAAGATCGAAAAGGTTAAAATTTTGATACCTTTTGACAGGTTGTGTCACATTCAATGCTAAGTCAGCATGTTCAGATGAATGGATTCTTACATATGAACAAGGCTTAAAGGAGAGAGACATGAAAGGTTCTAAGGGGAAACGGTGGATAGACAGCCTCTTGCGCAAGCAAGCAGCCGATCATTCTGCCCACAACAACAACTCGAATCGTGAGCCCTCTGAGCCGTCGAATCCACAAGAACGGGGATGGACCTCACCGCGCAGGTGGATTTGGATTTCGGCAGGGGCAATGCTCATAGCAGGATCGATATATACGGGCGGAAAAGCGTATGTGAACGCGAATACGGTTCCGTTCTATCATGTGTATGTAGATGGAAAAGCAATCGGTACCATTCAAGATGATGCCCAGCTTGACCAGCTGCTCAACGAGAAGCAGAAGGAGTATCAGGAGGAGTATCCTGATGTACTTATGGTGCTTCATACCGACGGCATTACAACAAAGGCCGATCGTTCCTTTAAACCCGAGGTGAACAGCGAGGAGACACTCCATAAGCTGGATAACATGCTGAAGGCATATGCCCGCGGCGTGGAGCTGAAGGTGAACGGCAAGACTGTGGCGATCGTAAAGGATCAACAGACGGCCAAGGTCGTCGTTGAAGCGGCTAAGCTGAAGTTCGCACCAGCGGCTGCCCAGAAGGAGAAGACGCAGAGGGTTGCTTTCACGAAAACGTCCGCATCGGCATCGGGCAAGAAGAGCGATGACGGAAGCGGGCTCCAGTCCGTGGATATCAAGGAGAAGATCTCGCTTGCTAATACGAAGGCCGATCCGAACAAGGTGCTGGACGTGGAAGAAGCGGTCAAGGTGCTGACCGGCACGAAGGACAAGCCGGTGGTGTACACAGTGAAAGAGGGGGATACGATCTCCTCAATTGCACAGCATTTCGGTATGAAGTCTGCGGACGTCATGGCGCTGAATCCCGGACTGGAGGAGAAATATGTTCAGATCGGGGCCGAGTTGCAGGTAACGAGGCCGGAAGCGCCGCTGACGGTAAGAACGGTGGAGACGGTGTCGTTGAAGCAGCCGAGCAAACCGGAAACGATTGTCCGCAAGAGCAGCGAGCTTCCACTTGGGAAACGAAAGGTCGTTCGGCCCGGGCGTGATGGCGTCAAAATGGTGGATTATATCGTGACCAAAGAGAATGGCAAGGTTGTCTCCAAGCAATGGACAGGCCAACAAGTGGTTCAGGAATCGCTGCCGGAAGTCGTGTATAAAGGCACCAAGGTAGCACCTAAGAAAAAAGCGGTGACAGTGAGCCAAAAGTCCGATGGCAGCATGTTCGCATGGCCGGTCAGCGGGGCACGCATTACGAGTGCCTACGGTCATCGCTGGGGAAGAAGCCATGAGGGTGTCGATATGGTTGGCGGAAGCACGATTATGGCAGCCGCCTCGGGAACCGTGGTCTTCGCTGGTCAGCAGAGCGGTTACGGCAATGTCGTCATTGTCGATCATGGCAATGGATACCGCACCCTATATGGGCATATGAGCAGGATTTCCGTGAGCAGCGGACAATCCGTTGGACAAGGCTCCAAGCTGGGTGTGATGGGTAATACGGGCCGTTCTACTGGAACTCATCTCCATTTCGAAGTGCAAAAAAATGGAGTTGCCCAAAATCCGATGAATTATCTGTAGTTCTGTGTTATACTAGGTAAACCAATGCGACATAAGCCATTATTGGTTCATATATCATAATAGTGAAGATGGCCGCTCCTTAACGGGGGCGGCCATCTTTGCGTCTTGCCAGTCGGAGTGGGGATGTGGGGCAGAACGGGAAATATCTTTCCAGCCGCTGTTGTCCGCCCTTTGTCTGAATTGAATTTTATGAGGGGACAAAGGACTCCCAAAGGCGTCTTCCAAGATATTTTCCCTTATCTGTCGAATCCATCCCCGTATTTCGGCCAGGCTGCGAAGCGGGTGGCCGCCCCCTGAATCGGGGCGGCCGTAGGGAGGCGGTGTGGGCGGGGCAGAACGGGAAATAAGTCTGCAGTGGTGTCCCTCGATAAGAATTATTCTCTTTTGTAGGCGTAGACTAGGAGATTAACCAACGATAGTATCACCACTGCAAAAAACATCATAAAGGAAACAGCGTCGCCGCTGGTTCCTAATTCATCTGCAAGGTAACCTATTTGATAGGTCAGATGAGCCGATACTGCCAAACTAATAAGGGTAATTATTGCGATTGTAAAGCCATTGATTATTTTATGGCGATTCCGAAAAATCATGATGAACAATGAGATGATCAGAATGAGGATAAACAGAATATATATGGGTCTAAAATGAGTAACTATATTTGTACTTTCCATCCATATAACTCCTTCCTATATTTATAGATTGAGCTCTCATTCTTAACTTAAATAAAACGGGTGAAACTCCCTTAAAGGATGATTCCATCATAATCCAGAAAAGTTATGAATTTCAACTATCGAGACGGTTTTACAAGAGCACGATCTTCATCATTTTAATCCGCGCACTCATAAAGCGAAAGGAGTCCTCTTCTCTTACGCCTGTTCTGTTATTCATTCAAGATTATCATTAAAGTAGCCGCCCCCTGAATCAGGTGAGCTGTTAGGAGCTGTGGGTGTGTAGCGGCGGCAGGTGTGGTAAAATGGGAGGAAGACCGTTTAAGTGGTGAGTTCAAAAAGTCAAACTTTCAGCACCGAGAAGGTTGGATGAAGCTAGGGATTGAGGAGCGGAGCGTACGTTTTGGGTACGTGAGCACCGGAAAGCCCGGCTGAATTCAAGATTCGATGTCGAGTGGGCTACTGGTGCTGCTTCGTGATCAAAGGGGGGCTTTTTGAACATCCACTTTAAGTGAAGGTATGAGGTGAACAGGACAATGCAGGGAACCATTCTGGTGGTGGATGACGAACAACCCATCGCCGATATTTTAAAGTTTAACTTGGAAAAAGAGGGCTATGATGTCATCTGCGCTTTTGATGGCATTAGCGCGGTAGAGATTGCACTCACGAAGCGGCCGGATTTAATGCTGCTTGATTTGATGCTGCCCGGAAAAGACGGAATGGATGTGTGCCGCGAGGTACGTGCCGCGAACCTGCAGATCCCGATTATCATGCTGACGGCGAAGGACGGGGAGATCGACAAGGTGCTTGGACTTGAGCTTGGCGCGGATGATTACGTGACGAAGCCGTTCAGCACCAGAGAAATACTGGCACGCGTGAAGGCGCATCTGCGCCGTCAGCAGAAGCCGGACAACTCAGCGGATAACACAGGCGACACAAGTGCAGGCGGACAAGGCCTGCGGCTGTTTGAGCTGTTTATTGATACCGATATGTACATGGTATACAAAAGCGGGGAAGCGCTTGATCTGACGCACCGCGAATATGAATTGGTGTATTATTTGGCCCGTAATGCCGGCAAAGTGATGACTCGTGAACATTTGTTGCAGGCGGTATGGGGTTTTGAATACTTTGGCGATGTGCGGACTGTGGATGTTACCATTCGCCGACTTCGCGAGAAGATTGAAGAGAATCCGAGCAAGCCGGAATATATCCTGACTCGGCGCGGACTAGGCTACCTGATGCGCAGCGCTAAAAACGGAGGCCTGTAATGAAGTGGTTGTCCTTCTTCCGCACCATTCAGGCGAAGGTCATCATCATCTATGTCCTTCTCATTCTGATCGCGATGCAGCTGATCGGGGTGTATTTTGTTAGTGCGATGAAGAACTCGCTGACCAGCAACTTCACGAAGGATTTGCAGGAGCGCGCAGAGCTGATGTCGGTTCTGGCAGCCAAAACTCTTGGTGGCGAGAATGATACGGAGGAGGACCCGTATGAGAGCCTGCGTGTCATGGTGAACAATTTGTTCAATCTGAACGGAGCCGAGATCCAGGTGCTGGATCCCACCGGGCGGGTACTGACGACTTCGCTGCCCTCCCACGCTGATTATGTGAACACCAAGAACACGCAGACGGTTGTCAGCCGGGCCTTGCAGGGAATACAGGATAATGAAGAGTATATCATCGATGATGATAATATCCGCAAAAAAGTGGTGGCCAAGCCCGTCATGTACAACGAGAAAATCGTCGGTGCGATTTATATCGTAGCCAGCATGAGCGAGTTGTACAGCACGATGCAGCGGATCAACAATATTTTTATATCGGGCATTCTCTTGGCCCTTGGTTTGACGGCGGTGCTTGGCGTAATCCTGTCACATACGATTACCCATCCGATCAAGGAGCTGACCAAGCATGCCCGGGCTGTCGCGGATGGCCGGTTTACCGAGAAAACGCCAGTGTTCGGCAGCGATGAGATCGGCCAGCTCAGCCAGGCGTTCAACTATATGACCAGCCGTCTGCGCGAAGCCCTCTCGCAGAACGAAGAAGAGAAAGAGAAGCTTGCTTCGATTCTGACCAATATGAGCGACGGTGTTATCGCAACCGATGAAGCGGGACGCGTCATTCTGATGAACCGGCGCGCCGGCGAAATGCTGGGCGTGGAGGGGGAAGAGCTGGCAGGACACGATATCGTGTCCCTACTGGGTCTTGAGGAGTCCGAGTCGGAGGCGCTGGCGCTCAGCGAAGGTCATAATTCCAAACTGCTGGAGATTGTGCCGCACGAGGGCAGCGAACCGTTCATGATGCGTGTGACCTTTACTCCGATTCACCGGCGGGAGATCGGCATCACCGGTACGATTGCGGTGCTGCAAGACGTTACAGAGCAAGAAAAATTGGAAGCATCCCGGCGGGAGTTCGTGGCGAATGTATCCCATGAGCTGCGCACGCCGCTGACAACCATCAAGAGTTATACCGAGGCGCTCGAGGATGGGGCGCTGGAGGATAAACAGATGGGGCCACGATTTGTCGGCGTCATTCAGAATGAGACCGGCCGGATGATCCGGCTGGTAACGGACCTGCTGCATCTGTCACGGCTTGATTCCAAGGAGGCTGCGCTGCATAAGGAGCCAACGGACATTGTGGAGATGCTGGAGGACGTAGAGGACCGTTTCTCTTTCCAAATGAAGCAAAAGCATATCCGTACCATTATTGAGGTGAAACCGGGCGTATCGACAGCTATGCTGGACCGGGATGGCATTGATCAGGTTCTCGACAACCTGATATCTAATGCTCTTAAATATACGCCAGACGGAGGCACAATCACCATGGATGCAAGCATTACGGAGGAAGGCATGCTGTCCTTATCGGTAAAGGATACCGGGATCGGCATTCCGAAGAAGGATCTTGACCGAATCTTTGAGCGCTTCTACCGGGTAGATAAGGCCCGGACTCGCAATTTAGGCGGAACGGGGCTCGGTCTATCCATTGCCCGGGAAATTGTCAGGGCACATGGAGGTTTTATTACGCTTCATTCCGAGCTGGAGAAAGGCACCACGGTGACCTTCACCTTGCCCCTGGATTATGAGGGGAGGGCGTTAACGTGAAGGAACGATTAAAGACCATTCTATTGGTTGTGTTGGTCGTTGGCAGTTTGCTGCAGAGTTACGTTTTGATTTTCCGCTTTCCAGGCAGTGATTCGGTTGTGCAATCTAAGAACGCCTATATCCGAACCGAGGAAATGGGCCCGGAGGAAAAGGCTGAGAATCTGCTCTTTCCCGACAAGATGATTATTCATCTGGGCGAAGACCAACATACGGTGTTCTATCCGAATGATACGTTCTACAATCTCGTATATAACCGGCTTAAAGGCCGAACCTTTGATAATTTCCAGCGACGGATGGTCAGTAACATCGATTGGGCCAAGGTTCGCTCCGAGAATCGGGGCATTGAGCTGAGCTTTGATTCCGGCATTCCGGTTACCCTGCTCCAGAGAGTGATGCAGATCGTTCCGGATTCCCTGTTTGAAGGGGAGAGCATCAATAAAATATGGCTGTACAGCGTGGAAGGCGAAGCGAAGATTCATGTGATGTTTTTCAGTACGAAGGGCGATGTCGTTTATGAAGCTGCGCAGGCGGATTTGACCGTACAGGACGTGGATCAACTGGTGGACTTCGGGCTGAGCTGGACACCGTATAAGATGGTGAATGGCCGGTATTATACCCCGGAGAAGGAACTGAATATGGTCAGCATTGAACTGCCGATTGGCGAATATACGGTAGAGCAGATGCAGCGAAGTCTGTTCTTTGACCCTAGTATCACCCGCAACATCCGGGAAAAAGACGGGTCCGAGATTTATACGGACAGTAAGCGGAGCCTGCAGGTAGATCAGGGGCAGAAATGGATCAGTTATACCGATCCGGCTGCGCCGCCATCCGGTGAGAGCAGCCCCGGCAAGGACGTGCTGTCCGCCATCGATTTCGTGAATCAGCACGGGGGCTGGAATGGCACGTACAGGCTGGCTAAGGCGAGTGAATCCGAGGATCGGACGCTGGTCAAATTCCAGCAGTACTATGGCGGATACCCGATCCTGAATACACCAGGCTTTCAGTATGGCGTCATGGAATTGGATTTACAGCAGGGAACAGTCACCTCGTATGAGCGCTCGCTCTTATATCTTGAGTCTGCTGCCTTGAAGAAGCAGATGGTGAAGCTGACAGGGGGCGAGGCCTTGGAAGCGAAGCTGAAGCCTTATATCGAGGAGAAGAATATGGTTATGGGTCTGGATCCTGCTTATTTACCGGTGCTGACGGGAGAAGGGCTGCTGTTGAAGCCGGTATGGGCCTTGGAGCTCCAGAACGGGTCAGTTATCACACTCGAATAAATGATTTAGATATAATTGAATCACAAGGAGGGAAAATCATGGATTGGGGCCGTGCCAAAAATGTATTGATTTACGCGTTTTTGCTGCTGAATCTGGTGCTGGGCTATCAGCTCTGGATGGATTACCGCGAGCAGGTCGGCTCCAATCTGGCTTTCACCTCGCTTTCCGAGAGCACCCAGCAGGTGATGGAGAAGAATGGGATTCAATTACTGAGTCCGATTCCAACAGAAACGCCGCAGCTGCCCAAGATTAATTATATCTACAGCGCGGAAGCCCAGGGAGAGCCGGTAGGGCTGGAGCAGCCGGTGGATACCAAGCTGATTTATGCCGATGAGAAGGAATTGCGGAATGCGCTGGAAGGCAAGATCGCGGATCTTGGGAACTATCGCCATGATGAGCCATCGGATAAGGAGAACGTCTTCGTATTCCGACCGTTGGTGCAGAAGGAATGGCCGCTGTTTAATGTGGAATTGGAGTTTATCCATGAATCCCAGAAGATCCATGCGTTTCGCGTACCCGTGTTTGAGATTCTGCCAAGCAGCGATATGGTGGAGCAGAAGGTTCTGCCCGCATCGAAGGCATTGGAGACACTTATTGAACGTAATTTCATCCCGCCTGATTCGGCGGTAAGGGACATTCAGCTTGGCTATTATGGACAGTTGTTTAATACGGAGGATCAGTTAGCAGCACCAACCTGGCGGTTTACATTGGATCATGGCGAGATGATCTATGTACAAGGCATCAGCGGAGACGTGCTGACGCCAAAAAGCGATACGACAAAGGAGTAACAAGACTATGGGGATTTCATTTTCCGTGCTGTCGAGCGGCTCAACGGGCAATGCGACCATTGTCCGCAATGAGGATACGACACTGCTGATTGATGCGGGCTTAAGTGCAAAGCGCATTGATGAGCTGTTGAAGGAACGCGAAATGATGGGAGAAGAAATCGACGGGATTCTGGTCACGCATGAGCATTCGGATCATATCCGTGGGCTTGGCGCAGTGGCACGCAAATACAATCTGCCGATCTATGCGAATGAGAAGACGTGGGAAGCGATGAGCAAGTCGCTGGGCAAGATTGCGGAAGAGAACCGGATTGTGCTGGAGAGTCATGAGGTCAAGGATTTTGGCACGCTTCGGGTGGAGCCGTTTGAAATATCCCATGACGCTGCGGCACCGGTCGGTTATTGCTTCTATGACGGCGACGAGAAGCTGGGCGTCGCTACGGACCTCGGTTATGTCAGTGATAAGGTGAAGAAAGCGCTGGATGGATCGGATGTCCTGGTCCTGGAAGCCAATCACGATATTGAGATGCTCCGGATGGGACGCTATCCGTGGAATACCAAACGCCGAATTCTCGGCGACATGGGGCATTTATCGAATAATTCGGCAGGCGATGCCTTAAGCGAGCTGCTGACGGGAGATACCAAACGTACATATCTTGCTCATCTCAGTCTCGATCATAACATGATGGAGCTGGCGAGAATGACCGTACGCGATACGATGGAGGACCGCGGCTGCTTCTTTAAGGATAGCGAGTTTAAATTGTGCGATACGTATTATGACCGTCCGACCCCTTGGGATAAGGTGGGGGAATAGGTTTCGGCAACGACAGGTTTACCGTAGGAAATTTATTTTCGAAGCCATCATATATTATTTATCATTATACAGGCATTACAAAAACAGCCCCACCGTCATAGGGATCTATGATATGGAGCTGTTTTTGCTGTTTAAGGAATACCATATTCCAAGAAACAAGGCTCGTTCTAACGCTTGCTGAGGCTCTCTTGCGCCATACGAACCATCTCCCGGACCATGGAACCGCCAATCGCACCACCGACTTTACCGGCCTGCTCGGTGGTCAGATCTCTGTTGTCGCCCGGCTTCAGCGGAACACCAAGTGACTTGGCCACCTCATATTTGACGTCCTGCTGTCTCTGCGGGTCTACTTGATAGCCTTCCTCCCGCATGACGTTGGTCATGAACTGCTGCATTTCGGGACTCCGGCGCCGCCTTGATCTTCTAGTCATTCCATAACCCCTCCTTACAGTATGGTTTCCCCTTCATAACATTCCCTGCAGGTCACCTACAGATGAATGGATAACCTAACCAGTTCAACTATGGGAAGAGCTGAAGAGAATGGGGTTGTGGGAGAGGTGGAAAATTCTGCACATAAGACAGAATCAGAGCATCGCTTGCATTCATTATCTGACGAAATCTTACCCACCATATAATCATAGAGATATACCTCAGATGTACTTCGTATTAGAGGCTGGGTTGTTTACGGAAGGTCATCGGGGTAACCCCGGTTTCCCGCTTAAATACAGCACAGAACTGGGAGTCCTTGACGAATCCCGAATCGTTAGCCACTTGCGAGATGGTCATTTCCGTGTGCAGCAGCAGGGACTTGGCATGATCCAGCCGTTTGCGCAGCAAATAGTGCTGGGGAGAGACGCCGGTTGTTTCCTTAAACAAATGGCGGAAGCGCTCGTAACTGTACCCGGACATGCTGGCTAATGATTCGCCGGAAATTTTTTGCTGAAAATGCTCGTCCATATAATTGATGGCGTATTTAAGCCGTCCTTCAACCGGCTGGAGATGTTTGTTCAGACCTACCAGACGCTGAATTTGCGTGGTCAACTCGCTGACGAGCAGATTGAGCATCTCATAATATCCCTCCTGCTGGGAGGTAAACTCATATTCCATCCTCAGAATCAGCTGCTGGATCGTATGTTTATCGTCATCCTCAATGACTTTGTTCAAATTGCGGATGACCTCTTCCTGTTCGCAGAGAAAGCCGATAAAGAGCAGCTCCGAATCGGAGGTATGCTTCTCATCGTGCAGGGTATGCGGAGAGACGAGGGCGAAGGTATGCGGTTTGAAGGTGAAATTGGTCGTTCCGATCCGCGTATTTCCGCTTCCGCCAAAGTAATAAACAAGTTCATAGCATTTATGCTGATGCAGCTGAATGTAGGTGTCTTTTTTATGGTGAGTATGGAAAAGAAACAGCAACCGGTTCATAATTCCCCTCCTTGTGGCTAAATATTAGCCGATTATTATAAAAAGATGACCGAATTCGGGTGATATCCCGCTTGTTTTATTGTTATTATCCTATCAGTTAGTTCCTATTATGACAATTCGACAAGGCGTGTCATCTTATGCTTTAGGGGGACGTTTCTATTCTATTGTCGGTATTTTTGTTATTTTCGTTACAGGTTATGGGTTAGGAACCAACAAACTATAGAGAAAAACGGGGGAGTCGGCTTATCATGGTATTTTCTAAAAAGAGAAGTTTTACAATGTTAGCGGCATTACTCATGGTTTCACTATTGCTCTCCGCATGTTCCGGGTCTGGAGCTGGAAGCAGTACGGGTGGATCGGGGGAGAAATCAGGTTCGAAGACCCTGACGATTATGGCGGAAACCAGTTCCCATGCGGATGCGTTCAAGAGCATCATCCCTGACTTCGAGGAAAAGTACGGCGTGAAAGTGAATGTCGTGGAACTTCCTTACGACCAGTATCAACAACAGCTTAAATTAAAATTTGTATCCGAACAGGTCGATTTCGATTTGGCGTACATCCCGATCGGCTGGGTGCCTGAATTCCAACTGGCGAACTATATCGTTCCGATTGCCACGGAGCAGGCCAAACTGGACGAGCTGGAATTGGATGATTTTCCGGGAATCGACAACGCTTATTTCGGTGCCGACAAACAGCTGTATTTCCTTCCTTATATGAATGAAACGCACGGCATTCTGTATCGGACCGACCTGTTTGAAGATGCGGCCGAGAAGAAAGCGTTTCAGGACAAGTATGGCTATGAGCTTCAGCCGCCGCAGACGATGCAGCAGTACAAGGATATCGCGGCATTCTTCAACCGTCCGGACGAGAACCTGTACGGTGTGACTCTGATGGGCGAGAATAGCATTCTGTCCGGTTTTGCGTTCTACAACCGTCTGTTTAACTACGGCGGCGACTTATACGACAACAATTATAAACAGCAATTTAACAATGAAGCGGGTATCAAAGCGCTGAATGACTTCAAGGAATTGTTCCAGTATGCTTCTCCTGCGGCCAGACAGTATGGTTGGTCGGATGCTTCCTCCGAGTTCCTGCAAGGACGCAGCGCGATGGCGGAGATGGCCACTACGGTTGCGCAAATGGCGCAGGATCCGAATCAGTCCACTATTGCCGGGAAAGTCGGATTCACTGCAATTCCGGCAAATGATGACAACACCAGCGACATTAAACGTTTCTATCTGCCATACGGTTTTGTCATGACCAAGCATTCCGACAATCAGGAAGCCGCTTTCCAATGGATGGAGTTCGCAACCAGCCAGGAAATGATGGAGAAAGCGGCGCCGGTAGGAAACATTCCTGCCCGTACTTCGGCGCTTACTGGAAGTTTGGCTTCGGAATACAGCTTCTATGAGCCGCATGCGGACATCATGAATTCCTTCCGCTTGGAGACGCTGCCGCTCATTCCGGAAGGTTCGACGATTACAGGCGAAATTCTGCCGAATGCCGTCGTGAAATATTTGTTCGGCGAACGAGCTGCCGAGGATGCCCTGAAAGAGGCGGAAACCGAATTCAATGAATTGATGAAATCGCGAGGATACTAAGGATCATCCAGGAATGACAGCAGTTCGCTGCTAAGAGAAAGGAAGGGGCACCCTTCCTTTCTCTATATTCTCTAACGTAAGGCGGTTAATGAACAATGCCATCTCAACCACGTGAAAGACTATGGTTCGTTTTGCCGGGCATTCTGATCATCGTTCTGGTTCTGCTGATTCCGATTCTGGCAGCACTGGGACTCAGTTTTTTCTCCTACCCGCTACAGCGACCGGATTTGGGCATCCAATTTATTGGACTCGATAATTTCAAAAGGCTTCTGGCGGACACCACCTTCATGAATTCATTATGGAGAAGTGTCCAGTTCACGGTAGGTGCCGTTGCCGCGGAAATGATCGTGGGAACGATGCTGGCCCTGCTGCTGAAGGGTCATGTGTGGGGGAAGTCATTCTTCAAAGTTGCCTTTATGGTCCCTATGATGATGGTTCCGGTTGTTGTCGGGGTAGCCTGGAGGCTGTTCCTGCTTCCGGAATTTACGCCGCTAGGACCCATCTTTAAATTTCTGCATATTCCCTTCGATACATCGAAGCTGCTGACCGATCCGGGCTGGGCGATGTTCTCGGTCATTCTGGCGGACGTGTGGCAGTGGAGTCCGTTTGTCATGATTATGATACTCGCTAACCTTCAAGGGATCCCGGACGATGTGTACGAGGCCGCCCAGATGGACGGGGCTTCCAGATGGAAGACCTTCTGGTCGATGACCCTGCCATTGGTTGCCCCGGCTTTGCTGTCCGTAGCCGTGCTGCGGGCGATGGACGCCGTCCGGACCTTCGACTTGGTCTACATTCTAACCAGTGGCGGACCGGGCACGGCAACCGAGCTGGTGTCTGTATACAACTATAAAATCGCATTTAGCCGCTATGACATGGGATATGCGTCGGCTGTCTCCACTGCCGTGATGATACTGCTGGCCGTGGTCATATTCGGCGCGCTTTATATGCTTAGCCGGGGAGGGAAGAAGCGATGAATAGCCGAAAACTGAAAGACCATCTGTTTACGGGATTCAAAACAGGGATACTTCTCCTGTTCTTCCTCTTCTTCATGCTGCCGATCGTATGGGTGGCGCTGACATCGATTAAACGCCCTGTTGACCAGATGGCCATTCCGCCGGTCTGGTTCCCGGAGCAGCCGGTCTTTGACAGTTACCTGACCCTGTTTCAGAATCCGGATTTTGTGACAAGCCTGGTGAACAGCCTGCTGATTTCCGGCATTGCCACGTTGATCACCGTGGTTATCGGTGCGATTGCGGCTTATTCGATTGAACGCTTCCGTACCGGGGGCCCGCTGCTGCCGAATCTGCTCTTGATGACGCGGATGATTCCGCCCGTTGTCGTTATTGTGCCGATCTTCCTGCTGGCTTACCGCGTAAATCTGCTGGATACGTATGTTCTTTTAATCATTACCTATTCTGCGCTGAATATGGCGCTAATCATATGGCTGCTCCGTTCCTTCTTCGCCCAGCTGCCTGTGGAGATGGAGGAGGCGGCGATGATTGACGGCTGTTCCCGCATCGGATTGTTCTTCCGCATCGTGCTGCCGGTGGTCATGCCGGGCATTGCGGCAGCGGGGCTGATCTGCTTCATCTTCTGCTGGAATGAGTTCCTGTTCGCGGTGACGCTGTCGGGCGCCCATACGAAGACGATGCCGGTTCTGACCAGCACCTTCGTGAGCGAACGCGGACTGGACCGGGGGCTGATGTCGGCCAGCGGCTTGATATCTAGCCTGCCTGTTATTGTACTAACGATTGTGTTCCAGCGCTATTTGGTGAGCGGTCTCACCCAGGGAAGTGTAAAGTAATATTTTTCGAATGGAGAGAGGAAGAATTCAATGAAAAAGGTAATTATTGACTGTGATCCGGGGATGGACGATTCCCTGGCCCTGATCTTGGCGATCAAATCCCCTGCCCTTCAGGTAGAGGCCGTTACGACGGTAGCCGGTAACTATCCGATCGATGTGACTAGCACGAATGCCCTGAAAGTCATGGAGCTGCTTGGGAAGATCGATATCCCTGTGGCTAAAGGCATGGGGAAACCGCTGGTGCGGGCACTGGCTTCCGATCCGTTCAGTCATGGTTCGGACGGACAAGCTGAATATCATCTGCCGGCGCCGAAGCTGGAGCTGTCAAGCCTGCATGGCGCTGACATGATTATAGAGATGGTCAAGAAGAATGAGGGAGATATTCATATTCTGGCGCTGGGTCCCCTGACCAATGTGGCGCTGGCCATGATGATTGCACCGGAGATCAAACCGATGATCAGCTCGATCACGGCGATTGCCGGTTCCTATGGTCTTAATAGATATGCAACAGCTAACGCTACCGGCGATAATCCGCAGAGTGAGTGGAATGTGTACGTGGATCCGGAAGCTGCAGAGATCGTATTTAACTCAGGCGTGCCGCTGTATGCCATCGGATTGGACGTTGCTACTCATTTTGACGTGAACTTTACGGAGAGTGAGCTTGCCGAGCTGAAGCAGTCTCAAAACCGCGAGGCGGATTTCCTGCATAACATGATTCAATTCGTGCTGGGACGCGGCTTTGAATCGTATTGCGTGCTCATCGATTCGATGGCTGTCGCCGCAGTAATCGAGCCTTCCTTGATTCAATACGTGAAGGGCAAGGTCGGGATCGAGACGAAGGGGGAATTAACCCTGGGCATGACGATTTTGGATACGCGCCATCACCATACTTGGGAACATTTGCCCGAGATCAATGTGGCCTATGAAGCGGACTACCGCCGTTTCTTACGAATGGTGATGGATACCGTGCTCGCTTAATTGCGGGGAGAGCCTATTATCTTGTCAGTAGTGGGCGCATAAGCTAGATTGATCTTCAACCAGAAACCCTACCATATGTGATAGGGTTTCTGGTCTTTTTAATAGGGAAACAAGATAAGCCGATCTTGTCTACAGGGGTCAAGCGGAGGGGAGCATGAAGAATTTTTCCAAGGGGTGGCTTAGGAAGAATAAGTTGCGGGGAATCCATATAGGAATGATGTGTGGGTCGCCGAAGTCCCCTTCAACGTTGTGTTCTGGACTGGATCGATTTGACATGAGAGACTGACAATATTGCCATTTTCTTTACATAATTGTCCGGTATCCTGTTTAAGGGGGAAATGCGCGAATGAGGGTTGCAGGCTGTTAGGAATAGAGGATATGCCGGAAGAGAAGAGTTGGATTGAAGAAAATCCCTGCATAATGGAACCATTTGGTTGTCTGCACGTATACAAGGTTAACAGGTTCATTCGGGCAATTCGTTGTTATGAAATGAAGAATCTCTCATTGTACTGACTCTCAAAATTGCCATCAATATGGCATTTGTTTTTATTAAAGAAAGCTGACGTGAACCTCTGTTCGTGTGGTACAATAGAAACCTAGAAGGTCTGAATGCTTCTGTTAAGCACTTGCATCGAATAAGTACCAGGGAGTTTGCATTTCTAAAATGCGGCCAGCCCAGGTTTTCCCATCTTTTTTTAGAAAAAACAGATGTTTTGCGCTTAAGTCGCCCTGTTTGTGGTAATAGAAGAATACAGGGTTTTTTTTGAACTGTTGGGTGGCAATACATACCTTTTTTGGAACTACATTTCAGGCTATGGATTGAAATATTCAATGTAAAGCCATATTTCGATAAAAGTTCAAGCAGAATGCTCAAAAATGCAACTTTTTTAGCTGCTGAAGAGTCTTTACAATAGAGAGATATTTAACAGGTGATACGCTGCCGATTTCATAGGAAACTAGATACACTCGGTACAGGGCAGGTTGTTATGACGACAAGATGATTTCATAGGTCAGTCGGTAATGGCGGAGGGTCTGAAGCTGGTAAAGTATCTTGACGCGTAGCAACCAAGGGGAGAGAGGGATCGCAATGGGATTATTTGACGATGATTTCTATTCAACTAAAATTTCCAGACGGAGCAAAAATACCAGCGAGGACCGACCTGAGCGAACGAAGTGGCGGACGACCCGCCGTAAAAAGGGTTTATCGACATTCCAGATTTCCGCGATCAGTTCGGTGTGCAGTGCTCTGATTGCGGTGATGCTGTTCAGCTTCATAACGGGCCATCCTGCAACCTCTTCACCGATTACCCTGATTAATGGCAGCCATCAGCTGTCCACGTCCGATGGGGATCCCTATGAACGGATTATTAGCGTTGCTCAGAAGGTGCGACCGGTTGTTGTCAGTGTGCTGACACATAAAGAGAGCGCGGTGCCTGAAGAGGAAGGCCCTGGGGGAGAAGGGTTGGAAGAGGATTTCGGTACCCTGCCAGAGGAAGAGGGAGACTTTGAGCTTCCGGAGGGATTCGACTTCGGTGAGGATTTTGATTTCGGAAATGATTTCGGCAGTTCACAGGAAGACACCCTGGGCTCTGGCGTTATCTTCAAGAAACTTGAAGGCAAAGCCTTCGTGATTACGAATAACCATGTGGTTCAAGGTGCCGTTTCCCTTGAGGTTGTGCTGGTAGGTGGCGAGAAGAAGAAGGCGACGTTGGTCGGAACAGACAAAGTTAGCGATATTGCTGTTCTGTCGATTGACAGTAAAGGCATCGGAGAGGTCGCAGAGTTTGGGGATTCCTCCAAGCTTCGACTCGGCGAAACGGTCATTGCTATCGGCAACCCGCTGGGCCTGGGCGACACGCTCACGTCCGGGATTGTCAGCTACACGAACCGTGTGATACCGGTATCCCTGAACCAGGACGGCATCTACGATTGGGAGCAGGCGGTCATTCAGACCGACGCTGCCATTAATGAGGGGAATAGCGGGGGCGCTTTGGTGGATTTGAACGGTAAAGTTATCGGCATCAACACGATGAAAATTGCGGACACCGGCGTAGAAGGGCTTGGGTTTGCAATTCCGGTCAATGAAATTACGGAGGTTGTAACCGAGTTAATGCTGAAGGGGCATATTGCACGCCCTTATCTTGGCGTATACACCGTGGACTTGGGCAACCCATATGCTCCACTAAGCAAGAAGGAGAAGGAGAACCTCAAGCTGCCGAAGACGGTAACCGAAGGCGTGGTCGTGCTGGATGCGCTTGGACCTGCGCTGGATGCCGGCCTGCAGCTGAACGACGTGATCATCAAATTGGACGGCAAACCGATCACGACAACGCTGGAACTGCGTAAGCATCTCTACCTTAACACAAAGGTGGGCAAAGACCTGGACGTGACCTTCTATCGTGACGGCAAGCTGCAGTCGCTGAAGGTGATGCTGGAAGAGAAGCCTGGAGAATAATGCCGGCTGGATATTGGCTGACTTGCTTGGCCCAAGTCACTGCGGATTTTTTGGAGTAAATGTGCTTGTCCATTGTTTAATGCAGTAGGTTCATGGGTATATATTAAGGTTAGCGTTGAATAATATCCAATATAGAGAGATTGAAAAGGGTTAGATATGAGCCGTGAAACGGCCGCGAAGAAGAGCGTGGATTACGCTCTTTTTTTGCTGTCTGCATCGAAATGATGGTGGGTATAAGGACTTTGGATGTGAAATCCATGGATAGATAGGAAGCTTTTGTGGATTGAAAAACGGCCGGGATGAGCAAATGGGTTAAAAACATTTCTTTTTCTCGTAGAGTGTGGTAGAACAGAAGAGTGGCTATACTGGTTTGAAGAAAAACACAACATGAGGCGAAAGATAGAAAGGATGCATAGAATGTACGTCGTATGCAAGGAACATGTGGAACTAGCGATCGAAAATTTCGTGGATGAATATGAGGATGCCCCGGATATTGTTGATCTGAAGGAGACCGAGTTTTCGGACTGGGACCCACCGGTGAAGTGCGCGGAGTGCGAGAAGCATGCTGAGTTTTTAGTTGTGTAACGTGAATATTTAAATTAAATAAATAATCCAAATGAGAAAGCGTGATGAATTCACGCTTTTTTTGTTTAAAGAGATGTTGAAGTGAATAGAAGAAACAAAGCTTCGATGGACAGTCCTCCGTAGTGTATGATGGATGTATAGATTACACGGAGGCGCGGGTAACCTAGCGTGAATGGAGACGATCAGAAATGGGTGACTACAGAAGATCATGGGAAGACGAGATCAGTCGGGCAGCCGATGAGGCCTATGAGAAGGAAATGGATGGCATCAACCGACAGCTGAAGCAGGAAATTCTCATCGCTCTGATTGGTGATGTGAATACAGGCAAGTCCTCCACCATGAACCGGATCGTCGGTGAAGAGGTCGCTGGTGTCGGGGCAGAGCCTGGAGAAACGACGGAAATTAAACCGCATAAGTACAAGGAGCATATTTACTTCATGGATACACCCGGGTTGAATGATGTGAACACCGCGAACTCGGAGATCACCTTGAAATACTTTAAACAAGCGGATATCGTTCTATTCTTCCTGAACGCTGCGGGTACGGTCTTCTCCGAGGCGGAGAAGAAGTCCTTCGAGAAGATTCGGGACGTGAACTCGAACATCTTGATCGTGCTGAACAAAATAGACGCTGCAGATGAAATCGACCGCCTGGTAGCACGGATTAAGAAGGAGACCGGTGGGCATTATGAGGTTGCGCCGGTATCTTCACGGACGGGAGAAAACATTGACTGGCTGCGGAGCAGCATTCTGGAGATGCTTAAAAAAAAGTCTAAAGACATTCTCTTTGCCAAAAGTATCAAGGAGAAGTCAGCGACTGCCAACGGATGGATCATCGGAGCCTCGATCTCGGCAGGAGCGGTAGGCGCATCACCCATTCCGGGGTCGGATATCATTCCGATTACCGGCATTCAGGTGAGTCTGCTCACCAGGCTTGCGGTGCTGTACAATAGGCCGATCAGCAAGGAGACGGCGAAGGAGCTGGTCATTGCCACGATATTCGGGAATATCGGCAAGAGTATTTTTCGGCAGATTGTGAAGGTCTTCCCTGGAGCGGGGTCGGTCGCCGGAGCAACGGTAGCGGGTGCCACTACCCTGGCACTGGGATATGCGGTGAAATACGCTTACGAGCACAACATCGAGATCAATACGGCGAATATTACGAAGCTCTACAAGAGGTTCAGGGAGAGGGCGGAGACGGAATCGGAATCGGAATACAAGTCCGAGTCGAAGTAAGGAAGACGATGTCGAATGCATACCATATCTAACGGATGGAAATAGAAAAAGGGGCCATCGGCCCCTGATCATAGCTGCGTCATTTGCAGCGACATTATCATGATTTACTTAATGGCCGCAGCGTGATCGGCTTTTGCCTGCTCCAGCATCGATTTCCAATCTGGGAAATCGGTTTCTCTTGAAACATGACGGTCAAACAGTTCATCCGGAATGTTATCGATATCTTCGTGCGTTTCCACTTGGAAGTTACCTTTTACCACAAAATCTCCAAAACTGCTGTGCGATGAATGTTTACGCATAAACGATTCATTGAACAGCTTTTCCAGAGAGATGTTATCCGGATCCTCCTGTACCGATTTTTGGCCTTGTAATTCCTTCAACAGATCATCAAACGACATGGGCTTTTGCTTTCTCAGAGTACCACTCCTATAACTAATATTTGTGTTCAGTATAACATAACCGGATTTCTCATATACAGAGTCAGCTCCGGAAGGCTTGACGCCTTGTTATCTTCTTAATAATGAAGACCAAGTCTGTTCCAGCCAGTGATCAAAGTCATCGCCTTTGTCACCTTCGTACGTATCGTAGATGTCGATTCTCATCTTTTTTAATTTCTCTTTGAAGTCTTCATACGTGTGGTCACGGGGAAGGCTTTTTTTAATGCGGAGCAACACCTTCGAAACGTCCTTCATCAGTTCGCCTTTGGGTCTTTCCGGCATCTGCACGTCCTCACCAAAGGCCAGGAGTTTACGATAGGCTGCCTCTCGCACTTGATAAACCGCATCCGTATTCAGTCTATGCAGCAAAATATCAATGGATTTCTGATTTTTCCAATTTCCCAACGCTTCCACCGCGTCTAACCGTTCTCTCCAATTGGCATTCCGGTTGGCGGAGCTTTTGAGCTCCTCGTAATTCTCGGGCATGTCCGTTATTAATTCTTGACTGTCCAATCTGTTCATCTCCTTCAATATGATGTATCAGGTCGATCTGTACCATATGTTCATTTCGGGGTACCTTTATGATTCTCGGCTTCCGATGTACCGTCTGCCTGCTTGGCCCCTTTACTGGTATAAGGTTTGGGTTTACTCTTCGCTCTTCTCGCACTTGCATCCCAGCGGCTCCAGCCCTTCTTGCCTGTGCCTCTGCCTGTTCCGCCCTTGCCCTTGGATTTACTCAACCCATCACTCCGTTACGGTATATTCTTGTCCCTATATGCTGATTGTTTACCAGCACTGTTGAAATATACACTGTATTAGGCCATATGTATAGGATACCACGGAAATCAGCATAAGAATCGAATTATATGGAGATTGAGATTTCGGTATAAGTAGAGGCATGTCTTCGGTTGACTAATTTTTGCCAGCATGGTATCTTATTTTTGAACTGACCAGTCAGAATAAGAACGGTGATCTGAAATTTAGTTGTGAAAGGGCCGATTCGATTGTGAGCAAAGATAAAATTATCCAAGCAGCCGTTGAAGTATTCTCCGAGAACGGATATCACCGCGCAAGCATGGACGAGATTGCCGCCCGCGCACAGGTTGCCAAGGGGACTCTGTACTATAACTTCCCGGGCAAATCCCAGCTCTTCAAGACGGTGGTGAAGCAGGGCTTCGAAGATATTATGCAGCGGACGGAGGCAGACCTGAATTCCTCCCTGCCAATGAAGGAGAAGATTGAGCGCACGATTCGCCATCATCTGGATCTGTTTCTCGAATCCCGCCATTTCTCGCACATCGTATTTAATGAGATTTCGAACGGCATCGAGCAGGATGTTCTGGACGAGTTGAAGGAGCTGAAACGGAAGTATTTAAGCTTCCTGGCAAGCATCATCGAGGAAGGTCAGTGCGAAGAGAACCTGTGCCGTGCCGTTGATCCTAATCTGGCCGCTGCCAGTATTGTCGGAACGCTGGAGAGCACATGTAATTATTACCTGAATCATCAGGATACGTATTCACGCGAGGATCTGGAGCGGTTTGCCTTCACGATGATTACCCAAGGCCTGTTTATATCGCTTGAATAAGCAAGGCCTTCTTTTTTTAAGTATGTATAACTGACCAGTCAGTTCAAATTAGCGATGGAAAGCGAAGGTGTTAAGCATGGAATGGAATAAGAACGGTTTACTTCCGCTGGAATGGTTCCGCCAGATGCGGACGGAATCTCCGGTGGAGGCAATTGAGGGTAATGGAGGCTGGAACGTTTATAAATACGTGGATGTTAAAGCCGTCTTCACGAATTACGAATTGTTCTCTTCTCAAGGGTCCTCTTCTTCCGATGATCCGATTGAATCCAGCATCTTGCGGCAGGATCCGCCGAAGCACCGTCAGCTGCGTAAGCTGGTATCCCATGCTTTTACGCCTCGTATCATAGAATCGCTTGCCCCCAAGATCCAGGAGATCACGACATCCCTGCTGGACGAAGCGGAGAAGAAGGGGAAGATGGATATCGTTGCCGATCTCGCAAGTCCGCTGCCGATCACGGTGATTGCCGAGATGCTCGGCGTATCGATGGAGGACCGGGAGCGATTTAAGGCGTGGTCGGACGCCCTGGTAGGTAACAATGGGGATGCTTATTATCAGTGTCAGCGTGAGATGAGCGAATACTTCTCCGAAATCGCGGAGAATCGCCGTCGTCATCCCCAGGACGATCTGATTACGAAACTGGTGGAGGCGCGTATCGACAATGAACATCTCACCGACCTGGAGATTATCGGGTTCTGTATTCTCCTTCTCGTAGCGGGTAATGAAACGACAACCAATCTGATCTCATCGGCGGTGCTTGCTTTTGATAGCCTGCCTGAGGTCCGTGCAGAGGTACTTGGAGATTCAACGCTGCTTCCAGGGGCAATCGAAGAAGTCTTCCGTTACTTCTCACCTGTTCAATTGATGTTCCGCAGCGTGAAGCAGGACACCGTGCTGCGCGGGCAGGAGCTGAAGCAGGGACAGTTCGTTTATATCTGGATGGCTTCGGCCAATCATGACGAGGATGTGTTCGAGCAGCCGGACGTATTCAACATCCACCGGAATCCGAACCCGCATCTGGGCCTCGGAAGCGGCATCCACTACTGTATGGGCTCACAGCTGGCGCGGATGGAGTCCCGGATTGCCCTCCAGACCCTGCTGGATCGTTACCCCGAATATCGCCGTGATCGCTCCGTAGAGCTGAAACGGATGGATAGCACGATGATGTTTGCGCTGAAGGAGCTGCCGGTCTTTTTAAAATAGACACGAAGAGAAGAGTCACTCTCAGAGAGCGGCTCTTTTTTTCGATAATCGCTGTAAGTTGGTCAAACACAGTCGAACAAGCTTAGAAGTAAATGAGTTGGCAATCTCAAACTCTAATGCTCTACTGGCTTTTGCGTTGACAAGGAAATAAGGGAGCTTGCTGTAGGAAGGCGGGTCAGGTCTGGGTATGTCCTTTAATTGGCAGCGGTACAATGTTAGAATGAACGTCATAACAGCAGAGTTTAAGGAGCGAAAAACGCTATGAATATACAGATAGTATGCGTAGGCAAGTTGAAGGAGAAGTACCTGGTGCAGGGCATTGCGGAGTACAGTAAGCGTCTTGCGCCTTACGTGCGCTTGTCCGTGCACGAGGTACCGGATGAGAAGGCCCCAGAGAACATGAGCGAAGCTGAAATGCGGCAAGTGCAGGAGAAGGAGGGCGTCGGAATTCTCGGCCACATCAAGCCGGACACCCACGTCATCGCCCTCGCGATCGGCGGCCAGCTGTGGTCCAGCGAGGACCTGGCGGCCCACATCGACAAGCTGGGGACGTACGGCACCAGCAACGTCGCCTTTGTCATTGGCGGCTCTAACGGCCTCTCCGAGGACGTACTGAAGCGCGCCCAAACGAAGCTCAGCTTCGGGCGGATGACCCTGCCGCACCAACTGATGCGCCTGGTGCTGGTAGAGCAGATTTACCGAGCGGTGAAGATTAATCGGGGGGAACCATATCACAAGTAGGGCGAATTAATTGGCTTAATCCCCCAAGGTGTGTGGTTATTCTTATCATAACAGCAGTAGTGAGTGATGCAGGAGAGATTGCAAGGCTGTCGCTCTTCATATCTATGCTCGGATGGGTTTTGTACAAAGGAAGTCACAACATATACTCGATAAGGAACTTCATTAGTAGTAAAAAGGAGTGTGCAGTATGGTTTTCGGGAGACTCGCTTGCGTGCTCGAGGGCCTCGGCTTGACGGCACCTTGAAAGTACCTTTGAACAACAAACTCGCGAAATTCCAAGTAGATATTTCTATATAATAGACATAAAGATATCTCTATCGTCCGTTTCTCTGCTATATTAACTGTGGTAAATTATGGAGAGAGCTTATTTAAATGTCTTAGAAGAAAATGACTAGGGGAGAAATACTTCTTGGAAACTCACTCATCCAAATATCAAATGAAAAAGAGCTATATTATATTATTGCTAGTGTCCATATTAGTTGTTTTAACTAGTTTGCGTATTTTATGGATGGAAACGTTTCATGATCCCAAACAGGCGTCAATTCATAATGGGCAATTCGATTTGCGCAATTGGAATGCAGAAGATGGCAGCATTCTATTACTTGACGGGGAATGGGAGTTTTATCCTTCGCAATGGTTGATAGATGGTAGTCGGCAACAATTGTTAGGCGATATTGCGCCAAGGCATATTCAGGTACCGGGAGGATGGAATGAAGCTTTGCATGCTGACAAGCCATCTCCATACGGGTATGGCTCGTATCGTTTGCGTCTTTATGTAGACCCGGCAAAGAACCTTAATTATAGTATTCGTGTACTCAGCGTACGCACTGCATCAGAATTATATGTAAACGGTCGATTGCTTACTAAATCAGGACAGGTGGCGACAACAAAGGGTGAATATATTTCGAAGGACCTACCTTATTCTACAACCTTTACAGCAGACGAAAACGGTGTAATCGAACTCGTCATTCAGGCGGCAAATTATGTGGATAGTCGAAGCGGGGGCCTTGTCCGATCCATTAAATTTGGTTCAGAAGAAGCCATTGCCAAAGAGATGAAAGCTTCCGTTTATATGCAGTTTTTGGCAGCGATTATATTTATTATGCATGCTGTCTATGCACTTATTTTGTATTTACTAGGAAATAAGGAAAAGAAGCTGCTCTATTTCAGTTTGCTTGCATTATGTGTAACAATCATGAGTGTATTTAGTGTTGATGAGAAGTTGTTCCACCAAATATTTTATATTGGAAGTGTTTGGGATTTCCGGATAGCGAACATTGCCCTCGTTATGGCAGCCTATGCTTTGCTCCAGTGTACGAATCATCGCGAGCTTCCATATTGGCGTAGGATGTACCCTGTCTATAAAGTATTGAATCTAGGGACTGCCGGCATCACTTTGTTTTTAGATCCACCTCAAGTGATTATGCTCTTTCCGGTTTATTATCTATTGGTTGGTATTGCTGCAGTTATCACGTTGATTACAATGTTTAAAAAAGTAATCAAAGGTTTAAAGAGCAATCTTTTACTGCTTTTCTCTTTTCTTGCGTTGATGAACCATTTTCTTTGGTCGTTAATCTTGCTGGATAGCGGATTAAGTCTTGTCTACTATCCGTTCGATATGATTATTGCGATGGGTTGTTTAGCCTCTGAATGGTTTAAGGGTTACTTTATCATGCATGCGAACACCAAAGAGCTTGCTGCAACCTTGCAAAGAATGAATGACCATAAGGATCAATTTCTGGCAAACACTTCGCATGAATTTAAAAATCCGCTGCATAGCATGCTTAACATGTCACAATCCGTTTTAAAAAGGGAGCAGCATTTATTGCAGGAACGGAGCATCAAGGAGCTTGAAACGGTTTTATCTGTAGGACGTCGAATGACATTGATATTAAACGATTTGATTGATGTGATGAGTTTACGGGAAGGCAATCCGCGTATACAGAAAAGAGTCATATTTATTCAGCCAATTGTGACCGGAGTACTTGATATGCTGCAATTAAATGCAGAAGTGAAGTCTGTAAAAATTGCAAATCAAATTCCTGAAGATTTTCCTCCAGTAAATGCGGATGAGAACCGGGTTGTTCAAATCGTTTTCAATTTACTTCATAATGCTGTGAAATATACGAATGATGGGGTCATTTCGATTCAAGCTTTTGTAAAGGATGTACGAGCCTATATCGTTATTGCTGATACCGGGATCGGAATGGATGAGAACATGCTTAAGCGCCTATTCCGTCCGTACGAGCAAGCCAGCACGAGTGAGACTATGATTGATGGTGGCTTTGGGTTGGGTTTAAGCATAAGCAAGCAACTGGTTGAGCTTCATGGGGGTACGTTAGATGTGTCCTCTACTTTAGGAGAAGGCTCAACATTTACATTTTCATTAAAGCTAGCAGACTTGAAAGCGGTGGAAGAGAATGATGTGACGAACTCATTTGATTCTTTACCATTACAATTCATGCCGATTCAAGAAAATGTTTCGATAAAAGCGGAAAAGGCAGATATCCCGATGGCTGCGAAACCAACAACTTTATTAGAAATGAATCGTGACCGTCCGATCCTATTAATTGTTGATGATGATCCTATCAACCTTCAAGTTCTTGAAGCCATACTACCACCGGACGAATATGAGGTAATGATGGTAACGAGCGGTAAAGAAGCGTTGGCTGTACTAGATACAAAGGAATGGGATCTGGTCATCTCCGATATCATGATGCCACAGATGTCCGGTTATGAGCTGACACGAATGATTCGTGAGCGGTTTACACTCACGGAGCTCCCTGTATTGCTCCTTACCGCAAGAAGCCAACCGAAAGATATTCAGAGCGGTTTTATAGCGGGGGCAAACGATTATGTGACGAAGCCAGTGGAAGCAATAGAAATAAAATCGCGGATCGAGGCGTTAACTACGATTAAACAATCCGTTCGGGAACAACTGCGATTAGAAGCTGCATGGCTGCAAGCGCAAATCCAGCCTCATTTTATATTTAATGCGTTGAATGCTGTAGCAGCTTTAAGCGATATTGATTTGGATAAGATGCGTAATTTGCTCGATGAATTCAGCAATTTTTTGAGGAATAAATTTAAATTTCAAAATATGGATAGGCTTGTTCCGATCGAAGAGGAGTTAAGTCTAGTGCGTTCTTATCTATATATTGAAAAGGCTCGGTTTGAAGAAAGGTTACAGGTTATTTGGGAGATAGATGGCTACGGGGACTTAAAAGTCCCATTTCTTACGATCCAGCCTCTCGTTGAAAATGCGATAAGACATGGCATAATGAAGCGCAATCGTGGAGGAACGATTCTTATTCGGATTTTTGTCTATGAGACGCATGCAGAGATAACCGTTGAAGACGATGGGGACGGAATAGACGAGGTTCAATTGCAACGAATATTAGAAAGAAAAGCGGATAGTCGTTCAGGTGTCGGATTGATTAATACGGATCAGCGATTAAAACGGCACTTCGGAACAGGACTTCATATCACAAGTACGTTAGGTACAGGGACAAAGGTAACTTTTCATGTACATAACAGGTTGAATAGCGGGGATAAAGCTAGGTGATAAATAAGTGATTGCATGAGGAGCATCCTTGGCTGCTCCTTTCTTAATTTTCGCTGATAGCCCCGTTAAGCTGAACCGTATCATAAGTAGGGCGAAATTTGCACGAAAACACCAGATGTAGGGACCATCCGTGGTGGATGGAGGCAACGAATTAGAGTACTTTTAAGGGCAGAACTGAAATCTTCGCGACGCTGATTTTGGCTGCGTTGAGCGTGCGGTATTTTACGATTAAGTCACGTTAGACCTGTCTTGGCCTTACATTTACAAGCAATATGCTGGCAACGATAAGCACCATGCCCACGATAAGGTTCATCGTCAAATGTTCATTCAGGAACAAAATGCTGCAGATGATTGAGCCGACCGGGATGAGGAACGTGTACGAGCCGACCTTCGATGCCTCGTCTGAACCAATTAGCTTGAAGTATACGAGCCAACCGAGCGCAATGACGAATACGGAGATGAACAGCGTATCGTACAAGAAGGCTGCCGTCCAGCGCACCTCTGACCAGCTCTCGACAGTCGAGCCGTAAGCCGTCATGACGATGCCTCCAATCACGATCTGCATAGCGGTCATCCACAGCGAATCGACCTTGGCCGCCTGCCGTTTGATATAGACTGTGCCAAGCGCCCAGCTTAGTGCGGATCCCAAGGCGAGCAGAATGCCGAAGATGGAGATGCCTCCAATCCACCGATGCTCATCGAGGCGACTCCGCCGAAGCCGAGCAGTAGGCCGACCATTTTCCGCGCGTACATCCTTTCTCCCAGCCCTCCTGCTACCGATAGCGTCGCGAACAGGCCCGCCACCCTGGTCTGTCCGAAATGCTCAATCGATCGCGAGTACACTCCACCGGTCGTACCGATCGCGACGAACAGCAGCAAAACGGCGACGCCCACTGTGACCGGATGACCGAGGAGCATGCTGATCGCCGGTGTCGGCGCCATGCCGAGCAGTGCGCCGAACGGCACGGAGCCTGTCAGCGCCCACAGTGCAGCGACTGAAAGCAGCCACGGTATCAGCGGAGCCGCGCGTCCGACGCGATGTCCCGGCCGGAGCATAGTCATTCGTCCGTTCTTATCCGTGGTGGAGAACAGCGGCAGCGTCTCGATATGTTCTTGCTGCCCGTGCTTCTGCTGACCCTCCGCAGCATCCCTCATCGACATCGCCCTCCCGAGGAAGATACTCGCACCCTGAGCGGCGGAGGGGGATTCCCCACGTCGCGGCCGGGACGATCAACTATAAAATGGAGGAGTTTCTTTCCTTTTTCTTCCTCATTATTGAACGTTTTTTGTAGGTGTTATGATATTCTAGGTGCCGTAATAGAAAGTTCAACTTCCTATTATCTTTGTACTCAGCCATACACAACTTCACCCCAATATTTCATATCTATATTTTACCACTATAAACCTTGTCTATAGATCAGATGAGTTCGGGTCCGGCGATGTAAGAGTTGATTGGCGGACATGATCGGCCCCTGATACTGGGGGGGACTATCCTAATGTGGGGGTGAATACTCGATTTGGGGGAAATTTATGCATTTAAAATAGCTCAAATACCGACCCTAAACTTCCCGTAATACATATCAAAAAGTGATGGATCTTCTTCGGTTAAGCCGAACAATCCAGGAGGGGAAGATTCGGATGTTGAATCCCCAGACTTCAGCCAACCCGGCGGATTAAGTGGGTCCGATGAAACGGATATATTAGGTGTATCTGATAAACCTGGTCCATCCGATACTTCGAATGATTCGGTGAATGTAGAGTCCTGAGACAGTAAAGGCACAGGTATCAAGTTGCCGAACACAGCTACGAATATGTACAGCTATTTGCTGGCGAGATGCATCATGCTGCTTGCAGGACTATCCCTCCTAAGAAGAAAAAAAGCATTAAGAAAGTTGACAAACAGCCCCTCAAGGCCGTAACCGCTGCAAGTCAGATAAGGTTGTATAGAAAATGTATAGGAGCAGCTAGTAGACTATAAGTTAATGAAGAAATAAGTAGATTTTTGGCGGATCCGACATGATCGTCCCGAATAAAAAAAATAGTGGTGATCACTTTTCCTAAAATTCTGCAAATAAAAGTAGGTTTCAACAAAGTTGGAGTATCGGGCCTAACCGTCCATTTTTTTCGAAGTATAATCCTAATTACGCAAGTGTTTAAATTCAATACTGTATACATACTCGTACGATAATGGCAAACCCGTTGAAAGACGGGGACGCAAAGCTAGAGGGGCTAAAGGATTTGCTGAAAACGCAAATGTCAATGCCAGCCAGCCGCCGAATACGACGGAAACTTCCGTCTATTAGCGCATGCCGCTTAAAGGACGGAAGTTTTTTTATTATATCGTAAAGGAGGATCGAAAAAGTCAGCTATGAGGATGGGGGCTTAACCCACTTCTTTAAAATCGCAATGAATTGGAGGAATGATTTTATATGCGCGTCCATGGATCCAGGAATTATTGGAATAAACAACTGATCCTGCTGCTTGTTTTTATGCTAGTAGCGGAAGGATTTTTCACTATGCTTGCGCCACAAACGGCGAAAGCGGCTGCTCCTGCTCCAGGCGGGGTTAGCGGAGATTTGATCTCCTGGGTAGAGTTCGAGAAGAGCATGGAGCAGGGGGAAATTGAAAACGGCCTTGTTACCGAATTGCAAGACTTGGCGGATGAAGGAAGGAAATGGACCCCTTTTGCAACAAAGGAACAGAAGGTGGAGAATATCGGCAATAAAATGATCAACTTCCACCTCGTGACCGTTCCCGAAAGTTCCGATGCTGCCGTACAATATAAGACAAATTCGCCATTTGCCGATCCAGCTTCAAATGCACGGGAAGTATTCTCCGTTCAGACAAAAGATCCGGATGCAACGTGCGTAAAGCCTCCTCTTGACACGTCAAACAATAGCGGCTTTCCTTGGGCAATGGGGGGGAGCTCTGGTTCGGATTATTGTGGCCTAAAAACCGGTAACGGAAGTAGATGGTCATCAGGTTTCGGTTCTGCTGGAGTGAGGGGGGCGGATGTTCTCGATAGAACAGTACTATTAGCTCCTAGCATCTTGAATGTCTCAAGCGCGGATAGTTGGACGATTTCCTGGAACGGGGCGTCAGGTAATAACCAGACGGGTAATATAGTGAATTGGGCGACGACCGGGGCAGGTGACGGGTACCATGCGATCGGAGGAACTAAAGAAAAACCTTTTAAAGGTGGGAGCATTGCGGAAGTACTTGTATATAATCGCAAACTGACTCCTACGGAGCGGCAACAGGTTAATAGCTATCTGGCCCTCAAATACGGAATTACGATGAAAGGCACCGACGATTATTTGGCCAGCGACGGCTCGACCAGAATGTGGACCAGAAATAACAACGTTGGCTATGTTCAGCGCATTACGGGAATTGGTCGTGATGATGACGGCACTTTGTATCAGAAACAATCGAAATCGCAGGCTGCTGGCGCCAATGTAACGATTGCGCTGGGTGATGCGATCACAGCGACTAACGATGCTAATACGAACCCGATTGCAAACGATAAAAGCTTCTTCGTTTTCAGCGACAATAACTTGTCGACCGTGTACGCCAAAGTCATCGATAATGACGATCTTCCCGCAAGCCATCAATTACAGCTCGCAACCAGCGTAACGTCGGCCAAGATGATGAATCGCGCATACAAGGTCGACAAAAGCGCCGATTGGAGCGATGCTCCGATTACCTTAAAAGTGGACGGCGCGGATGCAAGCGAGAATCAAGTGTTCTTATTCGTAAGTCCGGATAGCGCATTCTCGTCGGATGTAACCGCGCTGCCGCTGGATGCTTCGACGGGTCAAATCACGCTGAACAGCAGCGTATTGTCTGACGGCAGCTATTTTACATTTGTGGAGTATGTGGATAAGAGGTCGTTGGAGTCTCATGTTATTGATGCCGGAACCCTGGCTGAGGCCGATTATACCGAAGCCAGCTGGCAGGCATTTCAGCAAGCATTAGCTGATTCTAATAGCATTCTTACGGATGCGAATAAAACGCAAGATGAAGTGAATGCAGCCTTGAAGGCTCTTGAGGATGCTCGTGCAGCGCTAGTAAGCATAGCGGCACTTCAGGAGAAAGTGGATGAGATTAACGGCGAAATTACCGGCGGAACGTTGAAGGAAACGGATTATACGCCGGCGAGCTGGACCGAGTTGCAGAACAAGTTGGGCGAAGCCCAAACCGTTCTGGACAATCCGAACGCAACGAAGGCGGAGATCGATGCGGCATTAAAGGCGCTTGAGACCGCGCGCGGAAACCTCGTAATGGCGGGAGCGGAGCTTGAATCGCTGAACGTCTTCAATGCCGACGACAGAAGCCCGCTTGACTTCGAACCGCCGTTCGACGGTGATCGATACTTGAATTATACGACGGTTTCGAATTCCGTCTATGGAGTCGGCATTGAACTGAAAGCATTGAATCCGAACAGTACAGTCAAAGTGACATTCAATGGACAAGAGGTCGACGCCGCCGAATGGGATCGCCTGCCGCTCCAGGAAGGCCTCAATACCATCAAGGTAGAAGTGACCAATCCGAATGGCAATACGAATGTGTATCGGGTTGAAGTTTATCGTGTTTCCAACAAGCTCATATCGCTGACGCCTTCTACCGGTGTCTTGGAGCCTGCATTCGATCCGCTAACGGAAAATTATAAGATGAGCGTTACGAACAGCGTCTATCAGCTTCATTGGACGCCGGTAACCTTGGATTCGACCGCTACGATCGAGTTCAGCGTAAATGGCGGGGCATACGCAGGGGTCGCCAGCGGAACCGCAACTCCGCTTCATTCGCTTCAAGTCGGCGACAACACGGTCGTCTTTAAGGTGACGGATCAGGATGGCGTTGAAAGGTTGTATACCGTTATCGTAACCAGAGCCAGTGCACCTACGCCTGGCGATGGCGGTGGTGGCGGCAATGGCGGTAATGGCGGTAATGGCGGCAATGAAGGGGGAAGCGCGACTGCACCTGTACCGTCGGATGGCTCGGACATTCGTACATCCGTGAACGGGAAGGAGTATTCGTTTGCAACCGGCAAAACGTCAACTTCGGGAGACCGCACGATAACGTCGGTTCAAGTCGATCTGGACAAGCTGAACAATGCTTTGAATCAAGGCAACGGACAAAAGCTTGAGATTCTTTCTCCGCAAGACAGCGATTTAAAGGTTGACGGATTGACGGCAGAGACCGTGAAGCAAATCGCCGATAAGGGCGCAACCCTAGAGATCAGCAATCCGCTAGCGATCTATCCGGTTCCTGGCGGAAAAATGGACTTCAACGGGGTGTCCAAGCAATTGGACAACGCGGCGCTCGGCGATATAGCGGTTCATATCGACATAAAGCGTTCTTCGGATACTTTGATCAATAACGCAAAGAACAAAGCGTCAGCGGAAGGTTACGAACTTCTGGTCAACCCGGTCGATCTGGATCTCACCTTCTCGCATGGCAGCAAGACGGTCAGATCGGAACAATTGAACGGATATGCGGCGAAATACATCGCTCTGCCGGAAGACATCGATCCGAACCGCATTACGACAGGCGTTATCGTCAATCCGGACGGCAGCGTGTTCCACGTTCCGACGGTCGTGACGAAGATCAACAATCGCTACTATGCGATGATCAACGATTTGCGCAGCAGCGGTTCCTACTCGGTCATCTGGAATCCGCAGGATTTCGACGACGTGAAGAACCACTGGGGCAAAGCGGACGTGAACAATATTGCCGCAAGGCTTGATCTTGCGGGTACCGGGAACAATACGTTCTCGCCGGATCGGAACGTGACACGCTCCGAGTTTTCGGAAATTGTTGGGCTCGGTTTGGGCTTGATGCGGCAGAACGCACCAGAAAACATGTTCCCTGACGTTCCGGCTTCCGCTTGGTATCGAAACTCCGTTGCGATTGCTACTGAATTCGATATCGTCCGAGGCTATGACGACGGTAACTTCTATGGTGACCAACAGATTACGAGAGAACAGGGAATCGCGATGGTCGCGCGGGCATACAATCTGATCGACCCGCAAACCTCGCTCAGCGAGAATCGCATTGCTGAACTGCTGGCGAATTATAAAGACGCGGCAAGCGTATCCGCTTGGGCGAGAGCGGAAGTCGCCCGGCTGATCGAAGCGGGAATCGTTCAGGGCAACGGGCCGCAACTGCTCAGTCCGCAATCGAATATGACACGTGCCGAAACGACGGCATTGATTGCAAGATTGCTTAAAACAACCAATTTGATAGACAAGTAAACAAGTTACCCGAACAACCATTGACGAGTTACGATCGTCGATGGTTGTTTTTTCGTCGATAGCTCCGTTAAGCTGAACCGTATCATAAGTAACGGCGAAATATTTGGTGAAATGGCTCTTTCGTAACATATCAAATCTTCCTAGCAACAATGAAATATTCCTGAGAGCTTTTCTTCAAGCAATCCGATTCGACAATTGAAAAACTCCCTTTCTCAATTGTATCGATTAAATTTCGTATTTTAAATGATCTTATATTCGGCGTTAGACCAACTCTACCTGCAATGAATAACAAGCTGCTTAGAAATTTCTTTTCTCCCATGCATGGTATTGCAGAAATCAATAATCCTCCCGGTTTCAACAGTTCATTCATTCGTTGCAGAACGATATGTTCATCTTCCAACAAATGCAGAACATGGAAGGCCAAGATGGCATCAAATGAGCCTTTCTTATACCTTTCATCGAAAATGGTCGCATGAGCGTAGTTTATATTTGCGATGTTTCGCTCTTTTGCCTTTTTTTCTGCAATTGCGATCATATTCGAAGATATATCAATCGCATGAATCCCTTTCACATATTCGGCAATTTCATTTGCTATCAACCCAGTGCCACAGCCGAAATCCAAAACAATGCTGCTTATTTTAAGATGCGTTTTCGTTCTTTTTATTATATTGATGTAAGTCTGTTCATCCTTCATCTCGATTTGATCATATTGACTTGCTGTTTTGTCCCAGAAACGTTCTGATGCATTCATTTCCGTTACACCTTCTTTTCTAGAGCATCCGCCCGGTTGAATCCTTTAAGGATTAGCCATATAGCCAAAACCAATTGTTGAGAGGCTATTGGAACGTTCAACGTCATGTAGGTTGCATCGAGACCGATGAAGCGAATCATAAATAATAAGCTCGCCAATATGGACAATATAGATCCAATAAGACCCGAAACGGACAACCAGCGTGGGACGAATTTTGTTTGGTAAAATATGCAGTTAAACAAGAACATCGCCAAAACAGATGTCAGTGTCGTGGCTACATGATTCACCAAATCACGTCCTTCCCGTAACAATCCACCCAAGGTCTGAAAATACGAGTCATCCAGAGTTCCAACTTTTGTAAATTCGTGGCTTAATGTCAATAGCAACAGAAGAATGATTACACCAATAATAATGAACACACCCGCAATGATGCCGAAAGCAGCAGATCCAAGAGCTAAACCTTTATTATGCTTACTTAGAACCGGATACAACGCAATAGGAATACCCACATATGCAACAACCATTAACAACTGGGAAAACGCTCCTATCAGTACCTGATTTCCATTTGTAGAAGCCTGAACAAGGTAGTCTGCTCCATCTATAACTGGAACAACACTAAATATACCTGTAACCAACCCGGCTAATAATAACACCCCGGTAATTACTGCAGACCTTCTGCCTGAATTTGTATTCTTCCTCATCATCCATGAGCCTCCTCATCCTTACCTGCCCTTATCATCATATTGAAAGACCTCTTCGATGGTCTTTTCGAAGACACGCGCGATGCGAAAAGCCAGCTCCAATGAAGGTGAATAATTCCCCTTCTCGATAGCAACAATCGTTTGTCTGGTGACCCCGGCCTTATCAGCTAATTGCTGCTGGGTCATCTCGTTATGATGAAAGCGAAGATTCCGTATATGATTGCTGATCGCATCCTTTCCCATGTTAGACTCCCTTTCTATAAAAGTAGAATTGAACGATACGTCCCAGTAGATCGGATAAAAAACCGAAGAAGATCAACACAAGAAACGTTAAGTAAGTTGGAAGATCCGTAACGAGCGGAATCATGGATAATATAAACCCGAAGAAAAACACATAAAGCGAAATCCGGTCTGCCTTCAACTCGATGATCTTATCCAACTCATCTTCAAAAGAAGGCCCATCTTCATTCGTGGCGATTTTATTGATGATGACAAACACGACATGAATAATAATCTTAGCTACAATCGACACCGGGAGCAGCACCAGAATGAAGGAACCCCAAAAACTGAAGTCGCTGGCCGAAGTGATGCTGCCTTCCTCGGCCTTGTTTACAGCGTATAAAGTGTAGAGCGTGAAGATGAGTAAACTGCTGATGATGGAAACAAAAATTTTTTTTTCTTGATAGGACATATTGACCTCCTCATTAAAGGAATTATTTCCAAAATGTAAACTAAACTATACATAATGTAATTAAAACCAGATCATTTGTCAAGTTTACTTTACACACATTTCTGCGCCATCAATGTGCTACGATTGGTTTAGAGTCTTCGCCTGTAGCAGAAGCGCTTTCTGGTTTACGTGCTAATGAAGCTCGCTACTTTATGAACAAATACAAGCATGAATTTACGGTTGCACCCGCCAGCGAGAGTCAAGAGAGCCTTGATTATGTGAACCGCATTTTGAAAGAACGCGATATTGCGTTTGCGGCCAAGCCTTTGGAAACATCGCGTTTTAAAGTGGAGAATATGGTAGAGTTCTTTAGTTATATCCAACCAGTGAGCGGAGAGGGAAGCGAGTCTACACTATCAGAAACCGTGGATAGGCTTCGAGGCAAGAGTATTAATGAGCAGAAAAGGCCTTTCAAGTAATCCACCAAATCGTTAATTTCACCAAACTCGAAATAAAGGATATAAGGGACATAATTCTAAAGCAGAGTAAACGTTGCTTTATTATCGGAGTAAATATGTATCAAATTATCAACGTCATTGATAAGCTGTATTACACCTTTTAATCCTTCCTCCGTAGGCAATGACAGTTTGGGCGATTTACCCTTTAATGCGGAAGAGCTATAATTCCATCAAAAGCCCGTCATCTCACGTGAATTTAGGTGAATTTCAAAGGAGGCCCATAGGAAAATGACCAGAATTCTTGTCGCAGACGACGATGCCCATATTCGCAAGCTCATAGCCTTGTATTTGCGGAACGAAGGGTTCGATACTGTCGAGGCAGCAGACGGTGTCGAGGCGCTATCCATCATGGAGAATTCGACTGTCGATATCGTTATTCTCGATATTATGATGCCGCATATGGACGGATGGGAGTTGTGCAGGGAGATCCGTCGTCTATATCCGGAAATTCCGCTGCTTATGGTAACAGCCAAAGGAGAATCGGGGCAAAAGGTGAAAGGCTTCCAGCTCGGCACGGATGATTATGTGACCAAGCCTTTCGATCCCTTGGAGCTTGTGATGAGAGTAAAAGCGCTGCTAAAGCGTTATCGAATCGTTTCCTCCCAGATCGTTCAATTAGGTGGAATCGTGTTGGACCGGCGGGCCTTCAAAGTGATTCGACAAGGCGAAGAGCTCATATTGCCGTTAAAAGAGTTTGAGCTTCTGTTCAAACTGGCCTGTCACCCTGGACAGATATTAACCAGAGAACAGCTAATCATGCAAATATGGGGGATGGATTACGAAGGCGACGACCGAACCGTCGATGTCCATATTAAGAGAATTAGGGAGCGCTTCACCGAGGATTCCGAGCATTTCAGAATCGAGACGGTCCGCAGTCTCGGATACCGGCTAGAGGTGAAGAAATGACAAGGTCTTTATACATCCGCGTCGTGCTAACGTTTTTGGCTGCCATGGGAATAGGCCTGATTGTCTCCGTTCTGGCGGGGCTCGCCCTATTCGAGAAAAAAATAGACCGAATCGGGCAGAACGATTTGATAGCCGCGGGCGAGGAAATCATTCGCGTCTACGAACAGACGGGGCCGGCAAATTTGGATCGGTTTATGGATAGCATGGTGAAGCTGACCTCCTACTCCGTTCAACTATACGCCGACTCTGGAGCCATGAGATCCTTCAAGTACAGCTCCGACTCGAAAGATCTTCCGATTTCGCAGGAATCCATTCGGAAAGTAAGGGAAGGCGAGATATACCGGTCTTCCTCCAAGGATAAGGAGACGTTCATCGGGCTGCCTTTCCAAATCGGCGGTGAGCGCCAAGCTTTATTTTTGCGGCCCTCATCCAGGAACGAATCGACCCTCATTCACTTGATGTTTACCATCCTTTTATTTGTTCTGATTACGGGAAGCGCCTGCATTCTCATAGCCGCCATCTATGTTGTAAAACCGATAAAGACGTTTACTGCCGCGACTAGACGACTTGCGAAGGGCGATTTCGACGTGGAATTGGGAGTGAAGCGCAAGGACGAGCTGGGAACTTTGGCTCAGAGCTTTAACGAGATGGCGGTTGGGCTTAAACAATTGGAGCAGATGCGTCAGGACTTTGTCTCGAATGTGTCGCACGAGATTCAGTCCCCTTTAACGTCCATTTCCGGTTTTGCGAAAGCGCTGAAGGACATAAAAGCAATTGCCGAAGACGAGCGCATTCAGTATCTTGATATCATCTTGGCCGAAAGTGGCCGATTATCCAGGCTCAGCGATAATTTACTCAAGCTCGCGTCCCTCGATTCCAATCACCATCCTTTGGAGTACGCCACGTTTCATCTTGACGAACAAATCAGGCAGGTTGTCGTGAACTGCGAACCTCTATGGTCAGAGAAAAACATGGATATTGATCTGGATTTGCCTCAGGCTGCTGCAATAACGGCCGATAAGGATCAGCTCAATCAAATATGGACGAATCTGCTCGGCAACAGCATCAAGTTTACGCCGGAAGGCGGACTTATCCATTTTCAATTAAGGACTCGCATGGACGGATATACCGTGACTTTATCCGATTCCGGGATCGGTATTGCACCTGAACAACTGGACCGCGTTTTTGAGCGTTTTTACATGACGGACAGGTCCCGGAATCGCAGTGGTGGTGGCAACGGCCTTGGACTGGCTATCGTCAAAAAAATTGTCGTTCTTCACCGGGGTGATATTAATATGGAAAGCAAAGTCGGACAAGGCACGAAAGTCGTCGTTCATCTACCCGCCATTCCGCCTGTCAAAGCGTAAACCAGTTCACGCTCCGTTCATATTTCTCCCATACTCTTCCGAATGTATCGCAACGACTACAGGAGAAAAGGAATTGGAGGAGACGGAAAATGAGCGTTATTGGCACGATCGATTCGGTAAAATGGCTGACGGTTTATGAGTTGGTTATGTGCATCATCAGTTTATTCGTATTGACGGTTTACGCGGTACCTATCAAGAAATATTCCAGATGGTTTGATTTTTTACCCAGTGTGGGTGTGCTCGCAGCCATTGCAAGTATCCTGTCCGGGGATATGACCCTTTTGGCTCTGATCATCGAGTCGCTGACGCTAATCGTGTTTTTATGCACAATAAGGAGACTGTTAAAGCCCAAAGTCTGGACGGCTCCAAAGAAGAAAGCATTCAGGATCGTTAGGAGCGTAATCTGCGTATGCGGAGTTGTCCCCATTGTGTTTGCGTTAGCAAACGCGGGAGTATTACGGTACAACCCGGTTAGCGATTTTAGCGGCATGAGCTACTCCAAGGCGTTCGTGGCCATGAATGAAAGATTATCGCGGGAATATCCGTTCGGGGAATGGAAGAAGATCGAATGGAATGAGCGCCAAAGCAAGTATGAGCCTATATTCAAACAGGCCGAGAAAGACGAAAACTTCGATTTGTACTATAAAACGTTAAGAGAATATCTGTTTTCGCTGCGGGACGGACATATCAAAATTATTAACGATAATGTGTACGATGGGAATACGGTATTTAAAAAGGAAGTTGGCGGCGGCTTTGGACTAAGCACCGTTCAATTGGATAACGGCAAAGTTGTCGTAAGTCTGGTTTTGGAGAACAGCCCCGCGGCCAAGAGCGGAATAAAGCTAGGTGCGGAAATCGTCGCGTGGGACGGAAAAACGGGGAAGGAAGCGTTCGACCAGACGACTTGGAACGAGAACAACATGGCTACGGATGAGGTGAAGAGGTTCAATCAGGGGCGATTTATGGTGCGCGCGCCGATCGGCAAGGAAGTACAGGTCGAATTTCGCAATTGGGGGGAGTCCGAGCATATCCGTACGAAGCTGACGGCTTATGACGATCAATTCGAGACGTTGAAGAAGACGAGAATCCAACTCACCCAAGCCGATCTGGATGCTTCCCCCATCGAAGGGAGAATTCTTGGCAACGGCTATGGATATGTGAAAATCAAGCATTTTCTCCCCGACTCAAACGCCACCTCACCGGAAAAAAGCCTGGCGGACCTATTGAAAATGTTCCAGGACAGGCACGCAAAAGGCTTGATCATCGATCTGCGGAACAATCCCGGCGGGGACGATCAGCTTGCCGCCAATCTGGCCGGTTTCTTCGTCAAGGAGATGAAACACTACGAATATGTCAGTTATTACAACAGATACACGGGGAAATTTGAACTGAATCGGAATGAAGTCGTCAAGGTCAAGCCCGTAAAGCCCTATTTCGACGGGAAGGTGGCCATCTTGATCAACAGCAGGACCGGAAGCTCGGGAGAAGGGATGCCTCTTGTTCTAAAAGGCGTACCCAATGTCAAAATCGTAGGGTTCACCTCAACGGCCGGTTCGTTCGGACTTATGAGCAGCCCGATCGAGATCAAGATGCCGGAAGGCTACGTCATCCAGTTCCCCGATGGAAGGTCGCTCAATCAGAACAAGAAGGTCCAGGGAGACGCCGACCAAACCGGAGTGGGGGGCGCGGTTCCCGATATCAAAATCCCCCTAAATGAAGAAACGTTCAAAGCAAGCATGATGGACGGGCAAGACGTCGAGTTGGAGTATGCAATCGAAGCGATGAAGAAATAAATAGACGACCGGTTTGGTTGGCCTTGCCCGTTAGAGATACCGCTTCAAACCTTTTGTCTCTATTTTTATTATTGTATCACTGTATCCCATTTGAGGGCTGGGATAAAAAAAACCATCTTTCACTCGATATTCCTGTAAATCACCATTTAAGCTATATTGCTTCCAATCAACATAGGTTTCAGTGACTATTTTATTCAAATCATTTTCAAATTCAGTAAAATTGTTTTGGGCTTGAATACTTCTCTTCTTTTAATAAAATCAAAAAAGAATGAAGTGATTCAACAATTCGATGCGCAGTTACTTGCCGTGAATGAATGAATTGTTCGTGATAGTTTCCAAACCGCATCAATGTAAATAAAAATAAATCAAATGATCAGATATTTCTTGTATTCGGTGAAATTTTTGGCTTCACCGTATATAAAAAAGGCAGGGGGTTCCCTTATCCTGCCTTCTTACGTGTTTTAGGTTTCTACTGTACTAAACTATCAAAATCCGGCTGCAATTTGTTCCGCAAAACATACAGCATGATGGCACCGACAAGGAATGCGACGGCATCCGCAATGACGAGCGACCAGACCACCCCGTGGAAGCCGTTCATCCGATTGGCGATATAGAGCACAGGAATCAGAGTAACTCCTTGAATAACGGACATAATAAACGCGGCCGTTCCTTGCGCTGTTGCTTGGAAGATCCCCGTAAACAACGTGGTCATTCCTGTAATGAACAAGGATAAGAACGTCACATGCAAAATGTAGCTGCCCATTTCTATTAATTGCGGGTCATTCGTAAATAAACCGATTAAGTGATCGGAAATCAGATAGACGATGACACCGAACACGACGGCTAACGCCACAATCGCTTTGATCGTAAATCCAATAGTTTGCTTCATCCGTAATTTATTCGCTGTAAAGGAAAAGGCAATGAGCGGCACGACTCCCTCGCACAAGCCCATCAGAATAAACTCAGGAAATTGCAATAAACGTGATGAAATTCCGTAAGCCGCTACGGCCGGCTCTCCATATTCAACAAGAAAACGATTTAAGATAAGCGACATTGCACCCAAAAAGATACTCATAATAAAGACGGGAACTCCGATTTTGAATACATTGCTCAGAATCTCCTTGGAAGCTTTGAACCATTTTACGGAGACGGTTAAGAATTGGCTCTTGTATCTAATATGGAGGGCGTAGAATGCACTCGCAACCAAGTTGGAAATGACCGTAGCAGACGCAACGCCGATCACATCCCAATGGAACACGAAGATGACGAACGCATCGAGAATAATATTGACAACCACACTGAGAATCATACCGATCATCGATGTGATGGCTGCACCCTCCGAGCGCACGATATTCTCCAACGTGAAGAATAATACGACGATTGGTGAACCGATAAGCATAATCGTGACATAGTCCTTCGTGAATCCGAAGGAGTCAGGCGTTGCCCCGAGGCCATAAACGATGGGATCGATCAACGGGAGACCGACGGCCATCACAATCAGACCGAGAACCAAACTGCTGTAAAAAGCGAATGACGATACTTGCTTTACGTCATCATATTTTTTCTCTCCCAGCAATCGAGAGATGAATGTACCGCTACCGATGCCAATCAAGTTGCCTAGCGCCATGATAATTGCGAATAGCGGCAAGGTTAGCGCGAGTGCGGTTAACATGGCGGTATTGTGAAGTGTACCAAGGAAATAGGCATTCAAGATGGAATAGATGACACTCAATGACGTGCCTAGCATCATAGGTACAGCGAAGTGAGCTACGGCTTTTCCGACCGGGGCTTTTTCAAAGTAATAGAGGTTTTCTGCATCCATGCGGGTCACTACTTTCTTTATTTATTTTGAGTCCAATCTTACAGTGTTAGTTTGAACCTTACAGTGTTAGATGATATCATGAACCTATGAACCTGTAAAGCATAAACTTACACTGTTAGATAAAAGGGCGGATAACGATGAAAAAACAGCAACCTCAGATTTCGGAGGATAGGATTTTGGAAGCCTCGTGGGAGTTACTTGGTGAGGAGGGGATCGAGAAATTCAGCATGAGACGATTGGCCGTTAGGCTAGGGATTCAGGCTCCCTCTATATACTGGTACTTTAAGAGCAAGCAGAATCTCTACCAGCGTCTGGCCAACCAGGTATCGAAAATCATTCTGGAGGAGTACCACTCCGAGGGGGACTGGAAGGAGCAGCTGAAGGGACTTGCGGTAACGGTCCGAAGCGTGCTCAGCCGGTATCCTTGCTCCACGCAGCTCATGATGTCGACGCTGCCCCACGAACCGGACATCATCCGGTTCACCAACCGTATGCTGCTCTGCGTGGAATCGACGCCTCTTGAGCAAGAGCAAAAAATACAAGCGGTTCTTACGATTATGAATTATGTCTACAACTTCGTTCTGGACGATTATGAGCACCAGCGCAATGTCTCCGCGATTCTTAAGGACCATGGAGCGGGAGCGCTTCCGGGTGAGGAAATGACTCGCCTTCTGGATTCCATGAGCGAGACGGATGCGGGACTGTTCCGGAGAATGTTCACGAACGGGCTGTTCGAACTGATGGGGACCGACAAGGCGTTCGAGTTCGGCTTGAAGCTGATTCTGCTCGGGATTGAGCAGGTGATAAAGGAGCAGGAGAAGTAGGAAGTAAGAACCGCCCATCCGGTGATCGGATGGGCGGTTTCGAAAGGCTTACCGTTTAGTCGCACCAAAATTCGCCCTATAGATGATACGGGGAACCGTACCATAAGTAGGTCGAAATTTGGATGCAAATCGGTAACCATATACGACAAACGTTATAGTGTGTCTCGCATCTACGAGAAAATGGCGAATGTACACGCATATAATAGAGATGTATTCATGATAAAGGGAGAGCCCTTCGTTGCAGTCCCATACGCACAGTCGTTTTGGAGAAGGCCATAGGAGAAGTGGAAGCAGATTCAATTTCAAACGGGGCTCAGCTTGCATTCGACTGCTGAGCCCCGCCAGAAATAGAACGCTTTTGGGTTGTATGTTTATTTTGAAAGCTGAATTGAGTTGATCAGTTCATTCAATTCGGACTGTAATTGCAGATGGAGTTTCTCTACGATCGAATAATCTGTGGCTGCAACATAGTAGGCCTTAATTTGAGAATCGATGGCTTCGGCTTCCGCCAGATGGGAGGTGGCCTCTTTCATTTTTGCCGAATAGCGTGCTTTAATACCGGCTATTTCGGCAGCATGAGCTTCATCTGTTCCAGGAGCTACAGTCCGTGTATACATATCTAGGATCTCATCCCCGTCCCGATCCGGAAAGTATTCATGCGGAGGGGTGCTGTCAAAGATAGCTGTTCGAAGCTTCGGGAATATCAACATATCCAAACTGTTCGGATCAAAGCCGCAATGAAACACTTGGACTTCGATTCCTTTCTGTTCGGCAGCGGAGGCAAGCTTTTTCAGCAGCGTCGATTTGCCGGATCCCGCCCTTCCTTTGATGAAAATCCGTTTTTCCAGCTGAGCGGTCAAGCTTTGAATAAAATCGAATGCCCCCCTCGGAGTCGCAGCTCCGAAAAATAAGTGGCGCGAAGCGGTTGGCGTATCGCTTTCATGACCGGCGTATAATTCTTGAATCAAATCCTGCGCAATTTGGTCAGCCTTCGAGAAATCCATATTTTCGATATAATATTTTTCCCACTCGTCATGAATCCGCAATGCAGTTGCGAACGTTTCATACGCTTTTGAATAGGCGCTCTCAAGCTTGCCTCTAAGATCTTCTATCGTTATGAAGTGTTCCGGTAAAACAAGGCTGTTATCAAACGCTTCCTCGAAGTGGATAAAGACAATTTCACCGGCCCCGCTATCCGAAATCCCCTTACAGACTCGCCCGTCGACAATACCAACCTTCAATTCCGTTAAAATGATGCCATCCAGTTCGTCGGGACGAAGAGGGGAGTGGAAGCATTGCACATGCAAGCCTTTATCCAGCAGGCTATCCGCCAAGCTTTGAATGACCGTCGATTTCCCCGTACCTTGGGGTCCCGTAAGGACAAATATCTTGTTCAGCCCTTCAAATGCGGATGTATACAAGAAATGAGCTCCGTGCGCAGTGTTGCCGTGGGCAAAATAGTGAGATGATTTTACTACCAACCTGAAACACTCCTTTGTGCCTATTCCGATTCGCAAAGTTTACAGAATAAGCATGATTGGGATAAGTGCCTATTCATTTGTATATTCCGCATTGTAATAAATGGTGTTCGTCCTCTCTCCCATGTTTTTCGCTATTTGTTGACGGGGCTACAGAAGGTCCAGTTTCACCCGAATGCTTTGATAGGCGTAAAGCGGAAATGGAATTTCGGATTTGGGAAAGGCTGTAACCCCCATAGATCCGACTTTGGAATCAATTTCGGACTTGCGTGAATCATGCGGCAATCTCTATAGTATAGGGGAACGACATACGAACGGAGAGGTAGAGGAGAAATGGAGAGCGAACACGTGCTTCAGCAAGATTTGAATGAAAAAAGTGAGTTTCAGCGGTTATTTCAAATGTATCTGCTGTTTGAGGAGAAAGTGGAACGGCCGAATGTGGAAGCCGTCCGGAATGCGTTAGAAACCCGATGCGGGAAAACGGATACCGTGTCGGCAGATGGCGCATTGTCGTCGTTTGCCGTAGAGGCCTATAAAGTAGCCTACCAGGAGGGGAACTTGCCAGCTCAGGTGATGATGGCAGACGTTACTCCTTTTCAACCGGAGACGATTACCGACTTGGAGCGCACCCAGTTTTGGACGATGCCGGATGCCGAGGACGTTCTGGAAAAATGCCGCTATAAGCTGCTGATCAGCGACTTCATGGCGGCGGGGCTGGACTATAAATCGCGCAGCGCCTTATTGGCGGATTGGCTGGAGGCTGCCGTAAGTCTATTCCCCACCTGCAAAGCGATCTGGATTCCATCAAGTGGGAAATTGCTGCATACGGCCGAAATTGCGGATAATCCGTACGAAGGAGCTGCGCGGTTCTTGCAGTTCGGCATGAATATCCGCTATTTTACCATTCATGGGACCGAAGACAGCTTGATCGATTCACTCGGTCTCTTTGCGCTCGGCCTTCCGGATGTCCAGTACCACTTTCATACATTGGATCCGAATGACGTGTCACGGCATGCATTCAATGTCGCAGCCTACTTGTTTGAAGCGGATGTGCCGGTGAGCGACGGCGAAACGATCGCCGGCTTGCTGAATGGGGAGATGGCGCCGGACGTGTATTGGCCCTGCAGGTTCGAAATGTCGCTGATCCAGCCTTCCAGAGAAGTGATGGACGTCAGTCCGGGCGAATATGCGGCAGGAGAACGGGAATAAGTCCGGCCGACGTATGATCGAGCACCTCGCGCCAAGAGTCCCGTGAGGTGTCCCGATCGGCCGACTGAATCGTCATGTAAGGAAGCTTTTCGTACAAACAAAACAGAGAGAGCAACACGTAGTGGCAGTCACTCGTGTTGCTCTCTTTTCTAAATACTAGGCTTCTTAACGACGGGAATTCAAACTTCCATTTTAGTACATACAGTCGCCATGATCATTTAGACCAGAGATCTCTGCTCTTATTCGTGTTCGACGACCTGTTTGCTCTTAAATTTATCTGCTGCTATTTCAAATTTCCATGGCCCCTTCATATCAATAATCGGTTTGGATACAGTAACATCCAGTTTTCCCGAGTCGTTAGGATCATAACTAACCGAGAAAGATTTCAACACGCCAGTTGTTGCATCACGTGCCTTGTACGATCCAAGTGTAGTATCTATGGAAACATCGAAATCCTTTAAAGAACGATTCAACTGTTGCGTGTTTGGCATCTCTACATATATCTCTATCAGGTCTCTGTTATCTGGCGACTTGAATTTTTTGAATTTAGTCAGTTCTACTGAGTAACCAGCTATGTCGAAGGATTGGTTTAATTGTCCTTCTTGTCTGTCCGGAACGTTGATCGAGAAATTGGCTTCCTCATGACCGACACTCATCAATTGCGGGATGGTTAACGTGTATTTCCTAACATCTGAGCTTCCCAAGTTGAAATAAATGTCTTTAAAAGGCGTCTGTATACCCTTGTTATCAATTGGATAGTCATTACTAAATTCATCTGCAATGCTGATATTATCATTCAGTATAAGATCGCCTTTCTCGGGAAAATGATTAAAATATCTGAATGCATTTGAGTGTTCCGTACTTAAAAATATTCTGCCCTTATGACCTGCAGGAGTTGGAATAGCCGTAATCTCGAGATCATGGATTTCCATGGAATCACCGATAGCGTTTAGGCTGTCAATGCTATCCACCTTGCTAAGTGGAATGGTAAATAACTCCTTCTTGTAATCATCAAAAGACAACTGTGCATAATCTTTAATATCAACATGACCATAGAACTTATGTGTGATTTTTGAAAAGCCACCGCTACCATATGTTGAAACAGATGAGCTTTCGTACACCTCACCAGACTCGCTTATGATATTAATCTTAAAAGAACTCTCTGTATATGCGTTCAATTCAATTGTCGTCATATCCTTTTGAACCAACATAGAAGTTATGGTAACGTCATGATTGCTAAGTTTAATATCAACTGGTTCTGTCAGCATATAAGAATCTGTGCTACTCTCTTGAACCACACCGATTCCTGGAATGAATTGAAGAGCCCTTTGAATTGCCGCTGAAAGATGCGGATTGAATGTAACTGCTGCGCTAATGGAGAGTACGCCGATCAAGAAAGCAGCAACAACTCGATTCATAACCCGCTTCCTCTTTTTTGGAGCAGCTAATGCCGCATCCCATTCTTCTTTCGCTTGATGAATGCCCATTAAACTTCGTTCATGAAGCATTGCAGGAATAGGGATTTCCTCAATGGCTTGTTTTATATTATTGCTCATATACAGACTCCTCCTTAACTACCTTCCTTAGCTTATGCAAGGCGCGGTATAGTATCGTTTTGCTGGTACCGAGAGGGATTTGCAGGACTTTGGCAATCTCCTTGATCGTGAAATCATGATAGAATCTCAGCAGGACTACGCTTCGTTCATCCTCATCCAACTGTTCAATTAATTGTTTTAATGAAATCGAAAGCGGCACATCGTAATCCTCATTACTGACAGCGAAATCGATGTGTTCGGGCTTTAGATGAACGACTTCTTTCCGCTTACGAAGCAGATCGATTGCACAAGTTATACAAATTCGGATTAACCACGTTTTAAAATATTTTGGTTCCCTCAGGGTCGCAATTAGCTTGAATGAGCGATAGGCCGTTTCCTGGATGACATCCAAAGCGTCCTGTTGATTGTTCACGTACACGAAGGCTGTTCGATACAATTGCTGCTCATATTGCTGAAATAGCGTGATGTACGCATGGTGATCACCTGATCGTGCTTTATGTACGAGATTTTCGATTCTCCTCACCTACTTATTAGTTCATATATCTAATTAGACGTATCAAAGAAAGGGATGGCTTTATTATCCAATATTTAATTCGAGAAGATTGTTTAGAGGTATAATGGTGAAGTCACCAAACCATCATCCGTTTTATGCACTTATTTACCATGAGCAGGATCGCGGCCTGGGCTGGTTACGATCTATCGGCGCTGATCGGGCGCAAAATCAATGTCTCCCCCTTTACTTTTGAACGAAGCGGTGCTAATATTGGTTTCGATAGTTATAGAACTGCAGAAGGGATACGGGGAGGTGATTATCATGGGAGAAAATCAAGAAGATATCGGGCAAGCGGTTAAAGTGTATAAAGCTTTGGGGGAACCAACCCGGCTGAAAATCGCTCTACTGCTCGCGAAAGAGAGCAATTTATGCTTTACCGCCGTCGGTGAAAGGCTTGAGTCGGTTGCAGGCTCGACGCTATCGCATCATTTAAAGCAATTGACGGACTCTGGCTTGATTGATTCTCGCAAGAATGGATCGTTTATTCACTATAACGTCAATCGAGAAATAGCGGAAAAATTTGCGCCCTTTTTGTTGGCGTAATTTTTTTAAAAATCATTTCTATATATCTAGAACGATAGAATTGATAGAACTTATACTTGAATGAAGTTTTAGCGAACGAGTAGATTAAAAAGGAGAGAATGACTATGAGCGGTCAAACGAATACGATGGAGATTGGAATGAGCACCTTTCTCCATGCGAATCCCGGAAATGGCGGTGTCTCGCATGCCGAGAGGCTGCGCCAGGCAATCGAAGAGGTGCAATTAGCAGATCAAGTCGGCCTCGACGTCTATGCCGTCGGCGAGCATCATCGCATCGACTATACAAGCTCGTCGCCAGCTGTCATTCTGGCCGCCGCTGCCGCTACAACGAAGCGGATTCGGCTCTCGAGCGCAGTGACGGTGCTATCTTCGGACGATCCGGTGCGGGTATATGAGGACTTTGCAACGCTGGACGGTTTGTCAAACGGGCGAGCAGAGATCATGGCGGGACGGGGTTCGTTCATCGAATCGTTCCCACTATTCGGCTATGACCTGAAAGATTATGAGGAATTGTATGAAGAGAAACTGGAACTGCTGTTGAAGATTCGTGCTTCCGAAAAGGTGACCTGGCGCGGTGGCCATCGCCCGGCGATTGACAACATGGGCGTCTACCCGCGTGCACAGCAGGAGCCTTTGCCTGTCTGGATCGGTACGGGGGGTAGCCCGGAATCGGCTGTTCGGGCCGGTTTGCTGGGACTTCCGATTGTCTTCTCTATCCTGGGTGGAGCGCCGCAGAGATTTGCACCCTTGGTGGAGCTTTATAAAGAAGCCGCCGTGAAAGCCGGTCACGATCCGAATAAGCTGCAAATTGCTTCGCATTCGCATGGCTTTATTTCGGATACGACACAAGAGGCAGCCAAGCGGTATTACCCTGTCATGGCTGGCCAAATGAACCACATTGGACGGGAACGAGGCTGGTCTACCTATACACGTGACTCGTACGATTCAGCCCGCAGCCTGCACGGCGCTCTTTATGTCGGAGATCCCGAATATGTCGCAGAGAAAATCGTGCTGCTGCATAAGAACCTAGGCTTGACTCGATTCATGATGTACAACGATTTCAGTTCATTGCCGCATCGCGACTTGCTGCGGACGATTGAGCTTCTCGGCACCAAAGTAGCGCCGATTGTCCGTAAGGAGCTCGCCCGTCAGACGTAGGGCTATAACGCTTAAAGCAGAGTACCAATGCTTGGAACGAGGAGTCTTGATTGAGCCGAGAAATGAAGTCGGCGAATTGAGCATTATTTTTTAAATATTATTTCTATAGATTTAGATCTGTTGAAATGAAAAGAGGAGAAATAGATGGGGAATTCATGGAAAATTTATATTCTGGCCATTGTCAGCTTTTTAGTCGGAACTTCGGAGTTTGTGATTGCTGGCATTTTGGATATGCTTGCAAGTGATATTGGAGTGTCGGTAGCGGCGGCCGGGCAGTTGATTACGGTCTACTCGCTTGCTTATGCCATCGGCACCCCGATTCTTATTGCACTCACGGCAAAAATGGATCGAAGAAAGCTTATGCTGTCGGCTTTGGGATTATTTTTCGTTGGGAATTTGATCACGGTCACAACTACAGGCTACGCCATGCTGCTCGGAGCAAGAATTATTTTGGCGATCAGCACGGGGGTATTTATGGTCGTCGCCCTGACGGTTGCCGCCAAAATATCTCATCCTGGAAAACAGGGTAGCGCTATCGCCACAGTTCTGGTGGGCTTTAACCTCGCACTTATTCTAGGGGTCCCGCTTGGGAGGATCATTGCGGGCTCACATGATTGGAAAATCATCTTCACGGGAGTCGGAGCCCTGAGCTTGGTCGCGATGTTGGTCCTTTTGCTGACAATTCCGAAATCGGAAGGAGAGGCTCCCGTTCCTATTCGGGAACAGCTCGCCTTATTAAAAAGCCCACGAATCACTGTCGCGCTTTCCATCAGTTTTTTCTGGATATTGGGTTATACGATGCTGTACACCTATGTAACGCCGTTTCTTCTGGACATTACAGGAATGAGCGAAGGGATGGTAAACGTCGGGCTGTTTGCGTTTGGGCTGGCCAGTCTCATAGGCTCCCAAGTTGGCGGCTACGGTGCAGATAAATGGGGTATCCCCCGTACGATGATTGGAGGCTTGCTCTTTCACTCGGGAATATTATTGTTGCTGACGGCGTTCTCCCATTCGTCCATGGTCGTGTTGCCTTTGCTTATGTTATGGTCCTTTTTCGCTTGGTCGACGGGGCCGGTTCAACAAGTTTATTTAATCGGCATGGCTCCTCAGGCTTCGGGGATCATCCTGAGTTTGAACAATTCTATCGTGCAGTTGGGAATGGCCGTAGGGGCTGTAATTGGGGGTATCGTTGTAGACAGCATCTCTCTTGCAGCAGTTGGTTGGTTTGGCGGAGTCGGCGTCGCAATTGGACTCATCCCGGCTATTATTTCTTTATCCATGCGTCGCCGATCTGCAGGTGGCCGAACGAAACGGAGCGTAAGCTGAACAAATGATATCGGCAGAAGGAGGCAGCGGTGAAAGGTGCTTTCTCTTCGGAAGTACATCAAATAACGATTTCCCCCAATCTATGCAACAAAGGAAAATACTTACGTAGGAGAATATCTTTATTCTATTAAATCAGATCCTCAAATCGTTAGGCGCCATTTTTTCGGGGAGTGTCTCAAAATTACTGCGATGTTAGGCAGCCATTATTGCGAACTATATATAACGCTTTGCTTTGAAGTCTGTCGGTGGTTGTTTTTTATTGAGATTTACAAGGAGAAGGCAATTCTTCACGTTGTAGAGATTTTGTAGAGATTTTGTAGAGACTTATAACGTACACTAATCAGGTAAATCTTCTCAATTATAAATATTATAAATAGAACTAAAACAGGCTGGTCATATGTAGATATCCTATTATCGGTGTCCTACACCTGAGTAGATTTTGTGAGATAAATCACAGCAAAACTATGATAACAGGTAGAGAGCCCTACTACATGTACTAACAAGTCAATCAGTATCTATGGAGGAGGTGAAAAGGAGGGAATTTACAAGATTTCGATGATGCAAAGGGCTGCTGGGATCAAGCAAATAGAAGATGTCTATTCGGTTGAGCGTTATCGGGTCGATGATCTTACTGTCGCTAAAAATTTCAGTAGTTTCGGGAATGGAGGAGAAATGTGTCTTGAAACGAAAACGCAGCATAGGTAAAGCAATACTCTCTTTCTGTCTGGCAATTATGCTTGTCTTGCAGACGGTGGCGTTCTCTGTAACTGGATATGCGGATGGCGCTCTAAGCGATTCCGGGGCGGAGGCTGTTATCGAAGCCGATTCGCCGAGCGTGGACGAACCGCCGCCAGTAACCAAGGCGGTGTACGACGTGCCGAACAATTACATAGTGATGGCGGCAGCCCCGTCGGACAAAACAGCGGTGTTTATGAATGCTAATTCAAACTTTCCACTGAAGGTGACACAGGGAAATGCTGTTATTGATCCAAACGGTATTATTCAGGGTAGACAGCAATTCACGCTCAAGTCGGAAGGTCTCAAGGTACCAGTGAATGGTGATGACGCTAATCCGACAAATGCGAATCCAGACCTATACATTCAGAAGGGTGACTGGATTGAGCTGAAAAAAGAAGACTACTTCAAGGAAGTGGTGCTGCCGACAGCTACTAAAACCCTGAATGCACAGACTGATTCAGGTATGAAACAGCTCGGTACCGCCTATTTCACGCCGAATAGCATCAAGATTGCATTTAACGGTGATGACAACTTTTTCAACGGTGTCGGACGTGGTATTAACTTCAGCTTTGAAACTACTGCCGATGCCGATGTAACGGGAATAGACTATGGCAAAACAAAGCCTATCGACATCTTTGGGACAACTTATCAGCTAAATAACCCAGATGTTACAGCAGCGTATAGCATTACTTTAAGCTCGCCGGGAATGATTAGGTGGGATCAGTATAGTTATCGTGGAATTCAACGCGAGCAATTTGTTGAGGGGGCAATTACTTGGCAGTCAACCGTATCTGCTTTTGATCAGTTTGATAATACAATCAAACTGGGGCTGGACGGGAAGACGTTTTATACGAACCCTGCATCCTATAATACAGGCTTTGGAAATGTCCGCGGTATCTATATGGAGGATTCATTCAAAGTAAATGGTCAAAATGTAACTCCAGACATTGGGGCAGACGGATCGCTGACCTATACTTTCCCAAATGGAACAGGTGAAAATCCGCAAGTCGAATATAAAACATGGATTCCAAAGGAAGGCTATTATTACGAGCATAAGAATCCACCAGGCAATCTTGGTCGTAGCTATCGGGACATGCATGGTAAAGTGCAATTGAATCAGGGTGATGATAAGTTAGTGGATGCAGGTCAGGAGATTTCTTTTGCTCCAGACTGGATTCAAGCTAGCGCTTCTTATGACCATCCTAATGAAACAATCACATGGACAGTCGTTGTGAACCAATATAACAAAAAAGGGTTAAAGAACTTTACTATCACAAATGAATTACCTGCTGGGCTGGAGTTTGAATCAGCTACATGGCAGACATGGGTGGATGGCGTTGCATCTGGAGAAACATCAATTAAACCAGATACGAACGGCGTTTATACCTTTGGCGATGTTGACGGTAAAGTGGAACTAATCATTAAGTCCAAAGTACAAAGCGGTTCCAACTTTAGAATCGACCCACGTGCCAACTGGAATTTGGATACGCCAGATGGCATACAGAACAACGATGTCATGACCGGTACAAGACCTAACGCAGTGACGGATGAGGCAATTGTCAACATCGGCGCGCATAATTTTACTAAATCAATCTCAATTTCGATGGAGGATTATAACCTAGGCGGCGTCACATGGACCGTTAATTTAAATCCACAGTATGCGCTGCCGGACGCGGTAGTTTACGATGTACTCGTTCATGGCGGAGATCTGAACGTCCTGGACCGTGCAGTGGATGCAACGGGCGAGGTTGACGCAGCAACGATTGCCAAGATTAAAGCGAATGTGACGGCCAACCAGCTATGGAAGCAATATCGAAAGGATACGCTTAATAGCGCAAATAAAGATCTGACTTTGAAGGCGATTCCTTTAACCGTTGACGGCAAGACCGTAGCCGACTTGATCAAGGTAACAGGATACACGGATCAGCCGGCTTCTTTCAGCTTCCGCTCTGTCGTAACAAATCCGGATATTCTGTTCAGACAAGATATTAACGTATCCAAGGGGCAAACTAACCGGGCCTTGCTGTTCGACGGCGGAACAGTGAAGACAGCGGACGGTGGAAATAATCTTCATGTGCGTATGCTGAACAAGGATATGCTCTTTGCTTCGAAGCCCTTGAAGGCAGATGGTACACCTGAAAATGTAACCCCAAATAATGTTGGTAGCTACATTAGAAACGACAGCAATGAAGCGTGGACAATTTCTGGCTATGACAGGACAACCAAGACGGTCACATTCCGTTTAGGGGTAAATATGCCTGGATATAACACAGAAGAAATGGCTAAAGACAGCGGTAGCCGGATAATCAGCAACATCAAGCTAGTGGATACACTACCTGAAGGCTGGGAATTCGTGCCGTTTTCTGAAGGCAAAGATTTTGAGCTTTGGAAAGGTTATTCGGACAATGGTAGTGGTACCGAATATGGTATTAGAAATGATGCCAGAACAATTATTGAACCAGGCACTAATGCTCATGTAGTAAACTTCTCCCATAGCGGAAACGTAGGAACGTTCACCTTCTCTAAATTGGAAAGTCCTTATGTCATTCTGGTGAAGGCGAGACCTTCCAATGCAGCTCTGGAGAAATATTTGGAGGAATACACTACAAACGGTACAGACAGGCAGGTGCTGTATAACAAAGCCGACCTACATATGACATGGGGCGGTGTGGAAAAGGTCCTCACCGAACAGCGCAAAGTTATTGTACCTATTCAGACCCTGGGCAAGTCGGTAACGAAGCCAGTTCCAGGGGTGCTGGAATGGACAGTGAACTATACCCCGCCATTCAACATGGAGCAGGGCGTGTTTTTGCAGGATACGATAGGTGCTAACATGAACCTGCGCTATGAAGAAAACGGAAAGCTTGTGCTGACATCGCCTAGTATGGCAGTTTATCCTGCTAAACTGACTGCCGGCGGTGCTCTGGAACGAGAGGGCCCAGCACTGGACCTAAGTGACCCGAATGCCGAAGTTCAGGTTGAAGCTGCACCAGGCGCGGGAGGTACCACAGTTCTAAAATTCAAAATGAACGACCCTAATAAGTTTTACCAGTTTGTGTACCAAACAGAGGTTGATCCATCTAAAGCGAAAGCCGGAGACAAGATGGGCAACGAGGTAAAGCTGGAGGGCGATGATAAGCTGAAATCTGTCAGTGCCAGTAGCGAAAGCACGCTGGACAGTTCAGACGTAGCCGGCAGTTCAAGTTCGAATGCTCTATTACCATTGAAAAAGGTTGATCCTGAAGGTAAGCCGCTGCAGGGTGTACAGTTTACACTGTATAAGAAGAGCGATGGAACGGAAGTTGCAAAAGGAACAACCGATAGCGGAGGGAAACTTAATCTGCTGTTCCCGGATCCGGGCTATTACGAGCTGAAGGAAACCTACATTGATCTGAATACCTGGCTGCCGATCACCCATGTGTATCAGGTGTATGTAGGAAATACGCCAGGCAAGCCTATCTGGGTAGATGGCGTAAAAGCAACCTCTGATAATCCGCTGGTCGTGCCTACGCCGGCCCAAGGTAAGCTGACCATCAGCAATAAGGTGGAAGGCAACGGCAGCGATTCTTCCAAGGATTTTGAATATACCGTGACCTTCACCGGCGAAGGCAAGGACGGGGAGTACACCTATAAGAAGCCGGATAATACGTCTGGCACGATCAAGAGCGGAGACAAGATCTTCCTCAAGGACGGAGAATCTGTTGTATTTCCGGCTCTGCCTGCAGATCTGGGCTATACAGTAATCCAGACAGATTATACTCCAGACGGTTACACGACCATGCCGGAAACGAGAGAGCTGTTCGGCACAATCGAGAATAAAGGCGACCACATGGCAGATTTTGTCAACAAGCGATACGTTAACGATCTGACCATCAGCAATACCGTAACGGGGGACGGCGCAGAACTGGACAAGCCGTTCAAGTACACGGTGACCTTTGACGGTGCGGGAAAGGATCAAGCCTACGATTATGAGCATTCAGACGGCACGACGGGCACGATCACATCCGGCGTTTCCTTTGAGCTCAAGCATGGTGAGACCTTTAAAATTAAGGATCTTCCCGACAATTTGAAGTATACGATCACCCAGGACAGTTACAAGAACGACGGCTACGCGACCACCCCTGCAGGATTGTCTGATGAGGGAGTCATGGCGGGCGTCGATCGCGAAGCGGACTTCACCAATGATCGGACCGTCAACAAGCTGACGATCAGCAATACGGTCATGGGCAACGGCGGCGACAAGACGAAGGAGTTCGAGTACACCGTCATCTTTGAAGAAGCAGGCAAGGATGGAAGCTACGCGTATACGAAGTCGGATGGCGCGACAAGTACACCGGGCACGATCAAGTCTGGCGAATCCTTCACACTCAAGCATGGAGAGACATTGGAAATTGTGGGTTTGCCTAAGGATCTGAAATACAAAGTTACCCAGAAGGACTACACAGCCGACGAATACGTGACAAACCCTGAGGAACGGTATTATACCGGAGTCATGGAGGGCAAAGATGAAAATGCCCCGTTCACGAACGTGCGAGTCATAAAGGGCGGCCTGCTCATCAGCAACACGGTTAAAGGTAAAGACGACGACAAGAAAAAGCTGTTCAAGTACACAATCACCTTCACAGGTAAGGGAGATAACAAATCCTACTCCTATGAGAAGTCGGACGGCAGCAAGGGCATGATTAAGAGCGGAGAGACCTTCGAGCTTATAGATGGCCAGACGTTCGTTGTGCAAGGACTTCCGACGTATCTCCAGTATGAGGTGGCCCAGGATGATTATACGAAAGACGGCTATGTGACGGATCCTGAAAGTCTCGTTCGCACAGGCACCATTCCGGAGAAAAAAGTGGCCGAAGCGCACTTTGTCAATACCCGCCCGTATCTGGAAGGCGTGCTGCGTGACAACAACACAGGCGAAGTCATTCCGAACGCGGAAATCATCGTGACGAACAAGAAGAACAACGAACAGAAGACGATTTGGACAAATGAGAAGGGTGAATATTCATTCCCTGCCGTAGCGGATACCGACTATACGATCACGTATACGAAGGTGTATCAGGTAGGCGGGAAGGATTTCCCTGTCGAATTCACGCAGAAGGCCACTGTGGACGTCAGCGTGACGGACGAGACCGTTCCGGCGGACATTACGGCGGTAGGGATCGTTCTGTTCAAGCAGCTGAATGGAACAAAAGCGCTATTCAACGATTCGTTTACCAGCCAGATGCATATCTATTTGAAGGACAAGGACGGCAATTATATTAAGGAGAACGGTCGTCCCAAGGCGTTCCCGATGGCTTCGAACGGAACTTTCTCCGTGGAAGGGCTAAGCGAGCAGAAGTACACAATGGAAGTTCGCTATAAAGCTGAGACCGGCGAGGAACTGCTCCTCAAAGTGACACAACTGGACGTGAAAGCTAACGGAGAGCTGAATATTTCCGAGGAATTGGTCGACCCTTACGGTACGGTTTATGATGAAACGACAGGAGATGCCATCACTGGCAAGAAAATTGACGGAGCCAAAGTTACCCTGTATTATGCGGATACGAAGCGGAATAGAGATAACGGCCGCATTCCGGATACGAAAGTAACGCTTCCTCGAGTTCCGAATTTTCCGCCGCACGACAACGCGAGCCCGGAGCAGGATAGCGACGCCAATGGCTTCTATGCGTACATGGTGTTTCCTGAAGCGGATTACTATCTGATCGTAACGAAGGACGGATATGAGACGCACAGGAGCGATACGATTTCTGTCGATTATGACATAATAAAATACGACGTGCCAATGAAACCGATCCGTTCTGGCGGCAACTCCGGCAACGGTAACGGTGGAACCGACAACGGTAACGGCGGAACCGACAACGGTAACAGCGGAACCGGCAACGGTAACAGCGGAACCGACAACGGTAACAGCGGAATCGACAACGGTAACGATGGAACCGACAACGGTAACGATGGAACCGACAACGGTAACGATGGAACCGACAACGGTAACGATGGAACCGACAACGGTAACGATGGAACCGACAACGGTAACGATGGAACCGACAACGGTAAC
>NZ_JBFRHH010000015.1:0-136020 GCF_052115765.1 Paenibacillus sp. 2KB_20 | reverse complement strand
GAAATAAACCAGTTTAACTGGTAAGTGAAAGTGACAAAAACACTGAGCCTGAACGGATTTGTGGTCAGGCTAGCGTCTTTAGGCGCAGTTTGGCAACAAGGGGTTATACCCCAAGAGCAAACCACCCGTTGGACGGGTGGTCATGATTAACCTTATGAGTGATGTTATAAGATTAAATTTGAAATTTATTGCGTCTTTCTTCCATGCCCTGCGTATACAGTTTATAGTTATTTTTTAATTGCGGATAGGAGTAATGAGGATGACCGAGATGGAATCACGACAACAGCTGGAGTCGCAGCTTCAAGAGATTTTGAAATGGGAGAAAGAGCAGAAGGACGTCATGTTCTGGGAAAAGCTCGGAAGAATTCCTTTTATGCTGCTGGATCGCCTCACGCCCAAGGCTGTACAAGAGAAAATCGGAAGTGCCTTGAATGAGGTAGGCGGATTTATTCAGAGCGGCGGGAAACATCTGGTTCGCGAGAAGTCGGTTATGAAGGTTCTGGCGCAAACAGCGGGATTGGACGGTCCAAACCCGGTTTCCGGCCCTTCCGTCAAGTCCGCTCAGGAGGAATACATGGAAGATGAGAACGGAGAGGAGGAGGCTGCTTCCGGGCTTACCTTGGCATTTGCCGCGAAGCTACCGCTCCAAGTCATGGATAGCGCAGCGGATACGCTAACCGTAAAACGCGTCAAATTCGCCGCAGCGCAAGGAGCAGCAACGGGAATCGGGGGCATATTTACGATTGCGGCCGATCTGCCGATGGTGCTCGGTCAATCGCTTAAGGTGCTGCAGGAGATGGCGCTTTGTTACGGGTATGATCCAAACGATCCCCGGGAGCGGGTGTTTATTGTGAAGTGCTTGCAGTTTGCATCCGCCGATATCGTGGGGAAAAAAGCGGTGCTTGAGGAGCTCGCCAGTTTTGATGATGAACAAGTGACGGAGCAGGTATTCTCACAGCTGCAGGGCTGGCGTGAAGTCGTTCAGTCGTATACCGATAACTTCGGGATGAAGAAGTTGTTTCAGCTGATTCCGATTGCTGGGATTGTATTCGGTTCAATCAGCAACAAGGGGACGATCAGCGATGTGGCTGCAGCGGGGAAAATGCTGTACAAGAAGCGGCGCCTAAATTACCGACTTAGGAATATGGAATATCCTATGTAATCGTTTATTCCTCTTGTTGAAATGATAAAAAGGGTTATCCGCCATGCGGGCAACCCTTTTTATCATCATTATGGAAAATGGGATTGACGTATTCAGGAAAAAGGCTTCAGCTTCCTAGCGGTTGTCCACCTTTTCCGGATACAGGTCATGGTTCATCAGACGGTTCGCGGCGATCTCCTCGTATTTGGTTCCCGGACGACCGTAATTGCAGTACGGATCGATGGAAATGCCGCCCCGCGGGGTAAATTTGCCCCATACCTCGATATATCTCGGATCCATCAGTTTGATGAGGTCATTCATGATGATATTGACGCAGTCCTCATGAAAATCCCCATGATTACGGAAGCTGAACAGGTACAGCTTCAAGGATTTGCTCTCCACCATCTTAATATCCGGAATATAGCTGATGTAGATGGTCGCAAAGTCCGGCTGGCCTGTAATCGGACACAAGCTTGTAAATTCGGGACAGTTGAATTTGACGAAGTAATCCCGGTAGGGATGCTTGTTGTCAAAGCTCTCCAGAATGCCGGGATCATATTCAAACGTGTATTTCGTGCCTTGGTTGCCAAGCAGGGTGACGTCTTCCATTTCTTCTTTTTGTCTTCCAGCCATATAGTGTAGCTCCTTTATAAATATATTAATAAATGCTCAATCAGGTGTAGCGTATTTTTAGGACAACCGTCACACTCCGCGTTTATTGCCCCAGACCAGCGTGTGCAATTGCGGCAAGACACGCACATCGTTCAACCGATCGGATCGCATGACGGCATCGACAAGCAACTCGTACCGATCCAGCAGATGGGAGACCAGCGAAGTGGTATCACCCGTACCTACATCGGGATTACCGGTCTGCAAGTAAAACGGCACATTCGGGTATCGTTCATGGACTGTTTCCGCATAGCTCAAGTCCTTATCGTCAAACACGACAATCTTGAGGCTGAAGGATCTACCGGGTGCCCGAGCGGACAGCCGAGAGACGATATCATCGAGCTTGCCCCAGTCCGTATCCATACCTGAGCTTGGTGGCTTGGGGGAGATGGTGACTTCATCGATATCATTCAGCCAATCCTGCCAGCGTGAACCTTGGGTCTCCACGGCAACGGTAATTCCGTGTCGGTGCAGCTCATCCACCAGCGTGCCGAGCTGGGAGAGAAGAGCGGGATTGCCGCCGGACAGGGTGACATGATCGAAGCGTTCTCCGCCCAGCCGGTACAGTTCTTGCCAAATCTCATCTGCACTCATGCGCGAAATGGTGTCCTTGGCGGACCCGTCCCACGTAAATGCAGAGTCGCACCAGGAGCAGCGATAGTCGCAGCCCGCCGTACGAACGAACATCGTCTTGCGGCCAACGACCATGCCTTCACCTTGAACGGTAGGACCAAAAATCTCCATCACGGGAATCGGACGGTCCACCGCGATGACAGGGGAGGAGGCACTTGAATCGTTCTCATGCTTTACATGCACATTATTCATCGATCATCCACTCCCGTCTGACCTCAGCGTAGCTGGTCGGCGTCTCGAACAGGCGAACGAATTCGGTTCGTGTGCCTTGTCGCTCGTGCGACTCTTTGCTGCGGAGGGCTTCCTCCATCTTTTCAAACAGCCAGACCACCATGTTTTCCGCTGTTGTGTTCATTGGTGGCAGGGTTTCGTTTAAGTAACGGTGATCCAGATAAGGTTCGATTTCCGTTTTCCAGCAATCTTTAATGTCGCCAAAATCCACGGTAATGCCGATTTCATTGGGAATACCGCTGATACCAAAGACCACTTTGTACGTGTGGCCGTGGAGGTTCTTGCATTTTCCCTCATAGCAATGCAGATGATGGGCAGCATCAAAGGTAAACTCTTTGGAGACAAGTACCCGTTTCTGGTGGTAACGCAGGCTTCCGGCATCGATGTCTTCGCCAAGCTTCTGCAGTTGCTCTACAATGCGGAAAGCCCCGGGCTCGCGGCTCATACCAGGCGCCCCCCTTCGGCTACACGGTTACGTCGCTGCATATAGTTGTCGAGCCCCGCTTTTCTCAGCTTGCATGCAGGACATTCCCCGCAGCCGTCTCCCTTGATGCCGTTGTAGCAGGTTAACGTATGGTCGCGAACGTATTCGAGTGCATTCATCTGGTCGGCGAGCTCCCAGGTTTCCGACTTGTCGAGCCACATGAGCGGTGTGTGAATGACAAACGGGTAATCCATGGCCAGATTCAGCGTAACGTTGAGAGATTTGATGAAGCTGTCCCGGCAATCGGGATAACCGCTGAAATCCGTTTCGCATACGCCCGTGATCAGATGTTTTGCGCCGATGCCCTTGGCCAGTACAGCAGCAAAGCTGAGGAACAGCAGGTTCCGTCCCTCCACAAACGTAGTAGGCAAACCGTCGCCTTCGGCAATTTCGATATCGCTGCGCGTTAACGCATTCGGCGCCAGTTGATTAAGCAGGCTCATATCAAGCACTGTTTGCTTCACGCCTTGTTCCTTGGCGATTTGTGCCGCGCATTCTATTTCAAGCTTATGGCGTTGGCCATAATCGAAGGTGACGGTTTCGACTTCGGCGAAGCGTTCCTTCGCCCAGAACAGGCAGGTGGTACTGTCTTGACCACCGCTGAAAACAACGACCGCTTTTTCATTTTTAAGCATAAAAAAACCTCTCATCCTTCATAATTTAAGAACAGCCGAAAGGGCTGAACCTCTAGAAGAAAGAGAAGTTCATTGAACTGAATCCGTAAAAAAACAAGCCTTATTCTTAGGGTGTAACACCGAATAAGACACGATAGTTTTTTATAGAGGGAGTTCACGAACCTCTCCCACACACCGCGATAGGCGTATGGATTGTCTTCTGTTTGTCCTTGTGACCGCAGTGGGTGTTATATCCAGCATACAGTCTGATTACGCCCTCCATTATAACACGGCCCGATTATTTGATAAACACTCCGCCAAAGGGAATTGCTTCCCGCAGAAAACGCTTGATGATGCCCTCGTCATTTAATTCGTCAACGAGCCGCTGATTCTGGCGGCCTGCTTGAAACAACACATAACCGTCACCGGTCAGCTTCCAGTGATAGTTCATATGCTGGCTGGCGAGATGATTGCCATATACGGTCAGGTCCAGCTTGGCCGCTTCGGGATAGGCGATGATGCTCCCGGCGTCCACATACAATGGCTCGGTAGGATGCAGCTTGACTTTGCATACCGGACCCTGGGTCAAAATCCCGATACTGCCATTTCCCGAAAACTTCATCTTAATGGCGTCTCGCGTGACCAGCATGTTTTTGATCTTAAGGATTCGTGTCTGCATCGTAACATGTTTAGTATAAAAGAAAACATGCCGAAAATCATAGAGCATGTCCTGTTCGCCTTCCAACTGAATTTCATGCATATTGAAGCCTGGGGGGAGCGCAGCCGTAAATTGACTAGGCCCTGTAATATCGGCACGAATCAGTTTTTTCTTGCGGTATATGCCTTTTACGTTCATGAGACGGTCGCTGCGACCGGAGGAGGGACCCCGATAGGCAACGATTTGCTCAGGATGAAGGACGTGGGCCGTGTCGTCCTCAGTCAGGGAGAACGTGACCGCTTGTCCTGCTCCGCTGCCGGCTGCATCTTCCATTCGAATAATCATGGCCGCGCCTCCTTTTGCCTGGGTTGAATGGTGGGGATCTGGATCAGAGCTTGTCCTATTTAGATCGGTTCGTTCGGCGCATGCCGAATCGCAGGGCACGAATGATCACAAAATAACCGGCAGCCAATACCACGGCGGTGATCGCCACGGTCTTTAAACGTTCCGCCCCGCGATTTCGTGCGGCTTCAGCCTCTTGAAGCTGGCTTACCATTTGGGTTAATTGCTGGTTCTGCTCCGCAAGATTGGAGTTCTGTTCCGCCAGGGTTAGATTTTGCTGCTGCAGCCGTTCGGAAGCGATCATGGCTTTATCAAGTTCCTGCAGGGCTTGGTTATAGTTGTTCTTGAGCTGGTTTATTTCATCGGGCAGTCCGGAGAACTGCTGGATATCATCATACATATTGTTAAAGTAATTGGCGCTGGCGGTCCGTCCACCGGCCGGCAGCGCCATCCCTGCCACCAGCAATATGAGAGAAAGTTGAATTAGCTTGGATTTTGTCGGCTTATGCAAGAGGGATCACCACCATTCGATTATTTATAGTAAATACGAATTAGATTCCGACAGGTTTCTATTAATATATATTACCCACATTTGCGGTGGAAGTGAATCTATTAGCAGGCCAAGTTGTTTAACTTGCTCATGTAAAGGGTAATGTATGTAAGTAAGCGCCTATCAAGCCATCCCCTGCAAATTATCATAAATGAACAGTAGATAAAAGGAGATTTTGATCATGATGAAAGATAACAACGTGAAGAAAATTATGATTACAGTGAATGGAAAACCCGTGGGCAACGGATTATTAATTGATAAAGTAACGTACGCTCCCATTCAAGGCATACCAAGACATATGGGGAATACTAAGCCCGTTTCGGCAGCAGAAATAGGTTAATAGACTTTTATATGAAAACACAACCTCTAAAATATTGTAGGAATAAGTCAATTTCAAGGTAGTAAAAGGCTTCCTTAGCCGACATCTGACAAAAATCTGCATATCTAAAAGACCGCAGCTGCGAGGGCTGTGGTCTTTTTTTGTCGAATTCATAATAGGAACATATGTTCCATGACAGTAAGATGTCCATCTGTATTGGTACATTATTAGAAGAAGAGGAAAGAGGTGGATGTATTGCAGTCTGGCTTGTTTTCGGATTTTACATGGAGCCACAGCCATGTATTTGCTGGGGGCACTAGTCAGGTCTTTCTGCTGATCGAGTGGAGGGCTGGTGTGTTAAAGCAAAAAACGCAGTTCCATGGCTTTAATCAGTGCATGGCTGAAGATGTCCAGCTACACCTACAATTAGGGGAACGCGTTCAAGTGGAGCGTATGTATGGATGCCAAGGTGAGATATTGAATGATCGTAACATTTCGTTGTCTTTAGGCTCTTTGTCGGAAGGGAGATCCAAACAGTTGGTTCTTGAGCTAAGTGTCGGAGCTAGGCAATCGGGGGTGTATCCCATTATTACCGCTCTATGGACATATATGGATGTACAGAAGCGGAAGGTGGTTTTGCAGCCGTCCCGAACGATACCACTTCAATTCAGCAACCATACGGCATTGAAATACCGAAGGGCAGATTATCGTGTGGAGAAGGTGCTGAAATTATACCAGAATGCTTCCATTCTGGAGCAGGCTATAGGAAAGCTGGAACGGGGAAAGCTGGCTCAAGGGGAAGAAATGATTCGTAGACAGGCAGATGAGATGCTTTTATACGCAATCCGATTTCGAGACGCGGATTATTTGAAGGAGGCAGAGACCCTTTATCAACTAATTGGTTTGTATCTGGATACATATCGGCAATTATCTTCTGAAAATGCGAATAGGAAGAGGGACTTTAGACTTAAAAATTAACTAGGAATGAAGAATCTGTATATAAAAAAGGAAAAATGATTTCAGGGTCGAATGTACTATTTAGCAGTCAAACAAAATATGTCTAATTTACTAGAAAGATAGGGAGAATGCCATATGACAGACCGACTGATCCGACTAATGAGAATCATTACCCTTGTACAAGCAAGACCAGGTATACTGGCTCGCGAGCTTGCCGAACGTTGTGGAACCAGCGAAAGAACCATTTATCGGGATATGGATGCCCTCAGCGCCATGCATATTCCCATCACACACCAAGGCCGAGGCCGAGGCTACACATTTATCGGGCATTTTGCAATGTACCCGCTTGGTTTAACGGAAGAGGAGGTACAGGCGCTATTTAAACTGTTGACCATATTGGAACAAATCAAGCCGATGCTGCCCGATGAATTTGAAAGCGCTTATGAGAAGGTATTGGCTGCTGTATATAAGCAAAGCGCGGAAAAAGCTGAAATTCAGGCCGGGGACCGGGATGAATCCTCCACCGGTTTATAACGGTTCCACTACATGTAACAATTAAACCTCGAACGAAAGGACACATGTTCATGTGACTATCGTCGAGGTTTTTATCAGTTTATGAGGAATTAACCACGGTCATGTGGAGATGCGAATGTAGTAGTGAATTAGAATCAGGATAGGAATATTATACCAAAATAGATGATTATATGATAATATAACTATAATTTCTCTCATCCATCCAAAAATGTAATTGATGTGCAATTATGAGAGACGGCGGTAGATGTCCCTAAGCAAGGGCGTAGGAAGGAGATATGGAGCAATGGCATAGGTTTTATTCCACAACTTGTATAGGAGGATATTCATGAAGAAGATCTCGATCAGTGTATTTACGGCATTGTCCCTGTTTGTCGGAAGCTTCTATCTGAACACGGTGGAGGCAGCGCAAGAGAGCAACGCAGACAAAATGGCGGAGTCTCGTGAGACGAAGACGAGCCATTTTACGGATATTCAAGGCCACTGGGCCCAGACGGCTATTCAAGATGCCATACAACGAGGTTATGTCGATGGTTATCCGGATAAAAGATTCCTGCCTAACAAACAGGTAACTCGAGCGGAATTTATGAAAATGGCGGTTTCAGCTTTGGATATTGAGGTGGCTTCCTTAAGTTCAGGTTCCTGGTATGCTCCTTACGTGGCTGCCGCAGAATCGGCAGGAATTTATAAGGCCGGCGATTTCGGAAACAGTAACTTGACGGAACGAATGACGCGTGAAGAGATGGCTAAGCTAGCGGTAAAAGCGCTGGGATATAAGAATGTGGAGGACAAGCAGTGGATGTATCTTGCATCCAAGGATGGCATCATATCGGGGACCGCGCCGGGTGTAATATCGCCTACTGGCACTACGACAAGAGCTCAGGCCATTGCGGTTATAGAGCGTTTGCTTCAGGTAAAGAGCGGCAAGACGCTCCCCATTGATAAATATGCCGTAGCTGCGGCTGAAGTGTATTGGCATAAGACAAATATTTTCTCGGTGGCACCAGAGATTTTTAATGGGCCGGATAACAAAAATAATACTGGGATTAAATCTTGGAAAGTCTCGAATTTGAAGTTCGAGGGAAAAGATGGTACCACTATTCAAGTTGAGGATCTTCTAGCAATTGATTGGAATGACCCAAGAGATCCAAATAGGAAATTACTTCCGACAAAAAATAAACTTTCATATAGAACAAATAGTGGGGGGTGGGCAAAATTTTCCGATGATCTCAAATGTTACGTTATCATTGTTAATGCTCGTATAGTAATTAACAAAAATCCAAAAGGATATCCTATAACGGATCGTGTAAATCTTCACATTCATGGTTACAATGGTGTGCCGACTGGAAATAGTCTCATAGTGCCTTCAGTTATTGAATCAAGTGATTCGAGCAAAAAGATATACGGGCTAGTAATTCCAAAAGAGAAATTTAGTACAGATGGATCTATCAGAGTTTCCATAGAGTCTATTTCAGCAGGGGCACCAATCATAAGTCAAGTCCTTTCCAGATCAATATTGATTAGGTAGGAGGACTTTTGATGTCACGAACTCTTTCGTTATTGATGTCATTTATTTTGTTAATTAACATTATTCTTTTTTATCCAAATATAATTGATGCTGCAGGGGAAATAACAAAGGATATCACTTACGAAATGGTGAAAGATCCTGATGATTATGAGTATGGCGGTTTTTTGTTTTCGGATAAAAAGCAGTTAACCACAAAGCCGATCTCTGTCAAAGTCCCGAAAGGAAAAATAATAAAAAAATTAGAGTGGATTGATAAGAGTACAGGTGCAACCATTCGTTCATTTGCAGGTTTTACACCAGGCGAGAATAAATGGGATGATGAAACTGATACTTTAAGTGGTACTAAAACAAGGGTCCGATCGGAAGAAAATACGAATTATGGTGGGGTCTATTATTGGGATCGCTGGTCCATTTTTGATGCAGGTAATTGGTACGGGAAACATTGGAGAGCCTCTGGAGGTACTGTAAGTAAGAGAGACAGTAGAGGTTGTGATGACTCAGCTGCAACTGAAAGTGTTCAGGGCAATGCACTTCCGAAATATCCAAACTGCACAGATGATGCACTTGAGGCAAAGATCCCTCGAACTAAAGCGTTTTATGTTATTGACGCAAACTCCCCCTTCTATAATCTATGGATTAAAGATGGTGGGATTTCAAAAGAAGAAGTTGAGGCCACGAACGTTAGGGTTGATAGGAACTCATTAATTGTTAGCGGTGGTGTTCCTACGGATACAGGGTATGCTGATGCAAGTACATTGCCAAGGTCAGGGGCACTTGCAAATGTTACGGATTTAAATCTAATAACCATCAATTTTAGTCAAACATTTAATAATGATAAATATAATCATTATTGGGCAAATCCTGGTGCCAAACAGGTATTTTATTTCAATAAGTTTTATGCGGATTTTACAACTTACACTTACGTCTACAAAGACAAACTCCTTCGAGCCACCTTTGCAGATGGAACATCAGGCTTAGAAATCACAGGCGCGACGTGCGTGCCACCGTCCGGTACCATTCAGCTCACAGCGAAATTAACGAAGGTAGACGGAAGTACATACAATCTGCAAAGACACGACAAGTTGACCTGGCGGAGCTCGGATAGCAGTGTTATGACTATCAATGCTTCAGGTGTAGTGACAGCTGTAGCAACGACAGGGCAAGCGACGATTACGGCTCATTTTAAAGATACTGCCCAGGCACTGGATGAAACCGACGATACCTCGATTCAGGTTGGGACAGGCTCGTCTTGCGGGAATACCGGTGGAGGAAATCCGGGAGGACCAGGTGGCCCACCCAACACATGCGGAATCCAAATCGGTTCTGCGAGAAAGGGAACTGTTTCATCGCATACGGTTATGGACCCTGTGGCAACGGGCGTAATTAAGGCGGACAATCGAGACGCTGAAAAGTTTGATGTTCTGGACGGGATACCGACTTCGGAATCCTTATACGTCAATGTTTTCGGACTCAATTATCTGTACAAGAACCAATGGGCGAACATGTTGGGGGACATCACCTACACCGTTCCCGTCAAAAAGACGTACATTCTCACCTGGACGATACCGGGAGAACCAAGCTCGGGTCCGGATGATCCCGGCACGCCTGATGAACCCATGGAAGAAGAGGTTCAGGTAGAAGAACAAGTTACGATAACGAGGCCGTATTCCTACTGGCAAATCGATAACCTGGAGGTCTATAAGTTAGCCAAAACAACCGTTAGCAATTATGCATTACCGGGTGGTTCAGTGAGCCTTACTCCAACCGGTTACACCCCTCCTGTCATTACATCCGATCATAGCGCGAATGTTGACGATCATGTGGAGCCTGCATCATGCGAAGAAGTGGATTTAGGGACGGAAACCGTTTCAGGCGGTTCGAGCAGGCCAGCAGTACCGACAACGGATTTTACATCCGTAGCGGAGTCGGCTGTAGGTCAAAACCAAGTGAAAAACGATAGAGTCCTGTTTAACGGATCTACCGTAATGAGTGACAGCTGGGCGCAAGGGACGGCACCCACACCAGGGATCATTCCTCCGGCTGCGACGATTCAAAGAGACGTCCTATACGGCAGAAACTATCTCATTAGCAATACGTTATTGAATAAAGCGAATACGACGAGCACAGGGACGATTGAATATGATCTCATACCCGGCAACATTAATGGCGGGTCTAATCAATCATTTCCGGTCAATGCCATTAACACCGTCACCGTCCATACGCCGGTAGTCAATTATTCCTCGGTGACGGATGATCAGGCCCACAACCAAAAGACGACCCCGAACCCAAACCGGTCTGCATTCATCTTGGATCGGCCGTTTACGGTACGTATTCCTACCTCGGGTCAGCATCGGAATATCCAGGGATACGGAGACCGAGACTATGCGAAATATGTAAGATCGAAGCAGGTCTATTTTCCGTTCGATGTCTACAGCAGCGACAGGAGCACCTTTTATCCCAAAGACACCTGGATCACAATCCCGACGGCTCAGCTGGACACGGAGTTTTTCCTGCCGGTATGGGTGGATGAGGGTGATTATCAGGTATACTTCCGTACGATTGCGGAGAACGCTCCTTCCGACTTTACGACACAGCCCAGCGCGAACCTGGATTTGGCTCACCATGTGGCTACGGATATTGAACCAGTTGAAGTGATCGGGCGCGTATATGATTTCCATATCACGGATATTGCCGATTATAACTGGGAGACGGTCTTCCGCAAACAAAAAGGGAATGCGGCATCAACCGGCACGTCCTATTGGACAGGACTTCGCGATATTGACGGCGGTGCACGCGGGAACTTATTGCCGTACACACTTCCCATCGCACCGGGCAAGCATCCGGCACAGGGATATAAGAATGCGGCCGTAAAGACAGGCTACCATTTCAAATTCGATTTGAAGACAAAGGGCAATATGTTTGGTGTACAAGACGGCATTTCAATTACCCCGAGTTTTTATTTCGTTAATCAGGGCGGCAGCGGACGGCAGCCCGTTGATCTGTATTACCACAGCGGAAACCGGAAGTTCATTCGGATCGGTTCCCCGCAGGACACGGAGAAGCGTTATGTCATTCTGAATGACAGGCTGCGCAATGTTCCGCAAGGCGAGCTGCAGGATACCGCATCGTATTTGTACAACCGCGGCGGAGCCCCGGCGGGGATGTCCGCGGCAGCCTACATGAAGCAGTACTTGGAGAAGATCAGCAAGGGCAAGACCTGGGTAGGGCGGCTCGACTGGATGCTGCTGCCATTCGAAATACGCACACTGATCGGCCCGAAGTCAGGATTGCCTGCCTCCGTTGATACGGAGCGGGCCAACGCGGCTGTACAGCGCTGGTATGGTGAATACAGTCTTCCTGCCGATGTGTATGTGGTGAAGAAAGGGACCGACCTGGCCGCTTATGGACGGACGAACCGACTGGACGAGAAATCCTCGATTTTTCTCAAAAAAGGGTATATCGTGGTCAATTTCAACATCGAGACGATCCGGGAGGGCAATACGGCCAAACCCCATCTGCAATACATTCATGGTCCGCTCATGAATCAATGGCAGCTTGAAGGGTACAGCCGCACGTATAACGATCCGTATGGTAAGCGGTTTTCTCTTATGGACGGGGACGTCGTATTTTATCATGCCGATAAATCCAGTAAAGGAGATTTTAAATCCCAGGTGCCTCATTAAAATCGTGAAAAACCAGCTTCTCCCTGATCTTTAGGGAGAAGCTGGTTTTTGCAATTCAATAATGCGGCCAGACACCGTTATCATACAGATAACGGGCAAAGGCCATTGGATTGTGGTATGAGCATTTCCATGCATCTGCCATCCCAGCCTCCAAAAAACCATAACGTTGATCGCAGCCATTGCATTCAATGAAATAGAGCTTTCCATCCTCGGTAATGCCAATATCCATTCCAAAATCAGCGGCAAACGGAATAAACAAGGATAGCGTTTTGGCGATGTGGAGGGAAAACTCAGCGATTCTTTCTATAGTTGGCCCGACAGGCACACAAGGCAAACAGCGGGATAATATGTCCGGTACCCGATAAGCTGAGCCGCCTTGAGCAATGTTGGAGACGAACGTTCGTGGGGCCGATGTTTTTGCAAACATGCCGGCGACCTCCCAGCGCCCGCTTCCCCCGCGCTGAACGGTAACTCTGATATCAAAGGGGCGGTCATCATATTCGGCAAGCGGAATGCGCTGCTGTACAAGGAATGGAGCTTTCCTGATCCGCTGATAGATCAGGGGATGGAGCTTTCCGGGCGGCAGAGTAACCGTTCTCCACCCCTTGGCCGATGGTAATGAGCGGGAGTAAGTGAATTGACTGCGTAGGGAGTTACCTTTCAAACGCATAATACCAACCCCGATGCTTCCATTGCATGGCTTTAAAACGAGATCCCCGTGCTGACTAAGCATGGAGTGAATCGAGGCGGGGGTAGCTTTAACCGTATGAGGCAGGGATGGTGATATCCCCTGGTCCTGCTCCAGCATATGATGTATGACGTTTTTACCGTAGCGTGTACGCCCGTTATAAATAAATATCCCGCGATTGATTAGTTGATCAATCAGCGCCAGCTCCTGTTTTTTATGATAAATAGCTCGCATATGAACAACACGTGGGAGGGGGATATGCACTCGTGAATATCCAACTGGAGCCGGAATATAACCAGTCACCTTTCCAGTCTCTAGTGAAATATGATGAATGGTAAAAAAACAAGGAATCAACCCGTTCACGGCAGCAGCTTCTTCATAATTGGTCAGTGATTCAGTGCCGGTTTCCCCGCTGGAAATTCTGCGATACGTATTGTTGTTGAGTAGAATGCCGACATATTCCAGATGCATGGTCATCCTCCTTGTTACCACAGATCATGTAGTCTTTGTACCACATCGTATGCATAAGAAAGATTGTCCCGGGTGGACGGGTGTCGCCCGTGGTTGGCCTATTCTTTACTGGATAATAGTCACCAATAGACCCTGATCCGGTATATGTTAAGGTATCAGACCATACAAATGACAGGTATGCGTTTTTTTTTTTTTGAATAAGGCAACGAAACGCTACTGGTACAAGGGGATTGATACCTTTGATATATCAGCAGGTGTTTTTCATATAGATAAGATGTGAGAAGGATGTGGAGTTATGGGTTTGCGGAAGGTGGCGGTTGTGACGCCGGGATCGTTTGTTATTCCATCGGGGAGGAGCAGCTCCGTCGAGCGGGTAGTGGAGCAGACCATTCCATTGGCACAGGGTACCATGGATGTGCGCATATTCGGAGTGCTGGGAAAAGGGCTCCCTTCAAAAGACACGATTAACGGCGTTCCGTGCTACCGCCTGCCATCTGGTACGAATTATTATCCTTCCTTGCTGCGGAGACTTCAGAAGTGGAGACCGGATATTATTGAAGTTCACAATCGGCCGCTGCTGGCCCAGCGCCTCAAAATGCATCTGCCGGATGTGAAAATCGTACTTAATCTTCATTCCAATACATTTATTATGCCTCCATATATGAGCGAGCAGCGCTTTGGGAACATTGCCCGCTGGATGGACGGCATTGTAGTAAACAGCCGTTTTCTGCTGGAGGATATTACTTCAAGACATGCTTGGCTTTTGGAGAAGATCACGATTAATCATCTTGGTGTTAGTCTTGATCATTTTACTCCGGCATTCAGCCCTGCTGCCAAGGCACTAAAAGAGGCAAAGCTTGCTCATTACGGATGGAGTGGACGTCGTATCATCCTGTTTGCGGGACGGCTTATCCCTGACAAAGGGGTTCACCATCTGATTGACGTACTGCCACATATTATTGACAAGCATCCAGATGTTCTATTGCTTATTATCGGAAGTGCGGCTTACGGATCCGATCGTGAAACCGCCTATGTCCGGGAACTGAAAAAAGCTGCCGGACCTTATTTGCATTGGGTATACTTTCGACCCTTTGTCCCTTATCCAGCGATTGCAGACTGGTACTCGCTTGCTGATATTGTGGCTGTCCCCTCAGCGCCGAGGGAGGCCTTTGGACTCGTGAATGTTGAAGCAATGGCAGCTGGGGTTCCTGTCATCGCTGCGAACGCAGGTGGTATCCCGGAGATCGTGGAGAACGGTGTGACGGGTTATCTTGTTCAAAGAGATGATTTTCCTGGTGGACTCGCTGAACGGATTAACGGATTGCTTCAAGATGAGAATCTGCGTACACAAATCGGAATGGCCGGTCGTGAAACGGTACGTCAACGTTTCAGGTGGGATCATACAGCAGAACGATGGGCTAACCTGATGCAAACCATCTAACCGACAGTGGCAGTAGCCCTATCTCTTGAATAGGATGAATGTAACGATTAGAAGCAGAGGAGAGAGCCGACAGTGAACAAAGCCAGAAGGATCACCAGGATAAGAAGGGGAAGGCCCTTTCGGCGGTACGATGGCTATTATAAGAAGATGACCATCAGAGGAACTTCCGCCAACTGGTCAGATTTAGAGAAGGATGTGATGGATCACGCCTTGACTGATGATGTAATCAGTGCTTCCCATCTGCAGCATCGTAGTGTAAGAAGTGAGGCGATTGAGGATTATGCCATACACAGTATTCATTTGTCATCCGAATCCATCATTTCTTCCAAACTAGCACTTGAGTCGGTTCAACCGAGTCATCTTTCATTTAATCCGGTCCAAGGGATACCTGACACACCTTTACTTCAGCAGTTTGGATATATCCCCTTTACCTTTCCCGATGAACATGAAGCGATCGAAATTACAGTACCACTTCAGACCTCTTATCAAGATGAACATTACGTAGTGGTGGCATCGTGCAGTGATCCAGTGTTTCAAGCTGGCATTCGAAAACGGCAGCATGAGGAGGTGGCCATCGGAATTACACGATCAGCAGGTACATTGATCTCAGAAGGCTGGTTGTACTGGATTTCAATAGGCCGGATGGAAACATAAGGGAGTAGAAGGATGGGGGAAGCGAGATTCCACCCATCCTTTTTAGTAAGCAGGGAGGATCAAAATCGTAAACATGCTGAAGATGCCATCCCGGAGATTCAAGTGCCAATCATCCGCGGATAGAATGGTCCCTGCGGATGCCGTCACGGAGCGAGAAAGTCAACATACAATAGAAATGAATTGCCAAAAGATTATTCGGTCCTCACGCAGTGATGATAAACGGGAGGCGGAATTTATATGAAGGACTTTTTACGATGAGGAGACGAGGCGCTCGCTTACGGACATCTTTATCGGCGACTCTTCCCCAAGCTGATCCGGTTGAAGGACGGAAGGATGGATTTATCGTTGGCTATTCTTATGGCGTTCAACACGGACAAAATAACGGAGATTGCTCATTTGACGGCATCAGCATCATTATCCCCATTCATGATCCAAATGAAGATGCCATTGGCAAGATCAGAAGAATCGAAGTCTTAACGCCGCATCCATATGAGCTGCTCATCGCTGATGCCGGATCCTCGGAAGGAACAAGGCAATATGTACGCGGCCGTATCGGAGCGGTACGACACATTGTCGGGAGAAGTGATCAAGGCATAGGGGTTGTTCTTAATAAGGCACTTCGTGCTGCACACGGGAAGAAGTTAGTTATTCTATATGGCTGTACACCTGTTATGGATAACTGGATTGGCGGTCTGACGGATGAGTTGGAACATGCCCCCGCTATCAAAACGGTTTGTGTGAGTTTTGCACAGTCAGGAACCCCCATACTGCCTAGGGATGAAGTGGATACTCATAATCGGTTAAATGCGTGCTGTGCTCTGTTCCGCCCGGAGCTGTTATCGGATGTTGGAGGACTAGATGAAGGGAGTCCATCATTACAGGAAAGCATAAGCGAATGGTTAGGACGTGTTCCACAGCAATATAGAACGATGCTGCAGGCTAAGGATCTATTCACCTGATTCGAAAGACGGTATTATTCATGGCACCAGAAAGCTTGTCGAAGCATATGTTGAAAAATATGATGAGCGAAGGAGAGTTATGTCGTGGAGAAAAAAATTGATGATATGGTCGAACACCTTTCGCACTCCCAGCGGCAGTTAGCGCGCATTCTAGAAGCTCAGCGTCATGCAGCAGTCCGCATGGCTCAAATTATACATTCATTACCCAATCATGAAATCCAAACCTCCGAAGAACCATCGTTAGGGGGACAGTTATTAGGAAGCCGATCGTCAGGATCCCAGGTGGAACAAGTCAATAGCAGCATTACTGCTTATTTGAACGCCATGGCCGACCTACAACAAACATCGGCAGACAGTTTGGAAATCGTAATGAAAGAGCTTAAAGCGACCGAGCAAGGTGAAGAATAATGGGATCCGACTTCGTTGGTTAAGGGGGAATGTATGTGAGTAAAGAGGAATCGTTCATGCGGATTCTCGAAGCATCCGTTACTATTCAATATAATACCTATCTCATTCTTCAAGGGAAAGCGGTAGAAGCCGAAAAGGTTTGTCAATGGGTCCTGACTCAATATCCTCGTTCTAAGGGAGAGTTGAAGGATTCGTTATCCATTCACGAGCAAATTGTTGAGCAAATCGAGGGCTTGACGAAAATAGGCTCCGGTCTGTGCCGGAATCTGCGAATTATCCTCGGAACGGAAGCTGAACAAGATGACGCCATGGGATTTGATGCATTCGATTTCGGAGACACGGACTCATGATCGCGCGCATACAGCGGGAACATGAAGCCAAGATTGCTATGGTATCATCCATTGCTAGAAGTCAGCAAGCGCTGGCAAGTATTTTGGAAAGTATCGCAGAGGTTACGGCACATTCTGAAACAACCGCGCGCACTCTCGCGGAGAATATTCGGCTGCTTGTCGGCTATCAATCCGTGATGGCTGAAATGTTGACAGGCATTCCGTTAAATCGGTACAAATTAGGCAGTCCGGCATCGCCCTGGATAACATCCGAGTGCCAGCTATCTTACAACGAGGCCGGGTTAGAAGCTACGAACTGAACCTTGCAGGAGGATTCGGCATGAACATGGCATTATCCGTTAGGAATCATCGAAAGACTTCAGAAATGGCACGGAAGAAATCATTCGCAAAGGGGCTGCGTAGCCTGAAGTCATCAGGCAGTAAACGCCGTCATGGCAAGAAAGGCAAGCGCCATCGAGCCGGTGGCCGTTACAGCTCCAGGCCTGGGGTCGGCAGATCCCGGCCTTTATCTCAAGTCCATGACCATGGGTATGATCATTCCTACATGGAAGACTTTAAAGCTGGATTTGCGAAAGGTTATGAGGATGGCAGACAGGCGGATGCCTCTCCATAACGACTCTGGTGGCATTCTATGTAACTTGAGCTGAAGAACGCTCCATCTTATATAGTATCAAAATTATTGAAGAATCTACCGTGGCCAATTGGAGAACGAGCACAGCACACCTCCGTTTGTTAGGCAAATGAATGGATGCGCATCTCTATGTTCGACATACAATGGTTTAAAAGCGAAAAATGGAGTGAGGACTAATGAGTCCAACCAGCAGAATAGACAAGCGATTCATTCGAAAAACATGGCGTAAGATGGATTTTTCCAAGTCATTCAAGTTCTTTGGCACCGAAGTGAGATTAGATCATCAAACAATGGAATGTTTAAAAGACTCATACAAAAGCAGCATATGGAAACTTGAAATCAAACATGAACAAAAGCGCATTCCCATCATTCTTAAAATTTCGAAACCGCTCGAAAAAGACCGGCCGGAAAGCACGGTTGAGAAAAATATATACCGTAAAGGAAGAAAAGTACTTCAGCCGTTCATGCCACTAGTTTATAAAACCAAAAGAAATGTAAACGGACGCGATTTGTGGGTATTCATGGAATACATCGAACCTCTTAGAGGACGGGTGCAGTATAATCCGGATCACTTTGACAAAATCATTCCCACGTTAGCGAAGCTTCACTCCTCTACGATGAATGAACGCTTTAAACAACATGAGCAATTATTCGGTGATTGGCTGCCTCAATTTAGCTCTAATGTTATGAGAGAAGAAAGAAAAAGCATAAATAAGTTAACCTTGTATTATTTAGATGAAGCGATGAAAAACAACAATTTAAAAGAAATGATAAATCCATATTACTCACTCGTGAAGGAACTGCTGCAGAGAGGGCCAGATTATTTCCCGGAGGTAGTTGATGAAGGCTGCAGCATTATCCACGGAGATCTTCACACTGCAAACATAGCGGCCTACAATGTTAAGGAGAAATCGTGGAAAATCAAGTTTATTGATTGGGAAGGCGCAAAATATGCTCCGTGCTGGTTTGATCTCGTCAATTTGATCGGGGTTTTCTTGGCATACCGCCGAGAGTGGGAAGATCAGGAGGAGGTTATAACCCGCCGTTGTGTTCAGTTATATTCGAATGAGATGAGAAGGCATGGAGTTATCTTTAAAACCGATCCATTCAAACTGTATCAGATGGCATTCCTAAAACGAATACTTGAGAAGGGGCTGTATCTGCAGCTGAATTGGGCTGTTACCGGTAAAAAAGAGGCGAAGCTACTGCCGGTGTATTTAGAAAAAATCAAAGTTTTAGGAAAAAAATTGGAACTTTATTAGTACTTATTCGATTCAATGGATATTAAGTTGAGTACTACTCGGATAACCCGCGTGTTCAGCGGGTTGTTTTGCGTTGTTTTTGATGAATCTATCTCACAATCGCAGCAGAAATTGTTGGCTAATCGTTATCCAATTATTCGAGGAATGTTAAATCATGTGTGTGGAATGTTAAATCGCATTTTTTTAATGTCATGTCGGAGGTCCTCCACATAGGATATAAAAGGAATACGGAGTGGAGGAACGCGGATATGACAAAAATGGGTAGTTCGGAAGGATTCGAGCAAGGTCGTACGGATGGATTTAGAAAGGGAAAAGAAGATGGATATAATAAAGGGCTTGAGGATGCACAAGCCTTATTGGTAAACCCACCTCTTAATGATATCAGTCTGAAATGGCGAGAACTTCGATGTGCTGACCAGATGGCAAGCCATTTCGGATCTTCAGTTGTTTTAAACGACAGAAATATGGAATGTTTGAAAGAAACATTCAAGAGTGCAATCTGGAAACTCGAAATTACGGCAAACGGACAAAATTATCCGATGATTTTAAAGATATTCAAAGCACCTGTGAACGAACAGAAATTAATCGAGTTAAATATGTACCGGAAAGCAACCAGTATTCTACCGGATTTGATACCTACCATATATTTGATCGTGGAAGGTATGAATGGTGAGGATGTGTGGGTATTCATGGAGTTCGTCCCTCAAGTAAAGGGTCAGGTTATCTTTACACCCGATTATTTCGACCGGATTATCCCTTCGTTGGCGAAGCTTCATGCACTAACCTATAACGACAATTTTTATAATCATTGGGAAACATTCGAGGAATGGCTTCCGCTTTACGACTCCGAAACCACAACGCAAGAACGCCGGAAGAACCATCAAAAAACGATGGAATATCTGGATAAAGCAATGGAACGTCCTGAATTAAAGCAGAGACTGGAGTCTAGCTACGCTAATGTCCGTACCATGTTACAAAAGGGACCTATTTATTTCCCCGAACTTCTTCAGGCCGGTAAAAGTATCATTCACAATGATCTTCAAACTCCGAATATCGGCTGCCACAATGTAGCTGAAGAGACCTGGAATATTAAATTTATCGATTGGGAAGGAGCACGTTTCTCACCATGCTGGTTCGATATGTTTAATTTAATAGGTGTGTTTTTTGCATACCGAAAGGACTGGAGAGGTGACGAAAATGCCGTGATTGAGCGCTGTGCGCCTTTGTATGCCGCAGAAATGCTCAAATATGGAATCCGGTTCGATACGGACCCGGTTACGTTATACAAAATGGCTTATTTGCAGCGCGTTTTGGAACGCAGCTTGCTCCAGCAGCTTATTTGGGGAGTGGAAGATCTGAAGTCGGTTTATTTATTGGATCATTATTTAGATAGAATCAATGTGTGGGGCAAGGAGCTCGGGTTATATTAATGCCAATGACTTTAGCGGGATAGGATCTAGGAGTATCAGAATCATTGGAAGAATGGGCAGGTCAATGCTCTAACAACAGGAGGGAGGTATAGGAATGAATCATGTGTTAACCTATCTAGATTTAGCGGATTCTCTGTTGTGCTCCCTTCCCTCCAGGGCTCGGATTGCAGGAAGCCCTAAGCTCCCATGCAATCGAACCTTCCGAATACGAGTCGACAGAACGATGCCCTTTGAGTTTGTTGCCAATTTGATGCCTCCGTTTTGCGGATTATGGGAGGCTGATGTCTGTTTTGATTACTCTGATTATGATAGCGCTCTGTCCGGTATTGGAGGGGAAACTCAGGCGGATGTATATATCATCTGGTTAGATTGGCGGATCTACGCCAGCTCAATGAGCGCACAGGAAGCTGCACATTGGCTGAATGAACGGATCGTTAAACTGCGTATGGTAACGGATAAACCGATCTGGATAAATAACTGGCCGGAGTCCTTGGAAGATGCCGATAGGGTGCTCAGCTTCCGTGCCAGTGACCGTGGATGGTTCCGGAAGTTAAATTCGTATTTGTTGGAGTCCGTTGAGAACAACACAGGATGTGTTCTGATCGATTTAGCCGAATTGGCCCATGAAGGTACCGAGTCCTTCTATGATTATCGGAACGAGGAAATCAGCAGCTATCCATTTTCCAATCAGGCAACGATAATTATCTCCCGTCACCTTGGTGTACATCTCTTACCCGCTTCCTGTGTTCCGAGACTTAAAGCGATTGCTCTTGATCTTGATGATACGCTTTATCACGGGGTATTGGGAGAGGAAGGGGCTGAAGGGGTAACTTTAACGGAAGGTCATCATCGGTTGCAAAGGCTGCTGCTCAAACTTAAACAATCGGGAGTGCTGCTCACGTTATGCAGCCGTAATGAAGAAGAAGATGTTAAGGCTCTGTTTGATACCCGGAGCGATTTCCCGCTGAGATGGAACGATTTTGCCGCTGTCTGCGCGAATTGGCAGACAAAAGCAGAAAATCTGAATCGCTTGGCGCGAATACTGAATATTGACCCGTCTGCTTTCGTATTTGTGGATGACAATCCGGCAGAGTTGGTGAAGATGGCCGCTGTACTGCCAGAGGTTCGTCTTTTACGAGCAAAGCAAAACGGTGAAGAAACGATGTTTGGATTATGTCATTTTCCCGGATTATATCAACTTCACCAGGATAACATGGCCGTATCCAGAACAACCGATATTCAGGCCAATCAGACAAGGGAGAAGATTAGACAATCAGCATCGGACTATCGTTCCTATTTAGACAGCTTGAACATGGTTGTAACCATCTATGAGAATGAAGCTTCCCATGTCACGCGGCTGCATGAATTAAGTCATAAAACGAATCAGTTTAACCTGGCATTAAGGCGGATGACAGAAGTGGAGGCGAATGACGTTATGAATGCCTCGAAATATGCTACGATTACGATTCGCCTCTCCGATATACTGTCAGACAGTGGAATTATCGGCGCTTTTATATGCCGGTTGGATGGTGAGCAAGCGCATTTAATCGAAACGCTTTTTAGCTGCAGGGCGCTTGGCCGTGAGATTGAAACGGTAGCCTTTGCCTGGATCTTGGAGAAATTAATGGATCGAGGGGTGCAGCGTATCAATATCGAAATGGCTCAGGGGCCGCGAAATGCTCCTGCCTTGGACTGGATAAAGCGTTTTGTTACAGGCTCGCCTGAACAACTGGCGCTTAAAGATCTCTATGCACGTGTAAAAGCAGCTTGCGGAAGTCATCCTGCTAGAGTGGAGGTAAATCGATGACTACAGAATTACGCAAACAAATCGGGTCGATCTTATCCGAGGTATTAAACACTGCATTACCGCCTCATGATAATCCAAAGCGGGAAGAGCTGGCGAATTGGGATTCTTTAAAACATATGGAACTCATTCTTCGTCTTGAAGAACAATTTGATGTTCGCTTCTCCATTAGGGAAGTAGCGGGAATTCAAAGCTTGGATGACATCGCCAAGATCATTGAGGTGAAGTCGTGAAGCACAACATCAAAGTTGAACGCTTCGGGATTCGATTAAGACCCATTACGATGGACGACGCTGATTTTATTTTCAAACTAAGAAGATCCCCTGATTTATCCAAGTATATTGGAGAAATCGACTCTCGTTATTCTACTCATGAATCATGGTTGAAACAATATTTTCACAGAGAAGGCGACTATTACTTCTGCATTGAGCTTCTCTCGGGCGTACCTATCGGAACCATAGCGATCTATGATATTGATGGTCAAGCCGGGAATTGGGGAAGATGGATTATTTCCGATTCGATCCCTGCCGCTCCTGCCAGCGTATGGCTTATTTTTCACGTTGCGTTTGATATTCTGGGTTTGTCCAGTGTGTTCTCCAACACGGTTATTGATAATGCGAGTGTCGTTTCTTTTCATGATAACTGCGGTTTGCCCCGGACCGGAATTGAACGTAATGGCCTTACCATTAGAGGCGTATCCTATGACATGGTTATTCATACGGCTACGAAGGAGAACTGGCCTATGATTCAACAAAGATTAGAGAAGCCTGCAATATTGGCGGAGCGTCTGCTGAGGGAGAATCCGGAAGAATAATTAACATTACGGAATGAAAGAAAATATGACTTGTTTACTGACGACAGCGAAACAACTCGCTGTCTTTTCTGTATATATCAAACGAAAAGAATGACATGGGTAATATGTCTGGTGGATTCGCCGTTGCTTCTCTCAGGCGTATTTCATATTTTATCAGGAGAAGGAAATTTATGATGGCCCGGTAATTTCATCATGGGTGTTTTTTGAACAATGACTTACTCTTCAAGAAAGGATGGACAACCAGGATGAGCGAAATCTTGCATAAAATAAAAACCAAGACGGCAACGGTGGCCGTGATCGGTCTTGGTTACGTCGGACTATCTGTGGCAGTGGAGGCGGCAAGAGCCAATTACAGGGTGTACGGAATTGACATTGATAAGAATAAAACGGAACAGTTACAACGCGGAAAATCGTATGTTACGGATATAAAGGATGAAGATATCGATTCTTTGATCCATCAGCGCCTGTATGCCGTTCATGAGTTTTCAGTGCTGGCTGAAGCAGATATCATCGTTATTTGCTTGCCCACTCCGCTTAACATCAACAGAGATCCTGACGTTTCCATGATTCTGTCAGCGGTTGATTCCATCATCCGGTATGCTTCGAGAGATACGCTCATTATTTTGGAAAGCACCACCTATCCCGGAACGACCGAAGAATTAATTAAGAATGTGATTGAAGCCAATACGCAATGGGAAGCGGGTAAGGATGTTTTTGTATGTTATTCTCCGGAAAGAGTGGACCCTGGAAACCGTAAATTCAATGTAAAAAACACACCTAAAATCTTAGGTGGAATCACAGAGAAATGTACCCATCTCGGCCTTCAATTTTATCGTTCTTTTTTGGATAACGTGATTCCAGTAAGCTCAACGGCCGCGGCCGAAATGGTAAAGTTGCTCGAGAACACGTTTCGAAGTGTTAACATTGCGCTTGTGAACGAGCTGACGCTCATGTGTGATCGAATGGGGATTAACATCTGGGAAGTGATCGACGCTGCTTCGACCAAGCCGTTTGGTTACATCCCCTTTTTCCCAGGGCCGGGGATCGGCGGCCACTGCATCCCGATCGATCCGACCTATCTGTCATGGAGAGCTAAAAAGTTCGGCTTCTATAACAAATTTATTGAATTGACCAGCGATATCAACAGCAATATGCCCCGCTATGTCATATCGCAGATTACCGACATACTCAATGACCATGAAAAGCCGCTAAAAAACTCAAATATTATATGCATTGGAATGGCTTATAAAAAGGATGTCAATGATATGCGGGAATCGCCTGCACTCGAAGTGTTCAGGCTTCTACAGCAGAAGGGGGCCGCTGTAACCTATTATGACCCGCTCATTCCATGGTTTATAGACAATGGCCACAGGATATCCTCCATAGAACTTTTGCCGGATCTGATTGCCTCCGCCGACCTGGTCGTTATTACTACCGATCATAGTACGATCGATTACCAGTTTATTGCTGAGCATGCCGCTTTGCTGTATGACACGAAAAATGTGACTCGGTCGATTAAAGGAAACATCGTATTGCTCGGCGGACATAAGCGATTGGAGAAAAGTTTATCCCCGGTTGTGTCGATCAAAGATAACGGGGAAGGGAGGGAAGGGATTGATTGATGTTGTCATTTGTGTGCATAACGGTTTGAATGCGGTAAAACAATGTTTGAACTCCATTCAAAATAATACGACACAAAAAATTAATGTCATTATCATAGATGATGGAAGCGATCAAACCACAAAGCGATATCTGGAACAGTACACACGACAATTTCACTATACATTAATTCGACACGATAAACCGCAAGGCTATACTGCTTCTGCGAATCAAGGATTAAAACAGTCAACATCGCGATACTGCGTCCTCCTCAACAGCGATACGATCGTAACCGGTCAGTGGTTGGAAAGGCTGACGGAAACCATGGAATCCGATCGCAGGATCGGTATCGTCGGTCCGCTGTCTAATGCAGCCAGCTGGCAATCCATTCCCCATCGGGACTGGAACCGTAATGGATTGGAGCCCAACTTGACAATCGAACAAATGGCCGAGCTTGTCTATCAATCCTCCGATAAGAATTTTCCGAGAGTCATGTTTTTGAACGGCTTCTGTTTAATGATCAAGAAGGAAGTTATAGACAAAATCGGGTATTTCGATGAAAAGAACTTTCCGATAGGTTACGGGGAAGAAGATGATTATTGTCTTCGTGCCCGCGCTGCCAACTTTAAATTAAAGGTTGCCACTCATTGTTATATTTATCATCAAAAGTCGGCAAGCTTTGGAAAGGATAGAAGGAAGCGATTAGCACAGAATGGGAAAGCTGCCCTCATTCGCAAACATGGCGTGGAAAGGATTAAGCAATCGATACAAAAAATGGTCGATCATCGATTGCTCAAAGAAACAAGGGAAAAATTAAAATGGCTATTAGCTTGCAGACGACAAATCATCACAAGTAATCAACGAAAAAACGTAATATACACAGCGATAACCGGTAATTACGATAAGCTACAGGATCCTTTACAAATGAGCAAGCATTGTGATTACTATTGTTTCACGGATAATCCGAAATTAAAGTCCGGGACCTGGAAAATGATTAAGTTAGATAAAATATTCGCTGATACGGCCCGTCAAGCTAGATGGGTAAAAGTTATGCCACACTTATTATTCCCGACCTACAAATACAGTGTTTGGGTTGACGGGAATATCCGAATTGTCGGAGATATCGATCGGTTTATTGAAAAATATAGCGCCACTTCACCGCTGGTGTTCTACAAACATTCACATCGGAATTGTATCTATAAAGAAGCGGATGCTTGTATTGCCTTGAAAAAGGATAAGAAAGAGGTCATATTAAAACAAGTAGCCTTGTATAAGAATGCGGGATATCCGAGGGATAACGGACTAATTGAGTCCGGCGTGATCCTAAGACGCCATAATGATCCTATCGTTACGGGGGCAATGACCACATGGTGGAGACAAATCATAAGTTATAGTAAAAGAGACCAAATCAGCTTTAATTACGTTGCCTGGAAGAATAACGTTCCATTTACCGCGATCAATGGCAATATCCGTAATAATGAATTTTTTAATTGGAGCAAGCATCACAATAAGCCGGTTATGAAAAGATTGAAACGCTAATATGTATCTTAGGGGCTGTTATCGTACAACGGCCCCTTCGTCATGTCTTTAAGCATGGCGGTGGTTAGTGTGGTGGAAGGAAAAATGTTTTATTTAACGCCACCCAAATGCCTGCTTACGATATCATCCTTCTTCAGTTCGTCTAATACAATCTCCTGTACCCGGGAACTCTTCAGGGGGAGTTTCATTTGCCTGATCGATCCGCCGAGGTAGTAGTAGAGGCTGTAAGGAAAAATCGCGTCTATATAGTAGAGTTCTTCAAAGGACTTCCCTTCAGGAAATCTCGCAAAATACTCTTTATTATATGAAGACAACACAATCCTCGGTAATAAATAACGGATATCCTTGATGGGAGAGTCAATTCTTGAATGCTCCAGGTCAATAATCCATATATCTCCTGATGTTGTTTTTATTGCGTTTAAATGGGTTAGATCCCCATGTACGACCCGTCTTCTTTTGCTCACGGCTTTGAGATGGTCAGCGAGGAGGGGCGCTCTCCGGGAAGAAACTCTTATACATTTCTCAGCTAATTGTATACATGGTTGAATATGCTTCAAGGAGTACTGGTCTTTCCATTTCAACAATTCTTTTAATTTGAGTTGATATTCAGATATCCACCTGTTTATTCCGACCTTCAAGTCGTCCGGATTTTGTTTGGGTGTGAGTGAACTTGGACACCTGGCGTGTTGATGAAAATCTCCGATTACCCTTACGCGGTCAATTATCGATGCAGGACCGCCGGAGATATATCTAGACAAATAATAACGATGCTCACCTTGTTTCGTACATAGTTTCCGTTGATTCGTGGCGATTACCTCAGGAACCTTTAACCCCTGTTGGGATAGCGCGTATTGTAGAGTGATTGAAGGGGTGAACGTTTTACTTGATCTATAGTCCGACTTAAGGATATAGGTTTCGTTGTTATTGATTACCTTCCACACCGCTTTATCCGGCTCGTTCTGAATCCATTCGATTTTCGGCTTTTTGATATCATAATACTGGTTAAGAACCAACATTGCATCTTGAATTGTAGGCATGCCATCACCTCTCCATCGAGATCATAGGACAAGATCATCATCTAATCTATTACAGGTCCTATGGTACGTCGAGCAGGCCTTGAAACAGAGCCCTCCAATTTTCCGCATTCTGTTTGACCGTAAAGTTCTTGGCCACGGCATTTGCGGCCTTTTGTGAAATTTTTTTCCGAAGTTTGGGATTTTCGATCATTTCTCGAATCCCGACGTACCAACCTTGCTCTGTTTGAGGAACAAAATAACCCGTTTTTTTGTGGAATACCCAATCACGGTATATGGGGGATAATGAATAAATGCCGGGAATGCGGCAGGATGCGTAGTCGCGGAATTTCACATTACTTTTGCAGTGGTAGAACAGATCATCATCCATGGGTGCAAGACCGATATCCCAATTGGCCCGATACAGCCGCTGCATGAACTGGCTGTAATTTTCATTATGTTTACAATGCGAGACATTAGGATGACCCTTCAATTCTTCAGGACAGTACCCATAGAACTCCAGTCTGACAAAATCTCCGTATTCCTTAAGTATACGCTTCAATGCGGGAATAACGGGTCGGAAAGAACTCTCTTTTTTTGCACCTTCGTATCCGATCACGAGTCGATCTTCCTTTTCCGGACCTCTGGACAATTTTGTAAATGAAAGATCGATACTCCCTGGAAAATAGATCACTTTAGGAGTGAATTGCTTCTTAATCACTTCGCGAAAGACGGGTGATTCTACTTTGACCATGTGTACATTTCTTAGAAAGTAAGTATAGGTTTTTTTATAAGCGGGTTTTGCGTATATCTGGCCAAGTCGAGTGGTTTGAGGGATCGCGAGAAAATGGTCGTCAATGACGTATACGGTCTTCTTTCCCTCACGGTGTGCCCATTCTAAACATTGGAGCGCTGCTGGCTCAATGCTTCTTAGAAACAAAATAATATCGTATGAAGAAATGATAGATCGGGTTACCTGTTTATGGGGAAGGATCTTAAAACTGCAGTATCCTTGTCCTTCCAGATAACGGAGAGGTGGGAGAAGAATGATTTGGTACGATGCGGTTCCCTCTGAGCCGACCACAAGAATTCTTCTCATTTAGTGACCCCCAATCAACAATGATTACTGGATGCCCTTGCGGGTAACTCAGTTGAAAAATAGTGCTTGCCCTCACGAGGAGAGCAAGCGTAAAAGCCATACGTGAAACAAGGAATTTAGAACAAGTTATTATCTGTACCTGTTACGGAGATTTGAGTCGGGGTGTTACCCGTGAACCGATTTCCGAATGCGGTGTTTTCATTGCCTGAAATGACGAGTCCAAAATTCTGGTTTAATTTCATTTCGTTGAATTCCAGACTGTTGAACGCCGTGCCAATGGCGATACCGGTTTGAGTGTTTTCATCGGAATTGTTGGCTCCGAGAAGTCCGTTATCGCCAGTTGTGATCGAAATGCCGGTCCCCGTATTCTTTTCCACAATATTGCGGAGCAGTACGTTGTTTGCTGCTGCAACGGTGATTCCGCTTGTTCCGTTTTGCGAGACCGTGTTGCCGAATAACAGATTGTTCGCTGCGGTGCTCAAGATGCCGATCGTGCCGTTTTGAGAGACAGTATTACCGATAGCCGCATTATTGGCGCCGGCCAACAAAATACCCACACTTGTATTGCTGAAGGATACATTCTGTACGATCCAGCTGTCGGTGCTTACTACGTTGATTCCTGCAGCGCCGCCTGCGTCTTGAACACTGTTTCTCCACGCTACATGACCGGTACCGGCAGCTAAATCAATGCCAATACCAAGCGTGTTGTTAATGGTATTGCCAATAATGCGGTGATTGGTACCAGCGGTAACATCAATCGCATCGGCCGTGTAGTTTTGAATCTTAAATCCGTTAATTTCAACCCCCGTAGCTGCCGTGACAATGAACGCACTTGCCGCAGCGTTGAGTCCTTGGCGTATCGCCGAACCTTCATTTTTAGCTATAACTTTTACGTTGGAAGTCGCTACAGTCACCGCCGGCTCTGGATACGTTCCATCATTAACCAATACGACATCACCAGCGACAGCTGAAGCTACCGCAGTTGCAATTGGCGTCCCTGTAGGTGAAGGGAAGACCGAAATAATGGCCATCACGTCTACCTCCTTATATAGAATTGATTAAGGTTTTGTATTCTTAATCTAGTAACAGTTAATGCAATGGAAGAAAGTTATGTTAAGGCAGATGAATGAGATAAAATGCACATTTTTGAGAGGTTGAAAGGACAGATAGGTTAAAGCCTAGGTTCCTGCTGGCAAGACGTTATTTCATTTGATGATGTGCTTCTATCGGTGAACCTGGCCGCGAATTTCCCCATCCGGATTTTGGATCGTGTGAACAGGCGGTACCTCGTTTCTTCCTAATAATAAAGCCTGGAATGTTCTGATAGGTCTTCACTTTCTTTCTTTTTAATGTTCCAGTTTATTCAATGTAGATAGAGTTGGTATGTTTATTGGTCTATAGCTCAACCCAATTTATTTCGCCTCAGGTACGAATGCCGTTACAGTAAAAAAACCTATACATAAAATGAGGGGGAAGTCTTCTTAATCCAAACTTGGCAGGTGAGAAACATGAAGAAACGAAGTCCTTCGAGTCCCGTTAACAGAACAAAGAGGAGAAGATCCCTGTCCTCGATCAAAAATGCGGAGCTTCCGAAGGTATCCGTCATCATTCCTGCTATGAACGAATCGAAGACCATTGCGGCAGTCATTCGGCAAGCCTATCAAGTGCACCCCGACACGGAGGTTATCGTTGTTGCCAATGGTTCAACGGACGGTACAGCCGAAATTGCTCAAAGCATCGGAGCGAGGGTGATTCACCTGCCCTTTCCGCTCGGTCATGATGTGGGACGAAGTATCGGCGCTGCATCGGCTAGAGGAGACATCTTGCTGTTTACCGATGCAGACATTGTTATTCAAGCAAGTGATTTGACGCCTTTGACGAAAGCTGTGGAAGAAGGTGTGGATGTAGCTTTGAACAAGTACTTGGGTCCAACCGACAAGCATCACGTTCACAGCGTGATCCTCGCCAAGCATACGTTAAACATTTTGGTTTCCAATCCCGAATTGAAAGGAGCTTCTTTAACAACGATTCCACATGCAATGAGCCGTAAAGCCGTAAATCTGATTGGCATTGACAATTTGGCTGTCCCCCCGAAAGCTCAAGCAATGGCCATTTATAATGGTTTGAAGGTACGAGGGGTCCATTACGTGGATGTGGGAAGAAGAAACCCCAGAAGGGGTAGAACCAGAGGAAATGATCCCCTTGAAACCTTAATCGTTGGGGATCATTTGGAGGCGATAGATTGGTTAATCTCTAAATCCGGCATGCGGGGAAATCGGTCGGATCTCACACGAAAAAGAGAAAGCGTGTGGTGATGGGATGGTGCGAAGAAAGCAGAGACGAGTTATGATGCCAGCCTCATATTCTTTTCGTAGAGCAATGAAGCCAATAAGTAAAAGAACAAGTGCCAAGAACAAACGCAGCCGCCATAAATTAGGGGCTCGGATGTTCAAGAATCGTCTGAGTTCAAACGGAGTTATCGACTATTGGAAAGAGAAAGCATACACTGTCGGCTATCAACAAGCAGTCCATGAAGATATTGAGCGTGAAGATACTGACCCCCATATCAAATTGAATGAGAGTTGGAACCGCTGGTACCATTCAGTTAGGCCGCTACCATGGGCGATTTACCACGCGGCGGCCTCTAAATTTGTGGAAGGACACCGTAAGCATTCTGGAATCTATCCAGGAAATGCAGTACTCCTGCCAACGGACAAAAGAGTAGCGGCAATTGTCTTGGTGATGAACGAGAAAGATACGATTTTACAATTGCTGGAACAGCTTCATCGGCTGCCACTACATGAGATCATTTTTGTGGTGAACGGATCAACCGATGAAAGCTTTGAAATGATCCGTAACCAATCGAAAGCGATTATTGTGCACTATAAACAAGCGTTGGGACACGATGTTGGCAGAGCAGTTGGGGCGAAGTTGGCAGATTCTGATATTCTGCTGTTCCTTGATGGAGATGTTCCGATATTAGCCGAGCATCTCGTACCGTTCATCGATGCCATTGAACAGGGTAGCGATATTGCCTTAAATGATATTTCTCCATGGATCGGGATGTTTTCCAAAAGGGACTACGTAACCATAGTTAAGGAGTTTATTAACCGATCCATGGGCAGGGCGGACCTCGAAGCGAATTCGCTTACGGCGGTGCCTCACGCGATCAAGAAAGAAGCAGCGCAGATCATTGGGTACGCCAATTTATCCGTCCCACCGAAAGCGCAAGTCATCGCCCTTGAAAAGGGTTTAAAAATAAATGCACCGGCCAGTGTAGACGTTATTACAAAAAATCGACTCCGGGCTCGAAATGTCGGACTACAGAATGCCGTTTCCAATTTGATCATTGGAGATCACATCGAAGCTCTAAAAACAGCATTCGATTTAAAGGGATCACGGCTATCTTTTTCGGATCAGATTAGACAAAGGCAGCTAACCAAGGTTTAGAAGGTGGAAGCTATGCAAAAAACAAGTATCATTATTCCAACGTTCAATGGAAAGGATCTGCTAAAAGATTGTATTTATTCCATTAAACTTCATACGAAAGAGCCCTATGAGATCATTGTTGTCGATAATGGTTCTTCCGACGGTACCGTTGATATTTGCCGTCAGGAGGGGATTACCTTCATTTCATTGGCAAGTAACGTTGGCTTTCCGGCAGCATGCAACAAGGGATTAAAAATCGCAACCGGCGATACGATACTTCTGCTGAATAATGATGTCATTGTCACCCGCAACTGGTTACAGAATATGTTGAATTGTTTGAACAGCGATACGAATATCGGCATCGTCGGACCGCTTACCAACTATGCGAGCGGCAAGCAACAGATCGATATGCCTTATACCAGTTTAGAAGAGATGTCGAGCCAGCTGAATGAGCCGGATGCGAAAAAGTGGCTACAGGTGGAACGAATCGTCGGAATGTGCTTCCTGTTTAAACGGGAGTTAATGGACCGCATCGGACTGCTGGACGAACGTTATTCCCCGGGTCATTTTGAGGACGATGATTATTGTCACCGGGCCAGGAATGCGGGATATACGTTCAGGATAGCTGGGGATGTCTTTGTTTTTCATCATGGGAGTGCCAGCTTTGCCAAGCAGGACATGAGTAAAGTGAAGCATCTTGTTGATATAAACAGACAGAAGTTTATTGATAAATGGGGCGTCGATCCAACGATCTATGTATAATTATATAGTTTGCGAAAGGAAGGGTTATATGAAAGGCGTCATTCTGGCAGGAGGTACGGGCACCCGTCTTTATCCATTGACCAAAGTCATAAATAAACATCTGCTGCCTGTCGGGAAAGTTCCGATGATATGTCACGGAATAGAGAAATTCAAAAAAGCGGGTATTGAAGATATTCTCATTGTGATCGGCAAGCAATCTGCGGGTTTATATATAGACCTGATCGGCAGTGGAAAAGAGTGGGGAGTAAATGCCACGTTTAAAATCCAGGAAGAAGCCGGGGGGATTGCCCAAGCTTTATACCTTGCCGAACCGTTCGTAATACCAGGCGAAAAGTTCGTGGTACTTCTTGGGGATAATCTGTTTGAAGATCATCTAACCACTTATGTTCAAGATTTTGAAAAACAAGCCGATGGGGCGCGTGTGCTTCTGAAGAAAGTTCATGATCCAAAGCGATACGGAGTTCCAGTCTTTGAGAAAGACAACATCGTAATGATTGAAGAAAAACCGGAGGAACCCCAATCTGATTATTGTGTAACCGGTATTTATATGTATGATTCGACTGTGTTTGAAACGATCCGAGCCATTAAACCATCGGCACGAGGTGAATTGGAAATAACAGACGTTAACAATGTGTACGCGTCGAAGGGGAAACTTGCCTATGACATTTTAGAGGGATGGTGGACGGATGCAGGAACCTTCCAGTCCTTATACCAAGCCAGTGGCCGATTGTAGAGAACTCAATATTTGGAATGAATAAGTCCGGAGGCATGACTGCATGAGAATAATGAATGATCATTTGTTGCTTCAGGGAGAGGAACAATCGGCTCACATGGAAGGATACAGAAACGGTTTTACAGAGGGGAGGAGAGAGGGGTACCGGATTGGTTTTTCCGATGCAGTTATACGATCTTTACCCAAGGAAGAGGAGCCGATCCGGGATCTCCGAATTCTCTATGTCACCACAGGCATTGGCGTTCCGTATCCTGCGCTTGATCAAGCGGTGACTGAAGCTTTAAAGGTACTGGTTCGAAGTCTTTCGGTTGCAAATCCTTCAGATGATATCGTTCTTTTGGCTAAGAAATTTCAGCCGGATCTAGTACTAGCGTTAAACGGAGTTGTTTTGGAAGCTGATACGCTCAAGGAGCTGCGGGATAGCGGATTTAAAACGGCCATTTGGTTTACTGACGACCCGTACTATACGGACTGGACGGTATCGATCGCTCCCCGTTACGATTACATTTTTACGCTTGAATCAAACTGCGTATCTTTTTATCGAGATTTAGGTTGTGAACACGTCTATCATTTGCCTTTTGCAGTTAATCCTAATGTATTTTACCCGAAGCATGTACCCACCTCATATCAAACCGATATCTGTTTTATTGGAACAGCGTATTGGAACAGAGTGGAGTTAATGGATCATCTCGCCCCGATCCTGAAAAATAAAAAAGTGGTTATCTCCGGATGGTGGTGGGACCGGATGCAGCATTACGCCCAGCTGTCTGACAAGATCAAACTCGGAGATTGGATGACGCCAGAGGATACGGCCACCTATTATAATGGTGCCAAAATTGTGATCAACCAGCACCGTTCATCCGATGATGATACGATCAATGCCAACAGTAGAAAAGTACAGGCGCTTTCCGTTAATCCCCGCACTTTTGAAATATCCGGCTGTGGCACACTTCAGTTATCGGATATCCGCCATGATATGAGCCAGTTATATTCCCCTGGATCGGAGATAGAGACCTATGGTTCTTATGGTGATTTGATGGATAAAATCGACTATTATTTGCGTCATGAGGAAGAGAGACAGCGAATTGCGTTGAACGGCTTGATGAGAACAAGAAAGGATCATACCTATCATAAACGTTTGGATATGATGCTTCGTACTATTTTCCCCTAGTTGTCGGGTCAAAATGGATTGTTATACCCGTTTCCTAATGAATTCTAAAGAATATATTGTGCGTAAGACGGGGTGATTATCATACGACAGCACTTGGAAAAAAAAAGAAAAAGGTTGGTAAAGAGGCGACCTAAGCGGAAGTTAACTCTTCAAAGAACAAAAGTCCATGCACAAAACGAGTGCACCCAAAAATTGCTGGAGCAAGCTGCAGCTTCTTTTAATGAAGGCTTTGATACCGGTTATGACGAAGCCATGATGCGGTCGCAGCATTCCGTACCCGAAACAAAGGTCAAACCAAGCTCGGGAGAGGGGTACGCTAAGGGATACTATGATGGAGGAGAAGGGATTGTGGACTCGATTCTCCCGGAGCTCGAGGTTCTCCCCGAAATTTCGGTTCGCCAGGTTATTGAAGAAGGGATGAAGCAACTGAGTTCTCAGTATTATCGTCTGATGAGCGCGGCGGAAGTTGCGGAAAGGATTAAAGAAGCCTTAGATTCAAGTTCCCCGCTGTCTGTAATCCGATTAGGGGATGGAGAACTGCTTACGCTTGCGCAAGAAATGGTTTTGAACGAGGATGAGGTGCGAAAAGAAGGCCATTTTTTAAGCTATGCCGGTGTTAGTTTACCTGATCTAAAAGCAAGGGATATGCTGGCAGCCTCTGTGAGAAATGCAGATATTGTCGGAATTCCCAAATTAAGATTGTCAAACTTTCAACCTCTTTGCTTTTCCGTGTTTAGAGCTCACGGCATTGATTATCGAAAGTTACAGCTAACGTTATCGACAGTCAACTATGCATTACATTTGGAAGGTTTGTTGCCTGGGATCCTAGCAGGACGTCGAGTTCTCGTTGTGGGCAATTCTGCCCCTGGTCTTTCACGGGTGTTGTTAGATCATGGAATCAAGGTGACTGGCACGGTTGCTCCCGTTGAAGGAATGAACGATATTCCCAGAACAATGGATGAAATTCGAGGGCGTCCATTCGACATCGCACTTGTGGGTGCCGGCATTCCGGCTGTCGTGATTACAGAGCGCATAGCTTCCGAGCTCGGGAAAGTCGCTATGGATTTCGGGCATTTGGCTGATTCCTTGTCCAGTGGAGAATCAACCTTATGAGCCACATTAGCAAACATAAAAGAAACGGTTACAACGACGGAGCTAACAAAGGATTCAATTCCGGCTACAAGGCTGGATACACCCGTGGTCGGCATGTGGGAATAACCCAATTCACAAATGTCTTCGAAGGTACAAGTATCATTGTGCCGACCTATAATCAGCTTGACTATTTAAAAGAATGCATTGAAAGTATCCTCCACTATACTGATGCGCCGTATGAACTCATTATTATTGATAATGCATCTGATGACGGTACAGCAGAATTTCTCAAATCCTCCCAAGGACTCCGCTTTCAAATTAATGAAGAAAATTTAGGCTTTGCAGGTGCTGTCAATCAGGGACTTATGATGGCAAAAGGAACAACGTTGATGATCTTAAATAATGATTCCGTAGTAACGACCAACTGGCTCTCGAATTTGCTCAACTGTTTGCAAAGCGACTCACGGTTCGGAATTGTCGGACCGGTGACAAATTATATCAGCGGAGATCAACTGATCCATGTAAGCTACCAAGATATAGCTGAGATGCAGCAATTCTCCAAATCATACAATCAATCTAATGTGAACAGCTGGATCGTGACAGAACGATTGACGGGTTTTTGCATGTTGATTCGGCGAGATGACTTTAACCGATTGGGTTTTTTTGACGAAGGTTTTGAGATTGGAAACTGTGAAGACGACGATTATGGGCTGCGTGCCCGGCTTCTTGGCATGCAGCTAGTTATAGCAAAGGATACGTTTATTCATCATTACGGCAGCGTCAGTATGAAGACGTTAAATTCCAAATTCGAACAAGTGTATGCAAATAATCTTACGTTCTACTCCAGTAAATGGGGAGATCCCCATGATATGTTGTCCCTGAAGTGGCAGCAAAACATGAACAGCACGATAAAGCTGCGTACCATTGATTTGTATCCGACATGTATCTTCGTGAGAGGCGCCAGTTCGAAAACGTATTGGATAGAGAACGGGATCAGGTATCCGGTTCATGGTGCCAGCGGAATTCAGCCAGTCCGAGTTTCACAGGTTGATCTGCGTTGCTGGCCGCTTGGGGATGGTATTTCTGCGGAGGACGCCATTGGGCGTATGAAGACTGTATATTTCTCATCGGATTCATGGGAGCAAGAAGGCAGGCTGATCAAACTTAAGAATGACAGTGTATATCAGTACAAGGGGAAGAGACTGCACCGATTCATGAATCGACTCGCAGTGGCCGCTTGGCACCTTGATTCTTACGAGCCATTGCTAGTGAACGAGCAAGAGGTTCAGAAATATGAGGAGGAAGCTCCGATCATTTCTCCTCCGGTAATTAAGTCGGATAACATTTAATAAAGAGCAGAGGGTGAGATGAATGAAAGCACGGAGAAAAAATGGCGGTGTATCGCTCAGATTGAAAAGAAAAGGTATCCGTGGAAGAGGTTTAAGAGGTAAGGGAACAGATAGAGCTTTTGCTGGAAAGAGAAGGAGGGGAACCGGGAGAATAGCTCCGAGTCAAACGGCTGCCGAATACAATCAATCCTATGATGCGGGGTTTGATAAAGCGTATAATGAAGGATTTAACGTTGGTTATGCGGAGGGTATGGAGGCCGGTCATCAAGAAGCTTATAAAGGAGAAGGATAAGATGGCTTTAAGAAAAAAAACAAGGCCTCGAAAGCGAGTTGGAAAAGGAAAACGCCGACCTGTTCGTCTTAGCGCATATCAAATAGGGAGTATGGATGGTTTTCAGCGAGGAAAAGAGGAAGGTTTTGCACAAGGGCGCGCGGAAGCCCAGAAGAGGTCTCATAACGCTGTGGCCGTTATCGAGTCGGAGCTGCCAAAGATGGATGTTCTCGTTATCGCGGCAGGCATGATACCTTCGCTTGAAATCGGCGTTATTCAGCCCCTTAATGCACTGAAAAAACAAGAGAATCTGCAATTCGACGTGAAATTGGAAACCGATGTGACCCATGAAATGGTTGCTGCCGCAAACACGATCGTATTTGTTCGTAATGTTGAGCCAGCCGCTTATGCATTACTGGAGATGGCCCATCAGCTGAAAAAAAGGACGGTATATGTTATTGATGATAATTTTTTGGAGATTCAGCCGACGACTTCAGTGGGGGAATATTATAACGATCCGATCCGAAGAGAGACGTTTATTAAGTTTTTGAAAAACACGGAAATCATTAAAGTAGATGCGCCTGATCTCGGCACCTATATTCATGAGCGATACAATAGACATGTCATTTATTTTCCTGCCAGCATTGATTTTGAGTGGCTGGATCAGAACGACAGGGGAGATAAGAGTCAGGAGCAAGTTGTCATCGGTTATGCAGGAGGGGACAAAGAGGAAGATTTCGTTCCCGTCATTTCCGCTCTGAACAAAATTTTGGATTACTACGGGGGATTTGTGAGTTTGGAATTTTTTGGCTACCTTCCGCCTTCATTGGCGGAACATCCAAGCGTTAAGTATGAAGGCGGGGGGATGGAATACAAGGAATTCATGAAGAAATTAAATCAAAGCAACTGGAACATCGGAATTGCGCCCCTCGCCAACAATTCATTTAACAAAGGCAAAACGAATACGAAATTCCGTGAATACGGCGCCTGCGGTATTCCGGGTATATACTCGAAGTCTCCTGTTTATATGCATTGGGTCGAGCAAGGGGAAACAGGCTACCTAGTTGAGCATAACGAGGAGCATTGGTATGAGGGAATCAAGGCCATGATAGAAGATCCAGAGATGCGGCAGCGAATCAAGGAGAATGCGCAAAGGGCAGCTCGGCAGCATTTTGCACTTCAGACATGCATCGATAACTGGAAGAAATTCATATTCAAAACGTAAAATCGGGGGAGAGAGCGGGAACATGGGGAAAAGAGGGGATATAAACGTTCTCATCATCGGATCGGATAAAATCGCATCCTATAAAATCGGCATTGAGCAGCCGCTTCGCCATCTGCAGAAGATGGGAGTCTGCGAATTTGACGTCAGATCCGATAATGAGATGGACAGATCAAGGCTGGCTGATGCGGATATCGTGCTCTTCTTCCGAACGGTTCAGCCTGAAGCATATAAGTTTCTGGAGATGGCCCGGGAGATGGGGAAAAAAACGGTGTATGTTATCGACGACCATTTTATCGCGATGTCTCCGGGGTCGGATATGGGAAGATACTATCATGATTCCTCACGAAGAAAGGCGTATGTTAATTTTCTGAAAAACGCTCAAATCGTAAAGGTAGCTTCCGGTTTTTTTGCCAAACATCTTGATACGCATTTTAGTCCCCAGAAAATCGTCTATTTTCCGGGAAGCGTTGATTTCGCTGCTATCTCCGGGTTGAGAAAGAAACGCAAGGAAGAAGGTAAAGTTGTGATCGGGTATGAAGGTGGAAAAAAACAGGCGGCTTTTGAACCGGTTACCAGTGCATTGATTAAAATCATCGAGAAATATGGGGATAAAATCAAAATGGAGTTCTGCGGGTATGTTCCTGATGAACTCAGAGAGAAGCCACAGGTCTTTGCGGAATCCTATGACGAGAACTATAAAAACTTTCTAAAGCGTCTTTACCGGTCCAACTGGGATATCGGGTTGGCGCCGTTGGAACGAACGCTGCTGCATGATTGCAAAAGCAACAATAAATTCCGTGAGTATTCCGCCTGTAGGATTCCGGGCATTTATACTTCCTCTCCAGCATACGAAGAATGGGTAACCGGGAAGGAAAACGGTCTGATTGTTTCCGGTACTAGTGATGATTGGTATGAAGCTATGGTCCAACTGATAGAACAGCCAGAACTGCGTCAGAACATTGCAGACCATGCCGAACAAGTAGCATGGGCAAATTTTTCAGTGGAAGCTTGCGCCGAACGATGGCGCTCACAAATTCTAATGTCGGAATAACGAGGATAACGAAAGGGGAGGTTCACTTGGACCATAAGCTGATACCTGTTCTTCAACCGAGTATAGGTCAAGAGGAAATTGACGCTGTGTCGGATGTTTTACGGTCCGGATGGCTTGGTCTTGGCCCCAGAACGGAACAGTTTGAGCAAGAATTTGCCAAGTATGTCGGCAGTCGTTTTGCGGTTGCTCTTAACTCCGGTACGGCTGCGCTCCATCTAGCCATGGACATTTTAGGGATTGGGCCCGGTGACGAGGTAATCGTTCCTTCCATCACGTTCATATCCACAGTCCATGCGGTTAGCTATGTGGGAGCAACGCCGGTTTTTGCGGATATTGAACCCGATACGATGAACATATCACCGGAAGATATCAAGCGGAAGATAACAGATAAAACCAAGGCAATTATCGTCGTTCACATGGGCGGGCATCCCTGCGATATGGATACCATCCATGAGTTGGCGCATGCCAATGGAATCAAGGTAGTAGAAGATGCTGCGCATGCATGCGGCGCGGAATATAAAGGCAAAAAGATCGGCTCCATCAGCGATATTACCTGCTTCAGTTTTCACGCCGTCAAAAATTTGACGAGTGGTGAAGGCGGCGCAATCACCTGCAATACCGAGTGGATGAACCGTAAGCTGCGTGAGAAGAGGTGGGTTGGCATTTCACGCGATACGTGGATACGGTCGTCACATGAGAAGGTGTATGCATGGCAGTATTTCGTTGATGACGTAGGATACAAATATCATATGAACGACATGCAGGCTGCCATCGGGCTCGTTCAGTTAAATAAGCTGAGCCAATTGAACGGAAGACGAAAAGAAATAGCGGCTCGTTACCAATCCGAACTGAAGGATTTGGAATGGCTGGAACTTCCTCATGAACAGCCGTATGCTCAAAGCTCCTGGCATTTGTTCCAGGTTAAATTCAGCAAGGAAAGCCAGAGGGACCGTATGATTGACCACTTGCAGGAACACAATATCGCGACGGGCGTCCATTATTATCCGTGCCATCTGCATCCGAGCTACCTGCATCTAAAAGCGATCGTGCCGCTCTCCTCAGAGATCTGGAAAAGAATTCTGACCCTTCCTATTCATCCGAACATTACGGAGGAGGACTTGGATCGGATCATAACCCGTATAAGGGAGTTTAAGCCATGAGAAAACTGTTGGTTCTAGGTGCGGGAATCTCCCAGCTCCCATTAATTGAAACCGCGAAAAGAATGGGATTATACGTTATTGTTGTGAGCCGCCAAGGAAACTATCCCGGGTTTGCCAAGGCAGACAAGGTTTACTACGAGGATACGACCCATATGGATAAGATTGTCGAAATCGCCCGGCATGAAGGAATTCATGGAATCTGTACAACGGGTACGGACGTGGCCGTCAAGTCGATCGGCAGAGTCGTGGATGAATTGGGAGTTAGCGGATTGAGTTATGAGTCCGCTCAACTCTCCTCAAATAAATGGAAGATGAAACAGGCCTTTATGAAACATGGCGTAAGAACAGCCCGGTTTCTAAAGGTCACAACTTTAGAGGAAGCTTACAGCGCTTTCGAAGTATTGTCGCCGCCGCTTATCTTTAAGGCAGTGGACGGGGGAGCAAGCAAGGGCATTGTGAAGGTTTCGGATATCGCCCATGTAGAATACGCATTTGAAACCGTGCGCAAGGATACGAAACTGGATTTTTTCATCGTTGAAGAGTTTATTGAAGGAACCGAGTTCGGCGCACAGGCATTCGTTTACGATAACCAAATTCAATTCATCATGCCGCACGGGGATTTCGTCTTTTATGGGGATACCGGTGTTCCCATCGGTCATTATGTCCCATATGAATTGCCCGAAGAAGTGCAGCAAGATCTGTTTTTCCAGTTGAAACAAAGTATCGAAGCGCTGGAATTAAATCATTGCGCAATCAATGCGGATTTTATTTTGAAAGACGGGCATGTGTATGTTCTTGAAATCGGAGGCAGAGCAGGAGCTACATGCTTACCCGAACTGGTGTCCACTTTCTATGGATTCGATTACTATGAGCAGATCATCAAGGCTGCTCTTCGTATGAATCCGTCATTTCCCTCTCATACTTCACAGCCTTGTGCGTGTGAACTACTGATCTCCGATAAAGATGGGGATATTACTGGACTTGAGAACGGAAATGATCAGCATGAGAATATTATTCAAATATCATTTGATTATCATATAGGCGAGAAGGTAAATAAATTCAGGGTCGGCACAGACCGAATCGGCCAGATCATCGTGAAAGGGGACCGTTTGGAAGAAGCGCTGAGCCTGCTGGAAGAAGTTAAAGAGAAGATAAGAATCGACTTAGGATAGATCTCATATATATCATATCGAAATCTCGATCTGCAGCGGCGATCGGGATTTTTGCATGGGGGAGTGCATTGCCTATATCCTAATTTGGGATAAGACATATAAATAATTGAGAGAGCGGCAACCGACGTTTTCGGTAAAGCTCTCTAATCCATGTACCGGAGGCAGCAGATGAAAATCACGGATACAAAGCTTCAAGGCGTGAAACGGATTGAACCGGCCGTTCACCAAGACCATCGGGGATTTTTTATGGAAAGTTTCAATGATCGAGTTCTTAAAGGATGCGGCATTAACGACCATTTTATTCAGGACAATCACTCGATGTCACGTGAGGCGGGTGTTATTAGAGGACTGCATTACCAACTGTCTCCCGAGGGACAGACGAAATTGATCCGCGTTGTAAGCGGGGCGATCTATGATGTGGTCGTTGATATTCGGTCGGGCTCTCCTACCTATGGGCAATGGCAAGGTTTTATCTTATCTGCAGCCAATTGCCTTCAACTTCTCGTTCCCAAAGGATTTGCCCATGGTTTTTGTACCCTTGTTCACGATACGGAAGTCATATACAAGGTCGATGCCTACTATTCGCCAGAGCATGATCGAGGTATAGCCTGGAACGATCCGGATCTTAATATCGATTGGCCTGTGAACAAACCTGTTCTCTCAGACAAAGATTCAAAGCATCCTCGATTGGCTTTGGCAGAAAATAACTATATATACGAGGGGTGAGGTGGCATGAAGATCGTTGTCACAGGCGGTGCGGGATTTATAGGCAGTAACTTTATACGATATATGCTGTCTCAACATCCGCATGACGAATTTATTAATGTGGATAAACTAACGTATGCCGGCAATTCAGGAAATCTGAGCGAAGTGCGGACGAATCCTAAATATCGTTTTGTGAAAGCGGATATCAGAGACCGGGCAGCTTTAGAACCCCTCTTTAAGGAGGGGGTTGATGCGGTAGTTAATCTTGCAGCTGAATCTCATGTCGACCGCAGCATTTTGCAGCCTGAATTGTTTGTCTTGACGAATGTGGCAGGAACTCAGACGCTCCTCGATCTGTCGAGGCAATATGGAGTCGGCAAGTTTGTCCAGGTCTCTACAGACGAGGTCTATGGAACGCTGGGAGCCACCGGCCTATTTACCGAAGAATCACCGCTTCAACCCAACAGTCCTTATTCTGCAAGCAAAGCAGGCGCTGATTTGCTTGTTCGAGCTTATTATGAGACGTTTGGATTACCGATCAATATCACGCGCTGTTCAAATAATTACGGCCCATATCAGTATCCTGAAAAGTTAATACCGCTTATCATTTACAATGCTTTGCATAACAAGCCCCTTCCGGTATATGGCGACGGTTTGAACGTTCGCGATTGGCTGTACGTAGAAGATCATTGCCGGGCAATCGATCTGGTTTTGCGCCGCGGCGTTGATGGAGAAATATATAATATTGGAGGACACAATGAAAGGAATAATTTGCAGGTCATCCGTACGATCCTGACTGAACTGAACAAACCTGAATCATTGATTCAGCACATTGAAGATCGCCTAGGACATGATCGTCGTTATGCGATTAATGCTGATAAGATAAGGAAGGAGCTTGGTTGGACTCCCCAATATAATTATGAAAGCGGCATTCGTGCGACGATCCGATGGTATCAGGACAACATAGCTTGGCTTGAACAAGTGTCAACACCGCTTGAAGAGGGTGATTAACAGGGTTTGCCCTGATTTCGTTTAACTGAATAAACCCGGACATTATAATGGAATGAAACACCGATGCGGCGTTTTTGGTGCATAAAAGGTCTAGTCAGCATTTATCTTCCATGTTAAAACCTTTCAGCATACCGGCTCTGCTGCAAGGTCATCCTATACGATGTTAACACACTCACTATAGAGATGGAGGATGAATCATGATTAAGTCCAAAGCCCTCAACCTGACCGTCTCCACAGCATTGCTGCTTAGTATGGCTGCGGTAGCAGGGTGCGGTAACACTACTGACGGCAAAACGACGCGTACCCAAAGTGTGGACGGTGGCCGTGTCGGTGTGAAATCCGTGCGGAATAATAACCTGCACGTGCGAAGCACGCAACAGCATGACCTGACGAACCTGAAGTACAGCAAAACGTTGTCCAAAAAGGTGTCTGATCTTGGCGTTGGTACAGCACATGTATTTGTGACCAACCACAACGCCTACGTTTCACTGTCCAAGGATGGGGCGCACACCAACAACATTGACGGTCATGTGACGGGTATGAGCACTCCAAACCGTTATACAGACGGCCGGACGACGACAGGCATGAACAGAACAAATGTTAGGAACCGTACGTTCGGAACTTCAAGCACGGGCAGCGTTGGCCTTCTGAACAACATGGCTAGGGGTACAGAACGTGTCGTGGGAAAAACCACACGTGCTGTAGAAAACACAACAGGCCTTGGTCGCACTGCTGATAACCGCGGCTTCGGTGTAAACGGAACGACCACCCATGGCGGATTTGGCGGCAGCAATTATAATACGTTAAACGGAACACGCACGAATGGACTTATGGGTACTAACGGCACACGCACTGATGGAATTATGGGAACACGCACTGACGGACTTACGGGTACTGACGGTATACGAACCAACAGCCTTACAGGAACTAGGGGAACGACTAATAACACTTATATGGGAACAGGCATCAATGGCGTTCCTTATGGAACTTACAACAATAACAACATGGGTATGATGAGCACTCGTGAAGAGGTTCCTCAGCATGTTCGAAATGAAATTACGAGCAAGATTCGCAAAACCGCTCCACATATCAGTCAAGTATATGTTTCCACAGATGAAGGATTTTATCAGCATGCCCGTCGTTTTGGAACGGATGGTCATGCAGCGAACACGGTTGGAACGCTTTCGCGCGATTTCGGCACATGGATTAACCGCGTGTTTCCGCTTCATGTTGGCGGTCGTGACGGCATGAACGATACCCGCGGTAACCTGATGAAGAATGATACGGATGACGGTTGGTTTGGCGGTAATCGGAATAGCCGGTAAAACCTCTATACCAAAAGGAGCTGCTCTTTAGGAATGAAATTATCCCTAAAAAGGCAGCTCCTTTGCTTTGTTTGCTATAGGCAATCATCAATCAGATTAATGTTTGCGTTGTCCTTGAATCCAAACGCCTTGAAGCTCTAGATCACTTGAAAGGATTAGCACGTCGGCAAGCTTGCCGACTTCAAGCGAGCCTGTAAGATCAGCGATGCCGATTTTTGTGGCGGGATTCAGACTTCCGACGCGGGAAGCCTGTTCAATGCTCAATCCAACCTCTCGGACCAACAGTTGAAAGCCTTTGATCATCGTCAGCGTACTGCCAGCCAGGCTGTCTCTGTTGCTCTTGAGCGTGGCGATGCCGTTCTCCACAACGACCGGCAGGTCACCCAGCGTATATTCGCCGTCAGCCATACCGGTAGCGGACATCGCATCGGTAATCAGAATTAGATTTCCGTCCTGCTTCATACGGGCTAGAATTCGAATGGCAGCGGGGTGAACATGGATACCATCAGCGATAATCTCGCAGCTTAAGCGATCATCACTCAGCATTGCGCCCACCACGCCAGGCTTGCGGTGATGCAATCCTGTCATCGCATTAAACGTATGCACGCCATGGCTAAGACCTGCTTCCACGGCGGCTTCGACTTCCTCATAGGTGGCATCCGTATGCCCCAGAGCGGCTACGATCCCGTGGTTGTTCAGCCAAGAGATGGCCTCTAGTGCTCCCTCACGCTCCGGTGCCAGCGTCACCTGGCGAACCAGGTCAGGGTAAGTGGATACCCACTCTTCCAGCCAATCGATATTAGCATGGACGATATGCTCCGGATTTTGTGCGCCAGGCCATTTTGGACTGATAAAAGGGCCTTCCAGATGTACGCCTACCAGTCTTGTGTAAGGCATATCTTGGCTCTGGTAGTCTTTAACTTCTTGCAATACATGGTCGATGGCTGCCTTAGGGGCCGTCATCGTGGTAGCAAGCATGGCCGTAGTGCCCTGAGAGCTGTGGAACGACGTGATTTTATCCAGGACATCCTTGGTGGCATCCATGAAATCTTCACCGTTACCCCCGTGTACGTGGATATCAATAAAACCGGGAATAATGTAGCCATCCGGTTGATTGATCACTTCCGCTGCTGCCTGCTTCAGATCAGCAGGGAGCCCGGAAGTATCACCGGCGTATGAAATGCTCTCTCCTTGAATGGCCAGCACGCCGTCTTTGCAGATACCGTTTGGCGTCAGGACTTGACCATACAGCAGTTGGACAGATTCTTTTCGTTCGCCACTCATACCATCAGTCTCCCTGCGCCTTGATCCAGAAGGACAACCACGTTCGGATGACATTGAAGCAGCGATGCCGGACACTCTGTGGTAATCGGTCCTTTCAATGCGCGGTGAACAATTTCCGCTTTATCCTCACCGCGGACGAGAAGAAGGATTTGACGGGCTTTCATGATCGTAGCAACACCCATCGTAATCGCATGGGTTGGCACATCATCCAGGGTAGGGAAGAACCTTGCGTTGGCGTGACGTGTTTTCTCCTGCAGCTCAACCACATGCGTACCGCCGCTTAAGGATTCGCCAGGTTCGTTGAAACCGATATGTCCGTTATGTCCAAGGCCTAGAAGCTGGAGATCAACCGGGCCGAATTCTTCCAGCATTTTATCGTAATTCAAGCATTCTTCTTCCGGATTGGTGGCATTACCGTTTGGTACATGGGTCCGTTCGATCTGGATGTCCACATGATTAAAGAACTTCTCATTCATGAAGGTGCGGTAGCTCTCGGGATGATTCTCGGGAAGGCCTACATATTCATCCAAATTATATGTTGTGGTTTGGGCGAAGCTGACCAGGCCTTGACGATTCATTTCAATCAGCTTGTTATAGAGCCCGACCGGCGTGCTTCCTGTAGCCAGTCCCAGTGTGGCGCGCGGATTGGTGTGGAGCAGGCTGGAGATCTGGTTAGCGGCTGTTTGTACAAATTGTTCTTCATCGCTGAATGTGTAAATATTCATTGGTTATTGTCCTCCTCGGCTTTTGCGATAGTTTTGAACATTAAGATATGATTGCTCCAGACGGGGAACATACGTAGAGAAGTCCCGACTGGCCATACCCATGAACAGGATGTCAATAATGTGAAGCTGGGCGATACGCGAAGCCATGTCTCCCCGACGCATTCCTTCCTCTAATGAAGATGAATACAGTGTGATGTCTGCCAGAGCGGAGATGGCACTGCTTCGGTACGACGTGATGCTGACCGTGAAGGCGCCGGCGTCTTTGGCACAATTCAACGCATCGATGGTCTCCGGCGTTTCGCCGGAGTATGAAACAGCCACGGCAACATCGCTTGAAGTCAGTGTGGAGGCTGATGTGATCTGCATATGCGAATCTGCAAAAGCCGTGCAGTTTTTGCCGATCCGGATCAGCTTCTGGTAGAAGTCCTGTGCCACAATGGAAGAGGTAGCCACTCCATACAGATCAATGCGCTTCGCGCGGCATAGGGCATCCACCGCACGCTCCAGCTGACCCAAATCGAGCAGCTCTGTCGTATCCCGGATCGAAGTCAGATGATTGGATTCAATCGCCTCGACGATGCCGGCAAGCGGGTTGCCAGCAACGATATCCTGGTAGCGCGTATTTCCCGTGCGCGAAGCCATCTCGGCATGAGCGATCTCAGCCGCGAGCTTGAGCTTAAAATCAGGATACCCCTTACACTGAAAGTTCTTACAAAAACGGGTTACAGTGGCAGCGCTGACCTCACACTGCTCTGCAAGATCTTTAATGCCCATATGCACAATCTCGGATGGAGCTGTCAAAATAAACTCTGCGAGTCGTCGTTCCTGACGGGGCAGACTTTCCTTTTCGACAGAAATAATATGCAAGATTGGTGTCATCAAAAGCCTCCTTCAAGGTTCCCGGTGAGCTTATTGCCTGGGCATAACGAATGGGATTCTCATTTTGAAAATAATTTTTAAAAATATGAAAAAAAAAGAAAATAATTTTTACACCCCCATCATAGACCAACTTACGAGAGGAAGCAAGGACAAAAATCGCCATTATGGACCAATCGCCCAAATTGTTCACCTCATTCGCACCTTCTCTCCTGATCTGACATAAGATGAGTTGACTGTATCCCTTACCCTTGTTAGACCACACATACCCGGGCAAGGAGGGGTGACACCATTGAAGGGGACCGACCACAACAGTAAGTTCTTGTTAACCCACCGTGAACGCGAAGTTTTTGAATTGCTAGTGCAGGACAAAACGACTCGCGATATCGCCGGGCAGTTGTTTATTAGCGAAAAGACGGTGCGTAACCACATCTCCAATGTCATGCAAAAATTAAACGTCAAGGGCCGTTCGCAAGCTGTCGTTGAGTTGATAAAACTCGGTGAGTTGAAGATCTGACACCATGCCGGTTGCATGAACGAAAGCACAGCGAAAGCCTTCCTTCCCGTAGCAACGGGAGTGAGAAGGCTTTTTTGTGTTTTCATTCCGGGAAAATATATTCTGTGATTGGAAATGGTAGGAACCGCCATGACAAATAGAGATATGTTAAAATGTTCGCAGTTGGTATTAGTTGTAGCATTCGTCGTTTATACGTGATCATGGGGTGCGAATCTGCTAATCGTTTGGTAGCTATTTTGTACAAATAGCCTGTACATGTCGGAGGTGAAATAAACATGGGATGGATGATCGGGATGATGGCCGGAGTGGTTCTTGTTCTTCTTGTATTTGTAGGGTTCCGGCGCAAGAAAAGCAGCGGAAGTGAGCGTAATGTCATTCATTTGAAAACAAAAACGCGGACCCGCAGCGGGCAGGATGGACAAGCGTGCAGTAAATGCCGCCGCAAGCGCCAATTAATCTTTTGCGCGGATGACTCCGGCGCTGTAAGAGGGCTGTGCACCGATTGCAAAAGAGAGCTTGAACGGCATCAGGAATTATATCCCCTTTAGTGAATAACAGTTCCCAATCGAAAGGGAGTGCAGAACTTGAACAGGTTTGGCAGGCTGAATACACTGCGGAATCAAATTTTCCTTGGATTTATGCTGGTGATGGTTATCGTATTGGCATTGGTCGGGGTGTTTGTATATGATCAGGTTTCGGCCTTGCTGCGCACCAGTGCGGAGAAGCATATTCAGCAGACGGCCGTGCAGGCCACGGGTAAGCTGGATGCGCTGCTCAAGCAGGTGGATACATTGACGGCTCAAGTCTCGACGAACGCAACGGTTCAGCGTTTTCTGGCGCAGGAGACCGCGGGTAAGTCGATTACATTCGGAGAACGGCAGTCCCTTCAACAGGAGGTTCGTAAATATGAAGCCTATGCTACGGGCATCCGGTCGCTGGAATTATATACGAAGGACTATCGGCGGCTGTTTCCGCTGGATGAAGGCCGTCTGACCAGCCGGGTTAGGGGCGATTGGATTGCTACGGCAGACCAGGGCATGGGGAAGCTGGTATGGTTCGGTCAGGATCCCCGGGATCCGGATGTGGTGGTAGCGGTACGGAGAATCCGTCTGATTGACCATTCCTTTGCCCACGGCGGGTACTTGCTCGTGAAGCTGGAGAAGGACTATTTTGCGCTGGCGGATTCGGCTGGCGGTACGGGCAGCGATTCGCGTGAAACGATGGGATTGTTTGATCAGGCTGGGAATGAAATCTCGTCGGATTTTGTTACCCCGGTGGATGCGAAGGAGGTTTTGCAACGCGAAGGGGAGACGGTTACGCTTGGTCATGAAAATTACATTGCCGTACAGAAACAGTCTGAGGCCACGGGTTGGAACTTGGTCATCATGACACCTGTTGATTATACGACTGAGGGGATATCGGTGCTGCGAACCGCGATTATCGTATCCGGGGGCGTTGGTGCGCTGCTGTTTCTGATTTTAAGCTTTATTCTGACCACGATGATCATCCGGCCGATTTTGAATCTGATCAAAGCCATGCGCGGCGTGAGGCTGGGGACGCTGAGGCCCATTGCCGTCACCTCGAAGACGATGGAGATCAACGAGCTTAACAATTCATACAACCAGATGGTAGATTCGCTGAACGAATTAATCGAGGTCGTGTATCAGAAGGAAATCATTCAGAGCCGGACAGAACTTAAAGCGCTGCAGGCACAGATCAATCCGCACTTTCTCTTTAACACATTGGAAGCGTTTTATTGGGCGCTGGATGATCAAGGCGAAGAAGAGCTGGCCCAAATCGTGGTTGCGATGTCCGGCTTATTCCGTTACGTCATTAACCGCAAAGACGAGGATGAGTGGGTAACAATCAGGGACGAGCTGGATCATGCTGAACGTTATTTGATGATTATGAAAATGCGGATGCTGGACCGGTTATCCTGGAAAATTGAGGCCGATGAAGCTAGCAAAAGCGTGCCGATTCCGAAGCTGTTGATTCAGCCGATCGTGGAAAATGCGATCCTGCACGGGGTTGAACAGCGATTGGGGCCAGGCGCCGTCATTGTGCGGGCGAATGCCTCCGATCACCCTGGATATACGGTCATTTCGGTTACCGACGACGGCCCCGGAATGGACGAGGAGACGGTGGCCTCTCTTTATTCCTCCATGGAAAAAGGATACACGGAATCTTCTAAAAAAAGCGGTGTCGGCATTGCCAATGTAGAGCAACGAATCCGGTTGTATTACGCTTCCGGACAAGCCGGCCTGCTTATTCACAGCGTGGTGGGTCAGGGAACGACGGTCTCATTTCAAATTCCGAATGATGTTCAGGCTAACGATGCCAAGGGGGAGAAGCATGAAAACGATACTGATCGTGGATGATGAACCGAGAACGAGGGAAGGGGTAAGAAAGACCCTGGAGGCATGGTCGTCTGGCCGCTGCAGAATCGTGACGGCATCAAGCGGCGTAGAGGCGCTGGAGTGGCTGCAGGGACAGGTGGCTCATCTGGTGGTGACGGACATCCGCATGCCGGAAATCGGGGGACTCGAGCTCATAGAGAGATTGCATGAATTAGAGCATCCGCCGGTCATTATTGTCATATCCGGTTATTCGGTATTCGATTATGCCCGGAAAGCGCTGCAATATGGCGTCGTGGATTACCTCCTGAAGCCGCTGGATAAGCGGAAGCTGGTGGCTGCGGTCGAATCGGCTCTGGAACGCCGGGAAAAAATAGATCGGATCGAGCGGATGGAGAAGCTGGTGGATCCCAAACTGCTGGAGACGTCGCAGCAGGATAAGCGCTACAGCATCCAGGTACAGGAAGCGCTGAAGCACGTGGATCAGCATCTTCAGGAGTCGGTATCGCTTAAGGAAGTTGCAGACGTGCTTCATCTGAATTCCAGTTATTTCAGCGTGTTATTCAAAGAGCAGACGGGGCTCACCTTCAGCGAATATCTGACGCGCCGCAGGGTGCAGCGGGCCAAGGAGCTGCTGGCGGGCACCTCGCTGCCTGTCGCGGAAATTGCAGAGAAGGTAGGATACCAAACGGCAAAATATTTTGTGAAGGTGTTCCGTGATCTTGAGGAAGTAAGCCCGAGTCAATACCGCCAGAGCGTATCCGATAACGGGGCGGAAATCTAATAAAAGTGGAATTAGTCCCAATCATTATGACCTTATACAATCATCCCCTCACTGATAAAATTTGATTAAAGCGGTTTCAATACGCGAACAGCATACTAGAAAAGGGGTTGTAAACGTGTTCAATAAAAAATGGACGGTTCTGCTTTTAACATTGTGTCTCGCTCTGGTTGCGGCTGGTTGTGGATCGAGCAACAGCAGCACGGGGGACTCAGGCAGCAGCGGCAGCGAAGGCGAGAAAGTTACGGTGAACTTCATGCACTTATGGCCGGCAGGCGTTTCTGCAGGACAGAACAAAATCGTGAATCAGATCATCGAAGAATATCAAAAAGAGAATCCGAACGTGACGATCAAACAGGAAGTTCTGGATAATGAGCAATACAAAAATAAATTGAAAGTGCTTTCCGCGTCGAACGAGCTTCCGGACGTAGGGGTGACCTGGGCAGCCGGATTCCTGAAGCCTTATGTAGAAGGCAGCTTGTTCGCGCCGGTAGATGATTTGCTGGGGGGTCAGCTTAACGGTAAATTCGTAGCTGGCACGACCGAGGCTTATGCGATTGACGGCAAAACGTATGCGCTTCCACTCGAGTTCAATATCGCGCCGGTATATTACAACAAAACGATATTCGAACAGCTTAACTTGGAAGTGCCGCAAACCTACGAAGAATTCAAGAATGTTGTGAAGGCGCTGTCCGATAACGGGATTGCTCCTATCGCACTAGGCAACAAGGACCGCTGGACCGGTTCGCTCTGGTACATGTACCTGGCAGATCGAATCGGCGGACAAGAAACGCTTTCCAGTGCAATTAGCGGTTCGGGTTCCTTCAAGGATGAATCGCTTGTAAAGGCAGCCGCAGAGGTTCAATCGCTGGTGGATGGCAATGCGTTTGTCAAAGGGTTCAACGGCTTATCCAACGAGGAAGCGAAATCCGAATTCCTGAACGGCAAAGCGGCCATGTACATGATGGGCACCTGGGAACTGCCTAACTTTACGACCAATGAAGAGATCCCGCAAGAGTTCCGCGACAGCGTCGGTTTCTTCAAATTCCCGACGGTTGAAGGCGGCAAAGGCGATATTAACAGCTGGGTAGGCGGACCGGGTGTTGGCTTGTTTATTGGCGAGAACTCCAAGGTGAAAGAGGAATCCAAGAAGTTCGTTGAGTATTTCGTAACCAAGTGGGGCGAGCAGTCCGTTACAGGTGCTGGTGTCATCCCGGCAACGAAGGTGGATACCTCAACGCTTGAGCTTCCACAGCTGTACATCGATCTGTTTGATGAAATGAATCAAGCAAGCAGTATCACCTTGTTCGCGGATGTACAGATGGAGGCGAATGCCGCCGAGACGCATCTGAACATGATTCAGGCGCTCTTCGGCAAAGCCGTAACGCCGGACAAATTCTCCGAGGAGCATGATGCAGCGATCTCCAAAGGGAACTAAGACTCTTTAGGACAACAAAGAAACGGGACCCTGGTTTATCCGGCAGTGATGCCGGATAAATCTTTCCTCTAGACCATATGGAGAAAGGAGTCGGACACTTTGGATAAAGTGATGTCCAACAAAAAAATCATCGCGCTGTACGTGCTGCCTGCACTGCTTGTGATTATGGCCGTCGTTTATATTCCAATTCTATTGACCGCCTATTACGGACTGAACGAATGGAACGGCATTGGTGCAATGACCTTTATCGGACTCGATAATTACCAGGCGCTGCTCTCGGACGGCAAGTTCTGGGATAGTGCATGGCACTCTCTGCTGTTAGCCGTATTCTCGGCTGCAAGCCTTATGATCTATCTGGCCGTGGCGATGGTGCTGGCCTCCAAGATCAAAGGCGCCAACCTGTTCCGCAAAATCTATCTCATACCCATGCTGCTGTCCTCCGTTGCGATCGCGCAGCTGTGGCTCCGCATTTACCACCCGACGAACGGGATTGTGAACAGCTTCCTGGAGTCCATCGGGATCACGAACCCGCCTGCATGGCTTGCTGAGTCGTCGCTTGTCTTGTTTGCTTTGTTTATTCCGATTCTGTGGCAGTATGCCGGTTTTTATATTTTGATCTATTATGCAGCTCTGAAGAACATCCCGGCATCGCTGGTCGAAGCTGCAAAGATCGACGGGGCAACCTCCATGCAAATTGCGTTCCGGATCAAGCTTCCACTCATCATGGAAGTGATTAAGGTTACGATCGTGCTGGCGGTGGTAGGTTCCTTGAAATATTTTGACCTCATCTTTGTCATGACGGACGGGGGGCCTAACGGCGCGAGCGAAGTGATGGCTTCCTATATGTATCATACGGCTTTCCGCGCTTATGATTTCGGTTACGGCAGCGCGATCGGGTTCTTCCTGCTGGTGATCTGTCTGATCGTAACGTGGGTCATCCGGAAATTAACGGCATCAAAAGAAACGATCCAATATTCATAAGGAGGGAAACTTCATGATATCCGGAGCCACAGGACAACTCCAAGACCGGCGCGCTCGGTCCGGAAACGGAGTGGGAGGTAAGCTGGGTTACACGCTGCTGTATATCGTGCTGATCGGAGTAGCCGTATTTCAGCTGTTTCCGCTCGTATGGCTGCTGCTGTTCTCATTAAAAAACAATCAGGAAGTATTCGATCTTCCTCCGCTGTCCCTTCCGATGAATCCGCGCTGGGAGAATTACGAGAAAGTATGGAGTGCCGGCAACATCAGCGTTTATTTTCTGAATAGCGTCTGGATTACCGTCGTAGCAACAGCACTAACGGTCATATTAGGGAGTCTTGTCACCTTCGCGATTACCAGAATGAAGTGGAAGGGCAGTTCCTTTGTCCTCGGTTTGTTCATGGTTGCCATGATGATACCGGTTCATTCCACCTTGATCCCGCTGTTCAGCATGTTCAACAAGGTTGGCTTGACCGATCATCCGGTTTCTTTGATATTGTCGTACGTGGCTTTCAATATGCCGATTACGATTATGATTCTGCTCGGGTTTTATTACACACTGCCAAAGGAAGTGGAAGAAGCAGCGGTCATGGACGGCTGCTCGGTTCACCGGGTCTTCTTCCGGATTGTGCTTCCGATGACGGGCTCGGTGCTGGCGACAACAGCAATCATTAACATGATCTACAACTGGAACGAGTTTATTTTCGTGAATACGTTTATCAGCTCAGATATGTTCAAGACGCTTACCGTCGGCGTACAGAATTTTATCGGGCAATATACAACCGATTGGGGTGCTATCGGCGCAACCTTGATGATCAGTATTTTGCCAATTCTGCTGATGTTCCTTTTCCTCAGCGATCGTATCGTGGAAGGCATCGCTGCAGGGTCGGTGAAAGGTTAAGTTTCATAGAACTCATCTATTTCCGGATGAAAAAATATCGAGCCGCTTCAAGAGACTTCTTGGGGTGGCTCGTTTGCTTTATATATGTTTCTATTTGCAGCATGGCTATCAGAAGAAGAGGCATCCCAAGGTTGGATCAACCTTTTGGGATGCCTCATAGAATGTACGATTTTGCTTTGTTTGATGCAGATTCCATCCCTATCGTTACGTTAAACCCATCCCAATGCCCGGGCCACCTGAGTAACAAGGAAGGTAACGCCGATTGCGATAGCCGTCGGGATGGCAAAGGACAGGAACGTCCACTTCGCGCTTTTGGTTTCCTTCCAGATGTTGACGAGCGTGGTTCCGCAAGGATAGTGGAGCAGTGAGAACAGCATCATGTTTAGCGCGGTCAGCCAGGTCCAGCCTTGATCCAGGAAGATTTGCTTAAGGGCAAACATATCGGTAACCTCGGTCAGGGAGCCCGTAGCCAAATATCCCATCAGCAGGATTGGCAGCACGATTTCATTTGCGGGCAGTCCGATGATGAAGGCCATCAGAATGAAGCCGTCGAGTCCGAGCGCTCGCGCAAACGGATCAAGGAATTCAACGAAATGAACCAGAATGCTGGAATCGCCAATATAGATGTTGGCAAGTACCCAGGTAAGCACGCCTGCAGGCGCTGCTACGATAATGGCTCTGCGCAGGACATAGATGGTTTTATCCAGGGTTGACCGGAGAATCGTATTCAGAATCTTCGGTTTACGGTATGGCGGCAGCTCCAGGGTGTAGTGGGAAGGAATGCCTTTCAAGGCGGTTTTAGATAATCCCCATGATACCGCGAGCGTGACAACGACACCGATCAGCACCATGCCCATAACAACGGAAGCCGTCACGAGCGTCTGGGCTCCTCCCGAAAAACCTGCAGCCATGAACAAGGAGGCCAGCAGGATCAGGGTTGGCCAGCGGCCGTTGCAGGGTACGAAGTTGTTGGTCAGAATGGCGAGCATTCGCTCCCGCGGCGACTCGATAATCCGGGTCGACATAATGGCCGCCGCATTGCAGCCGAATCCCATCGCCATGGTAAGGGACTGCTTGCCGTGCGCCCCCGTTTTTTTGAACAGGCGGTCCAGGTTAAAGGCTACCCGAGGCAAATAGCCATAGTTCTCAAGCAGCGCAAAGGCCGGAAAGAAGATGGCCATGGGAGGCAGCATGACACTGACGACCCAGGAGGTACCCCGGAACAATCCGAGTATCAGCACACCATAGAGCCAATCGGGAGCATGGAGAGCCTGAAAGGCCATCGTCAGGTATCCTTCGATCCAGCCAAAGAAACTTGCCAGCATGGAGGAAGGCACGTTAGCGCCTGCGATCGTTAAGTAAAAAATAACGCCGAGCATGGCCAGCATGATCGGAAATCCCCACAGCTTGGAGGTGAAGATGCGGTCCAGACGCTCGGAACGGTACAGAAGCTCCCGGTTGGTCACGGTGACGGCTTCACTGCACAGCTCGCGGGATTTTCTGAATAACTCACCCACGATATCTTCCCGAACATCCTCTACCTGCTCAGCAGGAATGATGGCTGTTAGAGCTTCCAAGCGCTTTAGCTGTTCCAAGTGAAATCCCCCCTTTATCCGAAGCTTTTAATCGGTCTTTCAGCGTCGCGATCAGCCTCCGGTCTCCATCGAGAAAACGGATGGCCAGCCATCTGGCTGGATATTCATCGCCGAAAATGTCTCGTAATTCGGACTCCAGGCCGGAAATTTGCGCTTCCAGCTGTTCGTTATATTTCATCCGGTACGGCGTAGTCGGAGTCTGCCCTGTGCACATTAGAAGCAGCTGCTCGGACAGGGTATCCAGCCCATCGTTATTTCTGGCTGATATCGGAATGACGGGAACGCCGAGCTGATCCGTAAGCTTGCGTGTGTTAATCTTGATTCCTTTTTTCTTCGCTTCATCCATCAGATTCAGGCAGACGATGACCCGGTCGGTCATTTCCAACACTTGAAGCGCAAGGTTAAGACTTCTTTCCAGCGCCGTAGAATCCAGAACCAGCAGGGTAACGTCCGGTTTCTCAAAAATAATATAATCGCGCGCCACTTCTTCATCGGCCGAGTTGGAGAACAAGGAGTACGTTCCGGGCAGATCGATAAATTGGAAGCGGGTGTCTTTGTAATCGTAATTGCCGCTTGCGAGACTAACCGTTTTGCCGGACCAGTTGCCGGTGTGCTGCTTTAGGCCGGTGAGGGCATTAAAAAGCGTGCTTTTGCCCGTGTTCGGGTTGCCAGCCAGTGCGACAGTAAAAGTTCTCATGATGACATCACCTTACCCCAGATTAACTGACTTTCTTCTTTTCTTAATGCAATGACGGTACCTGCTACTCTATAAGAGGTGGGGTCACCGAGCGGGCTGGCTTTCAGCACTTCGATAACGGAACCCGGAACGAATCCGAGGTCCAGAAGCCGCCGTTTATGCTCCCCGCGGATATCCACCTGTTCAATCAGAAACCGCTCGCCGAGCGCTGCCTGATGCAAATGCTGCCTATTCTTTGTCTCATCCATAAAGTTTAACCTCTCCCTACTAAATTGGGCCGAGCATATAATGTTTCCTCAAAGCAACTTTATGCCTATATTATGACTGAATGCGTGTGTTGTCAACTGAATTCATCAGATATTTATTCGAGTTTCATGCGGCGTTTGACGATGCAATCACCATTTTATGCTTGAAGGGAGAACAAGATCCATGTAATATGTATATATGAGCAATTATTCATATAATTGGAGTGATACCAATATGATGTGGGATGTAATCGTTATCGGCGCGGGGCAGGCAGGATTGGCAACCGGCTATTGGTTGCGGCAGGCAGGGATGAAGTTTCTGTTGTTGGATCGGGGATCGGAGGCAGGCGATGCATGGAAGACGAGATATGATTCGCTGAAGTTGTTTACACCGAGAACTCACAGTGCATTGCATGGAATGAGGATAGATGGGGATCCGGACGGGTTCCCGGACAAAGATGAAATGGCTTCCTATCTGAAATCCTATGCAGAACGGTTTAAGCTGCCCATCCAATTTGAGACGGATGTGAAGTGTGTCCATAAGGAAGAAGATAGGTTTATAATCGAAACCCATGAGGGAGAATATCATGCGAAGTCGCTGATCATCGCTACCGGGCCGTTCCGGCAGCCTCGTATTCCGGTGTTTGCAGCATCGGTTCCAGCGGATATTGTCCAGATGCACTCCTCCGATTACAGGCGACCTTCCCAGCTTCAAGAGGGCGGCGTTCTTGTAGTTGGCGGCGGGAACAGCGGGGCGCAGCTAGCGGTCGAACTGTCTGGCGGTCGGGAAACGTATTTGGCTCTTGGACAGCAGCCGCGGTATTTACCCATGACCGTTGGGGGCAAGGGGATGTTCTGGTGGTTGGACAAACTCGGCATTTTATCAGCCAGCGGTTCCTCCTGGGTGGGACGTAAGCTGAAGCGTCGGGGAGACCCGATTTTTGGATATGAATTGAAACAAGCGGTCAAGTGCGGTAAAGTGGTGTTGAAAAAGAGAGTCGTTGATGCCGGCGCTTCCGGCATGCGATTCGAGGATGGAACGGAGCTTAAGGTCCGGAATATCATCTGGGCAACCGGCTTTGTTTCCAGCTATGATTGGCTTCATGTGGATCAAGCGCTGAATCATAAGAAGGCTGTTATTCATACACGCGGTATCAGTCCGGTGAAGGGGCTCTATTATGTAGGTTTGCCTTGGCAGACGCACCGGGGCTCCGCACTCTTGGCAGGAGTTTCACGGGATGCCCGCGAAATCGTTCAAGCCATTATGGAGAAGAGGGGATTAGTTTATGGAAAAAGAGCACCATGAGCTGCTGCACGAAGACCAGGCCATGGAAGCGTCACGACTGCTGAAGGCCATTTCGGATCCGACGCGGATCCGGATTCTTCATTTGCTCTCGCAAGAAGAATGCCCGGTCGGCCATATTGCCGAGGTGCTTGGCATGAGTCAGTCGGCGGTATCCCACCAGCTTGGCTATCTGCGCAGTTTAAGACTGGTCAAATACCGCAGGGATGGAAATACATATTTTTATACGTATGAAGATGAGCATGTCATCGGGATCTTACGGCAGGTGCTGGACCATATCGCTCATTAGAAATGCCTAACCTAATCATGCTTGACATTCCAACCGTCCGGCTGTAATGTATTGGAAAATGAATTTCCCGTGAATAACGATCATCAAGGACATGAGGATGCATGATTCGGCGAGACAGAAAAGAAGCCCCCGGCTGAAAGGCTTCCACCGCTTGGCTGCGTCCTTCCTACCTTGTAGTTGCCCGCTGTCAACAAGCGGAGCCGGTTCGGCCCGTTACCGCCTGATGAAGCATCTTGCAAGGAGCGCCTTTTGCGCCTCACAAGATGGAATCAGGGTGGTACCACGAGCACATTCGTCCCTAGGAGCGAATGTGCTCTTTTTTGCGCTCAGGCAGGTTCATTCATGGATATAAGAAGGAGTATGAGGAAGATGCGGCAAAGCCAATTATTGATGACAACGATGCGTGATGTGCCTTCCGAGGCGGAGGCACTGAGCCATCAATGGATGCTCCGCGGCGGCTATATCCGTCAAACGGCGGCAGGAATCTATTCGTATCTGCCGCTGGGATGGCGGGTCTTGCGGAAGATCGAAGCGATTATTCGGAAGGAAATGGATGCCTCTGGCGGGCAGGAGATGCTCATGCCCGCTGTCCAGCCCGCCGAGCTGTGGAAGGAATCGGGCAGGTACGATATTTACGGATCGGAACTCATCAGGCTGCATGACCGCCATGACCGGGAGTTCGTGCTTGGGCCAACCCATGAAGAAGTGATTACGTCTATCGTTCGCCAAGAGATTTCTTCCTACCGGAAGCTGCCGGTCAACCTGTACCAAATTCAGAGCAAATACCGGGATGAGCGGCGTCCGCGATTCGGCCTGCTGCGGGGCCGTGAATTCCTGATGAAGGATGCGTATTCTTTCGACCGGGACTGGGAGGGCCTGGATGTGTCCTACCGGAACATGTATGAAACGTATGAACGAATCTTTAGGCGCTGCGGTCTGACGTTCCGGGCGGTGGAAGCTGATGCAGGTGCCATTGGTGGGCAAGGGGAAACCCATGAGTTTATGGCGCTGGCGGATATAGGCGAGGATACCGTTGTTTCGTGCAGCGATTGCAGTTATGCAGCAAATCTGGAGCGTGCGGAGTCTAAGGTTCCGGCTGAGCAGGCTGATAGGAAGTCCGCGGCCGCTGACGTTCATTCTGCCATAGAGCAGATATTGACGCCAAATGTGAAGAGTATTCAGGAATTGACTAACTTCCTCCAAGTCGGCTCGGAGCAATTGATCAAGACACTGATTTATCAAGTGGACGGAGAACGAGTCGCGGTCCTTGTCCGGGGAGACCGTGAAGCGAACGAGGCAAAAGTGAAGTCTTACCTAGAAGCAGAACTCGCGGAATTAGCGAGTGCCGAAGAGGTGATGCAGGCGACGGGAGCCCCAGTCGGGTTTGCGGGACCGGTAGGCCTTTCCCTAAAAGTATTGGTCGATTGCGAAGTAGCAGCGATGGCAGAGGGGATTACCGGTGGCAACCAAGGGGATCTCCATTTAAAGGGGGTCCGCCCAGGACGTGATTTTTCGCTGGAGTATACCGGCGACTTTCGGAATGTAATCGAAGGAGAACCTTGCCCGCGCTGCGGAGCACCGCTCGAATTTCATCGCGGGATTGAGCTTGGACATGTGTTCAAGCTGGGTACGAAATACAGTGACGCCATGAACGGTATGTATCTGGATTCCGACGGGCGGGAGAAGCCGCTGATCATGGGCTGCTACGGTATTGGCGTCTCCCGCGTCATGGCCGCCATCGCCGAGCAGCGTATCTCGGATGAGCGATTGGTCTGGCCGATGTCCGTCGCTCCGTTCAAGGTGCACATTATCCCGGTTGCGGTTAAGGATGAGGCCCAAATGAAACTGGCTGAACATATCTACAGCGAGCTGAACAAGGCTGGTCTGGAGCCGCTGTTGGATGACCGGGACGAACGGGCCGGCGTCAAGTTCAAGGATGCCGACCTCGCCGGCGCTCCGCTGCGTCTGATCGTTGGCCGCGGTGCAGCTAACGGAGAGGTCGAATGGATGGGCGAGGACGGAATCAAGATCCACCTGCCTGTCGAGGAAGCCATCCAGCGCTCACGCGAGGAGGTAGCCCGCCAGCTGAAGTGAATACTACGGAGCCTCTCAATATGAGTTGGGTATTCATTAAGCTGGAGATGAGTAGAAGGTATTAAATTTAAGTCGCCCAACGGCAGGTCCTATATTGGAGATTAGAAGCTCGGAAATGTAGTGGGCACCGTGCAAGTCAGTAGGAGAGAAGGCAACCCAAACAGTTTTTGAGGTTGCCTTTTTGTTTTGTTAGAAGGGGAATGTGTGCATAGGCTTTCATGATTATGTTATGAATGACACAGCCGATCTACGCTTTATTATGAACGAGCACGAAGCAGCGGAGCGGACGAAACGATTCCGGAAAAGCGGCAGCGATTGGAGGAACGATACGTAGGTGCAGCGTCCTTTAATGGAAAACAGTAGCACTCTATACGAGGGACCCTTCTATACATATCCTGAATACAAGCTTATGATGAAAGAGTCGAATTTGAAGTCATAATGCGGATGGAGGTTGCATCTACAATGAATCAGGAAGAGAAGGGATCAAGCCCGGACATTCATTATATAGAAGAACATCAGCTCAGTCAGGTGAAGATTACATTGTCCAATCCCTTAAGATGGGTGAACAGCTATGTGCTGCGCGGAGATGACGGTATGACCGTCATCGATCCGGGGCCGCGTACGGCTGCTTCGGAGCGGGAATGGCTGGCGGCGATGGAGCAGCTCGGGTTCGGATTTAGCGACATCAACTCGATCGTGCTGACCCATCATCACCCGGACCACTATGGGCTTGCCGGGTGGTTTCAGGAGCGGTCGGGCGCCAAGGTGTGGATGTCAGAGCGGGCGCATCGGGAAGCGATGCTCATGTGGGGAACAGATTCCACGATGGATCACGAGCTCCCGGCGTTCTTCCGGCAGCATGGCATGCCGGAAACCAAGCTTTCCCTGCTGCCGGAGCATCTGAACGGCTTCTTCCCGCAAGTCACGCCGCAGCCGGACATATCGTTTATCGGCGAGGACCTGCCGTTTCGGATGGGCAACCGGATATGGGTACCGGTGCAAACGGCCGGCCATGCTCCGGGGCATCTGTCGTTCTTCCATGCGGAGAGCGGCGTTCTGTTATGCGGCGATGCCGTGCTGCCGCAAATTTCGCCCAACGTGAGCCTGCTGCCCGGCAGCGACGCCGAGCCGTTGGCGCTTTTCCTTGCAGGGCTGCGCCGCCTGCACGAACTGCATGTCCGGACGGCGTACCCCGGACACCGCCACCCGTTCACGCATTTCCGTGAACGGATCGATGCGCTCCTCCTCCATCACGAGGAGCGCCTGGCGACCATCGCCGGCATGCTGAGCGCTGCCGGACGGCTAACGGCCTTCGAGGTCTGCACCGCCCTCTTCGGCGAGAAGCTCGGCATCCACCAGCTGCGCTTCGCCATGTGCGAAGCGCTGGCCCATCTCGCCGAGTTGACCCGCCGCGGGGAAGCCGAGATGATCGAAACCGGGGACGGAATGCGCTATTTTTCTGTACGGAAATAGCCGTATTTCTGATATAATCAAGACATGAATAAAACCGTCTGCTTGTACGTTGACTTCCATCATGCGTAGAAAGGGCGGTTTTTTGTTTAATAGATTTAGAAGGTTACAATGTGGAGCATCCGTTGTCTGATACGGACCAGATCGTTACCCGCATAAATGCCGCAATCAGGATGCTTGGAAAGCGGCACCACGGCACTTTTTCTCTAGAGAAGAGAAGGCGCGTTCATTCCTAAGAAGGGGCTTTCTCCTGATTAGAGTCAGAGTTTCTCTCTACCCCGCATATAGTTGATATACCTTGCTGTTTAAGCAAGGCATCCCCTCAAGCGTTTTTTTCTTAATTACTCATCACCATGATCCACTCCACCATATTCGTATCGAAGCGTTCCCTTGGTTTAATCCGCAATTTTCATGTTCTAGGATTCGTATCTTATAAAGCCCCTTAAAGGAGAATCTGCCATGAAGAAAAAAGATGTGGTCGCCATGCTGCTCGCAGGAGGTCAAGGCAAACGGCTGAAAGGTCTGACGAAGACGCTGGCCAAGCCGGCTGTTTATTTTGGGGGTACATACCGGATCATTGATTTTCCGCTGAGCAACTGCTCCCATTCGGGAATCGACACGGTCGGGGTGTTAACCCAGTATGAACCACTGGTTCTGCATTCTTACATTGGCGTAGGAAGCGATTGGGATATGGACCGGTTGAATGGGGGCGTATTCGTGCTCCCGCCCCATGAACGCGAGGACGGGACGACCTGGTACCGCGGGACAGCGGATGCGATTTATCGGAATCTCAAGTTTATTGACCAGTACGATCCCGAGCACGTTTTGATTTTGTCGGGAGATCACATCTATAAGATGGATTACGACCGGATGCTGATTTATCACAAGGAGAAGGATGCCGATTGCACCATCTCCGTCATTGAGGTGAGCCTGGATGAAGCGAAGCGGTTCGGCATGGTGAATACGGATGAGAACTACCGTATTTTCGAGTTCGAGGAGAAGCCTGCGCACCCGAGGAGTACGACGGCATCCATGGGCGTTTATCTGTTCCGCTGGAAGCTGCTGCGATCTTATTTAATGCGGAATGCGGAGCTTTCGGATACAAGCCATGATTTTGGCAAAGACATTCTCCCGAGCATGCTAGAGGACGGCAAAACGCTGTACGCTTATCCGTTCGAAGGGTACTGGAAGGACGTCGGCACCATCGAGAGCCTATGGGAAGCTAACATGGATCTGCTCTGCAAGCACCCCAAGCTGGACTTGAACGATCCGATGTGGCGCATTTACACCCGGAACCCGAATCAGCCCGCAGAGTATATTTCTCCAACCGGCGTCGTCCGGAACAGCATGATTAACGAGGGCTGCACCGTATGTGGCGAGGTAGAGCATTCGATCCTCTTTTATGGGGTGGAGGTAGGGGAAGGCAGCGTCATTACCGATTCCGTCATCATGCCCAAGGTGCGCATCGGCAGCCATGTACGCATACACCGGGCTATTATCACCGAGGACATGGTTATTCAAGATCATGCCGTCATCGGTCCGCCTAAGGAAGATCCATCCCGAATTGTGCTTGTAAGCGATCAAGATGAAGACGTCCTGAAGCTGCTTCAATCGTCGTCTTCGTCCCATAATAATCAAGGTTAGGACGGGATACGCAGATGAGAGAACTCATGGGTATCATTAATTTGGAGCACGAACGGGATGTGCTGAGTGAATTGACGTATTACCGGTGCGGGGCTGCTGTGCCATTCGCGGGAAGGTATCGCCTGATCGACTTTGTGATGTCGAATATGATGCATGCGGGCATTGAGGATATTGCGCTGTTCGTTCGCAGGAAATACCGCTCCCTGATGGATCATCTGGGTGAAGGCAGGCCGTGGGATATGCACCGCAAGCGTGGCGGCCTATTTATACTTCCGCCGGATTGGAATGATGAAGCGGATGTGTCCGCTGGCGAGCTGCGGCATATCTATAACAATCTCGATTTTTTTGAGCGTGGAGCTGCAAAGCATATCGTGCACTCCGGCAGCCAGCATATCAGCACAGTCGATTTGAACGAGGTGTACGAATACCATCTGGAGCAGGGTGCTGACGTGACGCTTGTTTATACTAGGGTAAATGCGCCGAGGGAAGAGCATCGTTCCTGCACCCGGCTCGATGTCGATGAGGACGGCATGGTCACGGATATTCATTACGATCATAAGCATGATGCGGTATACATGGAGATGTTCGTGATGGAGAAATCGCGGTTTCTTGAGATGGCCGATCATTGCATCGCTCATGGGGGCAATCACTTTTTCCGGGACGCGATTATGCATAACATGAACAAGCTGAACATTGCGGGATATGAATACCGCGGGTATCACGCGGTGATCAATTCGCTCGAAAGCTATTATCGTACCAGCATGAACCTTCTGAACCCGAAGGCGTACAACAGCTTATTCCGCAAGCAGGCGGTCCACACCAAGATCAAGTATGAGGTTCCCGCCAAATATTTGAATTCAGCCGATGTGAGCAACGCGCTGGTCGCCAACGGTTGCCAGATCGACGGGGAAGTAAAGAACAGTATTCTGTTTCGCGGAGTACAGGTAAAGCGAGGCGCAAGCATCCATAACTCCATCATCATGCAAAAATGCATCATAGGCGAGAACGTGAGGCTGGAGAACGTCATACTCGATAAAGATGTGATGATCTCGCGAGATCATAAGCTTCAAGGCGATTTTCGCAAACCTTTTGTCATTGCCAAGGACATCTCGATTTAATCGCAAAATAATACGAATCCGTCAGGAGGAACTTTCTTTTGTTTAACAACAAGGAAACATTCAAGCAGGTCTTTACGGAGCAGTTGGTGAGTCGGTTGGGGAAGGGACTTGAGGAAGCGACGGCTGAGGATGTATACAAAATACTCGGCGGCATGATTCGGGAGTATGTCGGACGGGAATGGGCGGCTGCCAATCGGATATACCGGGATACCGGGCAGAAGCAGGTGTATTATTTCTCGCTTGAATTTTTGATCGGGCGGCTGCTGGGAAACAATCTGCTGAACCTGGGTGTACTGGATATGGTCCGCAGCGGCCTTTTGGACCTGGGATGGAATTTGGAAGAGATTGAGGAGCAGGAACCGGACGCGGGGCTCGGCAACGGGGGGCTCGGACGTCTTGCGGCATGTTTTCTCGATTCGTTGGCGTCGCTAAGCTATGCAGGCCATGGGTGCGGCATCCGGTATAAGTACGGATTGTTTGAACAGAAGATAATTGACGGCCATCAAGTCGAGCTGCCGGACAACTGGCTCCAGCGGGGCAACGTCTGGGAAGAGCGGCGGGCTGACAAGGCGGTGGAAGTCCAATTCTGGGGTTGCGTGGAAGTGGGTGTGCAGGAGGGGCGAACTGTATTTCACACGGTGGATTATGAACGTGTTCAGGCTGTACCGTACGACGTTCCGGTGATCGGTTATGGCGAGGGGCAGGTAAATACGCTGCGGCTGTGGAGCGCCGAGTCCGCTTCGGATATATCCAGAATCCGTTCGGCCCATCATCATAACAGCTATTATAAATTTTTGGAATATAACCGTTCGGTCGAATCGATATCGGAGTTTCTGTACCCGGATGATTCGGCATACGAAGGCAAGCTCCTTCGGCTGAAACAGCAGTACTTCCTCTGTTCCGCAGGCGTTCAAAGCATTCTTAGAACGTTCGACAAGCTGGGACGGACCTATCATGAACTTCCCGAGCATGTTGCCATTCATATCAATGATACCCACCCGACGCTGGTGATTCCGGAGCTGATGCGGATTCTGATCGATGACAAGGGCTTCGGTTGGGATGAGGCCTGGGACATCGCGAGCCGGACCGTATCCTACACGAACCACACCTTGCTTAGCGAAGCGTTGGAAAAATGGCCTGCCGGGATGGTTCGTGAGCTGCTGCCGCGCATTTACATGATGATTGAAGAGATCAATAAACGCTTCTGCGGCATGCTGCTGGAACGCTATCCAGGGGACCATGAGCGCATATCGCAGCTCGCCATCATCGAAAGCGACCAGATCCGCATGGCCAATCTGGCGATTGTGGGTAGCTATCATGTGAACGGCGTAGCTGCGCTGCACACGGAACTGCTGAAGACCCAGGTGATGAAGCCGCATTATGAGCTGTATCCGGAGCGATTCAGTAATAAAACCAACGGGATTACCCACCGGCGCTGGCTGATGCACAGCAACCCCGGCCTGAGTCAATTGGTCTGCGACGGTATCGGCACTTCATGGATCACGGATCCTCATCAATTGATCCAGCTCAAGTCACTCAAGACCGACACCGCCTTTCAGCAGGGGATTCAGCGGATCAAACGGAGCAATAAAGAACGGCTTGCCGAATACATCGCGAATAAGCAAGGGGTCGTGATCAATCCCGATTCCATATTCGATGTCCATGTGAAGCGGCTGCACGGTTATAAGCGGCAATTGTTGAATATTTTACGAGTGATGCACGTGTATAACGAGATTAAGGATCAGCCAAGCGCGGATCGCGTTCCCCGTACCGTCATTTTTGGAGCGAAGGCAGCGCCGGGTTACTATCTGGCCAAAAGCATCATCAAACTCATTAATGTCGTTGCCGAAGTCGTGAATAAGGATCCGCAGGTCAATGACAAACTCCAGGTGCTGTTTCTGGAAAATTATTCGGTGTCTCTGGCGGAGAAGATTATTCCCGCAGCCGATGTGAGCGAGCAGATTTCCACGGCTGGCAAGGAGGCATCCGGCACGGGAAACATGAAGTTCATGATGAACGGTGCGTTGACCATCGGCACGCTGGATGGGGCTAACGTGGAGATGTTCGAGCTGCTCGGCAATGAGAATATGTTCCTGTTCGGTTTGAAGCTGGAGGAAGTGCTCGAGTATTACAGGACGGGAGCTTATGTATCCAGGGAACGGTATGAGCAGGATCCGAGAATCGCCCGCGTGCTGAATCAGTTGATATCCTCAGGACCGTTCTGCTGTCACGAGTTGGAGTTTGGTCAGATTCTTCAGTCCCTGCTGGATCATAACGATGAGTTTTTTGTATTAGCGGACTTTGCCAGTTATGTGGCAACCCAGTCGGATATCGATGATGCTTATTTGAATAGTGGATCCTGGACCGAGAAGTCAATTGTAAATATCGCACACTCGGGACATTTCTCCAGTGATAACACGATTCACCGTTATGCATCCGACATCTGGAATGTTTCTCCTGTTAAAGTCGGTGTGAATAGATAATCTATCTCTATTACAAAATCTAAAAAAAGAACCCCGCCATAGGCTTGGCGGGGTTTCCATAGGTGCTCTATTGGAATGTTCTTCATCATAGCATATATGGATGCTTGGAAAATGACTAGATAGATTTACCGATTTACGTGATTGGACTGCCCGTTTTTTCATAGGTGAGAATAGCCTTCTTATTGGTTAGCGGAGGCCTGCTTATTATAGAAGAAACTCATCGTTCCGGCCCGAAATGCTAAAATGCTTTCTACTGCAATCGTCTATCATTCTTTGAAATCACCCAGTTCACGATTGGAATAGGATAGGTTCGGTGAGTTCCTTCCTTCTGATAGGTAGGGAAAAAGGAGATTCGCATTCTGTGCGAATCTCCTTTTTTGGAGAGTGGTTTATTCTTTTGGAAGCTCTTCGGTCGTTCCGAACAGCTCGATCTCCCGCTCCGCTTGCTTGCGATGGGCGATCCGGCTGCTGGCGGCCGCGGCAACCGCGCCGACGATATCGTCGAGGAAGGTATGTACACGGCCGCTTGATTTATCATTCAATTGCTCGAGAATGCCGGGCTTGAGCTTGTCAATATACCCGTAGTTCGTGAAGCCGATGCTTCCATATACGTTAACGATGGAAAATGCCAGGATTTCATCCACGCCGTATAACCCTTCGTCATTGGCCAGCATTTCTTGAAGCGGGGATATGAGATTGCCTTCCTCCGCCAAAATATCTAATTGAATTCCGGTTAACACCGCGTTTTGGACTTCGCGTTTGCTAAGTACGGCATCCACATTCTCCATGCACTCTTCCATAGTCAAATTCGGGTAGTATTTTTTCTGAAGGATCATCACTAGTTCAGCGATTTCCTCCAACTTGATTCCACGCTTATGCAGCAGGCTCCGTGTCGCTTCCGCTACCTTCTTGCTGTTCAGACTGTATGGAATGTTTGAATCGTTTTCTGCCATGATGGAACTCACCTCATTTTCGTGGTTGATGAAGATGCTTACGACGATTGTACTTTTTCCACCCCCCTTTGTCCAGAAAGGTTATTTTTTTGGAAAGGGCTCGTATACATAGGAGTACAACCTGTACAAAAAAATGTTAGGGAGGAACAATACATGAAACGTAGTAATCGTAATCTTCGCAGGCTTTCCGCCGCCGGGCTGCTTGCTGTTCCGATCGTGTTGTCCGGCTGCGGCGTGTTTTCCGGGAAGCAATCGGAGGCGATTGACCCGCCGCCTGCGCAAGTGGAGAAGCAGATGCTGAACACGGCCGGATCCACAGCGGCACAAAGAGACATTGGCATGCAGACAACGGTTTATCTTTCGGATGCGCGGGGAATGCTGGCACCTGTAACCTTGGGTATTCCGAAGGTAGAAGGTGCAAGCGCAGTGAAAGAATCTCTTGAAGTTCTTGTGAACGGAGGCCGCTATGCTGGCTATGTTCCACAGGGCTTCCAGGCGGTATTGCCTGCCGGTACGCAGATCCATAATGTGACGGTTGATCCGGAGAGTAAATTGGCCGTTGTTGAATTCAATAAATCGTTTACGGAGTATCAAGCGGCAGATGAACGAAGAATCTTGGAGGCGTTGACGTGGACGCTGACGGGACACGAAGGCATCGAGTCGATGCAGGTATGGGTGGACGGAGTCAAACTGACGGAAATGCCAGTCAACCACACGCCGCTGGACCGTCCGCTTTCACGTGCGATGGGTATCAACCTTCAAAAGGCGGATGACGCATTGTATACTTCCTCTTCGCCGGTTACCGTTTATTTCTCTTCCGTGACGCCTGACGGCATTCAGTATTATGTACCTGTTACAAGACTTGTTCCAACCGGACAGGATGCGGTTAAGGCTGCCTTGAATGAACTGATCCGGGGACCGCATTACGGTGATGGGCTTGTCGAGGTCATCCCGGACGATACCACCGTTGCATCGGTCGAAAAAGGTGAGGACGGCGCTGTTACCGTATCGCTTCAGGACAGCATGTTTGAGCAGGGAGAGCAGGTTCCAACCGAATTACTGCAGGCCGTCGTGCTAACCGTAGCCGAGAATTCGGATGATGCGAAGGTGAAAATTCGGATGAATGATCTCTCTGAGGTGGTTGGAACGGATAGCCGCAATTATAGCGAGCCTGTCGGCCGTCCGGAGTTCATTAACGAAATTTCGATTTGACGCTTCACCGCTATCTTTGAAATATGCGCCGGAAAAGGTGCTTTTGTGCCTGCACTTTGGTAGAATAGGGAATGCTAATCAGGATTGCGATAAGAAGTAGGAGGCAGAAAACATGAGATCTAACGGACGTAAGAGCGATGAGCTTCGACCGATGAATTTATCGACCCATGTGAATAAATATGCGGAAGGCTCCGTGTACATCGAAATGGGAGACACTAAGGTGCTGATTACGGCGACCGTGGATGAGAAGGTTCCCCCGTTTCTGAAAGGACAAGGAAAGGGCTGGGTGACGGCTGAATACTCCATGCTGCCGCGCGCAACACAATCCCGCAACCAACGGGAAGCCAATCGCGGTAAACTCAGTGGCCGGACGATGGAAATTCAGCGGCTGATCGGCAGAGCGCTTAGGTCTGTTGTGAATCTGCATGCTCTTGGCGAGCGGACAATTACGCTGGACTGCGATGTAATCCAGGCGGATGGCGGAACGCGGACCACCTCCATTACAGGAGCATTTGTAGCTTTAGCCATAGCGGTAAATAAAATTGCAGAACAACATAAACTAGCGGTATTTCCGATAACGGACTACCTGGCCTCCATTAGCGTGGGCATTGCTGGCGGACAGGCGCTGCTGGATCTGAACTATGAAGAGGATTCCAAAGCGAAGGTAGATATGAATCTGGTCATGACCGGAAGCGGCAAATTCGTTGAGGTTCAGGGGACTGGCGAAGAGAGCCCGTTTTCTCGTGAGGAGCTGGATCAGATCCTGGAGCTTGGGGAACAGGGAATCCGCGAGCTCATCGAGCGTCAGCAGGAGGCACTTGGCCCCATCGCAGCTAAAATCGGTTCCGTGAATGCGGGTACTGGAGTATAGTCCCATGACATTGACACTTGGAGACACGCTAATTGTAGCTACCCGCAATCAGGGGAAAGTCAAGGAATTTGCACATGCTTTTGCTGCTCTCGGTACGGAGGTCAAGAGCATGTACGATTACCCTGATCTGCCGGATGTCGTTGAGGATGGAGCAACGTTCGCAGCCAATGCATTTAAAAAAGCCAAGGCGGTTGGCGACGCACTGGGATTGCCTGTCCTGGCTGATGATTCCGGATTATGCGTGGATGCGCTGAACGGCGCGCCAGGCGTTTATTCCGCGAGGTATGCCGGCGAACACGGCGCGGACGAGGACAATAACGAGAAGCTGCTCGGGGAATTGGAACAATTAAGGCTCGGTGAGGATACGGAGCAGCCCTTGCTAAGTCCGGCCCGATTTGTCTGTGTGCTGGTGCTGTATGATCCGGTCTCGGGAGAAAAGCTCGAGGCTGAGGGGAGCGTTGAAGGCTGGATCACGTCGGATCCGTCCGGAAAGGGCGGATTTGGATATGACCCGCTGTTCTACCTGCCAAGCCATGAGAAGACGATGGCCGAGCTTTCCCTGGAAGAGAAACAGGAGATCAGCCATCGGGGAAAAGCACTGCGCAAGCTTGTAGCGGACCTGCAGGCGCGATAACCGAATAAGGTGCTATAAAAAGAAACCATACCGGCCTACTGCTGGTATGGTTTCTTTGATTTTTTAGAACAATAAGGACTTAACGTATGGATACGTTATACTCTTTGAGCCAGTAATGCACCTGGGCCAGGTAGGCGAACAGCTGCGGACCGGACATCAATTGACCGAACCAAGGGAGATTGGAGGACGCATCCGGCGAAGAAGCCAGCTCCCGGATTCGTGCCGTATCGACGAGCGGAAGCAGCGGCGAAGAAGGATCGTCCAGAATGGACAGCACCTGCGCTTTGACGGCTGCCAGATAGTTTGGATTGTGAGTTTTGGGATATGGGCTTTTTTTGCGGTACAGGACATCGTCCGGAAGCACATCTTCAAGGGCTTTGCGCAGAATGCCTTTTTCACGGTCGCCTGTCGTTTTGATGCTCCAAGGAATGTTCCACACATAGTCGATCAGTCGATGATCTGTGTAAGGTACGCGGACCTCCAGTCCAACGCCCATGCTCATCCGGTCTTTACGATCGAGGAGCGTTGGCATGAAACGGGTGATATTGAGATAGGACATGACCCGCATTTTGGCCTGCTGCCCGGTCTCCCCGGTCAGCTTCGGCACTTCGGCTACCGCATCGGTATAGCGGTCTCCGAGGTAATCCAGCGGCTTGATCCAGTCCCGGATCTCGGCAGACAACAGCCCGGCTCTCATATCTGGGGCAACAGACCATGGGAAAGTACCGGAATTCAGCATTTCTTCCCGGTGAAACCAAGGGTAACCGCCGAATATTTCATCAGCGGCTTCACCGGATATGGCGACGGTTGCGCCTTTTTTAATCTCACGGCAGAAGAGGAGCAAGGAGGCGTCAACGTCAGCCATTCCCGGGAGGTCCCGCTTCTGCGTAGTGACATCTAGCGCTTCGACCAGTTCGGGGGTGTCGAATTCGATCCAATGGTGGTTTGTGCCCAGCTCCTCGTGCATCCGTTTAATCCATGGCGCATCCGCATCCGGCTGGAAGGAGTGGGATTTAAAATGTTTGTTGTTGTCCACATAATCGACGGAGTAGGTGTGCACTTGTCCTTGGCCCGTCCGCTTGTAGTAATCGACGGCCAGCGAGGAAAGCGCGCTGGAATCGAGCCCGCCGGATAACAGCGAGCAGACCGGTACATCGGATACCAGCTGACGTTCAACGGTGTCGCGCAGCAAATCGCGCAAGAAGCTTGCCGTCTGATTCACATCATCTTCATGGGGCTTGCTTTCCAGTTTCCAGTAAGTATATTTGCGCAATCCTTCCCGGTTAAAGATCATGGCCATACCAGGACGAAGCTCTGCAATATCCTTGTAGACACCGTGTCCCGGGGTTCGGGCCGGACCGATAATAAATACTTCAGCAAGCCCCTCTGCCCCGACCACAGGCTCCACCTTCGGATGCTGAAGCAACGCTTTCGGTTCCGATCCGAATACAAGCGTTCCGTCAATGTAGCTGTAGAACAGGGGTTTCACGCCTACCCGGTCCCGAGCCAAAAACACCTGTTCCCGCACGCTGTCCCAAATCGCGAATGCAAATATGCCATTGAGGCGCTCCAGACAATCGGGGCCCCATTCGATATAGGATACTAACAAAACTTCCGTGTCGCATTTGGTATTGAAACGATGACCACGTCGTACCAATTCGTCTTTAAGCTCCGCAGCGTTATATAATTCCCCGTTATATACAATGGCATAGACTTCCTCTTCCTGATGAATGATCATCGGCTGAGCGCCATTTTCGGGGTCGATCACGCTGAGTCTTCGGTGACCGAATGCGCACGGGTTGGAAATCCAAGTGCCGGATCCGTCAGGTCCGCGGTGAGCCAAACTTTCTGTCATTTTTACCAGCAGCTGCGAATCCTGCGTCAAATCGCCGCTCCATTGTATAAAACCGGTTATTCCGCACATGACGGTTCATCCTCTCTTTGTCTTTGTCATACGCTGTCCCATCTTTTTAATCCTACGTCGCCAAAGTGATACAGATATATGCCGAAGGAAGGCATAAAATGTCTGTCCTTTTACGAAAACTAAGAAAGAGGACGAATATTCAAGAGAAGGAGAGATGCGTCCATGAATAAGTCGACCTACTATGTTTCCGTACAGAGCCGCTCTGTGTTGACTGAACAGGGAGCGAGCGCTTATGAATGGGAGATCGAAGCAACGCCGGAAGAGGCGGATCAAGTTCGGATTGAGCTGGACATGATGCAGGAGAAGGACGAAGAAGCGATAGGATACATGTTTCCTTGGGCGGATACGCCGCAACAAAGCACCAATGCCCTGTTTCAAGCCTCCCTGGACAAGGTGTATCGAACCATTTATCAATTGGGTACACCGGCCACACGCCAGCAAATGGAAGAGCTGCGATTGCTCTCGGATTTGACATGATAATAATAAGGATTGTGCAGTCCCTGCACATCTTGATGAAGGAGAATGTATGATGTATGCAATCAGAGATGCAAAAATTCGCCGCATTACGGAAGTAAACGGTGCCCCTTGCGCTGAGGTTGAGGTCTATCCAGCAGTGGAAGGAGAAAGTGCATTGTTGGCTTATCTGACGCCATCTTCCCCGCTGGGAGGCTATGAGCTGGTGAAAATCGTCCGCAGCAACGCCAGCACGGATGTGGATTGGTTCGACAACAGCATGCATGATGCATTTGTTGATGCCACGGACGAAGCGTTCGAGAACGACGTTCAATCCACCGCGGAGGAAGACCGGGATGCCTTCAAGCAGCAGCTGCTTTCTACAGGCCAGCTATATGAGCAGCTGAATCATAGGCTCAGTGAAGGACCCCGATATTTCTAGAGTCTTGAAGAATGAAGAGATCTGTCCGGCACTATGGGCAGATCTCTTTTTGTATGGATTCGGCACCGCGGATGGTGAAAGGCACCACAATGGTGCCGCTGCCGTTTTTGTGGCATCCACGCTGGGCTGTGAAGTGAAGACGGCAATGAGAAAATGGACTGATTACAACAAAATAACACAAGAAAGACCATACGGTTAACCGCATGGTCCTTTTAGGATAAGATGCTCAATAAGCATGCTCCCTCAGCACTTGAATGCCCATGATCACGTTATAAACAAAAGCCCCGAAGTAGAGGATGCCGAAGAGGATAAGGTATCCAATGATGGAACCGAAGGACCCTGAGGTAACGGCCATGTAAATCAGCGGTATCGCTGCTATGACGGGAAATACGTGCGAGAACAGGGCGCGACGGGCGTGCTTGGCAACATAGGCGTCCGGGGAGAAAATCCATACGAGGAGAGGAAGGAGGAAGGGGGCAAAGAAGATGCTGAAATACGATAAAGAGGATAAAAGTTGTCTCATGATATCACGCTCCTGAAGTCATTTTCATGATATACATATTACCCAGTAAGCCCGCTCCTGATTCGGTTCTGAACCATTCCGAAAAAAAGTTCTTTGAAAAATACAAAAGATGCGATATAATATACTTCGTTACTGTTTAAAAGATTTTCATACATATATGTCCCAGTAGCTCAGCTGGATAGAGCAACGGCCTTCTAAGCCGTCGGTCAGGGGTTCGAATCCCTTCTGGGACGTAAAAGAAAGAAGCTGCCATGATTGGCAGCTTCTTTACGTATTCCAGAGGGGTGATGAACTCCACAAATGGGGTTCGTCGGAGGTTAAGCTTCGTAAGGATTACATCGCAGTCGGCCGAAGGCCGTATCCCGACTGGGACAAGAACGTCCCATGAGGATGAGAACCCCTGGTAGGGGTTCGCCTGCGCATAAGCTTCGGGAGGGCACTTCGCAGTCGGTCTGATTCGCGCTTGGAAACAGGCGAGCCGCAGAAGGAAGCCGTTCATTTTTATAAGAAGCTGGGGTATGCCCAGCTTGAACCAATTGGTGAATACATCGGGAGCGAATATAGCGTATGTTTTGAGAAGTGTCTGACATCCTAGCGGTTTCGCCTTATAATAGAAGAAAAAGTATTTTACGAGCCATATTGAGGAGGCATCGAGCATGCAGCTTACTAAAATATCACAAAATACCGCCATTTTATTGGAGCATGCCAGAAAATCGGGGCTGACTTCCTCCCAACTGCTGGAGGCTGTTCGCTCTGGCGAGGTAGAAAGATTCCAAGTCGCGAACAATGGTCATTTTCACTACGAGGAACTGTTCTCTTATGCTGGAGAGCATGGGGAAGATTTGGAGAAGGCCGTTAGCGAGGGATACAAAATTACGTTTAACACCCGCAACGGGTTGAAAATCTGGCTGGAGGAAGCCTTTTGCATCAGCTCGGAATCCGATTTTAGTGTAGGTGAAGGCATTATTGAAGGGCTGAAGTTCCAGGAGGAGCAGGTCGCACGCTTGAAGGAAGCGCTGGCTGTCAACTGGACCCTGCAGGAAGAGCCAACTGCAGATGGTGTCCAGGTCAGACTGACCGTCAGAGGATTGCAATAATATCTAAGATAGCCACCGTACTTGTTCAACAAGACTAGTACGGTGGCTTTTTTTAAATACAGCATGATTCGTTAATTCTTCAGAGGGAGATTTACATCCGGCTTGGCGTGGGCAGTCCCAGCACCTCCAGCGCTTCGCCAAGGGTGTTCTTGAATAAGGAAGTGAGCCATACACGGAATTGGAGCACTTCATCCGCCGATTTTAGAATAGGGCATGCCGAATAAAAATTGTTGAACAAAGAGCACAGCTCATAAGTAAAGTTGCAGATGGCGCTTGGGGATAGATCCCGCCCGGCGGCGTATAGGGTATCATGCCAGGTACTGATATGGCGAAGCAGAGCATGCTCCGCTTTTTCCATAGCAGGGAACCGAGCAGGCACAGACGGCGCAACACCGGCTTCTTGAGCTTTATTGAGCACGCTGAGTGCACGCGCGTAGGAATAGAGCAGGTATACCCCCGTATTTCCTGATATTTCAGTGGCCTGCTTCAGATCGAACACCACCTCGGTTTGCAGTGCAAAGCGAAGCAGGTAGTAACGGATGGAGGCGGCTGCGATCGTATGACTGGACAAACCGTTTTTATCGGAACGGGTATCTTCGATGACCTTGGCTACTTGGTGGATAAGCTCGGTGATTTTAATTCCGATTCCCTGACGTCCGGACATCGCATAGGACGCTTTCCCGTCGGTAGTATCGATTCCGAGGTCCGCAGCCGCAGAAGGGCTTAACGAAACAACGCCGTAGCTGACATGACGGAGCTTGTCGGCCTCTTTATGGAATCCCAAGCTTTCCAGTGCCTGCTTCACCATCGCCTGCGGGTACTGCTGTCTGTAATCGATGACGTTGATGACCATGTCTGCTTTGCCGAAAGAGAGCTGCTCGCCATGGGTACTCGTCGTCCACACCTCATCCGTGAATTTTTTGTATACAAAATCATTGGAGAGCACACCGTATTTCCACAAGTGGTAGGCGATGTCTTTGGCCGTGTAAGTCAGAATGCCATTGGAGCGGACGAGCACTTTATCCATACTGTGGTCTGACTCCGGATCGTCCACGGCTTCCGTTCCTGTTTGCTTGAGCACCCAGCAGCCTGCAAGTTTACCCTCGGTTTCCTGATGGAAGAGCGGCGTATTCTTCAACAGCTCGAAAGCGGACGACCAAAATCCCTCTCTGACAATGCTGCTCTCCCACACAAGCAGATCATAGTCAATGCCGAACTGCTTCATTTCTTCAAGATGCTCTTTGACAATTCTCTCGGCAACGAGCAGTCCGATCCAGGATAAATTCTGGTTGCCCTCTTCCAGTGCGTGCAGAACCTCAGTCCGATGCTGAACCAGCCCAGGCTCCCTTTCATAGGCTTTATTGGTACTTGAGTACACGTCCCAGCAGTAATCGCCGAACCGGGCATGTTCCTTCGATAGCGGCGTGTGGAGCATCCCAACCACCGTATCTGCCAGTTGATTGCCAAGGTCGTCGATATAATTATGAACCTCTACCTCGTAACCAAGCTTCCTCATCAACCTGACCAGGGTATCTCCGATACAGGAGTTTCTTAGATGGCCGATATGGGCGGATTTGTTCGGATTAATGGAAGTGTGCTCAATGACAATCTTCTCGTTAGCTGCCGGAGGCAGTTCAAAGTGGTGCCCGGCCCAATATTCCCAATCGATACGCAGATTCATAAAGCCTGGGGCTACAATCTCCGTGGAATAGACCAGTTGTTTGTACGACGCGTCCTGCTCAAGCTCGGCTTGAATCAGCTCGGCAATGTGCAGCGGAGCCTTACGAAGCAGCTTCGCAAGCTGCATCGCAATATTGGTGGCATAATCCCCATGCTCCATGCTGGCAGGCTGCTCAATCCGGATTGGAGTGGAATCCGGCAGTTTGGAGCCACAAGCTTCACACACCTGGTTTACAGCTTGTTGTAGGCTTGAAGTAATCAAATGACTTAACACATTAAATCCCCCTTTTTGAAAAAAACACGTCAGAAAAATCAAAAAAGCCCTCATCTCCTAAAGAGACGAGGACTTGTGCTCGCGGTACCACTCTTGTTGTTAAACCGAAGGGTTTAACCACCTTTATACGATAACGGTGTAAGCCGGGGCTTCCTACAGTATTTTACTTCGGAAGACCATCTCCTGGGTCCGCTTCACGGCCGACTTTGTACCGGTTTACACCCTCCCGGCTCGCTTGGACTAAAGTCAAGTGCAGTTACTCTCCCAATCAACGAAAATCACATGTTCAAGTTTTTCATATTATTAACCATTCTATTTAGAAAATCAACCCTAAAATGACTAAACCTTCTCTGCAAAGACACGCAGGCGCCTGTAATCTCCATAAAACGCATCCTCATGCCAGAGTGTCGCTTGGGCAGCTTCGCTGATGCGGGCAATGGCTTCGTCCTTCTCATCAGCCGAGAATTCAGTGAAGAAACGATCGCCAAAATGCAGCAGCCAATACTTCACGCCATTCTTGCCCTCAGGCAGCTTCGTAGGACGGTCAAAGTGATGGGCGATATGCACGCGGAACCCTTGGGATTCAAGCAAGGTCGCATACTGGCCCAAGCTGGGAAAATACCACGGATTCCGGCTGTCGGCATCAATTCCATAATGATCGGCGAACACTGTTTTCAAGGCATGGTAAATTCCGTCGATATTCCCCTTGCCTCCAAACTCCGCGACGAATCGACCACCGGGCTTGAGTGCGCCATAGACGGAGCGTACCACACCAGCAGCATCCTTCATCCAGTGTAGGGCGGCATTCGAGAAGACGGCATCATACGGCGTTTCGGTTTCGAAGTTCTGTCCGTCTCCGGTCATAAACGTCAATTCAGGATATTTGCTTTTGGCGCGCTCCATCATCTCGGCCGAATCATCCATGCCGGTTACATGAGCACCCGAATCGGAGATTTCATAAGCCAAATCACCGGTTCCGCAGCCGAGATCAAGAATCCGTTCTCCGGGTTGAGGCGCAAGAAGTTCTGCCACTCCTCTTCCATAAGCCGAGACAAACGATAACTGCCGATCATAATCGTATGCTTTCCATACTTGCTTTGACATAACAACACCCCTTCACCCATGAATTATCCTCATTGTGACATGGTTACCTTATAATTAGAAGTATATAAATGTGATAATGTTGATAGGTTTTAGCAATAAACAAGCGAATAAAAAGCCGCTGAGCAGCGGCTTTATGTAGAACATTATTTGACGGCAACAAGAAGAGCGCCAATGGCAATGAGTGCAACGCCGGCTGCGTTAATCCAGGATATCTTTTCTCCAAGAAAGACAAAGGCCAGAATGACCGCGATGACAACGCTCAATTTATCGATAGGTCCGACCTGCGATACTTTGCCGTATTTGAGTGCGAGAAAATAAAACAGCCAGGACAATGCCCCCGCAATGCCGCTGAGCACAATGAAGCTTAATGCTTTCTTCTGAACCAGAATGTCACCAAGTTCCGAGAATTTGCCCTGAACCCCCACGACCCCCAACAGAAACAGTGCCATGATGACAGAGCGAATGGCCGTTGCTGAATTGGCATCGATGTTTTGTAGTCCTATTTTTCCGAAAATAGCGACTAGTGCCGCCGTGGCCGCCGACAACAATGCGTATACAAGCCATAATGGCAATGCTGATCTCTCCTTCCTGACAAAGATAAAGTCTCTGATTAATGTACCGGATTCCTTTATAATAGTATAGAGCAATTTTACCGATATCATGAATTTCTATGAGATCTGAACAATTTGGAAAGGAGTGGATGAAAAATGACGTTTCATATAGCACCTTACGCAGAAGAGTATCATGATCAGTTGGTGGAGCTGTGGCATCGTGCCGTATCTCAAACCCACGATTTCCTGACGGAGGAAGACATCCGGTTTTATTATGACATGATTCAAAACGGAGCTCTGAGAGCCGTGGAGATCTGGGTGTGCTTAAATACGGAACAGGAGCCGGTTGGATTTATAGGGCTGGATGGTTCCAAAATCGAAATGCTGTTCGTGGATCCCCTCCATCACGGCCAAGGTACGGGAACGAATCTGATCCGGCATGCCGAACAGCTGAAGGGGCGGAGGCTGCAAGTCGATGTGAATGAACAGAACCCCAAGGCCCATGCCTTTTACAAAAAATACGGATTCGTGCAAATCGGCCGCTCCGAGCTGGACGGCTCCGGGAAGCCATTCCCGCTTATTCACATGGAGCTGCAGTAAGGTCATGGATCAGCGCAGCTGAGCCCATCGATAATCGTAAGCATAACATCCTCAGCCAAAAACTCCGCGAGATCGCGTTGCGTTGCCTTAACGGACTCAGGAGCCGTTAATTGAGGAAAAAACACTCGTACAGGTATGGTAACGGACCTGAAGTCCGTTATTTATGACAAAAGAGGGTAATTTGCCTGTGAATTTGCTAAATAACGGCTGTGGTGTCCGCTAAATTCCAAATTAGGCCGTTTTTTCTGAAATAACGTACCTACGGTCCGATAGAGTTTGTGTTCTGTGGCGCGATGTTGGGAAACTGCTATTGGAAGTCATATGCCACATTGCCTCTGAAGGGATGCGGCCTTTACAGGCCGACTGCGAAGTGGTCCTCACGAAGCGTATGCGGAGGCGAACCCAATTCTGGGTTCATCATCCTTCTGGAATACGCAAAGAAGCCGCCAACTATAACTAGTGGTGGCTTCCTCTTTTACGTCCCAGAAGGGATACGTCCTCGCAGAGGCCGACTGCGGAGCAATCCTTCCGAAGCATAGGCTCCGACGCTCCCCTACCAGGGTTCTCATCCCCGTGGACGCAAAAACACCGCCCCTAAGAGGCGGTGCATTTTTTACGTCCCAGAAGGGATTCGAACCCCTGACCGACGGCTTAGAAGGCCGTTGCTCTATCCAGCTGAGCTACTGGGACATAGGAATTTTTCAAGCAAAAAATATATTATCACATACGCTGGAGAAATTCAATCATTATTTTAAGATGCAAAGTTTTTTGGTTCTGCAAGATTATGAGAGCAGCATATCGGGTTATATTGATAAAATATACGCTGGACTATATAAAGATAGTCGTCCACCCGTTGCCGGATGTGGCCAAGGACGAGGGATGTCAGCCCTTTTTTAAACTTGGCAGTACATATGCTATAATCAACGAATACGAAAAACAGGACTAGAAAGGAGGTGTCCTTATCAAGGACTCTTACTCCCAAGAACAAGAGGACAAGAACATCATCCTGTTTCCGAAGACGCTGGATTATTACCAGATTCAGCTTACGGTTATGCTCGAGAATGAACGTTACGGTGAGGCGATGGAGGTTCTGCGCTTTCTGCTGAAATGCGGAGGACAGAATGAACGGCATTATGAAGAGTGGAATTCGCTCCTCGACTGGCTTGAAGCCGCATTTCCGGAACAGGCTGTCCCCCGTTCGGTTGATTCCGAAGCAGAGCCCGAGGAGGATGATCCGGACGAAGCGGAAATGGCAAGGCAGCTGGTTAGGGACAAAGTCGCTCAGGATGCCGGATATGCCGACAAGCTGCTGGCTTCGGTCATGAACGGGCCGCTGACAGAGCAGACCATTTTGGCGCTGGAACAGCTCGCTTATTTGGACCGTCCGGAGATCGACGCTATTTTGGTCGAGTGGCTGCATGATACGCCGCTTCATCCGCTGCTGCAATTTCGGGTGCTGCAAACGCTCCGGAGAAGAGGAATGGAAGGGAATGTGAGCCTTCATCGCGGGCAGGAAGCCGTCGAGATTGAGATCGATTCGGTTCCCTTGGACCCAGGAAGTTTCCCGGACGCCATTTCGAAAATTTTGGAGCGTTTGGCCGATCAGACTGAGATTCATGAACCGACACTATTTTATTTTGCACAGGAATTATGGTCTCAGTTCATCATGGCGATTTACGGCACCGAAGATTACCATTCCATGCTGGATGAAGAAGAATCCACGCTTGACATATGGGCAGCTGCTCTGCATGACATTGTGTCGGAGAGTCTGAAAGGGTTTCGCAATGAGGAGGAAATCCGCCCGCTCTACGGCATAACGGACACCATGCGGTTCCGCTATGAGGGAGCCTACCGATCTCTTAAACAATTTGTTGCTGCGGGCGTGGAAGATTAGCGAGAGTTGGAAAACGTTTACGGTATCGTAGCATAAGGGTTCGCCCTTGAAAAAGAATTTAATGTTGTTTATACTATAGTGGTTATTCGGTACGTGATACATTATTGCGTCGACCACGTGAATTATTTTGGAGGGGAAAGCATAAATGAAAGCAACTTGGGAAAAAATAGAGAAGAACCTTGGGGTTCTTGACGTTGAGGTTGATGCGGAGCGCGTTGCATCCGCCCTCGACAAAGCTTTTAATAAAGTAGCCAAAAAAGCAAATGTACCTGGATTCCGTAAAGGTAAAGTACCTCGCTCGATCTTCGAAGCTCGTTTTGGCGTTGAGAGCTTGTACCAGGATGCAATCGACATCCTTCTTCCAGAAGTATACAGCGAAGCTGTAGAACAAGCGGATATCTTCCCTGTGGATCGTCCAGAAGTGGACATCGAGCAATTCGCTAAAGGCGAAACTTTTAAGTTCAAAGCAAGAGTAACGGTAAAACCAGAAGTTAAACTTGGCGAATACAAAGGTGTTGAAGTTGCTGCAGTAGCTGCTGAGGTTTCTGACGAGGAACTGAGCGAAGAGCTTGAGCGTCTGCAACAACGTCATGCTGAGCTTACAGTAATCGACGAAGGTGCTTCCCAGTCTGGCGATATCGTTGTGATTGATTTTGACGGTTCCGTTGACGGCGTTCCTTTCGAAGGTGGACAAGCTGAGCGTTATTCCCTTGAGCTTGGAAGCAACACGTTCATTCCAGGTTTTGAAGATCAAGTCATCGGAATGGCTACTGGAGACTTCAAAGACGTGGAAGTGACATTCCCTGAAACTTACCATGCTGAAGATTTGGCTAACAAACAAGCTATCTTCAAAGTGAAAGTTCACGAAATCAAACGCAAGCAGCTTCCTGAGCTGGATGATGAATTCGCTAAAGACGTAAGTGAATTCGATACGCTTGATGAGTACAAGGAAGATCTGAAGAAACAACTGCTGACTCGCAAAGAGCAAGAAGCACAAGGCGTTCGTGAGAACGAAGCCGTTGAAAAAGCAGCAGCTAACGCTGAAGTTGAAATTCCTGACGCTATGATTCAATCCGAAGTTCAAAACATGATGCGCGATTTCGACAACCGTCTTCGCCAGCAAGGTATGAACCTGGAAATGTTCCTTAGCTTCTCCGGCCAAACGAATGCCGATCTGGAAGGTCAAATGAAGGACGATGCTGCAAAACGCGTTCGCAACAACCTCGTGCTCGAGCAAATCGCGAAAGAAGAAAAACTCGAAGTATCTGAAGAGGAAATCAACAAAGAGCTGGAAAACATGGCTGACACATACAAACGTCCTGCTGATGAAATCCGCAGCATCTTGGGTGCTAACGGTTCCCTTGACAGCCTTCGTGAAGAACTGCTTCTTCGCAAAACCATCGACTTCTTGTTGGAAAACAGCGTAGAAGGCGCTCCTGTTGAGAAGAAAGAAGCAACTGAAGAATAATAAATAGGCGGCTGCGAAAAGCTGCCCTCACATTAGATAAGGCACGTACATTTCATGCGTGCCTTATTTTTAACTAAGAATAGCCAATTTACTACTAAATGTGACATGAATTGGTTATTAATTTCGACATACATAATGAGACAAGTTGGCAGGATATAATTCTTGGCAAGTTCATAGGATGTAAGCAGGGTTAAAAAATGACATCGTGCTGTGAACATGTTAGAATAACTTTTGTAACGTTGTAGTATATTTTTCAAGGAAAAGAGGTTGGTCGCATGAGTCTTGTACCTATGGTTGTGGAACAAACCAGTCGAGGCGAAAGATCTTACGATATCTACTCAAGATTACTGAAGGATCGCATAATATTCCTCAGCAGTGCGATCGATGACGATGTTGCCAATCTTGTCATCGCCCAGCTTCTGTTTCTAGCTGCGGAAGATCCGGAAAAAGACATCTCTTTGTACATCAATTCCCCTGGCGGTTCGGTTACAGCCGGGATGGGTATATATGATACGATGCAGTTGATCAAGCCTGATGTGTCCACGATTTGCGTTGGCATGGCTGCCAGCATGGGGTCACTGTTGCTTACTGCAGGAGCGCCAGGCAAACGCTATGCTCTTGAGAACAGTGAAGTGATGATTCATCAGCCGCTCGGAGGCATTCAAGGTCAGGCATCCGATATCCAAATCCATGCAGATTGGATCATCAAGACGAGACATAAGCTGAATCAAATCTATGTGGAGCGCACGGGTCAGCCCCTTGAAAAAATCGAACGCGATACGGACCGCGATTTTTTCATGAGCGCGGAGGAAGCGAAGGCGTACGGGATTATTGATGATGTTCTGTCTTCACCGACCAAATCTTAAGGGGTGGTAATAGCATGTTTAAATTTAACGATGACAAAGGGCAGCTGAAGTGCTCCTTCTGCGGTAAATCGCAGGAGCAGGTCCGCAAGCTGGTTGCGGGGCCCGGTGTTTATATATGTGACGAGTGTATTGACTTGTGTTCAGAGATCGTTGAGGAAGAACTCGGCCATGAGGAAGAAGTGGATCTGAAGGATATTCCGAAACCTCGTGATATTCGTGACATTCTGGATCAATACGTAATCGGTCAGGATCAAGCGAAGAAGTCCCTTTCCGTTGCCGTTTACAATCACTATAAGCGCATCAATACCCAGAACAAAATTGAGGACGTTGAATTGCAAAAGAGTAATATTTTGCTGCTCGGACCAACAGGTTCCGGTAAAACATTGCTCGCGCAAACCATGGCCAAAATTCTCAACGTGCCGTTCGCTATTGCAGATGCAACTTCACTGACCGAAGCTGGTTATGTAGGTGAGGATGTTGAGAACATTCTGCTGAAGCTGATTCAAGCAGCGGATTATGATGTGGAAAAAGCGGAACGCGGCATTATCTATATTGATGAGATCGATAAAGTGGCTCGTAAATCGGAGAACCCGTCCATTACCCGTGACGTTTCCGGTGAAGGGGTTCAGCAGGCCCTGCTGAAAATTCTTGAAGGCACCGTTGCTTCCGTGCCTCCGCAAGGTGGACGCAAGCATCCACATCAGGAATTCATCCAGATCGATACGACGAACATCCTGTTCATTTGCGGCGGTGCATTTGACGGATTGGAGCAGTACATTAAACGCCGGATCGGTAAAAAGGTCATCGGCTTTAATGCAGCCGGAGAAAACCAGAAGGATCTTAAGCCAGGTGAATACCTGACGATGGTTCTGCCGGAAGATCTGCTGAAATTCGGCTTGATTCCGGAGTTCGTTGGTCGTCTGCCAGTTGTGTCTACGCTCGAACCACTGGATGAGGCAACATTGGTACGGATTCTGTCCGAGCCGAAAAACGCGCTGACAAAACAGTACCAAAAGCTGCTTGAATTTGACAACGTAAACCTCAAATTTGAGCCAGGCGCGCTAGAAGCGATTGCCCGCGAAGCCATTAAGCGCAATACCGGCGCACGCGGACTGCGTTCCATCATTGAAAGCATCATGCTGGATGTGATGTACGAAGCGCCGTCCAGAGATGATATTAAGGATTGCGTCATTACGGAGCAAGTCGTTCGTGATAAAGTGATTCCTGAACTGCAAGCCAAAAGTAACGAAGACGATAAGAAACAAGAAGAAAGCGCCTAATGTGCTCTAGCGCATTAGACGTGGAATAAATCTACGCTGATTCTCCACTTCCAGTTATACCCAATCGGGTTGATTGGAGTGGAGCTTTGGCGTTATATGGGAGAGATCGTACCATGTTTTTGAGACAAGACACACGGCCCGTCAAGGTGGGGAATCTCACTATTGGGGGAAAGAACGAAGTCATTATTCAAAGCATGTGCACCACCAAAACAGCAGATGTGGAGGCGACCGTTGCCGAGATACTCCGTCTGGAAGAAGCGGGATGTCAGATCGTTCGCGTTACGGTGAACAATGAGGAAGCAGCTGCAGCCATTAAGGAAATCAAGAAACGCATTCATATTCCGCTTGTGGCGGATATTCATTTTAACTACAAGCTTGCCCTGATGGCGATCGAGAACGGTATCGATAAAGTCCGGATCAATCCGGGAAACATCGGTAAGCGTGAAAAGGTCGAAGCTGTCGTGAAAGCATGCAAAGAGAAGGGGATTCCGATTCGAATCGGAGTTAACGCCGGTTCCTTGGAGAATCATCTCATTGAAAAATACGGGTATCCGACACCGGAAGCCATGGTGGAAAGCGCCTTGTATCATATCGGCATCTTGGAAGAACTGGATTTCCATGATATCATCGTTTCTCTTAAAGCTTCTGATGTACCGATGGCAATTGCGGCTTACACCAAGGCGGCGGAAGTTATACCATACCCACTTCATTTAGGCATAACCGAAGCAGGCACCCTGTTCTCGGGTACCGTCAAGAGTGCTGCCGGACTTGGCGCACTGTTGTCTCTTGGAATCGGCAGCACGATGCGTATTTCTTTGAGTGCCGATCCTGTGGAAGAGATCAAGGTAGGCCGGGAGCTGCTCAAATCCTTCGGTCTGATCTCGGATGCTGCAACCTTGGTATCTTGCCCGACCTGCGGACGTCTGGATATCGATTTGTTCTCCATTGCCAATGAGGTGGAGGAATATATCTCGAAGATCAAAGTGCCGATTAAGGTTTCCGTTCTGGGCTGTGCCGTAAACGGCCCCGGAGAGGCCAGAGAAGCCGACATCGGTATTGCCGGCGCTCGGGGTGAAGGTTTGCTCTTCCGTTACGGAGAGATGATCCGTAAGGTACCCGAAGAGACTATGGTTGAAGAGCTCAAGAAAGAAATCGATCATATCGTGAAGGTGTACGAGGAAACGGGTGAAATCCCGGGCCGCAAGCACAAATCCACGGTCTAAGCTGGATAACTTGGTTTTTGAAATGTATCCCCACTTAAATAAAAACGGCAGTCTCTGGATTCAAAGAGACTGCCGTTTTGTTGTTTTCTAAGGAAGCACAGGGTCTTAGGTGATGTGTGGTTCAAATTTATGAATGTACTTTTAAGCGGTCTGTTATTAGTATAAAGTTGCAATTATGCTTTCTGTTGTTCCAAGTATAATCGCTCCTAACTGAGCTTCTGATAAATGAAGCTCAGCCCTACCCACTCCCCACCCCCACGATTAAGAAGGATGCAATGCGCCGCACCAGCGGAGCGGACGAATCGATTCCGGAGAAGCGGATGCGTTCGCCTTTGTTTCCGAATTTCTACATTGGTACTCGTCATTCATGAAATTCGGAAACAACAGCGATCGGAGGAACGATACGTACGCGGAGCGTCTCACATCACAACGTCTCACAACGTCTCACAACGTCTCACAACGTCTCACAACGTCTCACAACGTCTCACAACGTCTCACAACGTCTCCCATCCACTTTTTGATACTTTACGACTTCGTTAATGCATCCTGATTAAATCACCCTCTTTTACAATTTGTTCCCCCTCCCGCGTTTTACCATCCGAGGAATCGGCAATACTACCATGTATTAACGTTTGGATGAAGACATAATGGAGTACAGGAGGAATGACTTGTGAATTTAAGTATCGTAATTATGCTGGTGCAACTGTTTTTTGCGGTCATCATCGGCATTTATTTTTGGAATTTATTGCGCGGACAGAAGACAAGCAAAACAGCGGTGGATCGGGAATCGCGCAAGGAGCTCGATAAACTCCGAAAACTCCGGTCGATATCGCTAACGAAACCGCTCGCTGAGAAAACAAGGCCGCAAACGATGGATGACATCGTGGGGCAAAAGGACGGTTTGCGCGCCTTAAAGGCAGCGCTATGCAGCGCGAACCCTCAGCATGTCATCGTTTACGGACCCCCGGGGGTCGGTAAGACTGCTGCTGCCCGCGTCGTGATGGAGGAAGCCAAGAAGAACCCGCAATCGCCGTTTAAATATGACGCAAAATTCACGGAAATCGACGCAACGACGGCCCGTTTCGATGAACGGGGAATTGCCGACCCGCTCATCGGGTCTGTTCATGATCCGATTTATCAAGGTGCCGGTGCCATGGGGGTTGCAGGCATTCCTCAGCCGAAGCCGGGTGCGGTGACCAAGGCCCATGGGGGGATCCTGTTTATTGATGAAATCGGGGAATTGCATCCCATCCAGATGAATAAGCTTTTAAAAGTGCTGGAGGACCGCAAGGTACTGCTCGAAAGTGCATATTATAATTCGGAGGATGCCAATACACCTGCCTATATACACGATATTTTTCAAAATGGCCTTCCGGCAGACTTCCGTCTGGTGGGTGCTACGACACGTTCGCCCGAAGAGATTGCTCCTGCACTTCGCTCGCGCTGCATGGAGATTTTTTTCCGTCCGCTTTTGCCTGAAGAAATTGGGAGAATTGCAGAGGATGCCATTCAGAAAATTGGTTTGAATGCAGCGCCTGAAGCGGTGGAAGTTGTGAAGCAGTACTGTTCCAATGGACGGGAAGCGGTCAATATGATTCAATTGGCTGCCGGTCTTGCTTTGACGGAGAAGCGAGATTCGCTGCGAGCGGCGGATGTAGAATGGGTAGCCAGCAGCAGCCAGCTTCAGCCAAGGCCCGACCGAAAAATACCGGAGAAGCCTCAGATTGGCGTAGTAAACGGATTGGCCGTATATGGCCCGAATATGGGGGCACTGCTTGAAATTGAAGTATCTGCGGTTCCTGTCGAAGAGGGCCGGGGTACCTACAATATCACCGGGGTTGTGGATGAAGAGGAATTTGGCGGAGGCTCGCGCAAGCTGCGTCGCAAGAGCATGGCCAAAGGCTCGATCGAGAATGTACTAACTGTGCTGGGTTCGATGGGCTTTACACCTAAAAACTATGACCTGCACATCAATTTTCCCGGAGGGACACCGATTGACGGTCCTTCCGCCGGTATTGCGATGGCAACAGCAATTGTATCAGCCATCAAAGGAATTGAAGTCGATAACAAGGTCGCCATGACCGGCGAGATGAGTATTCATGGAAAAGTGAAACCGATAGGCGGGGTCATCGCTAAAGTGGAGGCGGCATTCCAGGCAGGTGCTACCCGCGTCATCATCCCTAAAGACAACTGGCAGACGCTGTTTCAGGATTTGAGCGGCGGTTTGCGGGTAATTCCGGTAGAGTCGCTGGATGAAGTATTCAGCCATATTTTTGGTGGAACGTTCGCTCCGGAGGTGGTACAGCTCCCTGCAAACGAGGTATTTCCATCCGCTTCCGCTTCATTGCTGCAGGCGACGCCTCCGCGCAACGGCAAAATAACGGACGCCGGAGGATGTTAAGCTTCGTTTGGTTGGTTTTTTATACGCAGATTTGATAAAATAGGAATAGTGTCAACATTGAGAGCCATTGGAGGTGCGAAAGCGATGGGACCCAGTAAATCCAAAGGTCGTCGTTTTCCTTTACTGCCTTTGAGAGGTCTGTTGGTCTATCCAAGTATGGTGCTTCACTTGGATGTAGGCCGGGAGAAATCGGTAAAGGCTTTAGAAAAGGCGATGGTTGAAGACAATTTGATTCTCCTATGTTCTCAATCGGAAGTGAACATTGAAGAACCGACGCAGGATGATATTTTTCGGATTGGCACAGTTGCGAATGTACGCCAGATGCTTAAGCTTCCTAACGGTACCATACGTGTGCTAGTGGAGGGTATGGAACGGGCGGAAGTTATTGAATATACGGATCAAGAGGAATACTATGAGGTCATCGCTCGGGAGCTTCCCGAAGAAGAGAATCATGACCCTGAAGTTTCCGCATTAATGCGAACCGTACTGTCTCAGTTTGAGAATTATATCAATCTGTCGAAGAAGGTGACACCAGAGACACTGGCGGCCGTTTCCGATATTGATGAGCCGGGCCGACTGGCGGACGTCATTACGAGTCATTTGTCACTGAAGATCAAGGATAAGCAAGAAATTCTCGAAACAATTGATGTTCGCAAACGCCTCGAGAAACTTCTAGATATACTGAATAACGAGCGTGAAGTGCTGGAGCTGGAGCGCAAGATCAACCAGCGGGTCAAGAAGCAAATGGAGAAGACCCAGAAGGAATACTATTTGCGCGAACAGATGAAGGCCATCCAGAAAGAGCTGGGCGACAAGGAAGGCCGTGCAGGGGAAGTAGAGGAACTTCGAAGTCAGCTTCAGGAGCTTGAGCTGCCGGAGCGGGTACATGAGAAGGTAGAGAAGGAAATCGACCGCCTCGAGAAAATGCCGGCGAGCTCTGCAGAGGGCGGCGTGATTCGGAACTATGTCGATTGGCTATTGGCGCTGCCATGGACGAACAAGACCGAGGATGATCTGGACATCGTCAAAGCGGAGCAAGTGCTGGATGAGGATCATTACGGTCTCGAGAAGCCGAAGGAACGCGTGCTGGAATATCTGGCGGTCCAAAAGCTGGTGAAGAAGATGAAGGGGCCTATTCTATGTCTTGTTGGTCCTCCAGGGGTCGGTAAAACATCGCTGGCCCGTTCTATTGCCCGATCTTTGGAACGCAAGTTCGTTCGTGTTTCATTAGGCGGAGTAAGAGACGAGGCGGAAATCCGCGGTCACCGGCGCACTTATGTTGGGGCTATGCCGGGACGTATCATTCAAGGCATGAAAACAGCGGGTTCGATGAATCCTGTGTTCCTGCTGGATGAAATCGATAAGATGGCCTCCGACTTCCGCGGCGACCCGTCTTCCGCACTGCTTGAGGTACTTGACCCTGAGCAAAACAATACGTTCAGCGATCATTTCGTGGAAATTCCTTTTGATTTGTCTAACGTCATGTTTGTCACAACGGCGAATGTGCTTCACAACATTCCAAGACCGCTCCTGGACCGGATGGAAGTGCTGTACATTCCAGGCTATACGGAGCTGGAGAAATTGCAGATTGCCAATCGTTATTTGCTGCCCAAGCAGAAGAGTGAGCATGGTCTTGCGCCGGAGCAGTTAATTCTGGACGAGGAAGCACTCATGAAGGTGATCCGGGAATATACCCGTGAATCTGGGGTGCGGAATCTGGAGCAGCAAGTGGCTGCCCTATGCCGCAAAGCCGCCAAACAGATCGTGACTAATCAATCGGAATCCATTGAGATTAAGGCTGACGATATTAAGGAATATCTCGGTATTCCGAAGTTTCGCTATGGTATGGCCGAGCTTGAAGATCAAGTAGGCACGGTAACAGGGCTTGCGTGGACGGAAGTGGGCGGCGAGACGCTGACCATTGAGGTTACCGTGGTGCCTGGTACCGGCAAGCTGATCTTGACGGGTAAGCTGGGTGATGTGATGAAGGAATCGGCCCAAGCCGCCTTCAGTTTTACCCGCTCGAAGGCGGTAGAACTGGGCATTGATCCGGATTTCCACGAGAAGCTGGATGTCCATATCCATATCCCGGAGGGAGCCATTCCGAAGGACGGCCCTTCAGCCGGCATTACGATTGCGACGGCTCTTATCTCATCTTTAACCAAACGGCATGTAGCCCGTGATGTGGCCATGACGGGGGAGATTACACTTCGGGGACGTGTTCTTCCGATTGGTGGCTTGAAAGAGAAATCCCTGGCAGCCCACCGTGCCGGCTACAAAAAAATATTACTCCCTAAGGATAACGAACGTGACTTGCGTGATATACCTGACAGCGTGAAGAACGACGTTGAGTTCGTTCCGGTATCCCATATGGATCAGGTTCTGGAGCATGCGCTCGTTGAACAAGCGGGAGTGCACTAGAGAGGAAAGTCTAATTATGAAAGTTACGAAAGCCGAGTTTGTCATCAGTGCTGTCGTACCTGCTCAATATCCTGAAGACGCCTTGCCGGAAATTGCTCTGGCAGGGCGTTCCAATGTGGGCAAGTCATCACTGATTAACCGTATGATATCCCGTAAGAACCTGGCCCGAACCAGTGCAACACCGGGGAAAACCCAGCAGCTCAACTATTATCGGGTGAACGACGACCTGTATCTGGTCGATTTTCCCGGCTATGGTTATGCGAAGGTATCCAAGACCCAGCGTGCGGCATTTGGCGAAATGATTGAGAGATATTTGCTCAGCCGGGAAGAACTGAAGCTTGTATTACTGATTGTGGACATGCGTCACCCGCCTTCAAAAGATGACATCAGCATGTATGAATGGCTGCAGCATTATAACCGGCCGGTATGCGTGGTTGCGACCAAGGCGGACAAAATTCCGAAAACGCGCCGTGAGAAGCATGTAAAGATCGTGAAGGAAACACTAGGCTTCAAACCCTATCACTCTTTTGTCATGTTTTCATCCGAGCTCGGTCTGGGTAAAGATGAGTTATGGGCCATCATGGAGTCCCATATGGGGACTATGGATGAAGAGGAAGAGCCATATCTGGATTCGGAAACGGAAGGCAATGAGCAAGCCTGATCCGATTAATTTCGTGATATTTTTTTCAAGGCTAATATAGGGAATCGGTGAATTCTTTACAGGAAAGTGAGCATCTTGCGGGAAATGTCGCTCTGATTCCGGCTAATTCCGTTTTTTTATGAAATATGATGGATATTCTCATTCGAACGGCAGGAAAGACCGCTTGGATTTGCTGTATAATGGTAGTAAGTTAAAAGAATTGAGGGAGATTTTTATGGCTCAGCGGTTAGCCACAGAATATGTTAATGCCACAATGCAAATGACGGATATTCAAATGGATCAATTTCTGCAGTATACCCAAGCTTTCCGGGTTACTAACCGGGTAAAAGTCATGGATAGCGGAGAGCAGGAGTTCGTGCTCGAAGATGAAAGCGGGGAAGAAGTTCATTTGCCCTTTGAACGCAAGAATGGCTTGTACGTCTGTGAGCTGTCGTGCCGATTGGTTACTCCCCATCTGACAAATGCCGTACGCAAACTGTTTGCGGCTTTTAAGGGATCAGGTAAAGTGAATCGGATTTATCGCGGCTTTACGATGAGCTACGACTACCACGCGGGAACGGTGCACAGAATTACGCAAGTCACCGGGAACGACAGCATTGTCATTTATGAGTACAAGAATACGGCAGGAGAGCTGCAGCGACTCTTCAACAGCAATGAAGCAGAGAAAGAGATCGAATCCATCCAGCATCATATTAACGTGCTTCTAGACCAACGGATTGCAGCAGGGAATGATAATCTTATTACGAAGACCATAGATGAGCGGCTGCGACGGTTTAATCAACGCCTATTCGTGCTAGAGGCCTAAGGAGGCTGCCCTGTAACAGGGCGCCTTTTTTATTCACGGATCCATGACACCAAGTGGTTCAATCGCACATATATTGAGCTGTAAAATATTTATGGGTTATTTTCGAAAAAGGTGTTGCATTTAAGCGTCATAGATGTTATTTTTAATCTCGTTGAAAAGAATATAGGAACCAGGATTCACTCAGGACATGTAATGTTGCGAGAGATTATTCCCTCGGGAAGTGAATGACGTAGGTCCTAGCGGATGAAATTTTCAAACATTTTATTCCTAGGAAGGGGGAAACCGGAAGATGGAATACTCAACTTTCGGAAGACACGTTGCTGTTGATACTTGGGGAGTCGATTTTGAACTATTGAACAGTGCAGAATTTTTGCAAGCTCAGATGGTGGAAGCCGCTGAAGCATGTGGAGCAACGGTAATGTCCGTCCAATCCAAGCAATTTGAACCACAAGGTGCAACTGTGCTGGTGTTGCTGTCGGAAAGCCATCTCTCGATTCACACATACCCTGAGAGAGGTTTTGCTGCGATTGACTGTTATACCTGCGGGGAGACAGTAGATCCGCAACTGGCTATTGACTATCTGGTATCCGCTTTGAAACCTGAAAAATGCTATGCTAAGAAACTCGTGCGAGGACTCGGCGAAATGACCGTGGAAACGCCTGAGATGAACCAGGCTGAACTCGTTTAATCCAGCCTTCTAAAAAAATGCCTATACTGATAACCATGGAGGTTTCCATGGTTATTTATTTTGGGGATTGAGAAGTACGGCCGATTTCCAGTCCGTCGTTCTCTGAAATGAGATTTCGTAGAAAATAACACGTATATCTAAGGTGTTCTATATCCACAATAGTAAGGTACGATCTACAGGTAGAAATCTTCATGAATGGAATGAAGAAGTATGGGGATTTCATAAACATTTCATAAAATAGACAAGGGTGCTCAATATACTGTGATATAATGAACAGGGTCAAGACAGTCCGTTGTGAACGGCAAAACTACTCGGAGAAATAGGCAGGTGAACATGCAATGCACATCGTCGTTGTTGGGTTGAACTATCGCACGGCGCCCGTGGAAGTCAGAGAACGTTTTACATTCTCGGAAGAAGACATGCCGAAGGCGTTAGAGCAGCTAAATTCAACCAAGAGCGTATTGGAAGGCGTCATTGTCGCTACCTGCAACCGCACTGAGATTTATGTTGTGGTAGACCGCCTTCATATGTGCGGCTACTTTATCCGCAGTTTTATGGAACAGTGGTTCGGCATTAATCGTGAAGAATTTACACAGCACCTCTATATATATGAAGACGAACAAGCGATTTCCCATCTGTTTAAGGTTACTTGCGGCTTGGATTCCATGGTCATTGGAGAGACGCAGATCCTGGGACAGGTGCGCAATGCTTTTTTGACGTCGCAGCAGCAGAATGCCACCGGTACTTGGTTTAATATGTTGTTTAAGCAAGCTGTTACGCTCGGCAAGCGGGCTCATTCCGAGACATCGATCGGAGAGAGTGCTGTTTCTGTCAGCTATGCTGCGGTGGAACTGGGTAAACGGATTTTCGGTACGTTTAACGACAAAAAAGTAATGATTCTCGGCGCAGGCAAGATGAGTGAACTTACCGTGAAGCATCTTTATGCCAACGGTGCTGCGGAAGTAATTGTAGCCAACCGTACGCTTGGCCGTGCGGAGGAACTTGCACGCAAGTTCCAAGGGACGCCGTGCACCATAGCCGAAGCCAAGAATTTGCTGCATGAAGTCGATATTATTATTAGCTCTACGGGCTCGAATGAATATGTTCTGAATGCGGAGCGGGTTAAAGAGAGCATGAAGAAACGTCAGGCCCGCCCGTTGTTCATGATTGATATTGCTGTGCCACGGGATATCGATCCGGCGATTGGGGAACTTTCCAATGTGTTCTTGTACGATATTGATGATCTGGAAGGCATTGTAGAGACCAATATGGAAATGCGCCGAGTGGAAGCAGCGAAGATTGAAGTAATGATTCAAGAAGAGATGGATGCATTCCACACATGGCTGAAGACGCTCGGTGTCAGACCGGCGATTCGGGCCTTGCAGGAGAAGTCGAATACCATTCATGAAGAAACGATGGAAAGCTTGTTCAACAAGCTTCCAGAACTGGATGAACGCCAGCGAAAAGTCATCCGTCGTTTGACCAAGAGCATCGTTAACCAGATGATGCATGATCCCATTAACCGGATTAAGGAAATGACGGGCGGCAAGCAGGGCAGTGAAGCACTGGATTATTTTTCACAAATCTTTGCGCTGGAAAGCCTGATCCATGAGAATGAGCAGGAAGCCCGCAGCCGCAACAAGAAAGCAACTGCACCCGTTAAAGCTGAACGGACGAAGAATGCTGTAGATCAGCAGGCAGAAGAGAAACCGCTTAAGGTGTCTCTAGCCCCAGCCACCCTTTGAGGAGGGTGAGTACAAACCCATGCTGTTAAACTTAATTTATATCACCGGCATTTGTATCTATGCCCTGAGCCTTCTGTTTTATATCTCGGATTGCGTTTCACGCAATTCGGTGGCGAAGCGGATAGGCACAGGGCTTCTTGTTATTACTGCACTGTTACAATTCACCGGAATCAGCATCAGAGCGATGGAAGGCGGACATTTCCACTTCCCGGTGTTTACGCTGTTTGATTTCCTGTTCCTGCTGGCGTTCTGCATATCGATTACTTCGATTGCCCTGGCGTATTTGAAGCGGTCGGAATTTGCCGTCCTGTTAATGAACCTCGTCGGGTTTAGCGTCATGCTGGTCAATCGTTTATGGTTCACGGCGGGAGACAATGCATTGTATAGCTGGGAGACGGAACATCGTCTCTTGCTTATTCATATTGCCCTGGCGAGTGTCAGCTTCGCCGCTTTGACCGTCGGGGCTGTGTTTGCGGCGATTTATATGTTCCTTCACCGGAAACTGAAGCACAAGCAATGGAATGATACGATCCGCAGGCTGCCGAGTCTGGAGAAGCTTGATGTTTATTCTTATAAGGCGCTGATGGCTGGAACGATTATTCTGGTCATGTCGCTCATTTTGGCCGTCATGTCGGTGGCCATGGCTGGGCGATGGACCTTGTTCTTGGATATCAAAGTCCTGTCTACATTGACGGCTCTTGCGATGTATTTGGTTTATTTCATCAAACGTCGCCTGTGGAGAAGGTCAGGCAGGGAAGCAGCCATATGGGCCTTAATCGGGTATGGATTCATTATTTTGAATTTCTTTCTCAATACGTGGTCCGCTTTCCATAGTTGGTCAGGAGTGTGATGGCAGATGGCATATGATGATCATTATGTGCCCATCCTGCTGAATTGCAGGGGACGTCTATGCTTGATTGTCGGCGGCGGCAAGGTGGCGGAACGTAAAGCCGACACCCTGCTGAATGCCGGAGCAAGCGTACATATTGTAAGTCCCATACTACGAAGCGAGAAACTTCAACGTTTGGCCAATGAGAAGGCTCTTCGATGGACGAAGCGGAAGTATCAATCAGACGATCTGACAGGCGCGTTCATGGTTCATGCGGCAACGGACGACAGCATGCTGAACCTGAAGATAGCGGAGGACGCCGATCGTCTTGGCGTGTTGGTTAACGTAGCCAGCAACGGCGAGGCTGGGACGTTTATCAACCCGACAGTGCTGCGGCGAGGGAGGCTTACACTGGCTGTATCAACATCAGGAGCTGGGCCGATGGCCGCACGCGGTATACGCGACGATCTCGAAGAACAGTTCGGGCCTGAGTATGAGGATTATTTGGATTTTTTATATAGGATGCGTTCGATAATCAGGGAAGAGGTGGAGTCTGCTGATGCACGCAGGCGGCTGCTGCACAAGGCATACCGCATGGATATGCTCGGAGAGATCCGCCGCGAAGGTTATGCGCCCTGGAGTGAGGATAAAATCAAGCAGTGGATTGCGAATAATCAGGAGGAATGAAAGATGCGCACAATCGTAGTTGGCAGTAGACAAAGTGCTCTGGCACTGACACAGACAGGACAGGTTATCGATGATTTAAAGCGTTTAGCCAAGGAGCATGGTCTGGACTATGACTTCACCGTCAAGAAAATCGTCACCAAGGGCGACCGCATACTGGATGTTACGCTTTCCAAGGTAGGCGGCAAAGGATTGTTTGTCAAAGAAATCGAGCAGGCAATGATCGACGGTGAGATTGATATGGCGGTTCATAGCATGAAGGACATGCCCTCTGTTCTGCCCGAAGGTTTGGTATCCGGCGCGGTGCCGGCAAGAAAGGATCCTCGTGATTGCCTGATTTCCAAAGAAGGGGTAACGCTGGATGACCTTCCTACAGGTGCCAAAGTGGGGACAAGCAGTCTGCGCCGGTCCAGCCAGCTCAAGGCCTATCGGCCGGATCTGCAGATCGAATGGATTCGAGGGAATATCGATTCTCGCATTCGCAAAATGGAGGATGGTGAATTTCAGGCCATCATTCTGGCGACCGCAGGTCTTCAGCGCATGGGCTGGGAGGACCGGATCACATCGTACTTGCCGGTTGATATTAGCCTGCCTGCCGTTGGCCAGGGCGCACTCGGGATTGAATGCCGCGAGAACGATGCTGAGCTGCTGCATTTGCTCTCACTTTATAATGATGATGTCACCGCACGAACCGTTGCGGCTGAACGCAAGTTTCTGAGCGAGCTGAACGGAGGATGCCAGGTGCCTATCGGGGCTTACGCTGTCCTGAAGAATGTGGATGCCGAAGATTCCCGCGGAGTACAAAACGTTATACAATTAACAGGAATGGTTGGCTCTCCTGACGGCGAAATCGTATTGAAGGAAAGCGCCGAAGGAACCGACCCTGAATCGCTCGGAGTGGAAGTGGCTGCAAAGCTGAAAGCTAAAGGAGCGGAGAAGATACTGGCACAAGTTAGGGGTTGAGGGGATGGCAGGCAAGGTTTATCTCGTGGGAGCAGGACCGGGCGATGCACGCCTGATCACGATTAAAGGCAAGGAATGCATTGAGAAGGCAGATGTCGTGGTGTACGACCGATTAGCCAGCCCTCGGCTGCTGCGGTGGATGAAGCCCGGAGCGGAGAAGGTCTATGTAGGCAAGCTCCCCGATCGGCATACGATGAAGCAGGAGCAGATCAATCAGCTGCTGGTTGATTATGCTTTGGAAGGCAAGACGGTCGTCCGTTTAAAGGGCGGCGATCCAACCATCTTCGGTAGAGTAGGCGAAGAAGCGGAGCTGTTATACCGTCATGGCATCTTGTACGAGATTGTACCGGGGATCACCTCAGCGATCAGCGTTCCGGCTTATGCCGGGATTCCGGTGACGCATCGTGACCATGCTTCATCTTTATCCATCATTACCGGGCATGAAAGTCCCGAAAAGCTGGACCGGATGATTCAATGGGATAAGGTGACCAATGCAACGGGGACTTTGATTTTTATGATGGGTGTGGCCAAGATCGGCTATATCAGTCGTCAACTGATCAAACACGGCAGGCCGCCAGAAACCCCGGTGGCTCTTATTAGATGGGGAACCCGAGCGGAGCAAGATACGCTGACGGGGACGCTGGCGGACATCGAGGACAGAGTCAAGGCAGCGGATTTTCAGCCGCCTGCCGTCATCGTTGTTGGGCAGGTGGTGCTTCAGCGGGAGCACCTGAAGTGGGCAGAACGGCTGCCTCTGTTCGGTAAACGAGTTCTGGTCACGAGGGCCCGAAGCCAGGCCAGTGCATTGGTATCCCAAATCGAAGAGCTCGGCGGAGAGCCTTATGAATTTCCCGTCATCGACATCGTCATGCCTTCGAAGGACGAAGTGCTTGCTGGCGTTCAACAAGCACTGGACAAGCTGAGTACGTATGACTGGGTATTCTTCACCAGCGTGAACGGAGTCGAATTCTTTTTCCGCCACTTGAAGGAGAATGGGCGCGATATTCGTTCCCTAGCCTCTGCCCGCATCGTCGCGGTTGGTCCAGCAACAGCCCATGCTCTTGGTAATTACGGCATAGCCGCTGAAGTCATTAAGGAGCGGTACCAGGCGGAAGGCATTATCGATGCTTACGGTTCAGAGCTCAAGCCTGGTCAGCGTGTGCTGCTGCCTCGGGGCGATCTGGCACGCAAGTGGCTGCCAGAGAAGCTGACGGAAATGGGGCTGCTCGTGACGGAAGCCGTGATCTATGAGAACGTGCTGTGTGGTGAGGACGATGATGAGCTGTTGAAACTGCTTCAAGATGGCGGCATTCACGCCGTTACTTTTACCAGTTCCTCTACCGTTACCAATCTGCTGAAGGCGCTGAAGGGGATGGGCGTAGCAGATCCTGCCGAACTGTTAAAAGGATCGACGATTGCTTGCATCGGACCTTTGACCGCCCAGACGGCAGAGGAAGCCGGTCTGCACGTATCCCTCCTCGCCGAGGAAGCGACGATCGACAGTCTGGTGAAGACCTTGTGCATTTGGAATGAGAACGATCCACGCCGCGTTGGGCCATAATATCCTTTTCTTTTAAATACATGATCAAAAAGTACATCATCAGGAGGTATACGTCATGAGTTTTCCAATCGTACGCCATCGTCGGCTGCGTCAAAATGCCGGCATTCGCAGCATGGTCCGTGAGACCGTGCTTCATACGGAGGATCTGGTTCAGCCAATCTTCGTTACCTATGGCAGTGGAGTGAAATCCGAAATTTCCTCGATGCCGGGGGTCTATCATTTTTCGCTCGATACCTTGAAAGAGGAAGTAGACGAAATCGTAAGTCTAGGCATTCCTGCTGTGCTCCTGTTCGGAATTCCTGAGACCAAAGACAGCGTAGGCACATCCGGTTTTGCGGATGACGGGATTGTCCAAGAGGCTACCCGTCTCATCAAGTCGTGGTATCCCGATCTTCTGGTGATTGCTGATACGTGCCTGTGCGAATTTACCGACCACGGCCACTGCGGTATGGTGCATACCTTTGAGCGTGACGGTCACACCTGCGGCGATGTATTAAACGACGAGTCACTGGAGCTGCTCGTTCGTACAGCGGTTTCCCAAGTGAAGGCGGGAGCCGATATTATTGCACCTTCCAATATGATGGACGGTTTTGTTCAAGCCATTCGTTCCGGACTTGATGAAGCCGGATTTTATAACGTGCCGATCATGTCTTACTCGGTTAAGTACGCTTCGGCCTTTTACGGACCTTTCCGTGAAGCTGCCGATTCTGCTCCGCAGTTCGGCGACCGTAAAACCTATCAGATGGATCCGGCCAATGTGAGAGAGGCGCTTCGCGAGGCGGAGACGGACGTGCTGGAAGGCGCCGATATGCTGATGGTGAAACCAGCTATGGCCTACCTTGACGTTGTCAGATTGCTGAGAGACCAGTTTGATCTGCCGATTGTCGCTTATAACGTAAGTGGGGAATATTCCATGATTAAGGCGGCTGCTCAGCAGGGATGGATCAGTGAGCAGGCGATTGTGATGGAGCTGCTGACGGGGATGAAGCGTGCCGGTGCGGACATTATCATCACGTATTTCTCGAAGGATGCAGCACGCTGGATGCGCAGCAAGTAACCAATAACGACTAAAGAGTTAGGAGTGCATCGTATGAGCCAAGATATGCGGAAAGAAGAATTATCGCGTTCTGCTTTTGAAGAAGCGAAGTTATACATTCCCGGCGGTGTCAACAGTCCGGTACGTGCGTTTAAATCTGTGGGATTAACGCCGATTTATATCGATCGCGGAGAAGGCAGCCGCGTATATGATATCGATGGCAACAGCTTTATCGATTACGTAGGTTCTTGGGGACCGCTGATTATGGGCCACGCGCACCCTGAGGTCGTTGAAGCACTTCAGGAGACCGCTGCGAAGGGGACCAGCTTTGGTGCGCCAACCCTGTTGGAAACGAAGATGGCGAAGCTCGTCTGCGAGCGCGTGCCGTCGATGGAGGTTGTGCGAATGGTGAATTCCGGTACGGAAGCTACCATGAGCGCCATCCGGCTGGCGCGCGGTTATACCGGGCGCAGCAAAATCATCAAATTCGAAGGCTCTTATCACGGTCACGCCGATAGCCTTCTGATCAAGGCGGGATCGGGCATCGCAACGCTGGGTCTTCCCGATAGTCCCGGTGTCCCTGAGAGCGTGGCTTCCAACACCATTGCCGTTCCTTATAATGACTTGGAGTCGGTAGAGCTTGCCTTCAAGCGGTTCGGCGAAGAGATCGCCGCAGTCATTGTTGAGCCGGTGGCCGGCAACATGGGCGTGGTACCTCCACAGCCAGGGTTCCTGGAAGGACTCCGCAAGGTCACTTCCGATTATGGTACAGTGCTTATTTTCGACGAGGTCATGACCGGATTCCGCGTGGATCTAAACTGTGCGCAAGGACGTTATGGCGTTACGCCGGATTTGACATGTCTGGGCAAGGTGATCGGCGGCGGTCTGCCAGTCGGTGCTTATGGAGGCAAGCGTGAGCTGATGGATCAGATTGCTCCGGCAGGGCCGATCTATCAAGCAGGAACGTTAAGCGGAAATCCGCTCGCCATGGCGGCCGGCTACACGACTCTAAAACTGTTGACGCCTGCTATCTATGAACAGCTGGAGGAACGAGGAGCCCGCCTTCAGGCCGGATTTGAGCGAAACGCTAAGGAATTCGGGATCCCGCTTACGATCAACCGGATCGGGTCCATGGTATGTCCTTTCTTCACGAATACGCCGGTTGTCAATTTTGATACGGCCAAGACAAGTGATCTGGATCGTTTCCGTCAATATTTTGCAGCGATGGTAGAAGAGGGAGTCAGCGTACCTCCTTCCCAGTTCGAGGGCATGTTCATCTCGGGAGCGCATACGGTGGAAGATATCGATGCCACCATCGAAGCCAACTACAATGCCTTCAAGAGCCTATGAGTTACGGGGGCAATTGGAGCAAACGCGGCGAATGGCTGGAGATGACGCCGGGCAAGGCGCTGTTAGGTCAGCCGGATCGGAACGAGGCTGCTGCCAAGTGGCTTATGGAAACGGTCGGTATGCCCGAGAAGCTGTATCGCAAGCTTCATCATGAGCAAGGGATACAATGGAGAGGGGACCGGCTTCGGCTGGTCCTTTTTCCTTATCGGGATTACGGCATCGAACCGAGATGGCAGAAGCTAGATGTATTGTACGAGGACGATTTCTGCCTGGTCGTGAACAAACCGGCCGGCATGGCGGTCCATCCGGACAACGAGAGCACGGAGACGACGCTGAATCATGTGGTAGCTGCGTATTACGAAGCCGAAGGCATTCATACGGCAGTCCGGCATATTCATCGGTTGGATAAGGACACAACAGGTCCCGTACTGTACGCCAAGAATGAATATGCGCAGCTAAAGCTTGACGAGGCCATGCGGGAGAAGAAGATCGTCCGGATTTATGCGGCTATCGTTCAGGGGAGGGTCTCGCAGGATCTGAAGAGAATCGATTTGCCGATAGGCAAAGACCGCTATCACGCAAGCCGCCGGCGGGTTTCATTAACCGGGCAGGCTGCGATCACGCATATTCTCTCATCTGAAGTGTATCCAAAAGCCAGCCTGCTGCAAATTCGTCTGGAAACCGGCCGTACGCATCAGATCCGGGTGCATCTAAGTCATATGGGACATCCGCTTCTGGGAGATTCCTTATACGGAGGACCCGAGACGTTCCCGCGCCAGGCGCTGCATGGCAAACGTCTGTTGTTTACTCATCCTCTCTCGGGCGAGAGTATCGAGGTGGAAGCGCCCTGGCCTCAGGATATGTTGGAGTTAAGAGAGCAAATCATAGAGTCAGCAGGCCGTTAAGAAAATTTGAAAAATCCTGAATGAACCGGTAACTTTCACGCACAATTCGCAAAAAAGTCATGCTCTCCTATTTTCGGCATATAGATAAATTGAGTGGCAAAACTTAGGCTCATGCCGTGATAACAGATCACGGATAGTATATGCCAAAAAGGAGGACATTCCCGTGTTTGACCAGTCCTACGGATTGCGGTTCGATATTTACGAGCGTATTAATTTAACGGAAGATTTGCCGGGAATCGATGAATTGGAAGAGGCGGAGTTGATCCCGCACATTCAGGTGATCAGTCAGCAGGACCAGGCCACGCTTCGGGGTCATCTGCTTCTTGCAGGCCTGTATAAAGGTGACACCGAAGCCGGAGAGACGGAGCCGCTCGAACACTGGATTCCGGTCGAAATCACGGTCCCGCTGAACCGGGTATCATCATTGGATGACATCGCGGTCGAGATCGAGAATTTTGACGTGGATTTGTTATCTAAACGCAGCTTGAACATTACAGGGGTTCTGTCGCTCAAAGGAATTCAGGCAGCGGCTCCGGGAGCCCGTGACCAAGTATGGGCCAATGAGGAATTCACAGTGGTACATGCTCCTGAAGCGACAGATTATTCGAACGGGGAGCAGCAGTTCGCAGCCAACCCGTATGACCAGTTTCAAGGCGGAGCCAACACTGATGCGAATTCGGCTTCACCTTCTTACTTCAACGAGGCTCAGCCCCAAGCCCAAGAGTCCGGGACGGATGCACGCACACAGCAGTATCTGGCATCCTGGGCGCAGTATGAGAACCAAACTCGGGATTCACAGGCCTCGGACAGCACCCTAAGCATCTCCGGTGCGACTGAAGCCCGGGATACGGTCGAATATGCCTTACATAGTGAGACGGAAGCTCAGGCAGCTGAGCCGTCGATTCCAAGTGTATGGCAATTCGAACGGGCTGCCTCCCAGCCGGAGCCGGTGCAGGAAGATTCAGCAGCCGGTTTCCCTGGTGTCACTGAGCGTAAGGGCGAAGAAGTTGAAGCCGTACCGGTGCTGGAATCACCGGAAACGGAGGAAACCCAGCCTGTTTTTGCTGAGGAAGCAGTACCTTTGGAGGATATGGATGATATAACGGAGGAGGTTTCCGTTAAAGTTGAAGAGGTTCCGACCAAACCGGAGTTAAAGGTGGCCTTCAACTCGAAGAACAGCAGCACAAACAGCACATCGGGTGTAGGCTTATCTTCATTGCTTCAATCGAGCAGAACGGTTCAGGATCAAGCCGCTCGGGACGAGGAAGAAGAGGCGGAGGAATTGGTTGATTCGGCTTCGGCCGAGGATGTGGAGTGGAAGAGTCTGTTCCTGGGTAACCGCCGCGAGGAAACGCCGTTCCGCAAGGTCCGGATGTGCATTGTACAGCGTGAGGAGACACTCGACGAGATTGCCGAGCGTTATCAACTGACGCCGCGGGAGCTTTTGTTATATAACCGCATGTCCGAGCAGAATGTGGAAGAAGGACAGGTATTATACATTCCCCAGTAATCGGTGGGGGGAGCAATTGCGTAAGAAAAAGCAGGTCAAGGTAGGACATCCTTGGCCTGCTTTTTCAATGTATAAGATTTATTGATTCGGCAGGTATGATGTCTAAATCGATCGGAAACACTCGAAATATTGACTATATGCAACAACCACGGTATATTTGAATAGAATATGTACAGGTATTTCATAAGCTAGAACAACGTTGAACGGGAAGAGTAGGAAGGTATGGCCTTCAGAGAGCGGAATTGCTATCAAGCGCTGTGAGATTCCGCAGGAACCAGCTTGCCGAAGTCACCCCGGAGTTGCGGACTTGAGATAGAGTAGGGATCGATTGCTACCCTGGTTAGAGTTCGCCGGCCGCAGCCGTTATCTGCGTAAAGTGTCGTGCTTGATCGTAAGCCTTTCATGTTCTTCATGGGAGGACACGGTTGATGAATTATTTATAAGCACGAAACAAAGGTGGTACCGCGAGAGAACAGTCTTTCGTCCTTTGAGGACGAAGGGCTTTTTTTGTTTCATGCCAAACATTGATATTCATGCCCACGCCCGGAGGCTAAAACATTTCGGGTTGGCAAAACTGATTAACAGTATCGGAGGTACGAAAATATGGATCAAAAACAAAACCAATCCCAGTTAGAAATGCCGACGACGTATGATCCGAAGGCAGCTGAACAAAAATGGTATCCGTACTGGAAGGAAGGCGGCTTCTTTGAAGCTGGCAAACGACCGGATGCGGAGCCGTACACGATTGTTATTCCTCCACCAAACGTTACGGGAATGCTTCATATCGGCCATGCGCTTGACTTTACGCTGCAGGATATTCTGATTCGCGTAAAGCGGATGCAGGGTTATGATTCGCTGTGGCTGCCGGGCTCTGACCATGCGGGCATCGCTACGCAAACCAAGGTTGAGCAGAAGCTTCGCGAGGAAGGCGTTACCCGATACGATCTGGGACGTGAAAAATTCCTTGAGAAAGTGTGGGAATGGAAGGATCTATATGCGAATACAATCCGTGACCAATGGTCCAAGATCGGCCTGTCCCTCGATTACTCCAGAGAACGTTTCACGCTCGACGAGGGGTTGTCGGACGCGGTTCGGGAAGTATTCGTTAAGCTCTATGATAAAGGGCTCATATATCGCGGTAAACGCATCATCAACTGGGACCCGGCTGCCCGCACGGCTTTGTCCGATATTGAAGTGGAGTACAAAGAGGTCAACGGCCATTTGTATCACTTGCAATACCCTCTGAAAGACGGCAGCGGCTCCATTACCGTAGCAACCACCCGTCCGGAGACCATGCTTGGCGATACGGCGGTAGCCGTTCATCCGGAAGATGAACGCTATAAAGACATGATCGGCAAAACATTGGTCCTGCCGATTGTCGGCCGCGAGATTCCGGTTATTGCCGATGAGTACGTTGAGAAGGACTTTGGCAGCGGAGCGGTTAAAATTACGCCGGCGCATGATCCGAATGACTTCGAAATGGGTCAGAGACATGACCTGCCGCAAATTACCGTGATGGATGAATCCGGGACGATGAATGAGTTTGCTGGTAAGTACCAAGGTCTTGACCGGAGCGAATGCCGCAAGCAGATCGTAAACGACATGAAGGAATCGGGCGTATTGCTCCGCATCGAAGATCATGTCCATCAGGTTGGCCATAGCGAGAGATCCGGTGCGGTGGTTGAGCCTTATCTGTCGACGCAGTGGTTCGTTAAGATGCAGCCGCTTGCGGAAGCAGCTGTGGATGCGCAGAAATCCGGCAAGGGCGTTAACTTCGTGCCTGACCGCTTCGAGCGAACCTACCTGCATTGGATGGAGAATGTACGCGATTGGTGCATTTCCCGTCAATTGTGGTGGGGCCACCGGATTCCGGCCTGGTATTCCGAATCGACGGGCGAAGTGGTTGTTGCCATGAATGAAGAGGAAGCGCGCGCGAAGCTTGGCAAGGATGATCTGAGACAGGATGAGGATGTGCTGGATACCTGGTTCAGCTCCGCATTGTGGCCGTTCACGACCATGGGCTGGCCGAATCTGGACAGCGAGGATTTCAAACGTTATTATCCAACGAGCGTTCTCGTGACGGGTTATGATATTATTCCGTTCTGGGTATCGCGGATGATCTTCCAAGGGCTTGAATTTACGGATCAAATGCCGTTTAAAGATACGCTGATCCATGGTCTGGTCCGGGATAGCGAAGGCCGCAAGATGTCCAAGTCGCTCGGAAACGGTATCGACCCGCTTGAGGTTATTGAACAGTATGGCGCAGATGCCATGCGTTATATGATATCGACCGGCAGTACGCCGGGTCAGGATCTTCGTTTCCGCTGGGAACGCGTGGAACAAGCGCGTAACTTCGCGAACAAGATCTGGAATGCGTCACGTTTTGCGCTCATGAACCTGGAGGGCTTCACGGCGGCGGATATCGACATTTCCGGAGAGCTGGGAACGGCCGACAAGTGGATTTTGCATCGTTTGAACGAAACTTCCCGCGACATTACGCGTCTAATTGATGCCTACGAATTTGGCGAAACCGGTCGACTGCTCTACAATTTCATCTGGGATGATCTGTGTGACTGGTATATCGAGTTTGCCAAGCTGTCCCTGTATGGCGAGGATCAAGCGGCCAAGAAAAAGACGCAGTCGGTGCTTGCCTATGTGCTGGACCGCACGATGCGTTTGATCCACCCGTTCATGCCGTTCATCTCCGAAGAGATCTGGCAGCATTTGCCGCATGAAGGTGAGACGGTGATGTTGGCTTCATGGCCGACCTATGATGAGGCGTTTGAGAATACGGAAGCCGTTACCGAAATGAACCTGCTGATGGATGTCATCCGCGCTGTACGTAACATCCGGGCGGAAGTAAACGTACCGATGAGCAAAAAAGTGGAGCTGCAATTAAAGCCGGTAAGCGAGCAAATTGCCAGCATTATCGATCGCAATGCGGATTATATTTGCCGCTTCTGCAACACGTCGGAGTATCAGTCCTCCCTTGCGCTTGAGGCGCCGGATAAGGCGATGACCGCTGTGGTTACAGGTGTTGAAATGTATCTGCCGCTTGCCGGGTTGATCGATATCGCTCAGGAGATCACGCGTCTGGAGAAGGAAATTCAGCACTTGAACAGCGAAGTCGAGCGTGTGGAGAAGAAGCTGAACAACCCTGGTTTCGTATCGAAAGCACCGGAAAAGGTGATTGAAGAAGAACGGGCGAAGCTTGTGGATTACTCGGACAAACGCAGTAAAGTGATCGCACGCATCGAAGAATTGAGAGGCTGAGGGCAAGATGAACTTGGACCAGAAGGTGAGAACGATGGTTGATCATTCGGGAGCAGCTGTAGCTCCGTTCCATACCTATGAGGAAGCGGTAGCTTGGATCAATGGGCTGATTCCGTTTGGAATCCGCCCTGGCATGGATAGAATTCAGCGATTGATGGAGCTGCTGGGCCATCCGGAACGGCGGTTGAAATTTATTCACGTGGCCGGAACGAATGGAAAAGGCTCCACATGCGCTTTTTTAACAAAGGTTTTGCTTCAAGGGGGATTCACGGTTGGCACCTACACTTCTCCCTATATTACGAAGTTTACCAATCGGTTTCAGTATAACGGCGAGGACATACCGGAAGAGACGCTGCTGGCGCTCGCGAATCGCTTAGAGCCACTTGTAGCCGAAGTGGCGAGCTCCGGGCTTGGATCGCCCACGATGTTTGAGGTGTCCACCGCCCTTGCGATCCTGTATTATGCCGAGGTATCTTATCCGGATGTAGTGGTATGGGAGACGGGACTTGGCGGTCGCCTGGACGTGACCAATATCGTTCATCCCATCATTTCGGTGATCACGAATATCGGGATGGACCATACCGACGTTCTGGGTGACACCATTCAGGAGATCGCCACGGAGAAGGCTGGCATTATCAAGCCTGGAGTCCCTGTGGTGAGTACGGTAACTCAGCCTGAGGCTGTCGAAATTCTGAAACAAGCGGTAGAAAAAAACCGTACAAGTCTGTATCTCGTAGATGAACAATTCTCCTATGAGCGACTGCGCGGGGATGAAGAAAGCCAGACTTTCCGCTTTAAGGGCCCGTTCCGGGACATGGATCTGGACATCTCGATGCAAGGCGAGCACCAATGCGCCAATGCTGCGCTTGCCATGATGACGCTGGAAGTGCTTCGCCAGTACATGGCTTTTATCGTGGATGAAGAAGAATTACGTACAGGGTTTAAGGATACTTTCTGGGCGGGAAGACTGGAACAAGTACAGTCCTCCCCGCGGATTGTTCTCGATGGTGCGCACAACCCCGAAGGGGCTGAAACCTTGGCCAAAAGCTTGCCGCAGATCTATAAGTATCGGAAACTGAACTTAATGATGGGAATGCTGGCAAATAAGCATCATGAATCGTATTTGCAGCATATACTGCCAATAGTGGATACGCTTATCCTGACTGAACCGGATTTCCGGAAGAAACTGGACGCCAAGGCGCTTGGTGACATCGTAGAGCAGGTAAGGGAGAAATACGCCAAACATACACTGCAAATCATCATAGAACCAAATTGGAAAAACGCACTTGAAGAGTTGAAGTCACGGACGGAAGCGGAGGATCTTGGGGTGGTGTCGGGCACGTTGTACCTGATTGCCGACGTGCGTTCCAACCTCCTGGGCCTTTCCGATTCTGAAAAAGGTTGGTGATATCTGTTGAATACATCGGAACATGTTCATTTTATAGGAATTGGCGGCTACGGGATGAGCGCCATTGCAAGAGTTATGCTGGAGATGGGTTATAAAGTCACGGGTTCTGACGTGGCATCGCAAGAATTGACAGAAAAGCTGGCGGCCAAGGGCGCCAAAATATACATTGGACATACCGCCGAGCAAGTCCAGGGCGCGGACCTTGTGGTTTACTCGACGGCATTGTCCAAAGACAACGTGGAGCGGGTCGAAGCAGAGAAGCTGAACATTCCTGTCCTTCACCGTGCGCAGATGCTGGCGCGTCTTTTGAACGAACGCAAAGGAGTCGCCGTAGCGGGTGCGCATGGTAAGACAACCACTTCATCCATGATTGCGCTCGTGATGGAAGAATGCGGAGTCGATCCGACATTTATCATCGGCGGGGAAATCATGAATGTTGGCACCAATGCCAAAGCCGGCGAAGGCGAGCACGTGGTGGCCGAAGCCGACGAGAGTGACGGTTCATTCCTTCAGTACCACCCATGGCTCGGCGTTGTTCTGAATATTGAGGCCGATCACCTGGAGAATTACGAAGGGGATTTCAATCGTCTCAAGGCAGCTTATGTACAATTCCTCAGCCAGATTAAGGCAGACGGGACGGCCGTGGTTTGCGCGGACGATAACAACATCCAGGCTATTTTGCCTGACCTTAAATGCAATGTGACCACATACGGCATTCATGCTGATGCGGAGTATACGGCAACGAATCTGGTGCTCGGCGACCGTCACGTCAGCTTCACGATGCTTCATAACGGAATGGAGCTGGGCACCGTGGAACTGTCCGTACCGGGTAAACACAATGTCTACAACGCAATGGCTACGGTGATATGCTGCTTGAAAGGCGGAATCTCGTTTGAAGCGATTGTAGAGGCCATTGTTAAGTTCAACGGTGCTAAGCGCCGCTTCCAGGTGCTTGGTGAAGCAGAAGGCATTCTGGTGATTGACGACTATGCGCATCATCCGACGGAGATTGAGGCTACGATCAGTGCTGCTAAAGCTACGGGCAAACGGATTATTGCCGTATTCCAGCCGCAGCGGTATTCGAGGACCTTTTTCCTTCTGGATGCGTTTAGTCGCGCGTTCGGAGAAGCCGATGAGGTGATTATCACCGATATTTATTCTCCTGCCGGCGAGAAGCAAATCGAGGGTATCAGTTCCGGTAAGCTGGTTGAGCTGATTGTCCAGAACAGTAATGCCGGTGCCCGCTATTTGCCTACCAAAGAGGATGTTCTGAACGATCTCAAAGGTCGTGTAAAAGAAGGCGATCTGGTTCTCACGATGGGGGCGGGCGATATTTGGAAAGTCGGCGCTGCTTTAGCAGAGTCTATTAAAGGCAAGAAGTAAATGGATTGCGCGCATGCTTTGCTGCTTCGCTGCAGCAGGGGATTGCATGGGCTTTTGTCTTTCGAACGGAGGCAAAGCGAGCGGAATCGCTAAGTATAACAGGCTGATCAAGATGTTTTCTTGATCAGCCTGTTTGTTTTGTTTTTCGCACACTCATAAGTTGCCAAGCTTGATCATATAGCTAGGTGTAGAAGGACAAGTGAGGTGTGTGGATATGAATAAAGCACGGATGACGATTCGTTTTGATCACGATCCGCCGAAGGACAGTCATAAGGATCATATGCGTGAGGAACGGGATCCGTATCAAAAAGTTCCAGCAAGACGCAATGACCAAGTTGATGACCGCCATCTCGTATTCGACGAGTTTGACACAACGGCGCCAGATCGGTTTGCCGATGCGGGCACTTCGTTCGAACCTAGGAGCAGTATGCAGCATGATCATCTACGCGTCGTTCCGCCTCTCCGGGAGGAGGGGGAGACCCCGAATGTGAACGGTCAAGGGTGGAGAACCTCGCGTCATAACCGGTCCAGGGGCCGATTAGCTGAGGAAAGACGGCGTCTGGATCATATCGACGGCGGGTCGTTTGGTGACGGACCTGAACATAACGATACATATGACGATATGCGTGAGCGTAAGGAACTCTATGACCTTCATGATGACGTGTATCCCGGAAGAGTGGCCCCCGAAGCGAACGACTCCAACTGGAATCTCGGGCCTGAGGCGGATCTATATGAGTCATCTGCTGATGACTACAGTTATTATCGCTCACGCAAACCTACCTCCTTCTGGAAAATGGCTGTGTCTGTGACAGCGGCTGTTGTTACGGGTTTGCTGTTTGGGTATATGGTGCTGTCTATGTTTAACGGCGGTAAAGCAGGTGAGGATCCAACATCGGGACAGCTTGAAACCAATGATGCAGTGAATCAAGCCCCGGCTGATTCCTCTGGTGTAACGGGTGCAACCATCGCACCTGATTTAACTGAATCGGCTGTTCACATTCCAGGTCAAATCTTTTATATGCTTCAGTACGGTGTGTTCAGCACCCCGGAACGGGCTGAGCAAGCGAAGGGGGAGCTGCTGCAGTCCGGTATTGCCGCCGGTGGAGATTCGGATGAGGAGAACCGGGTGTATGCGGGCATTTCACCAGACCGCGAGCAGGCCAAGCTGCTCAGCAATCAGCTTAAGGCCGAAGGCGTCGAATTATACGTAAGAGAAATCGCGCTCCCTAATATAGAGTCAGCTGTCTTTGCGGGCGAGGAGCAGACGCTGACGGACTATTTTACGATCAGTGGGCAACTGGTATCGGAGCTTAGTAAGCTATCGGCATCGCTGCTGGGGAAGGAGGCGGGCGCGGTGGCGCCGGAGAATATGACTGCGATCACAAATCTGCACCAGCAGTGGATCCAATCGATGAAGTTGCTGTCCGCCGGCTTGGGTCCGGAGACCGGGGCTGTGCTGCCGGCGATGGAGCAATCCATGAACAGTTCAATCACTGCGCTCTCCGAATATAACAAAAATCAATCCAAGGGGCATTTGTGGGAGATTCAAACAGGTATGATGAACTATGTCATGGGCCAAAAGAAACTCCTGGATGGCCTATAAATTCAAATTTACGTAAAATCCGGCTTGGAACTGGAAATAGTTCCCCCTGCCGGATTTCTGTTTGTATTGCTTATCGATTCACCGTATAATAATTAGGGTGTCAAAATATGGCGAGGGAAGAGGATGCATGAAGAAAAACAAAGGAATGCTCATCTTGTTTTTGCTGCTGGGGTGGCTGACGGGAACATGGCTTGCTAAGGCGCTTCAGCCTGTCAAGGCTTTGTCGTTTTTAACGTCTACTACACCGATTAAGTGGTCGCCTCGCGCTGATTTTGACATTATTCGTTATGATATTAACCTTGAACTTAACTTTTGCCTGCTCAGTCTGCTCGGCATTATAGCTGCACTTTGGTTATACCGCAGGCTCTAAGACATGACAAAGGAGATTATCCCCCTTGAATGAGAAGAGAAACCGCCGTATCATATTGGCCTCCACCTCTCCTCGGCGTCAGGAATTGGTTGCCTCCCTTCGTATCCCATTCGAGATTATGCCTAGTGAAGCTGATGAGGACACCCCGCAAGGGTGGTCGCCAGAGCGAATTGTGGAGTCACTGGCACTACGTAAAGCGGAAGCGGTTCTCCGAAAGCTGACGGATGATCCGGGAGATGGTATCATTGTGGGAAGCGACACGATTGTAGTTGTAGATGATCATGTCCTCGGGAAACCGGAGGATCATGCTGACGCGGCAAGGATGTTGTCCATGCTTCAAGGACGGGCTCACCTCGTGTACACGGGCGTGGCTTGTGTTGATCGGGAATCCGGTCATACAAAGGTTGCCCACCGTGTGACAACCGTAAAGATGAAATCGTTAAGTGATGATGCGATCGCGGCTTATGTAAAGAGCGGGGAACCTGCTGACAAAGCAGGCTCGTATGCGATTCAAGGCTTGGGTGCAACCATCGTGGAAGGAATCGAAGGCGACTATTTTAACGTTGTCGGCCTGCCGCTTTCTCTGCTGTCGGACATGCTGTCTGAAATGGGGATGGATGTACTCACCGATTCATAGATATAGAACAACGGCATGCGAAATGTAGGGGAATCCTGAAGTTTCGGTGACCTGCTGATTTAAATCTTAGAAAAGAGGGGAATATATGGAGTCGCCAACGCTATTGCTGCGCGACATCCCCCATGATGAACGACCTAGAGAGCGCATGATGCAATATGGGGCGAGCGCTTTAAGCCATGCAGAATTGCTGGCGATATTGCTTCGGACCGGTACCCGCCAGGAATCTGCCGTACATATAGCCCAGCGGCTGCTGGGGGAAGCAGGCGGCATCCGGCAGCTCGTTGATCTTAGCATTGAGGAAATTACGCAAATCAAAGGAATTGGAACCGCTAAGGCTGTTCAGCTGAAGGCTGGCATAGAGCTTGGACGGCGCTTAGCCGCATCGAGACATGTAGAGCCAGTTATTATTCGCAGTCCGCATGACGCGGCAGAACTGCTCAGTGAACAGATGCGCTATTTACAGAAAGAGCATTTTGTCTGTGTATTTTTAAATACGAAAAATCATGTCATAGCCCAGGAAACGTTATCGATGGGAAGCCTTAATGCTTCCATCGTTCATCCCCGCGAGGTGTTCAGAGCGGCCATCAAATGCAGCAGTGCATCCCTGGTGTGCGCGCACAACCATCCTAGCGGAGATCCGACGCCCAGCCCGGAAGACATATCGCTGACTGCCCGCTTAGTGGAGGCAGGACAGATTGTCGGGATCGACGTGCTGGATCATCTGATCATTGGGGACGGATCGTTTGTAAGTTTGAAGGAACGGGGCTTGATGTAATATAATAGTTCAGATTGACGAAGAAAGGGAGATACATCATGTTAGGTGGTTTTACGAAAGATTTGGGAATCGATTTGGGGACGGCAAATACGCTGGTTTATGTTCGTGGGAAAGGAATTGTCGTAAGAGAGCCTTCCGTGGTTGCTCTGCGTACAGATACTAAGAGCATTGAAGCCGTCGGAGAATCGGCTAAGAAAATGATTGGACGCACACCAGGCAATATTCGTGCCATTCGTCCGATGAAAGACGGAGTCATCGCTGATTTTGATACAACAGCTACGATGATTAAATACTTTATTCGTCAAGCACAGAAGCAACGTTCCATATTCCCGCGCCATCCGAACGTGATGGTATGTGTACCTTCCGGCATTACGGCGGTAGAGCAGCGTGCGGTTGAAGATGCGACCAAGCAAGCCGGTGCACGCGAAGCTTATACGATCGAAGAACCTTTTGCAGCTGCAATCGGTGCCGATTTGCCTGTGTGGGAACCTACAGGGAGCATGGTTGTTGATATCGGCGGAGGTACGACCGAGGTTGCGGTCATTTCTCTTGGCGGTATCGTAACCAGCCGCTCTGTACGCGTGGCAGGCGATGAGATGGATGAGTCTATTATTTCCTATATCAAACGTCAATATAACTTGATGATCGGTGAGCGCACATCCGAGCTGCTCAAGATGGAAGTCGGTTCCGCCATGCCGCTGGAGACCGTGGAAACGATGGAAATTCGCGGCCGTGACTTGGTGACGGGTCTGCCGAAGACGATTACCATTACTTCGGATGAGATTAGCGAAGCGTTGGCAGATACGATTAATGCGATTGTTGAAGCTGTTAAGGTTACGCTTGAGAAATGTCCTCCGGAGCTTGCTGCGGATATTATGGACCGGGGCATCGTGCTTACGGGAGGCGGCGCATTGCTTCGCAACCTGGACAAGCTGCTCGCTGAAGAGACCGGCATGCCGGTGATCGTTGCAGAGAATCCGCTGGATTGCGTGGCCATTGGTACAGGTAAAGCGCTCGAGAACATTCACTTGTTTAAATCCCGGAGCAGCTCTGCCGTCCGTTCCAAACGGTAGAAATCAAAATAGAAGTGTAAACCCCTAATGTTGGGAGAGAAAACAGTAAGTTAGAGGGTGTTGCAACTGTTTAAGCTGCTAGGTAATAAGCGATTGTTTATTATGCTCATCGGGCTGGTAGCGTTTATCGCTATTATGGGGTTTACGCTCGGCCCGAGAGCTTCTTTATCTTGGCCTGAAAAATTTGTCAAAGATACGGTCGGTTTTGTGCAAAGTGTGTTTTATAAGCCCGCTGCCTATATAGCGGGTTTCTTTGAAGATGTACGGAACATGAAGGAGATCTATGAAGAGAATGAGGAGTTGCGTAGAGCGGTTGCCCAATATTCTCGAGAGAGTGCGAATTATAACACGATGAAAGCTAATTACGAAAAGCTTCGGGATCAGCTCCATTTTACAGAGAACCAGAAAAATCGTGACAAATATGAGTACCGTACGGCCCAGGTGCTCAGCGTCAACTCGGATCCGAATAACCGGACACTTGTCGTCGATCTGGGCGAGCGCGATGGGGTTCGCCCCAATATGTCGGTCACGACAGTGGACGGCATGGTCGGTATTATTAGCAGTGTGAGCAATTTCACCTCAACGGTGAAACTGTTGACATCGATGGACGCCCAGGATCCGAACCCGCAGCCGATTTCGGTAACGGCCATCGGCAAAGAGGATAAAACGTTTGGCGTGGTTGAGAGCTACGATGAGAAGACCAACACACTGCAGATGACGCGTATTCAGGAGAATGATCCGATCAAGAAGGGCGATAAAATCATTTCATCCGGTGCCGGAGGCGTTATACCACAGGGCTTGATCATTGGTGAGGTAAAAAGTGTTCAGGTAAGCCAATACGGTCAGAGCAGAACAGCTACGATCAAACCAGCGGCCAAGTTTGATGACTGGAAGTATCTGATCATCGTCTTTACGCCTGAGGAGCCGGAATAAGATGGCACGTAAACAGATTCTGGTCCTGTTGCTGTTCGTGTTGTTTATCCTGCAGGGCACGGTGGTTTTCTGGTTAACGCCAAGCTCGCTGCAGCTTCAGATTTATCCTAATTTTGTATTGGTCTGCTTGTTCTTTGTATCGATTTATTATCATCGCCATACGGGACTGGTGCTCGGACTCATATTCGGCATGCTTCACGATATCGTGTATTACGGCGAGATGATTGGCACTTATTCATTTGCTATGGGCGTATCCGCATATCTGGTGGGACTTGTATTCAAGTCCCCGCGGGCACCATTGCCCATGATGATGACCGTTGTCATTCTGGGAAGTTTGTTGTTTGACAGTACGCTTTTTGGCATATATAAGGTGTTTCGACTCAATCCGACTTCTTATAATTGGTCACTGCTTCATCATATGCTACCCAATCTCCTTGTTCATTTTGCCTTTGCTCTGGCGATTTACGTTCCTCTTCGCAAGCAGATTGAGTTGGTTACGAAGAATCAGAGAAGGAAGGCATCCTGAACCCTCCATTATGACATTTTACTAGACTAGCAGGAACTTGAAGGTTTGAGCGCGAAATGTATAGGGATGGGAGGGACAGGCTTATGGCTGTAAAATCCAATCATGTAACGATTAAGGGCATCAAAGATGGCCTGGTATTCCTGCTTGATGACCAGTGCGAGCTGGAGGAGTTGCTCGACGAGCTGCGCTATAAGCTGGAGCACAGTCATCAGAATATTTTGACCGGGCCTATCATTCATGTGGATGTGAAGCTGGGTTCCCGGAAAATTTCCGAAGAAGAGAAGCAGACGATTCTTGACATATTGAAGCAAAAGGGCAACCTGCTGATACGTAATGTGGAGTCGCCGCCGCTTGAGTCCGAGCTCATTCCAGAGGAGAAGCTTACACTGAAGACGGGAATGGTGCGTTCTGGACAGGTGCTGCATCATGACGGCGATCTCTTGTTCCTCGGCGATGTGAATCCCGGCGGGACCATAACGTGTACTGGCGATATCTACATATTGGGAGCTCTGCGTGGAACCGCGCACGCCGGTGTAGAGGGCAACGAGGAAGCGATTATAGCGGCTTCGTATTTTGCCCCTACCCAGCTCCGTATCTCCCAGATGATCAGCAGACCGCCGGATGAATGGGAGACGCGGGAAACGGTCATGGAGTTTGCGTATTTGAAGGACGGAAGCATGGAGATCGATAAGATCAGCAACATCTCACGTTTGGGTCGGGATTTTAATGTGTTTAAAGGGGTGTAGAACATGGGAGAGGCAATCGTCGTAACTTCAGGTAAAGGCGGAGTCGGTAAAACGACGACATCAGCGAACATCGGCACAGCTTTGGCACTGCTCGGTAAAAAAGTGTGTCTGGTTGATACGGACATCGGTCTTCGTAATTTGGATGTCGTGATGGGCCTGGAAAACCGGATAATATACGATTTGTGCGACGTTGCAGAAGGGCGATGCCGACTTAACCAGGCGCTAATCAAGGATAAGCGCTTTGATGAGCTGTATATGCTTCCTGCAGCCCAGACCAAAGACAAGAATGCCGTTTCTCCGGAGCAGGTGAAAGATATCGTACTTGAATTGAAAAAAGAATTCGAATACGTCATTATCGATTGTCCGGCTGGAATCGAGCAAGGATTTAAGAATGCCATTGCCGGTGCAGATAAAGCGATTGTGGTTACAACGCCCGAGAATGCGGCCGTGCGGGACGCAGATCGGATTATCGGCCTGCTGGAGAGCTCGCATGTCGAGTCTCCGAAGCTCGTTGTGAACCGGATTCGCCCGAACATGGTGAAATCCGGCGACATGCTGGAGATTGAAGATGTGCTGCAGGTGCTGAATATTGATCTGATCGGTATCGTGCCAGATGATGAAATGGTCATTAAAGCGGCCAACATCGGGGAGCCTACGGTGATGAATCCGGACTCCCAGGCAGCCATCGCCTATAGAAACATCGCCCGTCGTATCCTGGGTGACACCGTTCCTCTGATGCAAATCCATCAGAAAAAAGGAATGTTCACCAAATTCAAAAAGTTTTTTGGAATGGGTTAAGGGATTAACACGAACCGGTGCCGGAAGGCATCGGTTTTTTGTTTACTTCATCGACGCTGTTTTGATCTGCATACGTTCCGCTAGCTTCTTCAATAGGGCTTGTTCTAAATATCTTTCATCTCCTCATAGGATAGAGTAAGAAAACAAGCCCCAAGGGGGAAAGAACAATGGACATCAAAACTTCAGTTAAGAACCGAAGAGAAGCCCGCATTCGCGAGCTGCTGGAAGGGGAACAGTCTCAGGCACCGCATGATAAGTCGTCATGGACGCCCGTTCCCGAGAGGAAGCTTGCCAATCTCAATCTTCACAAGACAGGCTTTGTACAGGATCACAGAGCGAACCCATCCCCTCGCGCAGACAGGGAACCGGACCCCGAGCAGCTTTGGAAGCAAGGGCACCGCGGTTGGTATGGTACGCTGGATCCCGGTGATCCAGGGGAACCTCCAAGAAAAGCTTCGTTTCTGTCGGGCTTGGTGCGCCGCGTAATCGTCAGTGCGCTGGTGTTTGGGTTGGCATGGGGGGTATTTTCGTTTCAGCAGCCGTGGGCTCTTCGTACACAAGCTTTTATTGTTGAGGGACTGAGCCATGAGATGGATTTTCAGGCAGCTCAAGTATGGTACGAGGAGCACTTTGGAAGCGCGCCTTCCTTTATTCCGATTTTTGGACAAACTGACGAGCACTCGACGAAGGTAAATGCCGGGACTACTTTAGTTCCTCCGCTTTCCGGAAAGGTGGTCCAATCCTTTGCTGTGGATCTTAAAGGCATTGTTTTGGAAGCCGGAGGGGGTTCTTTAGCAGACCGGGCGGTTAAGAGTATAGAGACTGGACGCGTGCTTGAGGTTAAAGATCATCCTGAGAATGGGATCACCATTCTCATACAGCATACAGGAGAGAGAACGGCGATATACAGCAGGCTGGCAGAAACGGGACTTAAGGTAAACGATTGGGTCCAAGGTGGAGATATTATCGGCACATTGGCGTCTTCAGGTACAGGCAGCCCGCCCGCCCTTTATTTCGAACTGAAAGAGGGGAATCGTGGTGTCGATCCGGCGGAAGTGATTCCGTTTGATTAAGTTTAAGGGAACGGTATTGTCGCTGCATCCTCTCTTTGTTATTGTCATGCTGGCCTCTGTATTCACCGGTCACTTTTTAGAATTGCTGACCCTGTTTATTATCGTGTTTATTCATGAATTGGGACACGCCGCCGCAGCGGCAGCGATGGGGTTCAAGGTACGAGCCATTCAGATGCTGCCGTTCGGCGGCGTTGCTGTCATTGAAGATGACGGCAGAATGACCGCGATGAAGGAAATCATCATTGCGGTTGCAGGTCCGCTGCAAAATGTCATCATGATTGGAATTACCCTGGTGTGCAGATGGGCGGGGTGGGGAGACGAGCAGCTGTTATCTTATATCATTCAGGGGAATCTCATCATTGCGCTGTTTAACCTTCTCCCGATTCTGCCACTGGATGGCGGCAAAGTGCTGCAAGCTCTTATGAGCCTGCTCGCCCCATATCATGCGACCTTGCTGTGGGCTTCCCGCGCCGGCATTTTGTGCAGCTTGATCATGATCGGATATGGCTTGCAGCCGTTATTCTTTGGCGGCGGTATCCGTTTAAATGTGCTGATGATCGGTCTCTTTTTAGCGTATTCCAATTTTGAAGACTATCGGAATGTGCATTACCGGTTCTTACGATTTTTGGTTAATCGGAGCGAGATTTATGAAGGAAATTTGGATGGACTCGGTCCTGCCCAGCCAATCGTTGCAGATTCTTCGAAACCTTTGGATGATATCATGCGTCTATTTAAACGAGAGAAGTATCATCTCATTTATGTCATGAGCGGACGAGGCAGCCTGCTTGCCGTCGTTCCGGAGCAGCATGTGATCTCTTCTTATTTTGCATCAAATGGTCCGCCCTGGTATGCGTAAATCGTAAACACCATGAGGAAGACGCAGGGCGGGCCATGATTCTTTATCCATTCATATCATCTGAGATTGTGTTAGGATAAAAAAATAGAATATCGTCTTCCATTTGAGGGGTGAAGCCATGAGGCAAATGATAGTTCATTGTGAACATGAGACCATTCAGATGGCCCTCATCGAAGATGGGAGGTTAGCAGAATTCGCCGTTGAGCGGAGTCGTGAGGAAAGTGTAGTCGGTAGTTTTTATAAGGGCAGGGTCGTTAATGTGCTGCCGGGCATGCAGGCGGCTTTTGTAGATATCGGGCTGAAGAAGAATGCATTTCTATATATTGATGATGTGCTCCATCCTCATTTAGAGAAGCAGCCCAAGCAGAAGCCGTCCATATCGGAGCTGCTAACAGTTGGCCAGGAATTGATCGTGCAGGTGATGAAGGAACCGAGAGGTGGCAAGGGGGCGCGGGTCACTACCCATTTCTCGCTTCCTGGTAGATGCATGGTGTACATGCCTACTGCGGATTATGTTGCCGTCTCCAAGAAAATTGGACGTGATGCGGAAAGAGCAAGGCTCAAGAGTATCGGCGATCAGCTCCGCACAGACGAAGAGGGGATCATTATCCGCACGGTATCGGAGGACGAGCCTTTAGAATTTCTTAAGGGAGATCTTGAATATCTGCGGAAAGAGTGGGCGCGAATTCTCGACAAGGGCGAATCTTCTCCTGCTCCAACGCTTCTGCATCGTGATCTAGGTATGCTGCAGCGTTTTCTCCGCGATGCTTTTGATCCACTTCATGACGAACTTGTGATCGACAGCAAGCTTAAAGGCGAGGAAACCAAGAGCTATCTGAGGGAAACCGTTCCTGGTATAGAGCCAAAGGTTACATATTACTCGGAAGGAAGTCCGATTTTTCATGCTTACGGGTTGGACGAGCAGATGAGAGCCGGCTTTGCAAGGAAAATCACGCTTCCCGAGGGTATAACCATCGTTGTAGATCAGACGGAGGCCATGACCATCATGGACGTGAATACAGCCAAATATATCGGTGGCAATAATTTCGAGGAAACGGTGCTGAAGACAAATCTTATGGCGGCGCAGCAGATTGCAAGAATCTTGCGGCTCTGGGATATCGGAGGCATTATCATCGTTGATTTCATCGATATGGATCGTGAAGAGTATCGGGAGCAGATTGTTTCTGCCATGGAGGCTGTGATGCGCAAGGACCGTACCAAGAGCTTTGTGGTGGGTTGGACCAAGCTGGGACTGCTGGAAATGACCCGCAAAAAAGCTAGAGAAAGCTCTTCGCTCCCATTTGCCAAGCCCTGCGGGGCTTGTGGGGGCAGAGGCGTTGTTATCGAACAATGATGTTGACGGTGAACATGGGATATGATATTATCATTGGGTATGTGTCTAGTGATGAATTGCTGCACATGCTGTAACCGCTCCGGTTGGGTTAGCAAGGACGTTCCTGCTTAGGACGGACACCTTAAACTAGGCGAGTCTGAGACATAGGGAGGTGCAAGCAAATGTACGCTATTATCGAAACAGGTGGTAAACAATACAAAGTTCAAGAGGGCGACGTATTGTTCATCGAGAAGCTGACTGCAGGTGACGGCGAGAGCGTGACTTTCGACCGTGTACTGGCCGTATCCAAAGAGGACGGTTTGGTAGCAGGTACGCCGGTTGTTTCCGGTGCAACTGTAACTGCGAAGGTAGAGAAGCACGGTAAAGGCCGTAAGGTCGTTGTATACAAATACAAGCCGAAGAAGAACTACCACAAGAAGCAAGGTCATCGTCAACCTTACACTAAAGTAACCATCGAGAAAATCCAAGCGTAAGTAGGTGCGGTAATTGATTACTGTGCAAGTACTGCGCGGGGGAGATGGACGGATCCATAGCTTTAAGGTTACGGGGCACGCGGGATATGCCAATCCTGGAGAAGATATTGTATGTGCTGGAGTTTCCAGCATTACAGTGGGAACGGTCAATTCCATTGAAGCGTTAACCGGAACTGTTATGGAGACCCGGATGAAGGGCGGCTTTCTTAGCGCGAATCTTCCGCCGACGGCAGACGATTCCGTCTCGGGACAAGTTCAACTGCTTCTCGAATCCATGGTTGTTATGTTACAGGGAATTGCCGATTCATACGGCAAGTATATAAGAATACAAGAATTGACTACTTGAAGAAGGAGGTAGACAACATGTTGAAATTGGATCTTCAGTTATTCGCATCGAAAAAAGGTGTAGGTTCCACAAAGAACGGTCGCGATAGCGAATCGAAACGTCTTGGTGTGAAACGTGCGGACGGTCAAGCAGTGACTGGCGGCAGCATCTTGGTTCGCCAACGCGGAACGAAAATTCATCCAGGCACGAACGTAGGTATCGGTAAAGACGATACTTTGTTTGCGAAAGTTGACGGCGTTGTGAAATTTGAACGTTGGGGTCGTGATCGCAAGAAAGTGAGCGTCTACCCGGTTGATGTCGCTCCAGTAGCGGCTGCAGTAGAAGCTTAATCGTTTCTTATGCTGCATACAGAAGAAGCCTTTCGGCATCGTTGCCGGGGCTTCTTTTTTTGTAAATTGCGCAAAGATCATCATCCAGGGGATGAACCGTCCTGAAAGTCTATGATATACTGGGATTTGGTGAATGTAACCAATTGCTGTTGAAAGACGAGGAGAAGCGATGAAATCCTGGAAATGGATAGCAGCTGGGGCGGGGTTAACCTCCGTAATACCCGTAGCATGGATGGTATGGAAACCGACTTTGGCTGCAGGAGCAGTGTTGACGGTTTGGGCTGTCACTGCGTCTGTCTGCGGTGCATGGCTTGTCCGAAAATCGGACGAGCGTAGACAGCAAGCCATCGTTCGGAATATGGAGTCGACGGCGATTCAGATGCTGAATCACCATCGTCATGATTGGATGAATGAGCTTCAAATTTTGTACGGCTACATTCAACTTGGAAAGCTTGATAAAACAGTGGGTTCTGTGGAAAGAATAAAGGACAGGATGGCGACGGAGAGCAGAATCTCTAAGCTAGGCATTCCTTCGCTGGTTTTTTATTTACATTCATACCGTACGTACAGCAACAATCTGCAGCTCGAAGTTGAAGTTGTGGACCAGGTACAACTGGAAGACAAAGTATCGCCACAAACGGCGGAGTCTTTTACCGAAGCAATCATTCAAACGGTGAGAGCTTTTCAATTGAGCGGAAAAGCGTCCTGGGGGGATACCCGGCATTTAACATTAACATTTATGCAGCAAGAACAAGAGCTGATGGTATGCGCACAAGGAGAAGGATCCTTTGGTGACCCGGACAGCTTGAAGCTTCAGATTGAACAATCCGTAAAAGGCGAAGGCATTCGGGTGGAGCAGACGGAGCCGGGGGAGACCTCGTATCGTTTGTATTTGCCGTTTGTGACTTGAGGAAGGTGATTTCATGTTTGTAGATAAGGCAAAAGTATATGTAAAAGGCGGAGACGGCGGAGATGGTCTCATTGCGTTCCGTCGAGAGAAATACGTTCCTGAAGGCGGACCTGCCGGCGGTGACGGCGGTAAGGGCGGCGACGTGATTTTCCGGGTGGACGAAGGACTGCGCACGTTGATGGATTTCCGTTACCAGAAGCATTTTAAGGCCAAGCGTGGGGAAAAAGGCCGCAATAAAAGTCAGCATGGCGCCAATGCGGATAGCATGATTGTCCGTATCCCGCCGGGTACCATCTTAATGGATGACGATACCGGTGAGGTGATTGGGGATTTGACCCGGCACGGTCAACAGGTTGTTGTTGCCAGAGGAGGCCGTGGAGGGCGTGGAAATATCCGCTTTGCTACGCCGAACAATCCGGCACCTGAACTTGCCGAGAACGGTGAGGAAGGCGAAGAGCGTTACGTAACCCTGGAACTTAAAGTGATGGCTGATGTAGGTCTCGTCGGGTTCCCAAGCGTAGGCAAATCAACCTTGTTATCCGTTGTATCTGCGGCTCAGCCGAAGATCGGCGCATACCACTTTACGACCATAACACCGAATTTGGGAATGGTTGAGGTTGGAGACGGTCGCAATTTCGTAATGGCTGACTTGCCTGGTCTGATTGAGGGTGCGCATGAAGGCGTGGGACTTGGTCACGAATTCCTCCGGCACGTGGAAAGAACACGCGTCATTATCCATGTTGTGGATATGGCAGGCACGGAAGGAAGGGATCCGTTTGAGGACTGGGAAAAAATCAATGATGAAATCAGGCTTTACAACCCGATTCTGGTCGATCGGCCGCAAATCGTAGCCGCTAATAAAATGGATATGCCGGAGGCGGAAGAGTATTTGGCAGCCTTCAAAGAGAAGGTGAAGGAAATCCGTCCGGACATCGAGGTCATGCCGATTTCCTCGCTGACCCGACAAGGTATCCAGGAACTTCTTTATCGCACGATCGATGTGCTCGAAAGTATTCCGGATGAGCCAGCGATTGAAGAAGTATCCGAGGTTTCCGAGCGTAAGGTGTATAAATTCAAAGCGCAAAACGACAACTCCTTCACCGTCACTAGGGATAATGAGATGTATGTGGTGCATAGCGAGCGAATTGAGCGGATGCTGAAACGGATGCAGATGAATTCACATGATGCGATTCTGAAGCTTGCAAGAACAATGCGTCATATGGGCATTGATGAAGAACTCCGGAAACGGGGCGCGACAGAAGGCACCATTGTACGGATTGGCGATTTCGAATTCGAATTTGTTGAAGGCAGCAGCTACTATTAATGCGTAAAAAGTACGTTTTGAAGAAAAATACCGCAAAGTCTGTATAACAGCAGGCTTGGCGGTATTTTTTTTATGAACGAACTTGTATCTCTATGAATCGATAACTCGTAAACATGAACAGTGATTTATGGCATCTGCCTGTGAAACTGTTTCGATATGTCTTTTTCCATTTAGGTTTCCAAATTTTGCATCCACATATCGGGTAAATCGTATACAATAGTAGTACAATAGTCCTTTTCCATAGACAATCAGGATGGAAGGAACGGCGTAAAAAGGAGAGTAGAACTATGGCTATTATTGAAGTTGTAAAATACGAAGGGCCGCCGGATGTGTTTGCATGGCGTTATCCGAATCAGGAGTTAGGGACTTGGACCCAGCTCATTGTTCATGAGACACAGGAGGCAATCCTGTATAAGGGCGGTCAGGCCCTGGACTCCTTCTCAGCGGGGCGGCATACGCTGAGCACAGCGAATATACCGATTTTATCCAATGTGATCAATCTTCCATTCGGTGGGAAGTCTCCCTTTACGGCAGAAGTCTGGTTTGTGAATAAACTTCGTTCACTGGACGTGAAATGGGGGACCAACTCGCCGATCCAGCTGCAAGATCCGAAATACAATATTATCGTATCGGTCCGGGCTTTTGGCCAATTCGGCGTACAGATCAGCGATCCGCGAAAGTTTCTGGCGACCATGGTCGGTACGCTGCAAACTTTTGACCAGGGCACCCTGATTAAATATTATCGCGGCGTACTGATGTCCAATATTACGGAAATCATATCCTCCTATATCGTTCGCAAAAAAATCAGCGTTGTGGAGATCAATGCTTACATAGCGGAAATATCGAAGCATATCATGGAGGCGATTGCGCCTTCATTTGAAGAGATAGGGATCACTCTGCTGAATTTCTATGTAGATTCCATCAACATACCGGAGAATGACCCTGCAACTGTTCGAATCAAGGAGGCGCTAGCGAAGAAAGCGGAGATGGACATCATCGGATATACCTATCATCAGGAAAGAACCTTTAATACGCTTGAGGGGGCAGCGAAGAATCCCGGCAGCCCGGCAGCGGTCATGGGGACCGGGCTGGGCATGGGGCTTGGGATGGTCGGCCCGATGTACGAGACCGCCCGGCATATGTTTGAGAGTTCAAAGGAACTAGAGAAGGATGATATGCCAATCAACCAGAAGGCATGTACCAAGTGCGGAACACGGAACGGGGAAGAAGCCCGATTCTGTTCGGGATGCGGCCAATCGCTTCAGGCGCAAGCCGAGCAAGAGCCAGCGAAAACTGTCCGGTGCAACGATTGCGGGCAGCCTCTACCTCCGAATGCCAAGTTTTGTCTTCACTGCGGAGACCCTTACCATGCATGCCCTAAGTGTGGTCATGACCATCCTGCCGGTGCTGTTGAATGTCCGGAGTGCGGTGCACCGCTGCCTATGCCTTGCCGGGCATGCGGTGAATTGGTGGATGCGGAAGCCAAGTTTTGCCCGCACTGCGGGTCGAGCCATGAACTTACATGTCCTGGGTGTCATCATGAGATCAAACCGGGCCAGAAGTTCTGCATGGAGTGCGGTCATAAATTGATGTGAAGTGAAAGCGGGGGAATAGAGTGAACACAAGGACCACAAGTCGAAACAGATTATGGCTGGCTGCCGTAGCGCTTCCGGTCGTAACCATCCTTCTGTTCGGATTGATCAGTGGGATCGTTCAGCTGAATGCTTGGATATCGGGCATAGCCCTCGGATGCGCCGAGGCGGCCATTCTCGTATTTATCGGTTTTGTCATGCACCAGCGCAAAGCGGCTTCGTCAGGAGCACCCTTTCATATTGCTTCAGGCGTTATTATAGGGATCTATACAATCTCCGTCTTGCTGGAGGTTATTCTGCTGGGATATTTATTTAAGCTGCCTGAATCTTCGTATTTGATGATTCATCTGATAACCTTCCTGGGGTTTTCGGTTGTTCTAGGACTGATAGCTTTGGCGGGAAAATATGCAGGAGCTCATGAATGGAAGGAAAGTGATCATCTTTCGGTTAAGAAAGAGACGGTGGCTTGGATCGGGGGAATCCGGAGAAAACTAGGGGAGATGCCAGGAGAAAACATTCATTTGTTAGACCGGCAAATGGCCGAGCTTGAGGAAACGCTTCGGTATAGCGATCCAATCACACACACCTCATTATATGAAGTGGAGCATATGATCCAGCAAAAAATCGCGATGTTGGAGGACCAAGTGGCACTGATCGGGGAAACACAAGCGGAACAACGTGATGAGCTGGTAGAGCAAACCGTTCACATCATCTGCGATATCCTTAGAACGGTACAGGATCGCAACACGGAACTTCTGAAAGCAAAGGCGGGATCAACCTAATGCAGATGATAGAGGGGATAGAAAATGGAAGCTTCTGATCTCAAGCGCTTTAAACAGAAATTCACAGGCATCGATTATTCCATTATTGCGCTAGCGGTTCTGTTTTTTCCGCTGGCCATTGTGCTGACAGCTGTTCGGGTCCTTGTCACCCATCGCCATAATCACTGTAAGGGACGAAACAATCGGCTCTTCGGGTGGGTTTTGGTCATCACCTATGGAATCTTTGAATTGCTTATGATTCTGGCGACTATTGATGATAAAGATGTCGATGGCCTCTATTCGGCTTCCATCGTTTGGGGCGTTATTATACTGGTTCCAGCTATCATCATGCTGTTGATTGCCAAAAAAGAAGACAAGAAATTCAACAGTTTGCTGCAATTTTATTCGAATGCCATTATGAAAAGAGGGCTCGTCCAGATTGAATATATCGCTCGTGAGGCAAGACAAACGCCGGCACATGCCGTCCGGGATATCACGTTCATGTTTGAACGGCGTATGCTGCCTAACGGAAAGCTCGACAATGGAGTCGTCATCATCCCGTCCTTGCAGAGGAGAACCCAATCCCCATTCCAAGGGGAATTTGTTTCGCGCAGCGGACAGAGAATGCAGTATTCACTGGGAGAAGTTGCGGCTGAACCAGCGCCATTAACCCGAAACGAAGCGACGCCCGATCCAGGACCGAAGTCTGTGGAATGTTCCAACTGCGGTGCAAGGACTGTGATTTCACCCCAAGAGGAAAAAGAGTGCGAGTACTGCGGCACGATCATTGTTGCTTAGATTTTACGCGGAGCGTTTGATCTCAAATCTTAAACATGGTTGTTTCATCGGCAGTTTCCGCATACCGGAGACTGCTTTTTCTTACGCATCATTTACAATTTTGACGTGAATATCGATGTGTTCCGAATCGAATTGCGATATAGTATAGGCTATAGAGTTGACATAAGAAATATCGGGATATCTAAAAAAACTGGACACTTATGTATTGCCCTTACTTGGTATATCCAGTATAATGTCCACTATACGAATACAGTAGTCTTTGAGGAGAGGACGTTTGTGAAGGAACGCTACTATTTGGTCCGGGAAGACATCCTTCCCGAGGCTGTGGTTAAGACGATGCAAGTGAAAAAATTGCTGGCGTCGGGAGACGTTAGGACGGTCCATGAAGCCGTTGAGCAAGTTGGGCTTAGCCGAAGCGCTTTTTATAAGTACAAGGATGGAATCCATCCTATCAATCAACTGGAACGAGATGAAATCGTAACGATTTCTATCGATATGGAACATCGCTCCGGGATGCTATCCGAAGTGCTGGGGCTGGTAGCGGGTGAAGGCGGGAATGTATTAACCATTCATCAGAGCATTCCACTGCAGGGTATCGCCAATGTCGTGATTTCCGTCGAAGTATCCCGGCTTAATGAGGAACTGGATGATCTGCTCGACGGATTGAGACGAATAACCGGAGTAAGAAGAGTGCAGATGATAGGCCAGGGTTAAGTTATGACGAATAAATAGATATCTATGCGATGGGATACAGGAGGTATGTATTAATGAAACCGGTCAAAGTAGGACTTTTGGGATTAGGAACCGTAGGAACAGGGGTTGTCCGCATCGTTGAGGGGCATCAGGAGGATTTGAGCAGCCAGGTCGGTTCGCCGATTTCGATAGAACGCATCGCTGTCAAACATTTGGAGAAGTACCGCAGTATCAATGTGGACCAGAATAAACTGACGGAAGATCCATGGGCGGTCATCCGCGATCCTGAGATTGATGTCATCGTTGAAGTGATGGGCGGGATTGAGCAGACGAAAACCTATATCCTCGAAGCGCTTGAGCGCGGCAAGCATATCGTTACCGCGAATAAGGATCTGATGGCTCTCCATGGTGCCGAAATATTAGCCAAGGCACAAGAGAAGCAGTGCGACGTGTTCTACGAGGCAAGCGTTGCTGGCGGTATTCCTATTATCCGCACGTTGATTGAAGGCTTCTCCTCGGATCGAATCATGAAAATCATGGGGATCGTGAACGGTACAACCAACTTCATTTTGACCAAGATGAGCCAAGAAGGGGCATCGTATGAGGATGTCCTGGCTGAAGCTCAGGAGCTCGGTTATGCAGAAGCCGATCCGACCTCCGATGTGGAAGGCTTGGACGCGGCCCGCAAAATGGCGATACTAGGGGCACTCGGCTTCCGCACGAACGTTGAGCTCCAGGATGTAACCGTTAAGGGAATCTCGCAAGTGACCAAAGAAGATATCGCCTATGCGAAGCGTTTGGGCTACGAGATGAAGCTTCTGGGTATAGCGGAGCGTCAGGACGATGAGTTCAGCATCGCTGTTCAGCCTACGATGGTTCGAAAAGGACATCCTATCGCGGCCGTGAATGGGGTATTTAACGCGGTTTATGTATACGGAGAAGCTGTAGGTGAAACGATGTTTTACGGAGCCGGCGCCGGCGAGATGCCAACCGCTACATCCGTTGTTGCAGACTTGGTTGCGGTCATCAAGAATCTGAAGCTCGGCGTCAACGGGCTCAAAGCCATCGTTCCTTACAAACCGAAGAAACTCAAAACCGATGAGCAGATCATGTACAAGAACTTCATTTTGCTTCATGTCGACGATAAAGCAGGTGTACTTGCCCAAATTACGCAGGTGTTCGCCGAATATAACGTAAGCCTGGAATCGGTTGTTCAGCAGCCGAACGAGCATAATCCGGACGCAGAGATTATTATCGTCACGCACAATGCGAGCAAAGCCAATATGGATGAAGTGTTGAATCATTTTGAAGGCCTGGAAGTCATCCGCCGGATTAAAAGTGTTTACCGAGTTGAAGGATAAGGGATTAGAACTCATTAAATACCCGATATAATTTTTTCATAAGAAAAGGAGAACATGAGAGATGCCGTATGAAGGATTGCTTCAAACCTACAGAGAATATTTGCCGGTGAATGAGCGTACTCCGCTTCTAACGCTTAAGGAAGGGAACACACCCTTGATCAAAGCCGTGAATCTATCCGAAGAGCTCGGAATTGATCTGCATTTCAAATTTGAAGGACTTAATCCAACGGGTTCATTTAAAGACCGCGGGATGGTGATGGCCGTAGCGAAAGCAATGGAAGAGGGAAGCCGTACTATTATGTGCGCTTCCACGGGTAATACTTCTGCAGCAGCTGCTGCTTATGCCGCTCGTGGCGGATTAAATTGTATCGTTATCATTCCGAACAATAATATTGCGCTGGGCAAGCTCGCCCAGGCGATGATCTACGGAGCGAAGGTTATTGCGATTGAGGGCAATTTTGACCGCGCGCTGGAAATCGTGCGCGAGATTACGGCGAAGCATCCGATTGCGCTTGTGAACTCCGTGAATCCTTATCGAATCGAAGGCCAGAAGACGGCTGCATTCGAAGTCGTAGACCAGTTAGGGAAAGCTCCGGACGTGCTGGCGATTCCGGTCGGCAATGCGGGGAACATCTCCGCTTACTGGAAAGGATTTAAAGAGTACCACGCGGCGGGCAAATCATCTTCACTACCGAAAATGCTAGGATTTGAAGCGGAAGGTGCTATGGCGATCGTGAAGGGAGAGCCTATTGCGAATCCGGAAACGGTAGCGACTGCCATCCGTATCGGGAACCCGGCCAGCTGGAAAACCGCGGTTGCCGCCGCAGAGGAATCCGGTGGACAGATTAACTACGTAACGGATGAAGAAATTTTGGAAGCATACCGCAAAATTGCATCGCGTGAGGGCATTTTTGCCGAGCCAGGATCGGCTGCCTCCATCGCAGGCGTTTATAAAATGAAGCGAGAAGGATATTTTAAAGGTGGAGAGTCCGTTGTCTGTGTGCTGACAGGGCATGGGCTCAAGGATCCGAATATCGCCATTTCTACCGTGAACGCCGAACCGCTCGTCGTATCGGATACGGAATCAGCCGTAATGGATGCTATTGCTAAGCTTGAAGGAGCTGCACGGGTATGAGTTTGTCTCAAGGTGTCCGGGTGAAGGTTCCGGCCAGTACGGCTAATTTGGGACCTGGATTCGATACACTCGGCATGGCATTGTCTTTATATTCCTGGATCGAGATGAAGGCGTCGGAGCGGACCGTATTCCATCTTCATGGTGATGAGATGGGAGGTCTGCCGACGGATAAGAGCAACCTGATCTACAAGGTGGCTCAGATGGTTTTTGAAGAAGCGGGACAGGCTGTTCCTGATCTGGAGATTTCCATGTACTCCGAAATTCCGCTTACCCGCGGTCTTGGCAGCAGTGCATCGGCGATTGTAGGGGCGCTGGCGGCTGCCAATGCGCTGATCGGTTCGCCGCTGCCCGATTCCAAGCTTTTTGACATGGCGACGGATCTTGAGAAGCACCCGGATAATGTAGGGGCTTCTTTATTTGGAGGGATTATTACGGCGGTATGGGACGGAGCCCATGCGGATTATATACGAATTCAACCTCCAGCAGACCTCGGAACGCTCGTGGTTATTCCCGATTTCGAGTTGGCTACATCCAAAGCAAGGGAAGCGCTGCCCGCCCAGGTCAGTTTAGCAGATGCTGTATATAATATTAGTCGATCCTCCTTGATGACCGCGGCTCTTTCGGCAGGCAGACTGGACTTGATTCGGGCTGCAATGCAAGATCGGATTCACCAACCCTATCGGGTTCCGCTTGTGCCAGGGATGACCAAGATTTTGACCGAAGCGACAAGCCACGGAGCGCTCGGTGTTGCGCTAAGCGGAGCGGGCCCGACGATGATTGCGTTGGTGGATCGGAACGATTCACGGGTAGAAGAATTGAGCGCGTATTTAATGGAGACGATGAAGGCAGAAGGAATCTCGTCTTCGTGCTACCAATTGAATCCAGTTGCGGAAGGCGTCCAGCTCTTGGATGATATAAACAATAGATCCTTTTTGGATATGATTAGAGGGGAAGTTACCGCATGAAAAAAATAGCCTTGTTGCCCTCAGGATCGGTATCTCATGAAGCGATACTTTATCTCCTTAACGGTGAGCCGGTGGAGTTTGTCCACCATAAACTGATCTCTGATGTATTTATGTCTACAGTAGAAGGACAAAGCGATTACAGCGTGATCCCGATTGAGAATACCATCGAAGGCTCCGTGAGCCTTCATATGGATTGGTTGGTCAATGAGGTGGATCTGCCGATGCAGGTAGAGTGGGTCTATCCTTCCATTCAAAACCTGATCGGAAATGCTGCCGAGTTCCGTTCAAATGACGGTACGATGGATTACAGTAAAATCACAAAAATTTGGTCCCACCAAGTAGCAACGGCCCAGTGCCGTCAGTTCCTTGCGAAGGCCGCACCACAGGCTGAGTTGGAGCAAGTAGGCAGCACGTCTGAAGGGGTTAAGATCGTAAAGGAAAATCCCGGCCAGGGATGGGCGGCGATCGGCACTTCACTTGGGGCAGCCACTCACGGATTAAACCTGCTTGCCGAGCGTATTACCGACCATGATAACAATTACACCCGGTTTGTCTTGATCGGACGCGAGCCGATTTCAGTCAACCGTTCGCCGGAGCATATCAAGACCAGCATTCTCGTGACCCTCCCAGAGGATGTGCCGGGAGCGCTGCATCAGGTGCTTTCTGCTTTTGCTTGGCGGCGCCTGAACCTGTCGCGGATCGAATCCCGTCCGACGAAGAAGAAACTCGGTAATTACTATTTTTATATCGATGTCATGGCCGCAGCGGATTCCGTTCTATTGCTCGCCGCCATGGGAGAGATTGAAGCGCTGGGATGTTTGGTTCGTGTGCTGGGTACTTATCCGGGCTATGCGTACGAGAGTGAGAAAATGGAGGTTAAGTAAATGTCAGAGCAATGGATCCATCTGGATGGAGAATTCGTCACAAAAGAGAATGCAAAAGTATCCGTTTTTGATCATGGATTTTTGTACGGAGACGGCATATTCGAAGGCATTCGGATATATAACGGCAACATCTTTAAGTGCAAGGAACACTTGGATCGGCTGTACGATTCCGCCAAGTCCATCGATTTAGTCATCCCACTGGCATATGATGAGCTGCTGGAGGCTACGGCCGAAACGATTCGGCGCAACGATATGCGAAACGGGTACATCCGTATCGTAGTATCCCGAGGTGCAGGCAATCTGGGTCTGGATCCGCGTCGCTGCCCTAAACCAACGGTGTTGATCATTGTGGAACAGCTGGCGATCTACTCTGAAGAAGCCTATCTGAACGGTTTGAAGGCCGTATCAGTAGCCCAGCGCCGTAACATTCCGGATGCGCTCAATCCGAAAATCAAGTCTCTGAACTATTTGAACAATATTCTTGTGAAGATACAATCCAACTTTGCGGGAGCGGATGAAGCAATCATGATGAACGCACAAGGATATGTGACGGAAGGCTCCGGGGACAATATTTTTATCGTGAAAAACGGCGTGGTCACCACGCCACCGTGCTACCTTGGTGCGCTTGAAGGCATTACACGTCAGGCGATTATTGATTTGTGCGATAAACTCGGCATTAAATTGAAGGAAGAGCCTTTCAGCATGCATGACGTATATATTGCAGACGAGGTATTTTTTACAGGAACCGCCGCCGAGGTCATCGCCGCTCGCGAAATTGACGGACGGATGATCGGAAAAGGGCAGGCTGGTCCAATTACGCTTCAATTGCTCGAGGAATTCCGCAAAATTGTGGATCAAGACGGTTATAAAGTGTGGGAATCCTAACGTTTTTGGACAGCTAAATAAACGACTTAAACAATCCTTTCATGTCGATGAAAGGATTTTTTTTGCCCAGAGGGATGTCAATCGCCTATTCCGTGCATAGGATGTAGTAACGAAAGCGGGCGAATTACATGACGCCTAGAAGAGTGTAGGAGGTTTTAGCGGCGTGAAGATACACATCGTCAAGGAAGGCGACACCCTATATGAGCTGTCCAAAAAATACGACGTTCCTTTAGCGAAAATCATCGATGCCAATCCACAGCTGGTGGATCCGAATAAGCTCGATGTCGGTGCCAAAATCAAATTACCGACAGAGCCTGTTCCGGTACCAGGCGGCAGCCAACCCATTATCCATAAGCATACGGTAAAGCAGGGGGACTCCCTCTGGAAACTGTCGAAGGCATGGGGCGTAACCTTGAAGGAAATCATTGATGCCAACCCGCAGCTTAAAAATCCGAATGCACTGCTGGTGGGAGAGGTCGTGAACATCCCTTCATCAGGCGTATATTCGGAGTCGGGCGCAGATGACTGGGGTTCGATGAGCAGTGGCAGTGGTTCGAACCCGGGCAAGAAGAAGCCGGGCAGCAAGGATTACACAGGAGTAAAGGAAGAAATCACAGCGCCGATCGAGCAGCCTCCGGTTGTTCCGGAAGTTAAGGAGCCCGAGCCGCCGATTTTGCCGAAACTTCCTGAGATTTCGCCTTTCCCCGAGGAGCCTAAGAAATTCGAACCGGAGTACAAACCGGAGATTTTACCTGAAATCAAGATGCCGGTCATCCTGCCGGAAGTCAAGAAACCAGAGATCCTGCCAGAAGTAAAGAAACCGGATGTCATGCCTGATTTTAAAAAGCCTGCAATCATGCCTGAATTCAAACCTGAATTCAAACCTGAATTCAAACCTGAATTCAAACCTGAATATAAACCAGAGTACAAACCAGATTTTAAACCGCCATATAAGTCAATAGAACCTGAGTATACGTACCCTGTTAAAACCATGCCGTTACCTCACCCAATCCATCCCATGGCCGAACCATGTCCGCCATTTGCGGAGATGCCACTTCATATGATGCCGCATCCGTGTCCGGAGTTTCCTTTTCAAGAAGCGCCTGCATTTATGATGCCTCCATACGGTGGTTTTCATGAAGGGCCATGTGGTTGCCATGAACCTAAACATTGGCATGGTTCCGATTACGGCACAGCCGTTCATCCGTATCACCATATACCGCAGGAAGCGATGCCCGTTTCCTATAATGAAGGCTGGGGAAATGCAGCTTCAGGATATCCGGGTGTTTCTGAACAGCCAATGAGCTTGGAATATTCCCAGTTCTCGATCACGGAATCGTATACAGGGAATATGGGTTCCGATTACCATCCATATCCTGAGCATCATCATACAGCGCCGACATATGGTTATGTCCCGTCTCCTTGCGGATGCCACGGGGGAGAAGTTAGTCCGCACTATGACATGCCGCAACACGGGCATTATCAGCATGCACCGGACATGGCGGTACCGTATCAACCTTGGCAGGGTGGAATGGACTACAATGCTAGGCCATACGGATATCCGTCCGAACTCATGGGAACTCAAGGAGCATATCCTCCATTTGTAAATCCATATGAACAGAACTGGTATGATCGGCAAAATGACCAGCAGCTCGATTCGGCATTCAATCCGTCGGCTCCATTCGAAGCAAAGCAACCCAATATGTCGATCAGCAGTGACGTTGAGAATGATACGGAACCATCCGTATCGAGAGATACCGCCATTGAAGAGAATGCTAAGGAAAGAGCCAAAGTCCATCGTCAGCAAGCTAATAAAACAAGAACTGCAGCCAAGAAATCACGCAAGCCTCAAGTCTCATCAAAAGGCAAGCGCCACAATCCCTGGATCAAGGGTTAAGACATCATCAATGAATGCCTAGTTATAGTTAAACAAAAGGGACCTCATCTTGGTCCCTTTTGTATGCTCGTCAACATACTGTCTATGAATCTACTGTAATGAAATACTGCTAACAGCTATTTATAAAGGAATTAACATTTGGAAGAAATTATGTATTGCTATCGGGTTGAGAAATATGATACATTATAAATCCAGTCGCGATAAGCAAGATTGCGATGGGATAGAGGTCAACCGAAAGTAATGAAGCATTTAAGAAGAACTTAAAAAACTTCCTAAAAAAACCTCTTGCATTATCGAAACAAACATGATATATTATAAGAGTTGCTGGTGCGAACGAGATTCGCTGGTAACGAAGAAGTTGATCTTTGAAAACTGAACAACGAGTGAGTAAAACGGACCACTTAGGTGGAACGTTGAAATAGAGAATTGAACAAATTCTCGTCAGTTAAGAAATGAGCAAGTCAAACACTTTATTGGAGAGTTTGATCCTGGCTCAGGACG
>NZ_JBFRHH010000014.1:0-163953 GCF_052115765.1 Paenibacillus sp. 2KB_20 | reverse complement strand
TGCCATCTAAGACCATTCCTTTCTTTGAGCCTGAACATCTCAAGTTTATCGGAATGGTCTTAGTGGTCAAACCCTCAATCCCTCCACCCGCATAGCGGGTGGTTTTTTGTTTCGCGCGTTTCACGCACTCAACTGGCTAAAGCCATAAACAAAAAAGAAGCGGGACAATGCCCGCTCCGTTGCTGTAAATCCTAGTATGCTGAATTGAATATTTTATAGCAGCGGGTTCTCGTGTTTCGCTTTCAGAATCGACCAGCGCCGCTCCACTTCTTTTTCAAATTCGCCAAGCATTTCTTTGTTTTCTTCCTTGAGCAGATGTCTTGATTTGCCCATATATTTCAGCCAGTCGCTGAGCGGTACCTGTTTTTTCTTCGCTTCAGGATCGTACGTAATATTCGTTTCTCCCTGCTCCACTTCATACAGTGGGAAGAAGTTTGAATTCACGGCCGCGCGGACGATGTTCTCCCCATCCTTGTCGCTCGATTTCCAGTTCAGCGGGCATGTGATCAGCAGCTTGCCGTAGACGGTACCTACATTCTGGGCGTACCACTGCGCTTTTGCCGCCTTTTTCACAAGGTCCTGCGGAAATGCTTCCGTCCCCGTGAATACATAGGGAATATGTGCCGCCGCCATCATTTGTACCGTATCTTTGTGATGGAACGCTTTGCCCTGCTGCTGTTTGCCGACACCCGACGTACTGGTCATGTGTCCTAATGGTGTAGAATACGAAAGCTGTGCACCGGTGTTCATATAGCCTTCATTATCATATTCCAGAATGATCAGATTATGGCCCCGCAGCGCCGTCCCGATGGCCGAACCCATCCCGATGTCCATGCCGCCGTCGCCGGTCACCATCACAAAAGTGAAATCCTCAGGAACCTCGATTTCCCCGCGGCGTTTCTTCTCAAGGAACGCTTCTACCGTGCCGGATAAAGTAGCCGGTCCGTTCTGGAACAAATTATGAATAAAGCTCTGCTTATGCGAGTTATACGGATAACCCGTTGTTGTGATATAAGCGCAGCCGGTATGGAATAAAGTAACGACATTGCCTTCAATCCCTTTGAAAAAGAGCTCCAGCGCCGGGAAAATACCGCAGCCCGGGCAAGCTCCGTGGCCGGAAGCAAACCGTTTCGGTTTCGCGGCAAGCGCCCGCATCGGCGGCACTTTAACGGATAGTTTACTTGTCTCTTCATCCACCTTTACGGTGATCAGGCCAGATTTAAAGCTGTCTCCATTCATCGGGGCAATGACCGGCTGCAGACTTTGCTCCTCAGCTCCCGGTGTTTGGCCGTAATAATCAAACGGCACTTTGGCATAACCGAGCTCCATTGCCTCGATCGTCAAGGCAAAAAAAGCTTCCGCGTCATCCGCATAATAGTCTTTCCCGCCAAGTCCAAATATGCGGGACAGCACAATAGGCTGCGGACCACGGATTTCCTGCAGGGCCGCTTTGACCTCATGGGTCAGATTGGCCCCGTGCGCACCGTAAGAATCGGCACGTTCACCAACCAGCAGTGCTTTGACATCTGTCAACGCCTTGCGGATTTCTCTTGCCGGGAACGGCCGGAGAATATTCGGGCTGATTACGCCCGCTTTAATTCCTTTCGCCCGCAGCCGATCCACGACGTCTTTGGAGGATTCGGCCGCCGAATTGAGCAGGAATAAAGCCACCTCCGCGTCTTCCATGCGATACAGATCAAGCGGTGAATAGGATCTTCCGGATAAAGCTGCGTATTCCTCTGCCACTTCCTCGAATACTTCCCCCGCACGGTACATGGCATTTGACTGTTGGAAGTGGTTGTTCATCAAATCGTCGCCGTTCATATAAGCCCCAACAACGATCGGGTTGTTCTCGTCCAGCACATGTGGATATTCAGGCGCCTTTTCCCCTACAAACTCCTGAACAGTTTCCCGGTTCGTAAATATTTGTACCCGGCGTTTCTGATGCGATGTGAAAAATCCGTCATAAGCTACAATGACCGGCAGGCGTACGTCTTCATGTTCAGCGATTCGCAGCGCCATGATATTCATGTCATAAACTGCCTGCGGTGAACGGGCGGTCAAAATCACCCAGCCGGTATTCAGACCGTAGTAAAGATCCGAATGGTCACCACGAATATCCAGCGGTCCGCTGACCGCACGCGTCACCAAATTCATGACCATCGGGAAACGTGTGCCCGCCTGCACAGGAAGCTGTTCGATCATATACAGGAAACCATTCGCGCTGGTAGCGTTGAATACCCGTGCTCCGGCTGCGGCCGCACCGTAGCAAATCCCCGCCGAGCCATGTTCGCCATCAGCTGGAATCAGCTTGATGTCGTGTTCACCGCGTGTACGCATCATGTCAAGATATTGGGCAATTTCCGTAGAAGGTGTAATCGGAAAATAACCCATAATGTGATAGTTAATCTGGGCAGCCGCCATGGCAGCCATTTCGTTGCCCGATTCGAAGACTGCCGTTTGAGCGGCCGCCAGCTTGTTCTCCGTAGTTTCTTGAATTTGCATATTCATGATCTGACTCCCTCCGCAGTTAAATAGGGAAATGATTGCGGCACACGGTGCTGCTCCGCATAATGCGGCTCTTCTAACATGGCAGCCAAAGCGGTGGTCGGACAAGCTTCGATACACTTCAAGCAGCCTTTGCAATACTGATAATCAATACCTTTCATAAACATCTGCATATTCCCGCGCTTATCCGGTTTCTTCTCCCACACGATGCAGAAATCCGGACATACCGTATCGCAGGCGGCACAGTGAATGCAGTCCTCTAACTTGTACTCTGGCAAATATCCCTGCCGGGAGCCGCTAAGATCCTTCAGGACACTGTTCGCCGTAACGTTCAGAATCCCGCCCAGCTCCTGCGTTTCATATCCAAGAATCGGCTGCGGTCTTGCGAAAGCGATTGGGTCTATAAGCTCTGAGCCATTTCCCAAGGAAAGGAACTGGACTTCGTTATATCCTCTGTCAAAGGTCCGCAAATTCGCTTCCACGAGGTGGGGCAGCTTTTTCTCAAATGTTGTGCGGATCACCTGCCGCATATCGTCCGGGTTTAGGAAGCTGCAAATCCGGAACAAAGCCCCCAGCATGGCCGTATTCACTTTGGTTTTTTCCTCAACGGAAATTTTCAGCGCATCAACTACGGCCAGCGTTCCCTGCGTCATGTTCAGATCCACGGCCACTTCGGAAAGGTCTCGCGCCGTATTCACAAGCACCGTTCCATCAGGCTGTAATCCGCTTATGACATCTATCGTCTTATACAATGCTTCATGAAATACACCGATGACATGCGGCTGCTCAATGGGACTGTGATCGCGGATTTCCACCTCGGAATCGCAGAACCTTACGAAACTCTTCACGGGCGACCCTTTTTTCTCCGAACCATAGCTGGAAAAATTCGAACCGTTAAGTCCGGAGCCGGTGACCCCGGCTTCGGCCAGCATTTTTCCGGCCAGATTGGCGCCAAGCCCGCCGATGGATTCGAGACGGATCTCGAAAAATCCCAGTTCATTCTTTTGAGGTAAAATCGACATGTTCTCTCCTCATTTCTTCTTAGGTCATTAATTCCAGTTTAAAAGAAGAAACGGACCAGGTTTGTGATTAAACTCACTACTTAAAAAATTGTGATTCCAATCACTATGTCGGTTGTGGGAGCGAAGTATACTGTCTTCAACAGTCCTATTGCGAGGCAATCTTATACTGACCTTACGACAAAAAATCACGAAATTGGAGGAGAAATAATGAATAACAACGCCCAAGAGACCTTACAGCATCAACCGTCTATGTTCTGCTTTCAATGTCAGGAAGCATCCAAAGGAACAGGCTGCACCATTGTCGGAGTATGCGGCAAACCGCATGATGTGGCAAACCTGCAAGATTTACTGATTTATTTGCTGAAAGGTATCTCTTTTCTCAGTCTGGATGTCCAGCTGCCGGAGGTGCTTGAACAGCGCGTATCGCTGTTTATTATGGACTCCTTGTTTGCAACAATTACGAACGCCAACTTTGACCGCGAGGTTTTTGTGAAAAAAATCCGGGAAGCGATAGAGCTCCGCGGCGAGGTGCGCACCTATTATAACGAACAATATCCGGAGGGAACCGCCAATCTCCCTGATGCTGCCGTCTGGCAAGCGGATAACGAAGCTTCTTTTGATGAAAAGGCACGTACGGTTGGTGTCCTCTCGACCAAGAATGAAGACATCCGCTCGCTGCGCGAATTAATTACTTACGGCTTGAAGGGGATGGCTGCTTATACGTACCACGCGCTTCATCTGGAGAAGGATGATAACGAATTAAACCGTTTTATGCGCCGTGCACTTGCCGCCACGCTTGACGACAGCCTTGAAGTGCAGGATCTGGTAGCTTTGACGATGGAAACCGGTAAATACGGCGTAAACGCCATGGCGATGCTTGATGAAGCGAACACCTCAGTTTACGGAAACCCGGAAATTACGAAGGTCAATATCGGGGTAAGCAACCGACCCGGCATTCTCATCAGCGGTCATGATCTGAAGGATTTGGAGGAGCTGCTGAAGCAGACGGAAGGAACCGGCGTGGACGTGTACACGCACAGTGAAATGCTGCCTGCCCACTATTATCCGGCATTCAAGAAATATGAGCATTTTGTAGGCAATTACGGGAATGCCTGGTGGAAGCAGAATAGCGAATTCGCAGCCTTTAACGGACCGATATTAATGACGACCAACTGTATCGTTCCGCCGAAAGACAGTTACAAGGACCGTATCTATACAACAGGCAACACTGGGTTTCCGGGTGTCCGCCATATTCCGGAAGGAACAGACGGTGCTCCCAAAGACTTCTCCCTACTAATCGAGCAAGCGAAAGGATGCCCAGCTCCAACGGAACTTGAAACGGGTGAGATCATCGGCGGTTTCGCTCATGCCGCTGTGATGAACGTGGCCGATCAAGTCGTCGATGCCGTGAAATCCGGGGCGATCCGCCGCTTCTTCGTCATGGCCGGCTGCGATGGACGGATGAAATCCCGCAACTATTACACCGATTTTGCGGCTGAACTTCCGAAAGACACAGTCATTCTAACTGCAGGCTGTGCCAAATACAAATACAATAAACTGGATCTAGGCGAAATCGGCGGTATTCCGCGGGTCCTGGACGCTGGTCAATGCAATGATTCTTACTCCCTCGTCGTGATTGCATTGAAACTGAAGGAAGTATTCGGCCTTGAGGATATTAATGATTTGCCGATTTCCTATAACATTGCCTGGTATGAGCAAAAAGCGGTTATCGTGCTGCTTGCCTTGCTTTATCTTGGCGTTAAAAATATTCATCTGGGCCCTACGCTCCCTGCATTCCTGTCGCCTAACGTTGCCAAAGTCCTCGTCGAAAACTTCGGTATCGGCGGTATTACTAATGTGGAAGATGACATGAACATGTTCCTTGGTGCCTAAAAAACCTGATAAATGAATGTCCCTAACCGGGGCATTCATTTTCTTATATTTCCACGCTTGTTTGCGCTATTTGACCATCCTCCAATGCTAAGCGCAATATAAAAAAGCTCATCTTTTCAGTTAAATACAAAGGCGTATATAGTGAATCCGTAGTTTACTGTTTTCAGTAGCTATTACATTCGATATGTGACCATTAGTAATAGTCCTTACAGGGATTACAGACCTGCATCAATCCCTCACTAACACCGCCAGACTCTCCACATGCACCGTATGCGGGAAACGATCCTATTATTAACTCTTCTGTTATATTAAACCGCGTGGTTACAAGGTTTCAACTTTAGATTATCTCCGATTGCGGGAATTTCGCGGTGTTTAACATCAATTTCATATCAATATAAAATGTTCTAGTCGCAATAACCTGGAGTGTTCAGTTTATAGGTATAAAAAATTGCACATAAACTGCGTATAGTTCAAAAATCATTTATGTATGAATGAAGGTTTACTTATATAGATCTTTAATTTCTTGCTCGTCGCCATAGATTGTCATTGTATCTTCTTTATATTCAACACTCCTCAAAATGTAACCATCCTCATTAACCAGTGGACAAACAAGTTCCCAGCCTTCTATAGATAAGTCATCCAAAATTTCAATTAATTCAGAAGGGTTGCTTTCCTCCAGACTACTGTAATGCCTCGTTATATCTGGCGAAATGAACTGCCAGTACTTTTCAGTATATTTGCCTGTCAAGGCCGTGCTAAGTATCAATGTTGCATGCTGTTTAAGTTTTACTTTGACAATACGTTCGATTTCTCTCACTGTCTTTTTCTCCTTTATTGAAATATATCTCGATTCGATTTTGCAATCGGTTTTCTTCATATTCCAGCACCCATTTGCGTTTAATTCGCGGTTTGTTGCCGTACTTGTAACTTTGGGTTTCCTAAGTTTTGAGCAACCGGTAAATGGTGGCTCTACTCAACTGAAAGTAATCCATAACATCTGTAATTTTACATACTGGTGGCAATCCTGCAGATTTTTTTATTGAGTCTGCGAGATCTTTAATTTGCACGTTTTTTCGAGGTATATTGGTACCTCCTTATAATTTTATGGGTTCATAATAACACATTCCTATATTCTGTAAAAATCCAATCCTTCTTGTTTCCTGGTCCTAGTAATGACTATTCACATGGTATATATTACCTATATTTGATACACTGTAAGTATTACTTTAGATATAGAGGAGGAAACATGAAACTTCGAACTATTATTGCTGTTTTATCTTTCGCAACTTTACTGGTAGGATGCGGAACATCTTCTAGTTTAAGTGCTACAAGTGAAGAACTTGAATCCACTAAAGAATCATTAGAAAAACTCAAGACCGAAAATGAATCGCTTAAGAAACAACTAGACGAATTGAAATACGGACCAGAAAAGTTGCTGGCAGAAGCTAACTCGCAATTCGAATCCGGAGATATTAAACAACTAGAAAAGACACATGAAACGATAACTAAGAAACACCCTGATTCTGAAGAAGAAAAACAAATCAATGCTTTAGTCGAGAAATTGCAAAAACAAATAGATGATAAAGCTGCTGAAGAAAAAGCAACTGCAGAAAAACTTGCTGCAGCTGAAAAAGAACGGCAAAAGAAAGCGACTGCTTCAATGAGGACAAGAACAGACGAAGTAACTGGAAGTACTGTTTATGAGGACAAGACCAGTCCTCAGTATATTAACGACAATAGTTTTAATATCTTCTTCGTTACTAGCGAAGGTAGTGACATACCTGTTTTATTTGCAAGATTCCAATACACCGGCGATAACTGGTTATTCGTTAATAACTATACAATCAGAGCAGATGATCAAACCTTCACAGTTAATCCGAATTACAGTGATGTGAATCGGGATAACCAGGTAGGTGGAGTTTGGGAATACTATGATGTGGTAGTTGATAAAGATATGTATGATATCATCAACGCTGTTATTAAATCAAATAAGACTATTATACGTTCTCAAGGAGACGAAAGGCACCAGGATAGAACAGTTACCAGTCAGGAGAAAAAGGCCTTACAGAATGTATTGGACGCATACAAGGCGATGGGTGGAAGTGAAGCTCAATTCAAGCTATAAAAAAAGAAATGATCCACCGGCATATCGCCGAGCGGGTCATTTTTTATTCAAAAGTACTTGCTGAAATTATATCATCGATCTTAATCCATTCCCACTCGCCTGTTCCTGTCGCCAGCCTGATTTCGCGCCGATAGGTGTGAATTACAGATACCATGGCGGTTAGTTCCTGGTCCTCGTATTCGTCGAACAAACGTAAATTTGATTGTACGGTGTGTATAAAAAGACTCTGCCAGCGCCTACTCAATCAATTCTAGTCCGCTCCCATACACCCGACCGATACAACATGACCCATGAAACCTAGTGCCCTACAGCGCTGGCAGACCAGCTCCGTGAGTTCCAGCAGCACGACCTTAATCTCTTCGATGGTGCCATAATCCCGCGGCAACGTCATCATGTGGCCGACGGATTTAGGGGCGACCTGGTGCGTCCCCGGCCGCACAGGGCTGTCGCCGATTCCATTTGCGATCCGCCAGTACAATTCGGCATTAATGTCGGAGTTCTTGCCGAATTTCCGTCGCATCATCTGTTTGAGCTTGCCCAACAGGGGCTGTGCGACGTGGCCGATCGTTGGGAGGCCCATAGTAGTAAAATGTCTTGTCATCCGGCTGCCGGCTATAACATGTCGCTGGCAGGCCGCTTCCAGAGCGTTTCAGGCAGCATTTCTTTAGTCAGGGTGTATATCCCTGATGGGTTTTTCTTGGCATAATTGTCGCGTGCAGTCTCCGCAAGGATCTTGGTTTCAGCAATTCCGAACCGAGTATAAACCCCTGTGGTTGCCTGAACGTGAGTCTGGGTGATCCGTGCCATTTCTTCCGGAGTATCCGCAACAAGATGCATTGAGCCTGTAACATCAAGAAATTGCTCGTCGATACTGTATGGCTCGACCAAGTCCGTATAGCTTTTGTAAATGCCCGTTATCAGCATGGATACGTCGATGTACCGCTGCATCCGCGGCTTAATCACACGAGATCTGGACACTTTGCCGCAGCTTCCCCAAGTTGTTCTGCTGTTGTGAGTCGCCTTTGCAAGAGGGCATGCCGCCAGCATGATTCCTGATCGGCGTTCAGGATCCCCAGCAACCACCAAAGGTCGATCCTTGTATTCAGGATGTTCGGCCTTTTCAACAGAGGCATAAAAGGGACTGGCAGTCACCAAGCATCACCACACGTTTAGATGATTTCAACACATATTCCTCCTTCAATAAAACGGGAACATTTGTTTGCATTATATGCGAGCACTCGTTCTTTTACCAATGTAAAAAGAAGGATTTAAGTTAGTACTGAAAAATGGTTCACTTTGAAAAAAAAACCGATTTTAACTATATTGAAAAAAATTAGGAGAATTTCACAAAAATCCCTAACTAACTAGATATCCTTAACGTTATATAAGTGAAGAGCCAATCGGAACGGCTTTTATTGACATTTAAGGAGTGATTTTTTTGAAACGTAAAATTTCATTATTTTTACTCAGTACGTTGCTTTTAGTATTAACGTTTTCCTCTTCTGTATATGCCCAGGAGGGTGTAAATACTCCTGAACAAGACCAAGCTAATTTAGAAACGGAGAAGCGAAAAGAAGAAATTAACAAAGTATTTCAAGAATTAGCAGAAGTAAGAGCTGCTAAACTTTTACCTGGTAATGAAATGAAAATTGCCTCATTTGAGGATAGTGAAGTTTCTTTAGAAGAAAAACTTAACACTTTAGGTGTGAATGTCCTGTCGCCAAAGGAAGTTAGTAACATTTATAGGGAAGTTAGCCCCACAGCAGAGGTACCACCAAGTAATTCTAATGTAAGATGGTACGAGGCTAGATATAACATTACTAGAAATGGTGTAACATACGCTTTACAAGACTTGTACGCCCAAGCCAGAGGACATAATACAAATTTAACGAGTGCAAGAACAGGTTATAAATTGTACGATAACATGCATTATGTTATCACTGGAAGTAAGGAGGTAGTAAAACTCTATTCGGAGAAAGCTATTGGTCATTTGTTACAGAAAGTACCGGTATATGGTTGGCTCCCTTGGGAATTATTAATACCTGAAGGAAATCAAAGGCATAATAATTCTATCGTTGTTTCGCATCGTACCCTATCAACAGTCTGCTTTACATATGTTAAACGTGAAGGCCAATCTGACTCTAGTCAAAGTATGACTTTCAGATCTAACATGTATACCTCGAATGCCAGCATAACTGCTGTTGGTATAACTGATGGCAAAGGGTATTCTAAAACCCTCGATTCCGAGAAAACAGACTATGGCCAATATTATGCTAGCGGTACTAAAGCACTAGATGCTTATCTTGATACACAAGCGCAACGTTCATCCTATATTTCATCCATTACATTCCAGTCTGAACATGACACTACCAAGAAATTGGTTGAGTATTTAGTGACTCCTGTAAATCCTGGTCAAGTTCAGTAACGGTGATTTGTTAAATGCAATATTCCACATTTATGGAATATTGCATTTTCCTTCTAGTTTTTACAACGGAGGGTTCGATATGAAAAAAATCTTTATATTATTAATAGCGTTAATAGCAATAATTATTTTTATTTTCTATAAATTTAATTACAGTTATAAAGCGCAGATAGAAAAGTACGACTTTTCTATAGAAGATATTGTTGCTGAGGAAGGGTATTCAATGGATGCTAAGCATTTAACTAATATAGTCCTCTTAGCAGATGGTGAAAAAATCGGGTTGATACAAGTAAGAAATAAAGGTTTCCTTCGTTGGGTAGACCAAAGTAACTCGGTTGTTCAAAACCCATCTAGTAGCGAGTTCGCGGTGAGTAATTTATCTATAATGAAAAATAAAGGGGAAAATGTATACTCAGAAATTCATACTTTTGTTGCTGGCTATATGGAAAAAGAGAATATCCAAAAAATCGGGAGTCCTACAGATTTTTATTTGAACATAGACACTTATGATATGAATGGAAAAACACTTCTGTTTGCTCACGCAATAGTTGGAAAAGAACATACTTCGTTTGGTTCAGAAGATGTAATTAACTTCATTAAAAATGAAATCGGGAGTAAGTAGGGGGGATTAATGGTAAAGCCATAATTACATCGCACCTTAAGACAAAGCTGAGGGGATCACTAAATTTGAAAGTAGAATAAAAGGCTCAACCCACTAAGTTAGAGGGTTGAGCCTTATTACCGATGCTATCGGATTGCATCACGGTACTACCGTTGATATTAAGACGATTATAATCCATTAACTTCATCTTCTCGGCCATGTTTAAAATTCGCTTTTTGCCAACTCGTCTGTCCACCAAAGCTAAAATATTCAATAAGATATCATGACTCTCCAAGCTTTCATCTATCGAAGTCGATAAAAACGTAGTAGCTACTACGACAAAATTGGATTTACTTAAATTTGCCTGTGCTGACAAAAGCTCTTTTGCAAGCTCTGAAACTTTTCTGCTTCTTGCAATGACTTGAAGACGATCCTCGGGAACGGTCCCCTTGGTATCCTTTCTGATCGCTTCAATTTCATCTTGGCTGATAGAAATTTGGATATCCGTATCATTCTTAATTTCACGTTCTTCTTATCTCCCGAAATATAACAAAGCCCTGCTTTATCAGGTAAATAACGATATCCGGTTGCGCGATATTCAACTCTTCCAGCTAATGCAGGACTGAGAAAACTCTCCAGCTGTTGCTTCAATTTGCTCCAGGACATGGTTCCTCCTATGTTTTCAAACCCTGACTACCCGTATTTCGCGACGGATTTATGGCAATGACATCTATAGTGCCAGGCTGGTTTGATTTAAAATAACAAATTTCTAAAGTTAGAATATTGCCCTTGGGTGAAGATCTATCATACCCTGATTATGGTCATATACGGAAACAAGAGAACTGCCATGAATGGCAGTTCTCTTAGTTCGATCTTATATTCCTTATAATACTTCAATCAATTTTCATTAAATTTCTTATACTGCTGCGTCTTAGACAACTGTTCTTGTTTTTGTGTAAGATTAGAGCACATCAGCCGCGTTGAACAGATAGTATACTTCTCAATCGACTTCCCGTGAAAATGCTGCTCACTAGCAGTACGAATCCGCCAAACAGATAGGGCAAGTTAAAGTGGACTTCAAACAAAATACCTGCCAGCATCGGTCCAAATATCGTACCGAGACTTGTATAAGCGTTATTCATCCCTGCAACAAATCCCTGTTCATCCCCGGCCACTCTGGACAACAGCGTATTGATCGTGGGGCGCAATATATTATTGAACGTAAAGAACAACATCGTGACTACCATGACATAGTAGAAATGGCCTGAGAATAATAAGAATACAAGGGATACTGCCGATAACAACAACATGGCAACGATGATTCGTTTTTCTCCGAATCGTCGTGTGATCCGGTCAGTGAACAACAATTGATTCAACGTGCCGATGAGCGAACATACGGTAAGCAGTATAGCAATTTGACGCGTCGTGAATCCGTAGACTTGAACGACAAAAAGCGGGAAAATCGCTTCAAAATGCGTTAAACCGAAGGTCATGGCGAACACAATGAGCAACAGGACAAAATAGCGAGACCGAACCGAAAGCACGATTTGCCGGAATACATTTTCCCTCTTCTCCTTCACTTGACGACGCATCCGGCGAAGGTCCGCCGACAGCGATTCAGGCAAACCCCATAGACTGCAAACCATTGCCAGCAGCCCTACACATGCGGATACATAGAAGGGCATCTTAATGCCCCATTCCGCAAGCAATCCGCCGACACCCGGTCCAATAATAAACCCGGATGTCATCGACGCTCCTAACCATGACATGGCCTTGCTGCGCTGCTCATCTGCTGTAATGTCGGCAATGTAAGCAATGATAGACGGGATTAAGGCTGCTGAGCCTATTCCGCCAATCAACCGGGATACGAATAATAAAGTTAGATCGCCCGCGAACGCTGCGAGCAAGTTGGAGATGGCGAACAAGATCAAACCTATGATAATCATGGGTTTACGGCCATATCGATCTGACAAATTACCTGCAAGAGGTGAGAATAGAAACTGGGTCAGGCCAAAGCAGGAGACCAAATAGCCCGCGGCCTGTCCGCTTGCCGTAAACTGCTCAAGAAGTTCCGGTATGATCGGAATGACAAGGCCCATACTTAGATTAGCGAGAAACATGTTGAGCAGTAGTAATGGAAACGCTGACTTTTTTAACATTTAGGATCACCTATATCGAATGAATAAAAACCATGAATCGGAAACTGAATAACATTCCCCCTCAATCTGCATTTGTATATGTTAGCATGTGGCTATCTACAATAAAAATATGAAAAACATATAAGGTCTTAATCTTTTTGATATACATGCAGGATGCCTTGAATAATTCTTACGGCAACCGACATATCAAGTTCAGAAAATCGTTTTTTTGAAATGTGATGCTCCGGCACTAAATGGATTCGATTTTGACTAAAGAAAACTCCCCTTCAAGCAGTCGGTTTTTTTACCTGTCTGCCAAAAGGGGAGCATATCACAAGGCTCGGAGCCTTTGACCCACCTTACCACCACATGTAGTTTAGTACCAGTCCCCCGCCAATAATTAATATCATGACGACAACGGGTAATGTTGTTAGGGTAATCCCCGCTATCGCCATACCCACAGACAGGAAGAGAAACGCAACCCACGTCATTAAGCTAACGGGCAGGATAACTTAGCAGGGCATTTCTACTTGCTTGAACATCACGCAACATCAAGGATACAGTTTTTTCATCTCTTCTAACTTACACTTTATATATGTTATGGCTTCCATAGGTTCTGCAATTTTTGCTTCTTGTCCCAGTTCCCATATCATGTCCGTATAAAACTCCAATTTGTTAGCCGGTATGTGCATCCGAATAACTCCGCCTCCATCGTCCTGACTTTCGATGAAATCTCTAAACCTTCCATTCTCCTCTAATTTTCTCTTTCCTTTTTGTGTTAAGTGAGCACAAAATAATGTTTTTTCTTGAGCCTCTAATTCCTCCACATCCCAGTTGAACACGGACTTTCTATCTACATCTTCAAGACAAGAAACGTTATCATTCAGACTAACGGTCAAAATTCGATCCGCTCGAAATAGTCTGTACGCTTGCCTGGTAAAACAATATGCCGGACAGTACCAATAACCACGGTCAGAATAAAGTCCAATTGGCTGAATCTCTCTGGTATTTAGCCCGTTTTCGCTTGAATTGTACCCAATCGTAACGGCGGATTTTTTCATGATTGCTTGTAATAAAACGGTGAGGCATGAGACTGACATACTCCGGTGGGGGGACCAAATGGCTACTTTATCCTGTAATCGATTAATTTGTTCTCTCACATCAGACGGCAAATAATGATAGAACTTATCTAGTGCGGATTTAGTTTGATCACCGAACGGAATCGCCCCAAAGTATCGTAGAGACTGGGAGGCAAAAAAAATCGCTATAGCCTCACTTTCAGTAAATGTTATTGGAGGAAGTATACTTTCGTTTAGAAGTCTGTAGCCGCCACCACGCCCTTGAATGGAATAAAGGGGTACCCCTAGTTCTCCAAGGTCGGTTAAATCCCTGGAAATCGTTCGTGGTGAAACACCTAAATCCATCGCAAGCTCCGGAATGGTAAATGATTTTTTTGCATTAATGATCATTATCAACCGCAATAATCGTTGAGATTTATACATAAGCCAACATCCCTTTTTTTTTTAGCATATCACATAAACATGTAAGTACCTGTCTTGTTTATAGGATATTCTTGGTTTGCCAAGAGGTAAGATAATCGTATCAGGAGGGGATCAAAAAGTGTTGGGATAAACAAGTTCGTTGAAAAGTATGTAGCGGATTGGAATGAAACAGATGAAAGTATCCAGTGTAAGGTTATTGCTGCATTTTGGGGCCGGATATAACTATTTCGCAGAAGGAACTGAGATAAGAGGATACGATGAGATCGAAAAAAGAATCACGAGTGCTTGATGAGTTTGTAAGAATAGGTGGTATATATTCATCCTTGTAAATCTCTCTATAAGCACTCCAAAATGCTATCGTGTGTATAGATGGGGAATGTTTCCGTCACAAGGTGGAAAGGTCTGATTTTAGATGACAATACCAAACGTATAGAATATCAATATTGAGCAAAAAAAAGGAGATTGCCTAAATGATGAAGGATAATTATACAGGCCAACCGAAAGCAAGAGATGTGGAAACTTCTTTATGCCGTCGAGCGTTTCAGGCTTTTCGTTCCGCAATTGAAGTCGGGGACACGACTAAATTCCTCGCACTTGTTACAGAGGAATTTCAATTCTCGATCCCTTTACCATACGATGATTGGAAAGGTAAACAGGTTGGTAAGCAACGTTTTAAAGAACTGGTTAGCTTTGAAAGGGAAGCGCTGCGTGTAAAGCTTACTCCCCTTATTGAACTTTACGATGTCCATTTTGGAGTCGTCGTTTTTCAGGCACAGGGGACATTGAATACACAACCTTATCGCAATGAACTTACGGTAGTTTTCGAATTTGAGGGTGATCAAATCAAGTCATTCAAAGAATTTGTTGGTATGCCACTAAAAAGTTACGAGAAATAGACTTAATTTCATCAATAGGGACGGTATCAGTAATCTTTCGCCCGATAGTGCGAATGCCCTCTGAATCTGTTGTGTGTAAAATTTTTGTACTGCTGATACACCCAACGTTGCATTTCAATTAGAATCGTAGCGTTGGCTGTCTTATCAGGGGGTCTTATTTTTAGGTCACACATCGGTTTATTCATTCCGATCAGGACCCCCTACTGTAAGATTGTTGAAGATCAAGAAGGTTTTTCGAAAAAAAGATCAAACTTGTATTAATCGAGTTCCATTGATTTAGGGGGTTCAAGGTGAAGTTCTTTTATGGAATATTATCATTACTAGGCATGATTCTTCCGTATTCACAATTCATTCCTTGGATATATGAGAATGGATTTAGTATTACTCAATTATTGCATGAAGCTAGTCAATCTCATATTGGAACATTTGCATGGTTGGATGTAGTTGTATCAGCAGTAGTTCTTATCGGTTTTATTCTATATGAAGGCAAGAAAGAAGAAATGAAGTACTTATGGTTCCCTGTTATTGGCACGCTAATAGTTGGTGTTTCACTTGGTCTTCCCTTGTTTCTTCAATTGCGAGAAATTCATAATGAAAAGAAAAGAAGAACTACAGAAGTGTAGGTTGTTCAATTAAGGCAGGACTCTCAACCGCTTTGTTAGACGGCATCTCTGCCATTTGTTAGAAACAAGCATAGCAGGCTTAAACCTATGATTCAAGGATTCTCCCCTAAGTGATGAAGTTTGACTTTAACTACTTCAGGGCTTGCAACCTCCGTGCTCATTTAGCTTTCTATCTGCGCCAGAGATTAATAATGTACGGTCTTTAGGCACATCAGTAGTAAGCATATTTAGATTCAGTTGCAATCTTGATGTGCATCTTCTCCCCCTCCTGAAGAAGTAATTACTGCTAAAGGATACCTTCACTAGCAACACACGGCACTCCACATGTGACGAATACTCAATATTGATAGAATGTAAGGTGTGGGGGGAGAATCTTAGCTCCCACTAATGATCAAGTAGATTACATTAGTCGGCTTGGATGAGCATTTTTGCGAGCGGCGAGGGAAACTTCGGCAGGACGCGTTTACCGTCGAGCCAATCGCTAAGCCGTGCGGCTTCGCGCTCTAGCGAGGCCATCCCTTCTGCGCCGATGTCCTTAATAAGTTGAAGGATGACCTCACCGGTGTCACTTTGGACCCAACTTCCCACGATCTGGCCGTCCCACCAAGCCGTGGGTCCTGCGTTGCCGCTGGTGTCGAACAATAGCTCTTTGTAAGGACCGAGATACCAGTCGCGTTCAAACCACCCCATGGTCGTCGGATCCAGCGGCGGTAGAAGCGCGGCCCACGGTTCGACGGGATCGACCGGTTCCATATCATCAGGAAGGACGTAGCCGATCTGGCCATCGAGATCGACCTCAACCGCGTGGAGGCTGACAAGCGCCCTGCGTACCGCGGTGAGCGTCGATCCGAGCCACCACTTGATGTCGGTCACAGTGCCGGGGCCGAAGGTCCTCAGCCACACTTCGACCAACCGCGCTCCACCCTCGGCTTCGTCGCATTGAATCAAAGATAACGATCCACAGCAAGCAAATGCCAAGTCCAGCTGTAATGTCCGTTGTGCTCTTTTCACTCTTCTCCTTCCACGATTTATCGGCTATTTGTTTGTATATACGATAGCCCACTTTCAGGTTTTCCCTCGATCTTTCTTCTGATTTTCTTCAGCACCAAAAATACCACTGGGCTCCAAGATGTTTCGTAAGATTTTCAAAATCAAAATTAGTAGTCGAAAAAAAACCTGATACAGAAAAAAGGACATGGGTTATGCAAGCAATGATCTGCTTGGTAACTCATGCCCTTTCAAATTAAATAAGCCGCTTCCACTCAACAAGAAAATCCTTTCACGTCTCGCTATTTTTCAATTTACATATCAATGTAACACCTTAATTCTTACCGCCATAGCCCTTATACGTAGCGTAAACTGCATCTGCATATTGATCTGCCAGAATAGGACGGCCATAAGAATCGGTGGCTCCCGGATACCAGTTATCTCCACCGTTGTAGTGTAATAATCCGTTGTAGATATTTCCAAACTTCGTAATCTTCTCATTTAAAATTAACGCGCCCAGATATACCTGATCTTGTTCACTGCTATGATTATACACACGGCCAAATTTTGAGCTGAATTGAGATAAATACGCATTGCGTGTGTTTGGTTCTACCTGCATCAATCCGTCGCCGGCCGATGGACTACCTGGTAAACCTGCTCCAAAGCTGCTTTCCTTTTTGATAACAGCACTTAACAATAAAGCAAAATCTCCGCCTTTCCCATAGGCATTGTCCGCATTCATGACATATGTCCATATATGGCTTGGAACCTCGGCAGGCTTTGTTACTGTAGGAGGTGGTGAACCCGTATAAATCTTGACTGATGACATTTTGTCATTGATCGTGTTGCCAACCCAGGAAGAATCTGAAGTAAAGGTCCACTTGGTTCCTCCAAAATTATCATTCTCATATACTTCAACCGTCCAACCGCTTGGAACCTTAAGAGACGACATCCAGTCATTCGGAATTCCGTTTGCGTTCAACTGAGACAGTGTATAATTGCCTATCCCGAGTGTCACTGCTTTTCCTCCATAGTTTATATCTGCATAGAACGTCACTCCGTTTGTTGTCGGTGGCGTAGTTCCGCCGCTACCGCCTTTCTGCCATAAAGCAGGGACATTGGACGGTTCCCAACCTACGAGAGAAGTATGTGCCTGAAGACAGGTATAAGTGCTTCCACTATAGGTTACTGTGTCATTTACTGCATATGCGGTATTTGGAGCCCATGCTCCTCTAGCGGCTGCATTTACTGACGGTAAGGCTGCGCAAAATGTGGATAGAAATACTACTAAAACTACCAAAAGTGATAAGCGCTTAAAAGAAAACCTTTTACTAGTCATTTTCAAACCTCCTTGTTTCTTTATTTATCTGTAGCGCTCCCATGAGACATGCCACAGGTTTTTACTGTACTATTATCTTACTTTATTTCCATATTCCGAATTAATTCCACAATTTTTTAATGATACGGTAGGAGGATATGAAGATCGGGACCAAAAAGGCAATTAAATTCGTGCTAAAAACAGAAGAAAGACTATGGAAAAATGAAGGGGAAGGATTCAATAAAAAAACCGAGGAAAAACAGGAGTGGATACCTGAATTTCGCCCGGCACAACTTTAGGCTATAACACGACTTTATAGGCTTTGAGATGACTTAATTGCGTTCTACACCTAACGCACTGTGCTCAATGATGGAGCGACTAACTACAGCCGCCTTTTATTATACAGAAATGCAAGCACAATCACAGGAGCTATTCGCCCCTGCATATCAAAATTCTCCGTTCTATCAAGCCCTTTAGTCATATGTAGATAGATAGTCCGTTCAATAATTGACGGGAGTGTACCAAAATTTGACCCACCTTACCACCTCATGTAGTTTAGTACCAGTCCCCCACCAATAATTAAGATCATGACGACAACGGGTAATGTTGTTAGGGTAATCCCCGCTATCGCCATACCTCTTCCTTTAGAAGATCTTCTTGCAATAATACCTAAGAAAAAACCAACAACACTAAGTATAAAAGCAAAGAGAATTGTGGCCATAGTACCTGTCGAAGTCGTGTAGCTGTACTGGGAATCAAATCCCAACTTTAACATCCCTACTATGAAAAATAATATTCCGAATATACCGAATATTAATGATACTACAGCTTGTCCTAGTCTATCCTTTGGCTGATTCTTCATGGCCGCTTTTGTTGTTTTACTCGTGTTACCGGAAGGAATATCCGCTCCCCCCACTATAGCGGATTCCCCTCATAAGAAACCCAGTTGCTCTAACTGACCCCATATAGCTTAGACCGAACCATCTGGCTGAGATGTACGAAACGCTGACTTTCAACCAGCCTCCTGCCCCGGCTGCCCTTTGTCGGATGAACCGTTTCACTCGATGCGCGAGCTATCCTTTTTTCCTGCCGATAAGACGCCTATCGATGAACCGAGCGACAAGCAAAGACAGGATACCGAGCAAAATCGGTATGCCAAACGCTTCAAAGGAGAAAGGGTGGCCCTCCAGCTTCAGGTGGTCGGTGGCACGATATTCAAGCCGCTTAGCGGCAAATTTCGCTGTCTGGATATCCTCCTGTTTTGCCAAATCCTCGAATGCAGGGTCCATTGCAAACCGGCCCGACATATCACGATGCAAGAACATCAGCTTCGCACTATTGCCGCTGTTATTCCACTCCTTGATATCCTCGGCAGCTTCAGACTCGGCATCGGCACCGACGACAATCATTTTCTCGAGCTTTGGCACGTCTTTTGTTTGATAACGCGCGACCAGGTTCAGGCCGTGTTTCGTTACGATGGCTTCATTCTTGCTGGAAACCGTTAGTGTGGTTGTCGTACCGGAAGCGGCATACGTGTCAAATGCGGCTGACAAATCCAGCTCATCAACGCCGTTATAGAGAAGCACGCCCGCTTTGGCTTTGTTCCATTGATAAGCATTATTCAGTACGTACGTTATATCACTCACCCCGGCATTGAATGGCTTCATTTTCGGATTTGTCACGTAATCGTAAGAAGGATAATTCATATTTTCCGCTACTTTTCTCGCAACCGCATCGCCCAACTGCTGAGAGATGACATATAGCGTTGCGTCGATCCCTGATGTCAGACCGGCAGAAGATACGATATTACCTTGCGGAACGTAGCGCTGATCTTTCACCCACTGAATGTCTGGATATTTTTTGATAAGCCGGTTAATGTCTCCCCAGTGCGTCGCGGCTGATTTGCCGTTCAGCAAGCCAGTATCCGCCAGATTTTCTGCTCCGTTGCAAATAGAGAGCAATGTCGTATTAACGTCCGCGTGCTTTCGAATCCATTCTCGGACAGGTACATATTTATTATCATCCAAAATCGGCATAAACGGAATGACGATAATGTCCGGACTTTTGCCTAGCATCGCGTCCATTTCATCAAAAGAATAATGTGGGACAACATCGAGTCCCCCGGTTAGGGATTTAATTTCGCGGTCAGGGGCAACGCCATATACATTGTAAGCCTCTGTCATCGCAAACATCTCGTACGGGACGAGAAAGTCGAACACTTCCGTCACTTCGTTCGCCAGTAGCACAGCCACTGTCGGTTTGCCGGCATCATATTTCGGTACCTGCACATTCGTTAATGCGGGGACGTCTTTATCGTAAATCGACATTCCGTTATTCATTGTGTTGATGAATCCGATCGCTCCTGCCCCTCCCACGACAACGACAAAAACGATGAGATAAATCGTGATGCGTAATACAACTTTCACTTGTCATTTCTCCTTTTGCTCCGGCTTCTTTGCCAAACAAATATAACAAACCAAGATGAATTTATCATCGATCTATGGTCGGTTAGAGGAGCTCGACCAATGTTGGAACGGATGCTGGACCTAAGACTGTTCTACTTTTCATGCAAGACTCGATAGGGCTATAATTTTTCTGAAAAGGGCGAAACATCAGCGGAATTTCTACAAATTTCCCATATGCACGTTCTCATGAATTGGGGGCAATGTACCTGATGGTGGAACAAAGAGAGATATGGGCACCTCCTGGTACATACGAAGTAATACGTTGTTATGTAATTGGATAAGCCAACCAAAAGGAAACATTCTTGGCACTAAGGTTCTGGAAGTTCAAACACCTATTAATCTCACAAAAATTCAAATATTCACTATTTTTACAATGGTAATACTGGATACTATCGAACGGTTGAAGGACTAAGGTCTCCATTTGGGTTTCTCGGTATTTTTTTTAAAAAGTTCAACTAGCAGTTGCGCGGTTATTGTATATACAACTTCCCTAAGCATATCATATCTGCACGAGCCAATTTTAAGGTGCCTTGGTGATAAAATGATCAGAAAATCATAACCAAAGAGTCGCTATTTACGTTGTATATATGAGGTACACTCAAGTAAAAACAAAATGAGCATGAAACCAAACATGTAGAAACCAAATTGTAAATTCATTGAACTATTCGCAAAATAATACCTGGTCTAAATAAGTTCTTATGCTTGAGCTTAATTTGAAGATTCTACAAACACACTTAGGAGGCTCAAATAGAATGAACAAGAAAATCAGAATAATAATAGTTTCCGTCATTGCATTAAGCAGCATTGTAATTATCCTAATTGCTAAAGGTTTGTCTTCTGATAAAACAATTTTGCCGACAACGCAACAAACTGGTAATCCTATTAACTCTTCAAAGGGAACACAACAGTCTGGTAACCTTAATAACTCTTCAGTAGTAAAGGCAGTTAATCCTAATCCATCATCTGTATCAGCAAAAGATGTTTATCCAGTAAATGAATATGGACTTACGTACGGAGCTGATATATACGAGTTATATGGCGTAGAAGCGGACTTAATCGCTGCAACTGGTACAGATGGCACTGAAGGGTATGTATACGCATCTGAGCTAGAATCTCATGTAAGTAACCCTCGTGAGGCTGCTGAGTATCGCAAAAACAACCCAGGATCTTGGACCGTACCGCTTTATGATAAAACTGGAAAGAACATTATTGGCGAATTTGTGATAGGTGGAGAATAAAGCTCAACTAATCTATCTGCATTTGTATATGCTAGCATGTGGCTATCTACAATAAAAATATGAAAAACATATACGGACTTAATCTTTTTGATATACATGGATGGAGGATGCTCCTGTATAATTCTTACGGCGACCGACATATCAAGTTCAGAAAATCGTTTTTTTTGAAAAGTATCTACACTAGGAATTATCCCGTTGCATATATTTTCCTGAACCTTTGTATTTATTGGTCTTTGTACTCCAGGTGAATATTCCCTCTGCCAGATCCCAGCCGCCTTCGTCTCTGAAGTTCTTCCAGTACTGATGTACTTTACCCTTTGAATCAATCATAACTCCCTGATCGCCCATCAATTGAAGAACTTTACTCAATGTCCCATGTTGAAGTCGATATACATATAACTGGGTATTCGAGGGGAAATAAGAGAACGTAACAGCCACATGTTTCTCGTTCTTCGATACTGTAAACACTTGGATCGTCGATTGTTTAAAGTCTTCATCACTTATAATACCTGTGTCAATTAAAACAACTCGTCTCTTTGAGTTAATCAGATAAAAATTACCCGATTCAGTGAGAATAAACGATTCTTTTTTCTTGTCATTGTTAATGTCATCGGTTTTGACGATCTTAACCACTTCATTAGGGTACTTTTCAGCAAAGATGTCCTTCGGTTTCTTTGCTGCAGCAGAGACATCACCCGTAAACGAAAAGAAAACTGCCAAACTAAGCAATAATGCCATTGTAGTGAATTTGCCTTTCATATATAAGCCCTCATTTCTAGTGTTATCATATCTTCTTTGATATTAACGTAATTTTGCTTTATCCACATGCTCAGCCCGTATCCTCGGATCAGTAATGTTCGCCTCAATCAAGGATTGATAGATCTTCTGAATATCTGATTCTGTCAAAACGGTATCCACCTTCTCCGCTTGAGTCCGATTCATTTTGCGCTGAATATATTCGGAAAGCTCAACATCATACACAATCAGTTCGTCCGATTGGATTTTTTTTCAGCTCCGGATCTACGCTGAATCTACAACGCATCGTAAAAGAAACCAGTGAGATGAACCGGCTTTTTTGGTAGTTAGGGAGCAAACTTTTAATCGCTTGAATATGCCCGTAATTTTGCATAAAGGGATTATACATTTTAAACCGGTTACTAACAGTCCATGATTTACTCTCTCTTGTTCCCTTAATCTCTCCCGTGTAGTTCTTCGTCTCGATGACAAACAATCCTTGCGGAGTGATCACTACATGATCGATCTGCGAATAGCCCGAACGGGACTTCGAATTCGTCACCATTAAATCACTTACATACTTACATCCTTGGGGAAGTTGATCTAGTTGAATATTAATCTTATGCTCACCCAGTTCACCAATACGAGTAGGCTGGACCTTGGGCTTGGCGTTGTTTCCTGAAGTTTTGGCTTTATTCGTATGTTGAGCCGGCTTTTTCTTTGGCTTACGTTGAAGCGATCAATTATCCAGCTACCAGTCAGTCGGGGGAGTTCCACGCGCACAGATAGACCAATGGATCTTCCATCTCCAAATCCTGAATTCGGATCCCGCAATATATCACAGATTCCTCTACTTGATAGAAGATCAAAAATGCCTTGTCTGTCGTAAAAAACGTGTCATCGGGAATGAAAACTTCCTCCAGAGGGAGCGGTTCATATTGGTTATTGCACCCTTTAGTGATATATGGGGATCGTCCCAAAATCTTATAATAATCCCGTAGGGCCATCGCTAATGGAAAACCCAGACTTTGTTCCTTTGCCTGAATGCCCGCCTCTGGAATGCCGTGGGCTTCCTTACTGGTGCTCTCCCAAAAAGCGGAGGATCCCTTATTCAATCTAACAATCACGAATTTAATAAGTCTGATGCTGAAACCTTTTTCCAGCCTTCAAGTCCTATTAAATTTAATATCCGTTCTTTTTCTGAAGCATCAAATTTGTCCGTATCTTTTTTAAGACTCCCATCAAATTCCTTCATGTAATGCTCATTATTCGTATCCGTAATGTACATGTAATAGACATCTTGGATGGTATCACCATTGCGAAATTGAAACTGAAAGACATACATTTGTTTAATTTCTTGAATATTAGGCAACGGTTCGGGTTCTCCACCCTGTGCCCATTGTGCGGCATTCCTCAGCAAATCAGGGTCACTTTGAACATTGATCAGTTCGGGTTGAACACGACTGGAATCATTACGGTACATATAAATATTTATCATATCCAATTTTACGGATTCTTCTATTTGATCCTGATTTCTTGGCGAACAGGAAGTTACGATCAAAGCAACAAGAACAACGCATAACAAAACTTTTTTTAAGTTAATATGAATCACCCCTATAAAAAATTTTTAAACAAAGGAAGAATTTCCCACAAAAAAGAAGAATATGTAATTTGTATTAGTATTATACCATATTTAGCCAAAAGGAGCTGGGATTTTGAAGAAGTTATTTTTTTCGGTCGTTGCCTTAGTCCTATTGATGCCAAATCTAGCATCAGCTGATCAAATCGCTGTACCACAACAAGAAAGGTTATCCTCTATTAATCAGATCAAGGAATACGTTTTGACAAACAGAGACGTTAACGTAATGTTATACGATGAAAACGGGAATATTCTTAACGAATTCCATAGCGATGGTAATATTATTAATTACCAGTATGACGCAGACGGCGAAATGATATCTTCAACAGATTCGTATAACGGGATGCAGATCTATGAGCTTGACAAAAAAACGAATTCTCTAAGTATTAAAACTTATGCAAACTCGGCTTTTGTGAATGAAAAGAACCTTGTTAATGAAAACGAGCAGGTTCCATTAGACACATCAGAAAAAATTCCTATTCCCTATCCCATAGTTCCCTTTGCATATGAAAGTACAGTTATTTCGGGAGTTAATATGAATACTCTAATAACAGATGCTGACTTTACCAATTCTTCAACCATGAGCTCATCAGCTATTCAGACATTCTTTGAGAATAGAGATTCAGTTTTGAAAAACGTTGTTCTAATCTATTATTTAGACTCGAATGGCAAACCATATTTTAATGGTCATACCATCAATGCCGCTTCAGCTATTAGTACAGCTGCCACAACAAACGGAGTTAATCCCAAGGTTATACTGGCAACTCTGCAAAAGGAATCTTCTCTAATTTCTGCTAAGCCAGGATCCGTTGATTATAGTTCTCGGCGGTTCTATTATGCAATGGGTTATGGAGCAACCGATTCTGGTGATGATCGATCAAAAGGCGGATTTAACTATCAGATTTCCGGTGGAACACAAACTCTTAAAAATCGTTATACCCAATCACCATCATCTGGGTACCCAATAAAGCTACCTGATGGCACTGTTACTAGTATTAATTTTGGTAAATCTGTAACTTCCGGCGGGGTAACGTACAAAAACTATGTTTGGGTAGATAATAGAGCCACCTATTCTCTTTACCGTTATACACCACACACCATCGATACCTCACTTTTACCAACTATCGGGGGTGGAAATTACCTTTTTGTAAAAATTGCAACTGGTTGGTGGGGCTCATCAACTTGGAAATGATTTAAATCTATCCGTCACCGTTGGCAAAAGGTAGCAGATTATATGTTTGAAAGGGATTATTCGGATTGAAGTTAGTGCACAACCCAAAAACGGTAGATAAAACGACTCCAAAGTGAAGCAAAACAAAAAGAGAAATAGGCCGCGAGTGAATGGGGTATCGACCTATTTCTAGTCCTGCAACTGGCACCGCCCTCAAGGCTGATGTTGTTAAGAGCGAGGATGTTAGCATCCTCGTTCCTTTTTACTATCAGCATCGTCAATGGGAAAATCCAGTGCCACCATAGTTCGAATCAATGAGCCGCATCCTTCCCAGCCAATAGTCAACGTTGAGATGATCATCTTCTCCACTTCATGCTTCAGCGATCGAATAAGATTCCTTCTTAACGGCTTCAAACATCGCTTTCCAATACATAATCGCAACAAAATGCGACCACTTGATTAAACCTACTCTGACATGCTGAGAAGGATGTGACTTAATCCGCAAAATGACCAAACAACATAAAGAAAATAACAACTAAAATCATTAATCCTATGGAATAGAAAATCAGCACCATTCTTGCGGTGAACCAGTTAAAACTCTCATAAACTCGGCTTTGGGAGATCCGGAAGAATCACATGACTTTTACATATTGCCCCACAAGGCGTTTCCTCGCTAATCCCGCCGATAGGTTCACAATCAAGCAAAAATCCCATTAGAGAATTCACTTAGAAAAGTACAAAACGATAGTGGTAGTTTCACCCCTAATCTATCTTCAAATTCTCTAATTTCTTGATAATCTTCAAGCTCAAATCTATCTACATCAGGATATCTTTCTTGAATGCAATTTATGAACTCTCTGACATCCATCGAAATCCCCCCCCTCATATTTTGAATTATTCGACAACCATATATCCGGAAATCACTTCAGATTGCCAAGTTGAATGAACATGAAGATACTTCCAGTACCTACGTATAATGATATCTTGTTTCAACATGCTTTAAATATTTAAAGACAGCTTTAAAAAATCGAGCGATACAACTCGGAAGAATTGGATGCTGCTCTACCCGATAGGTGAATCAGCACATCGTCCACGCGGTTCAGAAGCTTCTCAAGCTGCGCGGCATCCATGTGTTGAAAAATTGAAGCATCATTACAGCCGACCACAAAATTAAGGGTATGAATAAACATCACCTTATCCAAATCCGGGATAGAATTCTGTCCCGTTAGCTGGATGACATCCTGAAGCGAAAAGTAAGATGGAGAAAACATGCAATTATTCTCCTTCATATACAATGCCTTGAGCATGCATCCTAAAGCGCGATCACTAAACAAGATACATACATGAGCAGAGATCGGATGCATCAACCGGGCTGCTGAGTTCATATAGATCTGTACGTAATGCTGCATCTTAATCATTGATTTGGAATGAATAGAGGATTCCTGAATTTTTAACAGCCTATCTTTGCTATCTCTGCATTCGTCGATGGAGGTTAAATGATTCACATACGTCAGCTCCTATCAGGTTATTGGTGATATCCCAGCTGCGACTGAATTCCTTTAATGGTCTTTCCAAAATTGCAGATGCATAAGAAGTAGTTCTAACTCAGTTCATCAAAAAGAGTAAACATATAGAAATAAATACTCACTTAGGATGAATAAATAAATACAAACTACATACAATATTACTGTATAGTAGTAATTTATTCAAATAACTTATTATCTATGTATTATTACAAATCAAAACATTCCCTACACTTCTATTAAAGAGAGGTGTAACGATGCCTGATATTTTAAAATTAGTCGGAGCACGTATAAAGGATCTTCGTAAATTAAGAGGATTATCTCAAGAAGCATTAGCTGAAAAGGCTGGCTTCAATATAAGTTATATAGGATTTATTGAACGTGCCGAACGTAATGTTTCCATGAAGAATCTGGCGAAGATTGCTAGTGCTTTAGATGTTGGAGTGTATGAGCTTTTTACATATTTGAAAGAACAAGAAGAATTGCCAGAGGAGTCGGGTATGAAAGATATTATCTCTTTACTGAGAGAACGAGATCCGAAAGATATTGAGATGGCCCGAAATATACTAATTGAAATTTTTCGGCGGATTGATGGAAATAGTTAAAAAAGCTGATCGGATTCCGATCAGCTTTTTTAGAGTTATCACCAAAGATTCCCTTTGGTGATAATCCCCGATGAGAACATTTACTTCAGCAAAGTATATGTCCATAGCGCCCACCAGCGGAGCTCACACCCAGGACGGCCCAGGCCGTCCTTTTGTCTGCTTCCGGAAGTATCGAGCAGCTAGGCACACCAGGAGCGCCCACGAGCTGAATTCCAGGCGACTGGCAGACTGCACCTGATCCATTAGAAACGGCAGCGGACGTTTACCAATACGTCCAAACTTATAAGGAGCAATATCCGGAAGTCCGCATTACTGCCGATCATGACGATAACGGAGCTGTATGAAGGCATAGAAGGAGAGGATTAGTTTTCTTATTACTTAAGCAACAACAAGGCGGCTCCTTACGAGGGAGCCGCCTCTATTTTTGTATGGGTTTTAATCTATATTTTCAATACCCCATTCTCCTGCTTCGTTTTTAGTAAAGAAGTAGGTAATACCTTGATTTTCAATACTCCCGTCTGAGGATTTTTTTGCAAAGCGCACGCCTACTCTAATTTGTTCTGGCTGATCGACTTTTTCTATAAGATCCAAATCATAGAACATAAATTGATCGCTTACGTTTGTGTAATAGAAGCCTTCTCTTATAGATTCCAAAGTCTCCTTATTCAGATTCTCTTTAAACTTTTCTTTGTTGTTCTCCACAACTGATTCAAGATTGTTCCTTAACTTGGAGATAATGTTTTCGTCAAAGAAGCTGCCTTTATATTTGTCAAAGTCAATAGAAACGCCTTTCTTAAAATCGGCCGCTGTGATGTCCTTAATTGCTTCTTTCTCGGCTGGTTCGATCAGACTTTCTATGTTTGTTGGTGTATTGTTGGTTGAAGGTGCTGGGCTTGTTGTGTTGGTAGGTTCTTTGCTATTGGAAAGAGTGTCAGTGTCATGTGATTTCCCGCATGCAGAGAGAAGTAATGCTCCGATTAAACATAAAGATAAAATACCGCGAGAGAGATTTTTCATTAGGTTCAATCCTCCTTGTAAGTTTTGGTATATATGTAAGAACGCAAGGGAGAAAAAAAGTTGCAGTTTATATTTCGTAACGATACGCAACATTGTAGAATTGCCAAGTTGAATGATCAATGAAGATGACGGCTAGCTTTATTTCTCAAAAAGAGAGTGGTATGGTTCATAGGGTAACTCTAGTTGGCTGGATATCTGAAGAAGGAATTCATCCGCTTTCTTAATCAGGTTCATTAGATGTGTGGGCTGCATTTTGCTAATAAGGGAGTTCTCCTGTGATAAAAAGGATAAGGATTGTATAAATATCAACGGCTCCACATTCATCTCCGAGTCTTTGGGGAGCATCCGCAGTATTTCTTCTAGCAACATATTTGAAATAGGCTGCCTTCTCTCCTTCTTTATATATAAAGCGGTTAGCATGGATCCTAATGCCCTGTTGCATAGTAATATACTGACGTGATGCATGTTTTTGTCAAAGAAATGCAAAGATAAATTCATATATTCTTGAGAGCAGCTGGCATGAAGAACAATCATATCCTGGTAAAAGCCGCCTGTTTCCTCATGTTGGGAGGATGTATTCACATTCAGGTCGGTATCTCTTGTTACCGTCGATTTCATAATTAGCTTCACTCCCATTTTTCACTAAGAACATACTCTAGTTATCCAATTTAGTATTTTCCAGTATCTGTATTATAACATTCCAACCGTTTTGTAGGCAATAGCCTACGGAAATTCCCTTATAGAAACACATAAGATGAATTTAACTATCTATTAAGGGGTTATAACGTGGCTAATCATAATGATAAATCCATAGAGTTACTAGCCTTCGGCAGAGCTCTCCGAAATATTCGTAAAGAAAAGAAGCTCACCCAAGATGAGCTGAGCCTGTATTCCCGTGTCGACCGGTCTTATATTAGTGAGCTAGAAAACGGAGAAAAAGCGCCTACTTTGCTAACGATTACTGCATTAGCAAGGGCGCTTCATGTTAAGGCTTCGGTTTTGATAGAGGGGTATGAGAGGGAATTGGAGGAAAGGTCTTTACTGTAGGTGACAAGATAGAAATGTTTTATCTTGAAGCCATTAAAGAATATGAAAGCGTTAGGCAGGTAGTGTGATATAAGAAACTTCAAAGCAAACTCAGGTCGAACTCCTTTGTCATTGCCGTTTCCTCTACAGAACAGCCCATTTCATCAGAGGGACTTGTATCCAAAATAATAATTGGGCTTGACAAGATCATCGGATGTTACCAATTGTTATAGGTGCAGACGATATTCCCCACCATGAGATAGTGACTTTGAGCCAGATGGAGATGATGGATTTTGGTTTAAAAACAGCTATACTGTTTGAGCAAGTTTATCGAGCTATAGGATCATTAATAATCATCCTTACCACAAGCGAAAAAATTATGTGAGTTATTCGTCATTATCATTAAAGTGCAAACAATTGATTATTCTAGTTCCCCAGCTTTTTGTACAATCATGATCGTGAACAGGCTCATACCATCGTTCAGACCAACAACCCAAATCACCAAGCATTCGAATGGCTAATGAGACTGCCTCTTGTTTATACATTTTTGAATCTAGGATGTCACTATGCACAAACTCTTTTTTGAACGTTTCTAAATCAGAAATGTATTCGAGTGAGAGACTTTCATTATTATACTCAGTTGTATTATCTAATGCAGATAAAGGTTCTACTATCCAATGTTTATTTAGCTTTCCTCTTTCATTTATATAATCTCTAATGTAGTTATACTCTGGCTCACAAATGTCACAGGTAGCGGCAATATGCAAAGCCCATATGGCGTTATAGAATATAATGTTATCAGGATGCCCTTTCATCCTTTTTAGAATTTTAATACTTTGCTTGAGTATATATTTCACGCCATCAGATTGTTGTTTAAATAGAACCGCTAACATCCCTAAATAAGCTCCTGAGCAGTCTTCAATGAACTCATCATAATCTCTGCATAAACCAAAATAGGGACCAATCATCTCCGTATAGCTACTGTTCTCTTGCCAGTCCTTTAACATAAAAAGATATGCTTTATCACTCTTGACACAATATAAGATAGCTAGATAAATTCCATAAGAAAAATGATACGCTATGTAATCTTCATAATTATCATTACAATTGGAGCCATTAGATATTTTTTTGTCCAAGAATCTAATGAACTCATTGTGCAGGATTGGGAGTTGTTGAGCTAATTCTGCATAAATCGGCAAAATTTCGCTCCATTTGTGCTTATACACATTTTCTATGTGTTCAAGCACAGAAGTTATATTAATCTCTTTCCAGTATTCATCAAAAGTGAATAACTTCATTAAGCCCTGTATATTAATATTCTTATTGATTCTCCTATGTTGTGATATCACATCCAGAATCAATTTGTTTAAATCGCCTTTAGATATCTCGTAAATTCTATAGTTATTACTCCCATATTGAAACTCGAGATCTTTAAGTATTGCTGGATTATCACCGGATTTTACGAAAACGTGAAAAAAGAATAATGGCTTTTCAAAATATTGATTGGATTTTCCGAATATCTTAAGTGGATTTGCGGATGAAGCATTAGTAGAATAACTTTCTATTTCGAAAATCATTATTGGATAATTTGTATCTTCCTTATCAATAAACCAAGCTATATCAACTGCTTGGTTGGTTTCTCCTTTTTTCACAGGAGACTCGGCCCTAACATGATAATTAAGTATGATGCCAAGATTTAGAATAGCCTTTATTAGATCTGTGCCTTTAGCTAAAGTATGTATTCCCACTTAAATTAGTCCTCCCATGTTAAAATCCTACTGAAATTTCAAATATCTAACGTCAGTTCACTTAACTTTAAGAATTCCATAAACTGTAGTATAGTCTATCTTATTAGAAAATTTTAGCGGGTGGTGTAAATATGGATGTTGCAATTCGCTCTAACATTGAATCATTGAAAACGATAACAGAAGTGACTTGGCAGGATGTGCTAGAAACAGATTGCGAGGGGGTAAAAAATAAGCTTCTTCTTGAAGACGATTACATTAAATTATTGGACTCTCTTCCCAAACAAATCAAAAATTCTATTTTAGAACCTTTAGGTGTGTCAAAAACAACCGAACTCCCACGGCCTCTAGCTAATCAGACAAAAATGGATATCTTATCAATTGGCTATCTCAAAGAGTTTACTTCCCAATTAACCGGGGAGATAGCTATAGAGTATCTTAAAGATGGCTTAGTTCAAAGTGGATTTTGGGAATCAGTTGAAAAAACATCCAAATTGAATCGAACGATCTATGCTTTTATGTTATCACAAATTGATGTAGAACTATTACAAATGTGCTATTTAGTGAGCAGATGCGAAAAGTTTGCATATGAAGAATATCTTCTGTTAATGGATATGGAAACTATATTCGATCCACTTAAGCAAGCTCAATTACGCCAAATAGAGCAGATGGGAATTGTAGATCCTACAATCACCATTGATCTTATTAACGGAATATTAGAGCGTTATGAATCATCTAGTTCTACAAATTTGTCAAGTACTTGCTTAAAAATCCTCCACTACAATAATGAAATTTTAATTTTTATCCTGCGAGAATCTCAACGTGGAGGCTTAAGAACTTTTCAGAAATACATCGTAGACATGAATGCTGATTTAATAGTTTTTAGATTTAGTCCAACTCTTAAAGATCTTAGAGTGCGAGCGGTCAGCGTCGTAAAAGAAGAAGTCTATTTAACCATTGCAAATAATATTATCATTAATCTCGATCAACGGCTGCCTGCTAACTATGTGAAACGTAGCAATGGTAACTCTATTGAAGTATTTCAAACTTTTCTCCAAACACTACTAGTCGATAATGTGCCTGGTGTTGAACTTAATTTAATTGAATTAGTCACTCCACTTCCTGGAAAACCATTAATAACAGTTGAAAAGAAATCTGGAGAAATCTCGTTGATTCAATCGCTTGAGGATACATCAAGAAAAGTCACATTGTCACTACTTATTCCTGATTCCACCGTGAAAAAAGTAAAGGTCTCATTCGCTGTAAACAAAAAAAAACATATTTTCACCTTCTATTTTTCAGAAGTCTCAGAACAAATTTACATCACAATATCTGGTACTGGTGGAGGTTCTCAAAAAAAGAGAAGTTTAGTAGCCTTATTACATGATCATACTGATGCTCGTATAGTAGAATCTAGGGAGAGGTAACTATGTTAATTCCAGTATTGGGGACACGTTATACCAACGACCTTCCATCGTACATTAAAGATCTTAAAAATAATAACTATATTAATTTAAATAAATTCATAGAACTTGATTGTATAGGCAGAGAGAGCACAAGTATTGGAGATAGGATGATAGGTTGTAGACAAAAGACCATCCTGCCTGCTGAAAAAGAAATTGATTTACTTGAGTGCTCTCATTGTGATAATTATTATATCGAAGAAGAAATTGCTCGCTGTTGTAACATCTACTTTGAAATTACTTCTATTAATTACAGTAAAGTTTTTGAAGAAACTTTAAAAATAATTCAATCGACTGGTTGTACACTAGTAAATATTGATAATCGAACTGGTAATTATTTTTTACAAGTTGAAGAGCGTCAATATCTTCTAGTTCTCGAGGAAGAGGCAACTGACTTCTTATCTATATCTAAGGCAATTCAAGAAAATAATGGTCTTATCTTCATTAAACTAGTTGAAAATAAACTGCCCACACTCCCTGATACCATTGTCACTATATCAGCAATAGATATAATTAGTTCCGGGTTTGAAAAAGAAAAATATAGACTTCGTGATTTGCCAAGTGCCCAAACTGTTATTGAAAGCATTCAAAAAGTTTCTCTTGTTGAAGAAGAAATATTAAGCAAAAGTTCGTTAATAACTTGGCAAGCGGTTGAAAATGAGTTAACTAATTTTTTCTTAGATAAACTTCGCTCCCAACAAATTCAACTATACAAATATAGAAACATGCTAGACTCGTATCCGAGATTCCGGAGGATTCCTGTCAACGCTGCTGGTGCAGGTAATGCTGATAAACTTACAATTGATCTTTTAGATTATTTAGACGAGGTGATTAAAGGCGACTTTACAGCAGATGCAAAATGTTATACTACAACAGCCGTTGATCATCACACTATTGAAAAAGTACAACATCATCTATCTAAAGATAAATTTAACTCAAAAAGAATTCTAATATTAGCCACTACTAATAAAGTAACATGCTGGGATGATGTGCATGACTATAAAATAGCAACTGGCCAGTATCGATTATTAATATTCTCTGCGAGGATTATTGCAGAATTAGTTGTTCAGCTTGATTTTGCTGATGACTTCTTGTCTCTCCTTCAAAATTGCATAGCTGCCGAAAATCAAATCAAGATAACAAACAAGAAAGGCACTAAAACCCCTTAATATCTTAGGTGTTTTAGTGCCTTTACTTATTAAGTCGAATTCAATTGTTTCTTAAAGTTTGAAGTATGTCACCTAAAGATACATTGCTCTGATCAGCCCCCTCATGCATGTAAATAATAGAATTGGGCTCAGTAGCATACCAGACAAATGTATCCCAAGCAATTGAAGGAGTAAGTTTCTTACTAACCCCATCCGTTCTATCTCTAAACGCGGTAACAAAAGTATAGTCTTTTCCCCTATAGCCTGCTTCCTCCGCTATTGAAATAAGCTCTAGCTTTCGTCTATCCGAAATTGGCCCATCTGTAGCAACGCATTCAACAAAAACAATGAGCGGTTCTTCCCGACCAAGATCAACCATTATAATATCTGGTAGTACCTTAGTTACATCAATATGAAATCCGATTGCAGTACAAATCCTATCGTCATTCACAACAATTTTTTTTGCTGATTCACTGATTAATAGAATAGCAGGCTCTTTAAGAAATACCTTTGCCATCTTCTCCACCACAGATTTTGCTATATCAGAACTCGGTCCTGGAGATAATTTCCTCACTTCGCCATTCGGCAATTCTACTAGTACACCATCATCAATTGATGTTGCCATATTTTTCGAAATAGCAATCCTTGCTCTTGCAATGGCTGATAGATTTAACTCCTGCCAATTAGCAATTGCTTGAAAGAGTTCTTCTTCGGAGAGTTCAGTATTAAATAGTTCCGCAAAATCAGACTGTAAAGTATATCTAGGTGCCGGCGATGTAGTAGCAAGCCCACTCTTTTCAACAATAGCCCCAAGATGGACAAGTGTGCGAATTGTCTCATCACGAATCGATTCACGAGTATTTTCTTTGTACCACCTGCCCGGAATGTCTTTTTCTTTCTTTTTTCTATTTAAATTATTCTCAAGCCATGAGTACCTTGCCTGCTCTTCTTTTATCTTGGCCTGCTCATCTGTCATACAAGTGACAATTGCAGGTCTGATCCAATTCTGCCCCTGCACGCTGAATGAATACAGCATCACAAATATAGTCTTAGCACCGATTTCTCTCAATATATATCCGTTTGGATCAAGTCCTCTGGTAAAAATCAAACTCAACCTTCTTGAAATTTCTTCAACGCTCGGCACCTCAGTCGAAAGCCAGTTGTATCTCATTTCACCCTCCAAGATTATAAGCCTTCAACACAATTTTCTCAACGCAACAGCTTAAATCTTCTGCACTAATCTGGTTTGAGTTATATTGTTGTATTAAGCCCTCAATACTCAATACTTTCTTTAACGGTGGCAGTGGTAAGGCATGGATTTCCGATGCCGAAACCGCAACACTACCTGATATACATCTGAATATACGATCTACAATTGTAGTACTTAGAATCAAAGATAATGCTTCAGGTGAAAGTTTCTGCTTATCAACCGAATGAATCATATTAACATGATTTTCGATGACAGCTCCATTCCACTCTGACAAGAAATCTTGAGGTAGAACTGTTGATATTAGACGTCTTTGTTGTTCTTTTGACGTGGTCCGTTGCAACAACACTACTGGTTTTTTGCAGATAAGGAAGTCTTGCTCATCTTGTATATTTATAAATTTCGGTTTTTTATTTATATAATCAAAAGTGAAGTCCCCATTCACTATCGAATGTGACCAGATTATTGGATATGAGCCAACTTGCGGGTTATTTTCAAGTTGTTCCTTGTGTCGGTTCCATACTAGTGGCCCAGTTGATACTTTATATCCATAGTCTTTAAGTGTAGTTTTCATTTTATTGAGTTTCTTAATCAGTTTAGTCTCAGAACTATCCCTCGGAAGAAACCACGGACTCGTTCCTTCATTTATTTGAAATGTTCCTACTCTATTCACTCTATAACCCACAGTGTCTGTCTTGATATTATGAATGCTTGTTTCTTTGGAATCGTTTGGGCCGAAAACAGTTAAACATGTCTCTTGTAAGACCTCATCAAACACACCCGAACGTTCTGTAATAAAGTCAATGTCTAAGGGTGGGGCTTCTTGCATTAGCAAGTTTCTTAAGTTAGAGAAATACTGCCCCCCCATAAATGAGGTTGGGGTTACAAAACCAATGAAACCTTCTACCGACTTCATTCTCAGAGCAGCATCGATGAATAAACCGTACATATTCGCATGACCATAAAGGGATCTCGAGTATGCTTTCCTAAGTTCTTCATTGAGAGTAACTCGACCATAAGGAGGATTACCGACGATGAGTTGGTAGCTTTTATTTTGCTTCAATGCATATTGTATTGTATCATCATGTCGCACGACATTCTTCATCTTACGACCAATTATACACGCGTCTTGATATGTAACTACATCGAGCATCACTTGTGTCAACCACCCAGCAAATTCATCAATCTCTATCCCTGAAATATGATTTTCCAGATGCCGAATTCTTTCTTCTGCCGGTATACATTTTATTCTATGGTCACCCAAAATTCGATTTGCTACAGGTACTAAGAACGCTCCCCCACCGCATGCAGGATCCAAGATGCTATCTTTAGACCAATTAACTCCCTCAGAACCCAAGAGATCAAGTAGCCTTTCCGCCATGACCGGAGGTGTATAATAAATACCGTATTCAGCTTTGTATTTCTGAGGTAGCAAATAAGTATACAGTACTCCGATGTAATAGCTGCACTCTATGATCGAGAGAGTGGACAAATAGTTCGCGATTTCTTTAGCCAGTTTGTTGCTCTCTATATCTAATTGTAATCTTTTATACTTACAGCTTCTAAGCTCAAATTGTTTCTTAGCGTCAACAATTCTCCACAGTGCTTTCAATACCAGATAACAAAATGATGGGGAAAACAACATCTCATACTCTCTATTGGTTTCAACATGTTTTCTTTTATTGTCCATTGCTTGTGATTTATAGGTGTCCCAAGATTGTTTAGTTATTATGTGTGAAATTTCATTTCTTAGAGACATTAGATCACCATCTTTTTCAGTAGTTTTATAACCATATATCATTCGCCATACTACGCTGCTTTTCCTGCTCTATCAAAAAAATTACTTATATTTCCTTCATTTTATAATATTTTTTCAGAAGTTCTGTACCATTGAAATAGTAAATGCGTTCGGCATTAATGTAAGCTCTCCATCTTCAAACTTACCAATAGGATCTTGAATGACGACAATGTCACGATATTCTCGCTGATCAATTTAATAATCCGATACAAGTAATATTGATCTGCATTTGAGGTGATTCCAAATTTCATCGAGCTACGCACACTGCCTTTACGATATTTTAAGATCTGCTCTGTAGCCTTTATGAGCATATGAAAGCATCTCATCTTATCAATAGACTTACACTCTCCACATGCACCGTATGCGGAAACATATCCACAGGCGTTACCTCCACCGTGCGATACCCGCCATCCTCCAGCACCCGCAAATCCCTTGCCAGCGTTGAGGGATTACAACTCACATACACCACACGCTCCGGCTTCATCTCAAGAATCGTCTCTAGCAGGCGCGGATCGCACCCTTTACGCGGTGGATCGACCACGATGACATCAGCCTCGATGCCCTGCTCTTTCCAGCGTGGAATCACATCCTCAGAAGCGCCAACCTCAAACTCCACATGCTTCATACCATTGAGCTCCGCATTCGCACGCGCATCCTCGATCGCTTCCTTCACGATCTCGACTCCATACACCTTCTTGGCATGCTGGGCCAAGAACAGGGATATCGTCCCAATGCCGCAATAAGCGTCGATCACAGTCTCTTCCCCGGTTAATCCCGCATACTCCACCGTCTTCCCGTACAGCACTTCGGTCTGAGCCGGGTTCACTTGGTAGAAGGAACGCGCTGAAATCGCAAACTTCACATCTCCAATATAGTCATGGATGACCTCGCGGCCCCACAGGACACGAGTCACATCCCCGAAAATAACGTTCGTTTTGCGTGTGTTCACGTTCTGGCAAACACTAACAACAGCCGGGAGCTCCTCACGGATGGCAGAGATCCACTCGTTCACGCGCGGAATGCGCTCGCCGTTCGTGACGAGCACAATCATCATCTCCCGGGTAGCAAAACCGATCTTGACCACCACATGACGAAGCAGGCCTTGGCCGGTTTCTTCATTGTAAGCGGTAATTCCTAGCTTCCGGCCAATGGCTTTGACGCGGCTGACGACCTCGTCGTTCTGCTCGTGCTGGATAAGGCATGTCTCCATGTCCACGATCCGGTGGCTGCCGCGGGCGTAGAAACCGCCGATCAGGCCACCTTCCGTTACGCCGATCGGCACCTGGGACTTGTTGCGGTAGCGCCAAGGCTCGCTCATACCGAGTGTCGGCCGCACGAGGATCCTCTCTTGATCTGAATCAACGCCGGACACGGCAGGATTCGCCCCATTGGTTTCAGAATTCTCAATGTCCCCTCCACCATCTGTGCCACTCCGTCCGTCGCCCACACGCGTCTCTCCAGCACCTTCCGCCTCACGTACCACCCGCAGCTTCCCGATCCGCTCCAGGTTGTCCACCACCAGCTGGCGCTTCCACTCCAGCTGCCCGGCATAACTCATATGCTGCAGCTGGCAGCCGCCGCATTGGTCGTAGATCGGGCATGGGGCCGCGATGCGGTTCGGGCTCTGTTCGACCAGCTCCAGCAGTTTGGCGTAGCCATACTGCTTCTTGGTCTTGAGCACCTTCACTCGGGCCTTCTCGCCCGGCAGGGCGCCCTGAACGAACAGGGTGTAGCCCTCCGCACGGCCAACCCCTTCCCCGTCATGGTTCATTCCTATAATATCGATCACGACCTCGTCGTTCTTCGCCACCGGCAGGTCCAGGAGGGCCGCCGAAGCCGCCGGCTTGCCGCTGCGGCGCATGTCGCTTCCCTTGCGGTTCTTCTTCATGATGTGCTGTTCACTTCTTTCCGTTCAACTTGTCCCTTACTACTCTATATTCCCATTCGGCGTCCCATCCATAATGGAGCGGATGATCTTCCGTTAACCTTCATTCGCTTAAACAACAAAAAGCTCCCCCAAGGGAGCTTAGCGCACAAGCTCACGTCCATCATTATACGGGAGCCTCGTATGTTATTCAATCCATTCAGCCTGCAAATCCAATCATTTACTTACAACAACGTATAGCCTAAGCGGCGATCCTCGGCCTGTTCCATCTCTTTAAAAATGGTCCATCGCCCCAATCGCCTATCCATCACTAATGCGATCAGTCCACGCTGAGCCATCGGCAGCAACCATCACGCCTTACGCGCCCCGATGCCTTACGCCTCTCAGCCTGCCCCATCTCATCCAAAAATCCGCAAATGCTGCGGCAGGACGCGGAACGTGCCTGGCAGGACGCCGCCGAACTCGCCGTCCAGGTTCAGCTGAACCGGTCCCGGAGAGACGACCTCCATATAGTCGGTGCGGAAATGCACGACTCTCTTGTCGTTGATGTGCTCGCCGCGAAGTGCTAGTGTAGCCACGCGCACGAACTCCGCAAGATTGCACTTGCGCAGGGCAATGACGTCGAACAAGCCGTCGTCGATGCTCGCGCCCGGCGCGATTTTGTCGAAGCCGCCGACCGAGTTGCTATTGGCAATGAGGAACACCATGAATTCGTCATGGATCGCCGGATGACCGCTGGCGTTGATGATGAGCTCCTGCGGCGTAAGGCTGACCATTTTCTCGATCCCCTTCAAATAATACGCCAGCTGCCCGATCATCGTCTTCAGCTTGCTTGGCACCTCATAGGTGAGCTCGGTCAGCGTACCGCCGCCCGCAATATTGATGAAGTAACGATCATTCGCTTTGCCCACGTCAATCGGACGTGTCTCGCCCCGAATCACTAGATCGCAATACTCCTCCCAGTTCTTCGAGATGCCGAGCGCCCGCGCAAAATCGTTCGTGGTGCCCAGTGGGAAAATACCGAGCGGCGGAAGGTTATCCCTGCCAGCCATCCCGTTGATGACCTCATTGAGCGTACCGTCTCCGCCGGCCGCGATCACAAGATCGTAGCCGCGTTCGACGGCATCTGCCGCTTCACGGGTCGCATCCCCCTCTCCGGTTGTTGCATGACAGGAGGTTTCGATGCCAGCACTGTCCAGACGGTTCAATATATCAGCAAGCCGACGCTTCATTTCCTCCCGGCCGGAGGTTGGGTTATAGATTAATCTTGCATTTCTCATTAACGATACGCCACCTACTTATGATTTCAAGGATAGAAGAAGAAGTTTAGCCTGCGACTCCATCCACTGCGGCAGCAGCGGATGCGGAAGCAAGGTTCTGCCTGAATATCGGCATTCCAGCCCCTCCAGCCGATCAGGTATCACCTTCTCCGTAAAATACCCCTCACTTAAAAAAAGCGGAGCTACGATCACATCGCAGCCGCGCTCCATCCATGCTGTCACCTTGTCCCGAACATCGCCGGGACTGAGTAAGGCATAATCCGCGCTTGTTCCGCTTACCTCGCTAACTCGCTGTGCCAAAGAGTTAATACCCTTTTCCCAGCGGCTGCGAAACAGATCATGCCGGCTGCCGTGTCCGACGAGAAGAATAACTTCTTTCGCCGGGTTCACGGACAGCTCTTTTACCTTATCCCATACCATGGCCGCCATCTCGGGGTCGTCGTCCATCGGCGTACCAAAATGAACCCGGGACTGGACCCGAAACGGCGCCAGGTCCGTCTCCATGTCCGGAGCATCCTTCGCTCCTATAGCATAAGCTATTTCGTCGACATGTGTGCTGCCGGACGAGACAAATAGAGGAATGACCACAATGTCGGTGACACCCTGGTCTTCCAAGTCCGTAATGCCGTCCTGAATCAGACGGCCCTCTACCAATTCCAGATACGAAGATACGACCGGTATATCCATATGAGAGGCCAGCTTCTGGACGGCTTCGTCCACCAGCGACACCCATTTCTGTTCACGTGAACCATGACTAATAACCAGCACACCCGGCTTCGTCATAAGTTTAACGTCCTAAACGCTCCAGCGTCATTTTATAACCGTCATTGCCGTAGTTCAGGCAACGCTTCACACGCGAAATCGTTGCGGTGCTGGCTCCCGTTTCTGCTTCAATCTGGTTGTATGTGCATCCCTTGCCCAGCATGCGCGCCACTTCCAGCCGCTGCGACAAGGACTGAATTTCGTTAACGGTGCAGAGATCATCGAAGAATACATAGCACTCTTCCACACTGCCCAGGGTTAATATCGCTTCGAATAATTGATCGATGCTTTTATCATTTAGCTTCTTTAATTGCACTGGATGATCATCCCCTATTGTTACTGTGTATAACACTCGCACTCCCATTGTACCCGAGCGGATATAGTATTTTCAAGCATTAACGATTTCACGCACTACAGGACAACCATTACCCAGAGGCAGCATCCCTTATACACGCTCACATTTCGCATCTCCAGTGCTCGCCAAAATCTTCCTAGGCTATCGCCCGATTCCGCTCCTATCCCGAAAATCGGGACATCCGCCTAAACCCATCGCCCGCCCGCATCATACAGTATTGTATCTTAACTCAAAAAGGAAAGTGATATCATGACGCGTCATTCTCACTATTATCACCGCCGATCCACCAACCAGCGCTCCCTCATTGAAAATGAATCACTGCCCCAGGCGCCATCGCCATACCCTGGCATCTCTCCATACAGCGATTATCCGGAAGTGGGCGAAACCGCGTTATATCCATATACCGACGGTGTAACGGACATGGAGGCTTCGGCTTCGGCTCTGGCTCCATCCACGAATTCCGGTGGCGGTGGCCTGGCAGGTCTCCTTGGCGGAGGAGGCAGCAGCGGCAGCGGCGGTGGAGGCGGATTAAGCAAGCTCCTCGGCGGGCTCGGGGTCAACAATATGAGCGACGTTAAGGGACTCATCGACCGGATGGGCGGCATCGACGGCATCGTCAACAACATTGGCAAGGTACAAAAGCTCATGCAGGGCTTCCAGCAGCTTGCCCCCATATTCTCCGTGCTGGCAGGCGCACTTAAGAAGAAAGGCAAAAGCGGATCAAACACATTTACGGACCAGAATGAGGACGCCTACGAATACAGACCGAGAAGACGCCGCCGTTCCTCGGGAAGCCGGCGCCGCTCCGGATCGCGCAGAACATCCGGCAAAAGCAGACGTCGCCGTTGATTTATGTAGATCGGTAGGCTATAAACCCTACTGTGAGTCACAGAAACACCGCAGCCTCTGATCTTCGAAGGATATTGGGCACGATTGGTTTAGCAGATACGTTTGAAACTCACTATAGGCGGGATCATCCGAACCAACATACATCATGCAGCAGGCTTCAGTCTGTTACACTAGGCTGGAGCCATATCCTTTTATCAAATTATGCTATCCTCATCAGCGCGTCCAGTCCCCTTCGGGGCTGGCTTCTTTATTCTCGACGCTTTCGAGTGATTTTAACCGAAACCAATAGGAGCCGCGCAAACCGGAACGCAGCAGCATCATAATACTGCCCAGCAGGTACAGTACGGTCGGGATTCGCTTCATATGGGGATAGAACATCATGATGCTGCCTGCAATGAACAACAGGCCCGTCGCAATCTCGCTGATGACCATACCCACCTCATAGCGGTTCGTAACGGCCAGCTTTCGTTTTCGCTTCCAAGCCAAGCGAAGCATCCGGCGCAGCAGCCGGGAACGCAAAGGCTCATCTGGTTGACGCGATGAACGCTTCTTGGGATGTGGTTTGAGCCTGAGTTTCATATGCAGTCCCTCCTCTGCAAGCCTTTACCCCTTACGGAGAAACAAGAAACCCCAGCGATTTAGCATTCGCCTTATGGTGCAGGACAACCTTACCGCTTATCCGATAACTTCTTGGCAAGGACTTGGACCCAACCCACAGCAACTCTGACTAACATGCCTCTATTTCCGAATGGCATCACGATGTCCACGTCATAATAAACCTTTTTATTTAAACCAGCCTCTGCGCATAAACCACATCACCATGCCCCCGCCAAGCACAAACATGAGAATCAGCACGAAGAAGTACCCGTAATGCCACTCCAGCTCCGGCATATTCTGAAAATTCATCCCATAAATCCCGGCAATCAGGGTGAGCGGCATGAAGATGGTCGTGATCACTGTTAGTGTCTTCATGATGGTGTTCATCCGGTTCGAATTCACGGATATGTAGCTGTCACGAAGATCCGCCGTCATCTCGCGGTCGGCCTCGATCATGTCCGCCAGCTTCAGCAGATGGTCGTAGATGTCGGAAAAATAAGCATGGTGCGCGTGGTGCTCCAAATGCTGCGAGTTCACGATCCGGTACAGCAAATCCCGCATCGGCACAACCGTCCGCCGCAGGCGAAGCAGCCTCGAACGCAGCGCAAACACCTGATTCATTAGCTCCTCGACCGAATCCTTCTCACCTCGGCTTTCCAGCTCGGCCAGCTCGTCCTCGATGGCAAACAAGCTGGGGAAGTACTGATCCACCAGCTTATCCACGATCGTATAGGCCGTGAAGCTCGGACCGTCCTGGCCCAGCGGACCCTTGCCGGCGACCGAGGTCACGCGTTCCCAAGCGTCATTCATTTCGGGCAGCGCCTTTTCGTGGAAGGAGACAATAAACGAAGGTGCAAGAAACAGATCCACCTCGACGACTTCCAGAGTATCCGGCTGAAGGGCATGCAGGACAAAAAACTGCATCTGTTCGTAATAATCCAGCTTCGGCCGCTGCAGAATGTGCAGGCAATCCTCCACCGCCAGCGGATGAAAGTGAAAGTAGCTCTCCAGCATCCGGGCCTCCTCCGGGGTGGGCTCACTGAAATCGACCCAAATCCAGGCATAGTCCTCTATTCGAATCTCTTCGAGTGAAAGTCCGATTACGGCTTCGTTGCTTGGCGTAATAGATAACGTACGAATCATGATACGACTCCTTCCCTGCACCTTCGGTTTCGTTAGACAAAAAAAGCCAATCGATTCCTGATTGGCCCACTACTATCCATTATCTATGTGTAATTACGTTTTAGAAAAGAATTTTAAATATGATTCCTGCCAGTACAGCCGTAATCGGAATCGTAATAAACCAAGTCACAATAATGCGTCCTGCCAGAGACCATTTCACGGCGGAGAAGCGTTTCGCTGAGCCTACACCGAGAATTGCCGAGGTGATCGCATGGGTTGTACTGATCGGCAGATGAAGCAGCGTAGCCGAGAAGATGACGGATGCGGCCGAGAAGTCAGCTGCGAACCCGTTGATCGGCTCGATTTTGAAAATTTTCGTACCCATGGTCTTGATGATCTTCCAGCCACCGATCGAGGTCCCGAGCGCCATCGCTGTCGCTGCAGAAATTTTAACCCAGAGCGGAACTTCCATCTCTGTCAATTGACCGGAGGTGACCAGAGCAAAGGTGATAATCCCCATCGCCTTCTGTGCATCGTTGGTGCCGTGCGTGAAGGATTGAAGTGCTGCCGTAAAGATTTGCATCGTACGGAAGCCTTTATTCACCGTATGCGGGCTGTGTTTAGCAAAGATAACCTTGAGCAGCTGCATGACCAGATAACCGATCACAAAGGCAATGATTGGCGATAGGATCAACGCCAAGACGATATCCTTAAATCCGGCATAATTCAGCATGTCGCTTCCCGCGCCGACAAATACCGCACCGGCCAATGCCCCAATCAGCGCATGGGAAGAGGACGAAGGCAATCCGAACCACCAGGTAACCAGGTTCCAGATGATGGCTGCAAGCAATGTTGCAATAACAACCTCGATCCCGTTATCCAGCTTGGTCGGATCCGCGACGCTGCCGCCGATGGTTTTGGCAACCCCTGTGAACAGCATCGCACCGATGAAGTTCATACTGGCTGCAAGCAATATGGCTACCCGCGGTTTCAAGGCCCGGGTTGATACCGACGTTGCAATGGCATTCGCCGTATCGTGGAACCCGTTGATGAAGTCAAATGCAAGCGCCAAAAAAACAACAATTACTAATACTAACATCGTTGTATCCATTGTTCAGGACTCCCTTACGAGTTGCGCATAATGATGGATTCCAGCATATTTGCCACGTCTTCGCAGGTGTCCGTGGTCGTTTCAAGACGTTCGTAAATCTCTTTTTTCTTGATCAGCAGAATCGGGTCAGAGACGGTGGCGAACAGATCCTTGATACAGATGCGCAGCAGCTCGTCGCCTTGGTTCTCCAGATCGTTCAAGCGGATCGTGTACTCACGAATAGCCAGAAGTTTCTTTTGAGAGAGCAAATGAATGGCTTTCTGAATTTCGTAAGCCGATTGACGCAGAATTTCAGCAAACTGTACCATGTACTCGTCAGGTTTCCCCAAATTGTACATATAGAACCGGGATGCGGTTGCTTCCAATCCGTCCATCACATCGTCCATGCTGGTTGTCAGGTCCATAATATCATCGCGTTCGATTGGCGTGATAAACGTTTTGTTGAGCTCAGTAATGATGGTATGTGTATAGGTATCACACTGGGACTCGTATTTTTTCATTTCATTGGCAAATTCAAGCACATCTTGAAGATTGGAAACGTGCTGCGAAAAATAATCTGCGGCTTGTACCACCGTATCGGCCATATTCTCCAGCGTTTGGAAGAATATATCCTTCTTCTTCAATTTCATACTCTTAACCCCTTTTTTCGATAAATTGCCGCGAACGCCCTCAAAAGATAGACAACCTTGACTATCTTATCACATCCATGGCAGGGTGTGTATAGAAAAGTAACACTCAGAAATGTAAGGAACTAACAAAAAAGAAGATGCATGGATATCGCTTCAATTCTCCTGCCTATTAACATCTCCGTATGAGTGCAAATTATCCCGACAGAGCATCCTCCATCCACATCTTATGCATCAAGGATTCGTAATGGTCACATGGCTTTCAAAAGAAGGCGAATTCGGCACAATGTTGAAATACGTCGTTCCTGGCACCAACGGCACTTCCTTGCCGTCCTTCACGAAACGGATCGCATCGCCCGCTGCGCGTACCCACTGCCCCTCGATGACTTCTCCGCGCTGGAACAGCATCGCTTTCCCGCCCGTTTCCACATTCACGGCAAGCCGGCCCACATCATCCAGCACTTTATGATCCGCCCCCAGCACGATTACATTCGCGGCCTCCAGCTGAACATTATCGTTGAGATCCACATGCGGCGATCCGTTGACCCACCGTTTGTACGTATTGGTCGAACCGTCATACTGATAAGCCACCACATAACTATCCAGTAAAAATTTGATTTCTACCTTCTCCCCGGGTTCACCGGACACAACCTCCACAGGCGCCGTTCCCTCTGCACCATCGCCGCTTGCAGCCGCCGGCTCCGAATAGAACGAATATTGCGGCACTTTCACGTCGTTGCCATAATTAAGCTTGGCTGCTCCTTCACGGAGCTTCTCGTCGCTGGAATACAGATTATGCGGCGCTTTGCGTTCCTTGTCTCTCCAGAAGAAGGAGCCTGCATTTCCGATCTCGTCCATATCCTGCTTGCCTTGCTTTTGGATGATGCTATAAGCTTCAGGGCTACCGCCAGCATGTACAAGAACACCGCCGTAGCTCTCGCCTAGATTGATCAGATAAGGACGAATGCTGCGAATCGGCCCGATCTTCTCAATGCCGCTCTGGCTTTGAAAAATGCCGATCAAACGCGTGATCCCTCCCTCCGCCAGCACTTCATACACCATGTCCGCTTGTCCCAGACCCGACTGCGGCCTTGCCGCCGGGGCGTTATTGATCATAATGGCCAGTGGCCGCTGCGTCAGTGACGCTTCTAACGGCAATCCTGTCAGAGGTGACTTATATGGAGAAGATGCATTCTCCTGAGGCACTTCCACTGGCTGCTCGATCGGAGCCTCCACCACCGGCGCCGGGACAGACTCTGCCTGCTGCTTACCACCACATCCGGACAGCAGCAATACTGTCGCCATCGACAGCAAGCTTGTCCTCCATGCGAATTTCCTGAAAGACCCTTTGCTATGCATATTGTTTCCCCCTATGAACGCTCCCATTACTTATTACCCTAAATTTCCAACCTATTTGCCCAAAATTCCCAACCAACAATCAACTTTAGTTTACATTTAATCACAAAATCCGTGCTTTGTCTGTATCGTGCTTTGTCTGTATATAGAAGGGGATACATCCAGATGAATATCAAAGGTAACCCGATTTCTTAAAGCAAGTCTTCGATGTTCACTGAAGAAAAGGACCTGACACCGCAGGTCCTTTTCTTCTTTGCTTAGTCAAAGGCTGTATTTGGGACATTTGTAATTGATCAAAGTATCTGGTGGCTGGAATGTTCATGATTCTAGTATTGCTCTCTAGCAGCAAAGCGCCATGTAATCCATATCCCACTAAAAAACTTCAAGTCTATTGGTTTTTGACAAGAACATAAATCGTTAAAACAAAAAAAAGCCGCAACTAAGCGACTTTTAAGCATACATGTTCTTGTCATCCAAGGACTTCATCGTTGACTAGACTTTTTCTTTTGCTTCTTCAAAACTCATCCATTTGTACTTTAATTAAGATTTTATTGATTCAGTTGAGATGGATTCACTTTCTGAATTTGAACGATGATGTCAAATGTTTTACCTAATGATAAATCAACAGTTGTTGGGATATCTGGACCTACCATAGTTATTCCAGCGAAAACGGGATGTTGCTCGTTTAGCCAAGTTTTTGTCACTCCGCTTGCCTTACGTAAATCAACAAAAAACTGGTCGTAATTGACTTGTCCAAACGTATAGTTATAACTATTCGGGTCATCTAATTTTAATGTTCCATAGGGCCCAAATTCTTGGTTACTGTTATAAACATTGTAACGTCCCTCATAGACAGATGTTCCAATGGATACATACCGTTTCCCATAATGTTCTGCTAAATGCTGCCCAGCTACTTTAGGGTATACGAAAGGGATCATGTTTGTTTTCGAAACGTGTCCATTATGGCCCCACACGATTGTTTTTCCTACATGTTCTTCTGTCCACTTCGCATTTTCATACATGGCAATATCATGTTTCAAATAAAAGTCTTTCTGGTTATCAGGATATGAAGCTGCCATTGTCGTAAATTGCTCGATAATACGTGCATTTTGTTTGATCCATGCGAACTCTTGGGATTTTCCATTTTCATAAAATCCTCTCCTTAAATACTTTATGATTTGGTTTGATAAGAGATATTCTAGTTCCCAAAATTCTCTTCTGTATCCTACTGCACTCGTTGTCATGTGCAACAGTGTCAAAATGTCATATGACACACCTTCCCAAAGAAGTGACCGAATGTTACTGACCGATATGACATACCATCAGCCATACAAATGGAAATAAGAGGGTATTCCGATGATGGAATCCCTCTCTTCGCTTTGTCTCTGATCACTTTCAAGGTAATTCGTTATCTGATGCCGAAGCCCTTCAATTCTGGATTCCTCAGATTTAGGAAGTCAAGCGTTCGACTTTTTTACTACACATCCAGCACGAACCTTGAATTCTCGCTTTCGACAGCCTGCAAAAAGGTTAGAATCCGTTCTTAGATGAAATATTTATTCATTGGAAATGATGAAACACTTAGGCATCTCGTTTACGGTAAAATACAATAGCTACTGTAATAAAGATAACTGTCCATAACATTGTAATACCTGTCCCTTGCATTACTGTAAGGGCATTTATTTTATCAGAGGAAGGCGGCATATACATATAAGATCCTGCCGTATCCGGAAAATAATTTTTAATACTAGGTAGAAAATCTCTCGACAATGGACTGACAATGAAATAATAACTAAGCAGTATCACTAAAGCAGGAGTGGTTCGTCTCAGTAAAGCACCTATAGCTGCACTGAGAAGTGTGGTTAATGTTAGATAGCCTGTTGCGCCTACTAATGCTTCTATCATTGTGTCTATTTCAATCACTACTGCTGTGTCCCTCATCATTATAAAAGTATATAGCACACCTGATGCAGCAATAATAAACGCCATAGGAACGGTTATAATTGCCAATGCCAAATACTTCGTGGATAGTTGAAACCCACGCCAAGGTATCGTAGTTAATGTAGTTCGAATCTGTCCACCGGTATACTCCGAACAAGTAGCTAAGATCCCAAGAATAATGAACCCTGCTTGAAGATATCCCATAGAAGAAAGTCCTATATTCAGTATACTTTGCGTCCCTGCTGCACCTTGTAGACCAACCGAAGTAAAAGCTGCGGCTAAAAGTAAATTAAGAATGAATGTACCCATAAGAGTGAGCCATGTCAATGATAATGTTACTAATTTATCCAGTTCAGCACGAAGGATTTGTGTTATCTTTCTACTAGAGGGGACACTCATGCTGCAACGTCCCTCCTATGGAATACAATAGCTGCAGCAATGAAAAGAACGACTACCCAGGCAGACATGACTAAGCCGCCTGTGAACGGGGTGAGAAATCTGTCGCTCAGAAACATAAACATTTCAAGGCCAGCCCTATCCGGTAAGTATAACGCTAACTTTGTAACCTTAGAAAACAGGAAACTAAATGATACAACAGATGTATTTATGATGAGCACAGCAAGCGGAATAGTGCCATTCTTAGTTAGAACAGTAATCCCAAATGCTAAAAGAGCAGTGAATGTCCAGTAACAAACTGCACCGAGCAGTTTAGACCATTCAAATGCAGGGGTATACTCACCAAGAACTAGATGCGAGGCTGACACAGTTGTCATTATAGCAACAATACAAAGCAGTATACTGATTACTGTCACAGCGCCTGCTTTTGCCAGCAAAAAATGAAGTCTCGATGAAACAACCGTTAAACTTGTTGTAATCTGTTGTCCTCCGCCAGATTCACTGCTCTCTGTCAAATACTCGCTACTGACAGCAAGCACACCAAGAATGATGACACCTTGTACACCAAGAGCTAATCCAATATAGCCAACTTCCAATAGCCGTGTGCTGACTCCAGCTATAATATCCTCTTTTTGTGCTATACTGTCTAAGGCAGCTATGACCGCAGGGGAAAATGCTCCAATAAGAAAGGCAAGCCAAATGCCCGGCAGGGAGAACAATTTAGATAGTTCCGCGTTGAATGCTCTCATACAACATCACCTGCATGTTCAGATGTCCGGGCAAAAAAAGCTTTCTCCAGCGTGGAATGGTTACCTATTACTTCATCCAATGTTCCATCTGCAACGATTGTTCCATGCTTAATAATGACCACATCATCAACAGTCTCTGCAAGCTCTCCTATTAAATGACTGGATAGTAACACCGTGTTGCCAGACTCAGCACGTTCACGTAAAAATGTCCGGATCCAACGAATTCCTTCCGGGTCGAGCCCATTTACTGGTTCATCTAGAACCAATATTTGGGGATCACCCAGTAGTGCAGCCGCCATTCCAAGTCTTCTCCCCATGCCAAGCGAATAATTCCCAACTCTTTTGTCAGCTGCATTAGTAAGACCCACTATTTCCAGAACTTCCTCGACACGTGAACTAGGTAATCCTGCGGCACGAGCAATCCAACGTAAATGGGCCCTTCCTGTTCGCCTACGATGAGCTCCAGATCCATCCAGTGCGGCACCTACTGTTGCTAGAGGATTATGTAATTCTGCGAATGGCTTGCCATTAATGAGTGCACTCCCTGAGGTGGCACGATCTAATCCAAGCAGGATGCGTAGTGTAGAACTTTTCCCTGCCCCATTCGGACCTAAAAAACCAGTCACTCTACCAGGTCTCGCTTTAAAACTGATACCTGATAAGATTTGTTGAGTTCCGCGATATTTGACTAAGTTATTAATGGTAAGCAACCATAACACTTCCTTTCCGTTATGGTTCCAATTATATAGAAGCAAAGTTACATCACAGCTATCATGTGGTTTACTTCTGGATTACCTTTAGGTTAAGCCCTTGCAATAGCTACACTTGTGCCATTTTCATTTGATGTAAAGTTCGCTTTCAGATTCATTTTTTTCAACATATAATTACAAGTCGATAAACCAATCCCCGCCCCACGCTCATAGGAAGAGTTATCCAAACCTGGACCTCTGTCTGCAATAATGATCTGTTCTTTTTCTACATCAACCACAATGTTTGCATATTTTCCCTCTGCTGCATGGCGAAGAATATTCTGAAATAAATTATCCAAAACCCGTGTCATCCAATTAGGATCTGCTTCCCAATAAAAAGTCTCCTCTGCCGGTAAATCAACATCGAGCTGAATTTCTTTATCTTCAAACACAGGATACCACGCAGCAACAGATGCTCTTACTAAACGTACAATATCTGTTGAAACGGGCCCAAAAGGATGTTTCCCTGATGTAAGCAATGTATAGGACAGTAAATCATCCATTAGATCTCCGACTCTTGTAATCGTATGGTTAATCTCTGTTAACGAGTTTTGTCCTTCGAAACTCATGGATTCTTTATTTAAACTGGTGACATGTCCTCTCAAAATGGTAAGTGGCGTTCGTAAGTCGTGAGATAAATTCGCAATGAGTCGATGTCGTAATAATTCCTCTTCAAATGCTCGCTTGCGACTGTCTTCAAGCTGCTGAATCATCCAATTAAAAGAAATTCCTAACTGGTCTATCTCATCCATGCGATCCGATTGAACAGATATGGGTTTAGGAAATGAATTATTTTTAGCTGAAAATGACATGACTTCCTGTAAGCGGGCGAGACGTTTTTGAAGTTTCAAGAAGAACAGCCAAGATAATATAACAAATGCTACAATAATAAAACCAAACAAAAGTATGGTAACGTAAAATAGATTTAACGTGTTCAGAACTTTTTCATTCATATCAGAAATCCCAAAAAACGCACTGAAGAAAATAAGTGAAATGGGAGGAAAAAAGATAAATAGAAAATGCACTTTTAGAAAACGATGAAATAATGATCTATTCTGTTTCATAGTTTCACCCGATAGCCTATTCCCTTCAACGTTTCAATAATCTCTGAGGAATCCGGATGACGTTCTAATTTTTGTCGCAGTCGATGGATATGCACCATTAATGTTTTATCACCAGTTATATAAGCTTCTTCCCAAATAGCTTCATAAATTTGTTCTTTTGTTAAAACTTGATTAGGGTGGCGTAAGAAGTACATTAAGATTTGATGCTGTTTCCCTGTTAATATAATTTCTTCTCCTGTGCGTTTGTCAAATATCATTTGAGCTTCTGGATCTACTTCAATCTGATTTCCTAATGAAATGCGTTCGGATTTTGTTCCACCATTACGACGGATTAATACTTCTAATCTTGCAACTAATTCATCTGTATGGAATGGTTTCGTTAAGTAGTCATCAGCAAATTGTAAACCATCTACTTTATCATCTATCGATGTTCGAGCAGTTAACAGCAAAATAGGAACAGCAGGAGCTGCCTTCTTTAATCGTCTTCCCACAGTAAATCCGTCTAAACCGGGTAACATGATATCCAAAATAACGATTTCATGCTGATTGACTTCTCTTTCGGCTCCTTCACCAGTTAGCAGCCACTGAACTGAAAACCCTCGCTGTTCCAATTCTTCCTTTACCCAACTGCCTATTTTCTCATTATCTTCAATGTATAATACGTTTCTTTTCAAGTAACATCACTCTCTCTACATAGTATTAATAAATGCAGAACCCGAACCAATCGCATTGACAAACCTCCAGGTTGCTTCATCGTCAAGCCAATTATCCCACTCCTCGTTCCATACTTTTTCATATATTATCATAATTGGGTTCCGAAATATGAAACTCGTACCAAAAACAGGCATTATCGGAATATTAGACGAGCTGCTTCCTGAAATGTAGACAGCTTGATCCTGAACGGCAACATGAAGAAGGAGCAGATGCCACAAGCAGAATGCTCCTTTATTTTGTTAAACTATTCTGCCCGTTAGTTTAATAAAAGGGCGTCTGCCGTCGTCGATGAAATCATATCGGGAATGTTATCAAGTTTTTGCATTGTATTTCCACAAGAGCTTGATTATGGCTCTAAGCAGAAAGCAGGTGAATGGCAGCCTGACAGCCATCCAAGCGTGCTCCTAACTAGGCATCGCGCACCCAGAAATCGGTGCCCACATTGGATATCCCCCCCTCTGCGGAGCGCTCATTTCGAAACGTTCACAACTTTGTGATATTTATCACATGTAATGTGAATATTTTCACTTATAATAAAGACATAGAGAAGGTGATCACTTCCCAAAGCAACAAGAACTAACAGCAACGACATCAGAAACAACGCAATATCCCATTAATCGAAAAAATCAAAACTCATTCAAGGAGTGGTTTATATGTTTAACAACTGGCTGAGAACGAACAAATTTGCAATGTGGCTGCTGACTATCATTCGGGTCTACATCGGTTATGAATGGCTGACAGCAGGTTGGGGTAAATTGACAGGCGGCGGATTTGACGCAGGGGGCTTCCTCCAAGGCGCCATTGCCAATGCAACCGGTGATCACCCCGCTGTACAAGGCTGGTGGGCAGCGTTCCTCGAACACGCGGCATTGCCGGGCGTAAAGCTCTTCAACTTCATCATCCCGCTCGGTGAATTCCTGGTAGGTCTCGGACTCATTCTCGGTACCTTCACCACCTTCGCCGCCTTGATGGGACTGGTTATGAACGCCGCGTTCCTCTTCTCGGGCACCGTGAGCACCAACGCCCAAATGTTACTGCTTGAAGTGCTGATCATCGTCGCTGCGGCCAACGCCGGTAAAATCGGTCTCGACCGTTGGGTACTCCCTTACCTTCGTGGCCTGTGGAATAAAATGACCCACAAAACAAACCAAGATGAAGGTATCGCGCCAACACCGCTTAAAAAACGCACCGCGTAAAGATAAAGCATCAAACACGAGATGATGGAGAACCATTCGGTTCTCCATCGTCTTTTTTTCATGCCAAGAACCCATGCCAAGTTCCGACCTTTGCGAATACTGTATTTAAATACAGATTTTTGCAAATATGAATAATTTGTTGGGATGCGACATTAAATAGATCGTTGCTGTTTTTTTCGGCTTCCATCGCGCTTACGAATTTCAAATTTGCAAAAATCTGAAAACAAAAAAAGAGAATGATTATTCATGGAGGAGTGATGCTGGTGTTAATTCAATGGTTGCAATCAAGCAAAATCGCAATGTGGCTGCTGACGTTCATTCGGGTGTATGTCGGGTATAAATGGTTGACGGCAGGCTGGAGCAAGTTAACGGGAGGCTTCGATGCAAGCGGATTTATGCAGGGGGCCATCGCCAAATCCACTGGTGAGCATCCCGCAGTTCAGGATTGGTGGGCCGTATTCCTGAAGCATGCCGCGCTGCCGGGTGTCAAATGGTTCAACGTCATCATTCCGCTAGGCGAATTCCTCGTCGGACTTGGCCTCATTCTCGGCACATTCACTGTGTTCGCCGCCCTGATGGGGCTCGTGATGAACGCCGCGTATCTCTTCTCCGGTTCCATCAGTATCAATGGGCAGCTCCTATTGCTCGAATTTCTGATCATCCTCTCGGCTGCAAATGCCGGAAAGATTGGGCTCGACCGCTGGCTCATGTCCTACCTCCAAGATAAATTCACCCGCAAAGCAAAAATCAGCAGTGACCCCTCCTCTCTACAGAATCAGGCAGTCTGAAGGGCTTTAAAGTTAAATCAACACCGATGAACATTAGCTGGTTGCTATAACTAGAATCAAAAGCGGCTTGCTTCCTCTTCTGTAAGCTGCCGCTTGACTTCCCTCCTCTCAAAAAGTGGAGACTGACTCATTCTCACCGCTTAATCCGATTGACTGCCTATCTCCTCTTTGAGCTTTTTCATGCAAACTGCAGGTTACTGTTGTTTCTATTACTGTTGCTTCTCTACACAACTGCATACTGCTGCCGCCTGGCTGATGGTGCTGTTGGTGCTGGTCCGGGAAACTGCTACTGTGTTAATGTAACTGCTGCAGGCTTGTCACTACTTCTGTTGGCTGTTAGTGCTGTTGTAACAAGCTGCTGCAACCAGTTTTGTTAGTGCAACTGTTACTACTTCACTGTTCCTATTGCTGCGACTACTGCACTGCTACTCGTATGGCTGCTGCCGCAATTACTACTATCGCTACTACTTCCTGCTACTCACTGCTGCTCACTGCTGCATTGTCGCTTCCATTGCTGAAACTGCCGCTCCTGCACTATGCGAGTGCGCTACTACTGGTTGCGGCGATTACTTCTACACGGCTCCTGCAATTACTGTTGCTGCAACTACTACTGAGATTATAGTGCTACTTACCACAGCTACTGCTTCTACGACTACTACCTCTACAACTACTTCCCGCACCTGCAAACTACTTATTGCTGCAACTACTCTACTACAACACTACACCATAACTGTAACTTTAACTGTACCTCTTAACTTCTACCGACGGGTGATCGCGGCCTCAATCCCGATCATCCGTCTTTTGCTGTACGTTAACTGCGTCAACCCGTAAAATTTTTTATGATATTTATCACAAATGTGATTTTAATCACATATATTGTGATTTATTTCACTTATAATAAAGACATGAAAGAGATGATCATCTTCCTGAAACAACAACAACGCAGAACTTCAACGCACCTGAGAATTTGCAAGGAAGCTTTCATAAAAAGAAAATTCATACTTTTAAGGAGTGGTTTATATGTTTAACAACTGGCTGAGAACAAACAAATTTGCAATGTGGCTGCTGACTATCATTCGTGTCTACATCGGTTATGAATGGCTGACAGCAGGTTGGGGTAAATTGACAGGAGGATTTGACGCAGGCGGCTTCCTGCAAGGCGCGATTGCGAAGGCAGCCGGCGATCACCCCGCCGTACAAGGCTGGTGGGCAGCGTTCCTCGAACACGGAGCACTGCCAGGCGTGAAGCTCTTCAACGTCATCATCCCGCTCGGTGAATTCCTGGTAGGTCTCGGACTAATTCTCGGTACCTTCACCACCTTCGCCGCCCTGATGGGACTGGTTATGAACGCTGCGTTCCTCTTCTCGGGCACCGTGAGCACCAACGCCCAAATGTTACTGCTTGAAGTGCTGATCATCGTCGCTGCTGCCAACGCCGGTAAAATCGGTTTCGACCATTGGGTACTCCCTTACCTCCGCGGGTTGTGGAACAAAATGACCCATAAAACAACCAAAGGCGACGGAACCACGCACACACCATTCAAAAAACAAACGGCATAACATGGTAGGCAACTGTAGTTAAAAAATTCTAACCTATTGATTAGAGCGCCTGGCTTGAGCAATCAAGCCGGGTTGTTTTTTGTTATGGCAGCGTTCGAGCGTTGTTACATACAACATTGCTTAACGAGTTTACACAACATTGCTTAACGAGTACATGAGACGCTGCTTAACGTGTACATACAACATTGCTTAACGAGTGCATTGCGACACTGCTTAGCGAGTTTATACAACATTGCTTAACGAGTACATGCGAAACTGTTAACGACTTACATTTTTAGCGGACTCAGCGGACCTTATTTTGACCAAAAGCACCATTTCTTTAACACTATCGGACCAGAGATCCGTTATTCACCGAAATAGGCCATCATTTTACGGATTATCGGCAACTTAACGGATCGTGTGTCCGATAAACCCCGCAATATCGTGCCTATAGCGAAAATAACGGATCTGAGGTCCAAAGAGCGTTGTACTCATTCGAGCGCCGTTATACGTTTGAGCTTTGCATACATTTGAGCTTATGCTTACGTTCGAGCGACGTACATTACGGCACACTGCCTAGCGACTTACAATTTTAGCGGACTCAGCGGACCTTATTTTGACCAAAAGCACCATTTCTTTGACACTAACGGACCAGAGATCCGTTATTCATCGAAATAGGCCATCATTTTGCCGATTATCGGCAACTTAACGGATCGTGTGTCCGATAACCCCCGCAATATCGTGCGTATAGCAAAAATAGCGGATCTGAGGTCCAAAGAGCGTTGTACTCATTCGAGCGCCGTCATACGTTTGAGCTTTGCATACATTTGAGCTTGTGCTTACGTTCGAGCGACGTACATTACGGCACACTGCCTAGCGACCTTACAATTTTAGCGGACTCAGCGGACCTTATTTTGACCAAAAGCACCATTTCTTTAACACTATCGGACCAGAGATCCGTTATTCACCGAAATAGGCCATCATTTTACGGATTATCCGCAACTTAACGGATCGTGTGTCCGATAAACCCCGCAATATCGTGCCGATAGCGAAAATAACGGATCTGAGGTCCAAAGAGCGTTGTACTCATTCGAGCGCCGTCATACGTTTGAGCTTTGCATACATTTAAGCTTATGCTTACGTTCGAGCGACGTACATTACGGCACACTGCCTAGCGACTTACAATTTTAGCGGACTCAGCGGACCTTATTTTGACCAAAAGCACCATTTCTTTGACACTAACGGACCAGAGATCCGTTATTCACCGAAATAGGCCCTCATTTTACGGATTATCCGCAACTTAACGGATCGTGTGTCCGATAACTCCCGCAATACCGTGCGTATAGCAAAAATAGCGGATCTGAGGTCCGATACTGCGGCCCATACGGTCTGAGCAAGTGCACTGATCGGCAACTTAACGGATTCTGTGTCCGATAACTCCCGCAATACCGTGCCTATAGCAAAAATAGCGAATCTGAGGTCCGATACTGCCGGGCCGCCGACGGACTGACTAAGTACACTGGTTACCCAATAACGCCCCCCACTATCTTCTGCTTCTCCCCACAGACATCTGCCCCGACTCGCTGCCAACAGAAATCCCACACACAATCCCCTCTAAAACAACAAAAGCCGAGCTTGTGATCCAAGCCCGGCATCTCATTATTCGAATGACCAGCAGTTCAGACTCAAACTGCCATATTGGTAAGATTGAAACAATCGTTTTGCCTTGCGGCCGGTATCGGCAGCACCCATTGCATAGAACAAAGGGACAAAATGCTCCCGTCCATAAGAAGGGACAGCATCGCTGGCATGAGGCGCTTTTTTGTCAAACGCAAACAAATTATTCAGATTCCATTCCGTCAGCTGCTCCGCGATCCATTCATCGAATGCAGCCGCCCATTCATCAGGCTCATCGCTCTCATGCACCATCCGCAGATTGTGCACCAAACCGCCGCTCCCGATAATCAGGATGCCTTCCTCACGCAAATCGGACAGCATCGTACCGATGGAATATTGTTCGTGTGGCGAGCGCTTGGAGTCCACAGACAAGGCCACCACAGGAATATTCGCATCGGGGTACATTTTGCGCAGAATGACCCATACCCCATGGTCCAGTCCACGGCCAGTCACGGCTTTGGCATGCAGATTGCTTGCCTCAAAACGCTGACGAATCTGAGCAGCCAGCTCCGCACTGCCTGGGGCAGGATACGTAATCTGGTACATTTCATCCGGAAATCCGTAAAAATCATGCATCGTGCCATGCACGGCATCTTCAGTTAGCCGCTGATCCGGATCGTCCCAATGGGCAGAAAATACCGCTATGCCTCTAGGTACAGGCAGCTCCCGCCCCAATTGCTCAAGGAAGCGGGTGTACTCGTTGTCCTCCAGGGCCATCATCGGCGAACCATGGGCAATAAATAAAGCAGGTAACGTCATCGATGCCACCTCCAGCTTCAAAATCAAGGGACAACTCTATTGTACCGTTAAATCGCCCAATATGCCAAATAACTCCCTTAAATCATCCAGTGCTGCCACTCCTGCTGAATGTTCTCCTGTTCGTTCAACCAATCCCGTGTCCGCTCTAGGAGCAGCTCGCGCTGAGGCCCGGCGGAATACGTGTGATCGGCTTGGAAGATGATCTCCTTATCGCAGCGGCCTTCCTGGCGCATCCAGAACACTTTTTGGTACAAAAATGCGTAATCGACCGGAATGACTTCATCCGAGGTACCATGTATCACCAGCACATTGCCCGTAAACTTGATCGCTTCCTGGAAAGGCTGACCCTGTGCCAACGAATCGAAAAAGACCGGGGTAAACGAGTATCCCAAATAATCAGCGGTTCCCGACTTAACAGAGGTGTCGTACACATCGCGACCAGTGATTTTGACGATATCGTTGAACGGATAACCTACCGCAGACCACAGAATCAGATTCTTCACCCGCCGGTCACGAACGGCGGTCTGCAGGGCGACAGCGCCACCCAAGCTATGTCCGATGAGTGTGATGCGCGTCGGATCGACATCAGCACAGCTGAGTCCATAATCGAGAACGGAACGCGTCTGGGCAATCATCGAGTCGAGCCCCTCGCTTCCGTAATTGCCAGAGCTCTCCCCGCATCCTATATAATCGAACCGGATCACCATGTACCCGTCATCGGCAAACTCACGCGCCGTTTTGACAAACAGCCGGTCCACGCCGATCCGGCTTCCAACAAAGCCGTGGCAGATGATGACCAACGGTACCCGATTGCACCTGCCTCCTTGGGCCGCTTCCTTCAACGGGTAATGGATGGTTGCCGTAAGTTCTTCTTGATTATGCCGGATTGTAATTTGCCGCTCCATGCCGATTCCTCCTTGCGATAACACGCCTTAATCATAATATTAATAATTCCGATAAGTTTAATATGAATTAGATAAACCTATCTTAGCATCGTGATTATGGATTGTCAACGCAAATGGCAGACGGCAAACTACGTGCAAGATATGATCGTCCGATGCATGTGGAAATCGGCTATATTCCGTGGCGCCTTCTACTACAGCTCCACCGGTTATGAAACGGTCCATTCAACCACTACTTATACCACAGACAAACTTGGCATCGTTCTCCTAAACTATAGTTCCGCCCAGTTCTCCGAACCGTTCAACCTCCACTCACGGCTTTGCAAACCCCAGCATGCATCTTATCTTGTCCGCTTCAATCTTCATCAGCTTTCACACCGCATCTTCAGCCTTACTCGTAGCTCTGGCGAAACATCGCATGGGTCTCTTCTCGTCCGCTCCAATCGTTCATCCAGGTCTTCCCAATAGGGTCGTTCTCCCATAAGCTTGATACAGACAGATCTGTTTCATCATCCCCGGAGGCGTATCCCCCTTCAGGCTGGCCAAACATCCCGTCGGCTGCACTGTTACCTGCAACAACCTCTTGCCCGTTTGCCGGCACAGCGTCTCCACCATGCAATTCATCGTCATAAAAGTTAGCACTCACCTAAAGAACTCCTCCTTTTTACCCCTAAATGTTTAGAGGGTCGTCTATTGCTTCAGAATGCTTATTATTGTGAAATAGGAACGGCAGAATTATACCTGGTTCACGAAACCGACATGGATTATTTAAGCTACCTTGCATTGCAAGTATGCTGTTGTTATGATATATTGCATAACAAGGTAGCTGAAAGGGACGTCCGTTCTGTAGGGATCAAGGTTTTGCTATTCGTTATTCACAATTGTAATTCGCCATTGTCATTGCAAATTGCCATTCACTATTGCCGTTGCCATTGTCATTCTCATCCGACATCACTGTCAATTCGTCACTCGGCATTTATCATTCCCATTTGCAGCCCAGCCTAAATGCGCCCCACTACCTTGCATAGCAATATACTTGAAGGAGGATAACCCCATTCATGACCACTCAAAGTCAAATGCTAAAAGGCATTCTCGAAGGCTGCATTCTCTCGCTTATGGAGCATCGGGAGGTATATGGTTATGAGATTAGCACGCTGCTGGAAGACAGCGGACTAACGTTTGTAAGCGAAGGCAGCATTTATCCCCTGCTGCTTCGCATGCAGAAAGACCAGCTTATTGAAGGGACACTGCGGCCTGCGCCCGGTGCCGGGGGACCGCCCCGTAAATATTACAATCTAACCGCTAAAGGCCTGCACGTTCTTCAACAATTCAAGGAACATTGGGGAACGCTTAAAGATAGTGTGGACCATATTCTAACCCGTGGAGGACAATGAAGATGAATACCAAACAGATGATCAAAGAGAACAACCGACTCCAGGATGCCATGACGCCTGACAATCTTAGCTATTACCAAGACATGGTGGTCTATATCCGCAGCAGCTTCGTGCAGGAGCAAAAAGGCGAGGAACTGCTGCTTGAAATCGCCCAGCACCTCCTGGATGCCCAGGCCAAGGGCAGGAGCGCCGAGGATGTGTTCGGAAGCGATCCCGAATCCTACTGCAAGGAACTCGTGGAGCAGCTGCCAAAAATAAAAGGCCTGAGCAGTCTCCAATACCATTTCATGATCCCTTGGATTGCCTTAACCTGGTTTTTCTTCGTCCAAGCGCTGGTCGGATTCATCACGTTGTGGGCCGGAGGGCCGGTTGAGCGCATGACGCAGGTACGTATTTCCACCCTGATTTTGATAGCAGGCGGTTCCTATGTGCTTATCCACGCATTGTTAAGATGGATGAAGAGCGACACCTTCAAGCCGGAGGAGGACAAGCGCAAGATTAATGTTCGCAATATGGGGATTTATGTCGCCATCACCGTATTGATTCTGGTAGTCGGCGTGTGGCTGGGGCGGCTGCTGCCGGTTCTGACAATAGCGCCATGGATCAGTCTCGTCATATTCCTGGTCGGAATCGCCGGGACGAAACTTCTTTTTTCGAGCAAATAATACAAACTCGTCATGGATTCGCGGCCGGAGTTTAACAAAATCTTTAATATTTTTTCGATCAATGTAAACTAATGTTCTAAAGAAGATGATAGGATAAGGGTAATGTGTGGTAAGGGAGGAATATATATGTCAAAATCCAAAAAATCCGCGATTGCTGCCATCCTTGCGCTTATTCTATCGATTCAGACCGGCGTCATCGCTAACGCAGCAACTGCATCCGTATCCCAAGCTAGTTCGACCGCCGTCTCAAGCATAGCTACCGCCTTCGGCAATGCGGTGTACAACAAAGCCAGTAAACTGCTGAAAGAAACCGATGTGGCTTATGCCAAGTCTTACATCACCAAGCATATCCGCAGCGTAACCACGTATCAGGCGACCATGCTGGTGCTCAAACTGGAGAACGCGATGAATGATGCGCTCCCGGCAAAAACCGACAAGGTGTATGAAATCGGCATTCAGGATAAACTGATGAACCTGTACAAATACGGGGAGCCGATTAACACCACCATTAACAAAGCCAAGGACGACACGCTGCGCAAGGTGCTCATCAACCTGCGAGACAGCGGCTACAGACTGTATACGACCGAAGGCGTCATCTTCCCGATTATTGACTATACGACACTGAAACCATACAAGCCTTACATCAATAAGGATCTTCAAGCCTATATCGACATCATGATCGTGGAATCCGAGAAGCCTGCGGTCAGTGATGCGGCCTTGGTCATCCCTTGGTCCGAGGTTATTGAACGTGGACTTTCGCAGGAGGCTTTTATCACGGCATATCCCAAATCAAACCGGGCTGCGGATGTGAAGCTGAAGCTTCATTTTACAGAGCTAAGCTTATTCTATGGCTACAACAATACGCCGCTATTCAAGTACGAGGACAATCTGCTCGATCCGGAAGTGCGGCAAGCCTTCGATAACGTCCTTAAGGACAGCGACGCCGTCTCCAAAAGCGCTCTTCTGAAAAAGCTGAAGTCCTGGTCTGAAGTGCTTGAGAGCAACAAGGACAAGCTGACCCAGGAGGTTGAGCAATATCGTGCGAAGGCGGTTCCGCTCGACTAGACGAACGAACCACAGACCATTCCCTATGTTCAGCAGGATCACCAACCTAATGAATAGGTATGAAAAAAAGCCGGATTCCCGTTTATAGGAGAATCCGGCTTTTGATCGTGGTCTGTGCCTATTTATCGTGGCCTGTACCTCTTAAATCAGCAGATTGAACAGGTTCATGTTCTTGTTAAGCTCCGTATAATCCAGACCCTTGCGCTGCATCCGCTCTACCAGCGGACCGTAATCCTCGGGCCTTAACAGCTCGATGCCCACCAGGGCAGGTCCGTCTTCCTTGTTATGCTTCTTCGTGTATTCAAAGCGTGCGATATCGTCGTCTGGACCTAGCACTTCTTCCAGAAACTCACGGAGTGCTCCCGCACGCTGCGGGAAGTTAATCATGAAGTAATGCTTCAGCCCTTCATATATTAAGGAGCGCTCCTTGATTTCCTGCATCCGGTCGATATCGTTATTGCCGCCGCTGATGATGCATACCACCGTTTTTCCGCGAATCCGGTCCCGGTTCATATCCAGCGCAGCCACGGCCAGCGACCCGGCAGGCTCGACAACGATCGCATTCTCGTTATACAGTTCCAGAATGGTGGTGCAGGCTTTTCCTTCCGGAACCGTCACGATGTCATCGACCAACTCGCAACATATATCATAAGTCAGCTGTCCGACACGCTTCACGGCGGCGCCATCCACGAATTTGTCGATCTCATGCATCGTGACGACCTCGCCCTGCTTCTTGGATTCGATCATGGATGCGGCCCCAAGCGGTTCAACGCCAATGACTTGCGTCGCTGGGCTGACGGTTTTGACATACGTTGCCACGCCTGCGGCAAGACCCCCACCGCCAATAGTAACAAACATATAATCCGGTGCGTCCAGCTCCTCCATGACCTCCATCCCGATCGTGCCATTGCCCGCGATAATCTTCGCTTCATCAAACGGGTGAATAAAGGTCATGCCATACTCATCGCAGGCCTTGATCGCTTCAGCATAAGCATCGTCAAAGGTATCCCCTATCAGAATGACCTCAACACTGCCCCCGCCAAAACGCTTCACCTGCTTCACCTTCTGATTCGGGGTCGTACTCGGCATATAAATCTTGCCTTTAATATTCAGCGCATTACAGGAGAAAGCTACCCCTTGCGCATGGTTTCCCGCACTGGCGCACACAATTCCGTTGCCCCGTTCCTCATCCGACAAGCTGCGAATCATATTGTAAGCGCCACGGATCTTGAAGGAGCGAACCACCTGCAAGTCCTCGCGTTTCAAATACACTTCGCAGTCATACTTTGCCGATAGCACAGCGTCCCGCTGCAGCGGTGTCCGCACGATCACTTCACGAAGCACGTGGTGTGCGCGTACGATGTCCTCCATGCTGACTGCCCGTTTTGCCGTATACGTCTCTTCCATTCTCTCGATCACACTCCCACTTCGCTGCCAGGTAAACGTTGATCCTTCCGCTACCCTTATTTACGTATTTCTATCATTGTATCACTTTTCATGAAAATATCTCGCCCTTTTCTGGCAAGCTTTCGTAAAAGAGTCCATTTTCACAACAAGCATAACCCGGACGGGACGCTCCTTCGTCACCCATATGGCTACGAAGGATCGGACCTATCCCTTTAAAAAGGGTTGACTTCCTTCTAACACTTTACTACTATAAAGCATGAAAATTAACCTAAATTATAGGAGGGGTTTTAATGAAGAAGAAAGTATTGTATGGGTTATTGGCGGGTACGCTCACGCTGGGGATCGGTACAGGCGCTATGGCGTCGTCAGCTTTGGAGCCAATCAAAGCCTATTTGAACAGCAAGATCTCCCTGAAGTTAAACGGTACGGTGGTAACGCCGAAAGACGCAAACGGCAAAACCGTGCTGCCGATCACCTACAACGGCACGACGTACTTGCCTGTGCGAGCTGTAGGCGATCTGATGGACATCGACATTCGTTATGACAGCGCAACTTCTTCAGTACTGATTGGCGGCAATCAGGGATCCCCATCCGAAACCTCCAGTCCATTATCATTAAGCTCGCTCGGAGCCTCCGTATTGGGGACATCAGCCTGGCACACCAAAGATTCCAGCGATACGGTCTACAAAGGCAAGGATTATAAAGACGTTTATTTACATACCGATTCGGCCAAACAAGGCAACAGCTTCCAGATCATGACGGGTAAAAAATATGCCAAACTGCATCTTGAGCTGGCCGTGACTGGCGGTGCGCAAGAAATCGTCATTATGGACCACAACAACTCTACGCTCAAAAAGGTGTCCCTGGCTGCTGACGATGGCCTGGTCGGCGTAGACGTCGATGTATCGGCTGCCGATTTTATTTTTGTGGAGATCGTTGATGAAGGTCCGGGCACTTCCCTGTTTGTTCCTCTGACCAGTTCCTATTTGACAAAATAAGTCCTTGCGATGATTCGCGCGGGCGAAGGCCATGATATTGAAAGCCGGGGGTTAATGACCCCCGGCTTTCGCCTGTCTATCTGTATGATCTATATTAGCTCTGACAAACCACTGCTTCATACCTGTTAGGGTGAGACCATCTGCTTGTTAGTCCATCGGAATCACGATGACTTTCCCCGTCTGAGTGGTGATTGTAATCTGACGCTGCAAGATCTCGACGCCCAGCCCCTCTTTCACGTCTTCCATGGAAGGCTCCTCAATGGCGGGAGTGCCGGGAGCGCTGGGGGTGCCATGCACGGCCGATATGAGCCAATGGGTTCCGGGTTCGAGCGCCGCCCTTAACGTAGGAATGACGGTGCAGGGACGCAGAAGATTGGTATTGGCATGGGGATAGATGAGCTCTGCCGTATCGTAACCGAGCATGCCATAGATGGCGCTGGTGCCGAAAGTGCCGGAAGCCGAAGCTGCTCCATCTCCCGCTCGGGAGCTATGCAGGAAACCTAAGCCCAACGCAAACCCGCCTTCCGCAGCATCGAGACTCCTTCCCGTGCTGATCCGATGGATGCGAGTATGCCAAGGCAGTCCCGCCGCTAGCCATGTTCGTACCTCCACATCCCTCCATGGCTTCCATTGTGCATACAGCACATGCTCCTGTATCCGCGTCTCCTCGCATAAGCGTTTGACCCGGAACAGTCGATCGCCCTCGCTAAGGGCCAGCATGGAATCAAAAGCTCCCTGGGCCAGCCCCCATTCCGCTCTCGGCACGCTGAACGCAAAGGCGGTAGAGTATACAAACTTCTCGTACTTGGCAGAAGTATGCGTATGCTCGTTGGTAGACGGATGGCCCGTATTGAAGGCGGCCACATGATCGGTCTGCTCGTCACGGCAGAGGACCAGATGTGCAGGCTCCTGGACCGAAATACTTCCCGTCTCCGCCAGTTCCTGCTCCTCGGCCGTCCAGAACGGATGCTCCTCCGGCAAAGCAAGGATCAGAAACGTCTTTAACGACCAGTACACGGAGCCGGCCGCGTTATAGTTTTCCGACATGATTCGGTTTGGATAAGCGTACCCCACCGTTAGCACGCCGTCCCGGTCAAAAATAGGCTGTCGAAACCACCATCTGAGATTTCGTAGGACCAGCCCCTTCAGCTGGCCCGGACTAAACCCTTCCAGTCCGGCATAAGCCGCAGCCGACCAGAAGGCCGACTGGGCAAAGCGGTACGTCAAACTGCGCCCGTAAGGAACGGCTGCCCCGTCGGGGGCAAACCAGTGGACGAAGTCTCGTGCAAACAACGCCGCCCGCTCCCTGTAGCGACCAGCGCGTTCGGGGTCCTCCTCTCCCATCAGCTGCGCATAGATCAGGCCGCAGAAATGAAAAGCATATGGCACGTAGTAATCGCTGTGCCCCCCGATTCCGTCGCTATACCAGCCTGCATCCAGATAGAACTCCTCAATTCGTTGGAGATTTTTCTCCAGCTGCCCGGCATCGTACGGCAATCCCGCCTTGAGGAAACCGACATTGACAAGGACATGGAAGAACAGCCAATTGCAATCATGGCAAGGGTGATGGTTGATCTGATCGAGCCACTGATAGAGATTAGACTTCTCTATCTCGCTCAGCGGCTGCCAGATGCGATCCGGAATCAGGGCAAAGGCCAATCCGAATACCGCCATCTCCACCAGCCGTTGATCATAGTCTTTCACCTTACCCCAATACTCCGCATGTTCCGGATCGGTCCCTGAACGTATCCCTTGCAGAGACAGCTCCCACAGATCGCCATGGGAGCCTCCGGCAACGGCGGGAACGAGTCCCCACAGCACGCGCGAGAAGCCCTCCATCTCCGCAATATCGGCATAGGCGTCGACGCCCAAACGGTCGAGAATTAATCGTGCGCGGCCCTCGCTGTAATATTTTTTCAGAGGCTCGAGCAGTTGGGTGAGTGCTTCCTGCACATCCTCTCTTGTTCGTAGCGGATTCCGGGCAACCGGATGGATCAAGCCGCCCTCGGGATTCCCAGTAACCTGTATACTCATCTTAAATGCTCACTCCATTTCCGGAATGCCTCTTTTATTCAATCTCCGTTATTCCCAGTAAAACGGCCCCTTCCCTCTCAGCCGCGCCAGTCCCTCCACAAAGAAAAAGTCGCCGTAAATCAGGGGCACGTCGATATTCTTGCCCTCCGGATAGTGGCTGGTCCCGTGAAGAATCAAGCCTTCCTCCCCATCGTTGTCCCATGTGCCGTAATTCCGGTACAGCGATTCCAGAATCCGGACCGCGGATGTCCGATATACGGCCGCCTGTCCCGGCTCCACCTTGTCGGCCAGCAGCAGCAGCCCGCTTGCGGCGCAGGCACCAGCGGAAGAATCCCGGTATATGCGGGCTTCATCCGGCGCGCGGAAATCCCAGAACGGCACATGGTCTGCCGGCAGGTTTGCCAGGAAGAAATGCACAACCGTCTTGGCCGTGTCGAGATATATCGACTTGCCCGTATGATGGTAGGCAAGCGTCAAGCCGTAGATCGCCCACGCCGTTCCCCTGGACCAGGCGGATTCCGGCGCAAAACCCTGCCCGCCGATCCCTTCCAGGCGTTCACCGGTTACCGGATCGTATCGAACGATATGATAGACGGAGCCATCCGGCCGGACGAAGTCCCGGACCACCGTTTCCATATGCGCTTCGGCAATATGCCGGTAGCGGGGATCGCCGCTGATATGCGACGCCAGAAACAATAGGGGCGTATTCATGGCGCAATCGATGATGGCGAGCCCCGCGTTATCCTCCCCTTCCGACCACGGATTCCAGGCTCGAATATATTGACCCTTCAGGTTGAAGCGTGCCGCCAGGTAATTTGCCGCCTTCAGTACCCGAACCTTGGACTCTTCGTTGCCGGTCAGCTTGTAGGAGGCCATGCTCGTCAGCGTCCACATGAAGCCGAGATCGTGATCCAGGCGCACATATTGGTTCAGCACGTCATCCAGAATGAGCTCGCACTGCTCGGCGGTGGTTCTAAACTCAGCCAGGCCGCTGTCATTGTACAGAAGCCACAGCATCCCCGGCCAGAAGCCGGCCGTCCACCAATGCGGCGGCTCCAGCTGGTAGACTCCATTCTGGCTGGCATGCGGAAATCCCGCCCCAATCCGCGTTACGTTCCGCTGCGTCTTCGCAAGCGATTTCTCCCAGGCCTCCGTCAACCAATCCAAAGCGATCTCCGTTTTCATTCCTCTCCACTCCTCTGTTCATATGAATTGAAATTTGAAGTCAATATTCGCATGCAAGCCAGGGGCCTTCACTTTGAAATCCATGGCATACCAAGCCGCTTCCTGGCCAAAGTGATCACGGTAGACATGCCTTGTCAGCTCAGGCTCGACAAGCTCGCTGTCGTAGTGGACCAGCAGGCCGGGCTCATGAGTTCCCGCTCTCCTTAACGCGACAACCCACCGGCCATCAAGCAACTTCAGCTCGGGCTGTACCATCGTCACGATCCGCTCCACCAAGCTGCCTGGGGGCGAATCGAACGTGAAGCGGTCGCTCAGCGTCAGTTCCGGCCGATTCCCCTCCTTGTTCCACTCCAGCATCCTCGTGAATGCCCGAAGCGCAGGAACGCGGTAGGCCGAGGTCAGTTCAAGCCGCAGCCGATCTACGGCTTCACCCGTCAACGCTTGCAATACAACCGCGGCGCTATCCGGGCCCTCTTGCTGATAATGGCCGTCGATGATCGGCACGGAGTGGCCTTGGGAACCGTTGCAGTCGTAGCCATATCGTCCTTCGCCGAAATATTCCACCGTATACTCGCCGCAGCCGAGGTCCGAGCACCATACTTCCCCGGCGCCGTACAGGATAAAATGCCCGAGATCATTATGGTTGTGCGGTTCGTCATTGCTACCACCCTTGGCGGCAAACGCATATACTTGGTCTCCATATGAGCCGCGGGAGATCAGCCACTGGGCATCGGGCAAGTAATAACTGGCCTCTTCCCAATCGCTTCCCGGCTTCAGTGGGTCCCGCCAGATCAGGTTGCGCAATGCCGGAGCCCAGCGGCTGCAATGATCGTCGCGGTAACCCGACCGGAGAGACTGCGGCGGAGACTCGAAATCTTCGTACAGTCCGGCCAAATAATGAGACAAACCGATATGCACCGTGCTTTCCGGCTGCGAATCGGAGAAGTTGACGACGGCCTTTCCTCCCATAAAGCCCTGCTGCTGAAACAATGCGATGCGGCCGACCTTCTCTGTACGGAACCAGTCCATCGCACCTTTGCTGCGCTTGCGAAGCAAATCGGCATAATACACGAAATACCCGAACCCGTAATTCCAATATCCCAGCCCTTCCAGACAGGCTCCATCGGGGCCAAAGCCGTGCAGGTAATAGTCCATGCACCACTCCGTCTTCAGCAGAACCTTCGCAAGAGATTCCCCGCTTTCCATAAGCAGCAGCGCGGCAGAGCCGATGGAACCGGCACAGACGGCAGACCAATTATGCGTCGCCGTCTCCCAGCCGTGCTCGTGGCTTAGAAAAGGAATGAACAACCGCGCTTCAACCTCTTCCCCGATTCTTGAGATCAGCAGCGAAGGCAGATGGTCCCGCAGCAGCACGCGGATTTCGCTGAGGGTAAACCCGGTCTCGGCGCTGAACAGATCAATCGTCCCCTTGATGCCGCCGGGCGATTCCGCGTTCACATGCGCCGGTAAACACCAGGTATACTCATCGCAGATGGACCAGATCATCTCCTGGAGAGCCATCCGGTACGCTTCTTTATCCGGCTCGAGAAGGGTCAGCAGGGCAAAGGTGTTCAGCCGGCGCCTTCGCTCGAAATAAACCTTTTCATAATCCAGCCTCGTTCCCTGCCGGGAAAACCGGGTGAATAAGTCATACGTCAGCGGCGGGTTCGGGACAGACAGCAGCCGCTCCCCTTCCTCGCGAATCTCGGATATGTCCTGCTCGTAATCTTTGCTTCTCCCGATGTCTTCCCAGAAGGACCTCTGGTCCCCACCTTTGTAATACATCCGCAGATCGGCGGGAGCCATCCCGTTTGCAATCGTTGTCAGCTCCTGTATCCTGTTCATCGGACTAAGACCCTCCTCCTTCCCGTTTCAACGCCTGTTGGAGACGCCTTTCAACCGTTCCGGAACTCTACGGGGGTTACCCCCGCATACGCCTTGAATGTTTTGCTGAAATAACTCACATTGTCGTAAGCCAGACTTTCGCAGATTTCACCGACCGTGCGGTCCGTCTGCCGCAGCAGCTCCTTGGCGCGCTCCATCTTCATGCGGGTGACGTATTCGATGAAGGTGACGCCGGTTTCTTTCTTGAACATGCGGCTGAAATAGCTCGGATTCAGGTGCAGGCAGCCCGCAACGTCATCCAGCGTGATCCTCTGATCAAGCCGAAGGGACACGTATTTGCAGGCCTCCGCCACTTCCGATCGTCTGCTGCCCCCGAATCCCCGGTCCATAGCCTGCATGGTGGATTCCAAATAATCGTGAAGCCAGGATTTCAGCTCGTTCAGGGAATCCATGTCCATGATCTCTTTGTGCAGCGCATCGGCCGTATACGCAGGTGACAGCGAATGCAGGAGATGAAGCCTCAGCTTCAGATCCAGCAGGAGCTTCAATACCCAGTCCTTGACCGATTCTGGTGCGTACCGCTTCTCCTGAATCCATGAGATCCACCGATCGACCGTGTCGCGCACCCCGCATAACCCCTCTTTTCCGAGCAGCGATTCCCGCAGCTCCGAACTGGCCCGGTCATAATAAACGAAGAGATCGGGATTCCCATGCAGACTTTTCTGTTCAAGCGCTCCGTTCAGTTTGGATATCTCCTGCGGCTCCAGATAGAATCGTTGATGCCGGCAGGCTAGCAGTTCATTGAGCCCTGCCTTTAAGCCTTCGGGATCCGCGCACCCCCGGCCGATCAGGAACGACATGCGAATTCGCAGCACGCGCTCGAGCGTCCGCTGCACCTCCTTCAAGCAGGCTGCGGCCTCATCGTATATGTTGCTGCCCAAGCCGGGGCGATACGCGAACAGGAGCAGCGAAGACTTTGCATCGTATAGGACATGCACCGCATCCGGATTCAGTTGATCCAGCACCTCCCGCAGCACATTGCCCAGGGCAAAATGCAGCGTCTGGTTGGAAGCGAAGCGGTGCTTGATCTCCCGGACATCCTCCAGATGGCCGACCACGGGTAGGCAGTGATAACCCGGCTTCAGCACTCCGTACTCCGACAGCTCATGCCGCCATGTTTCGGCGGACAGCAAGGGCTGATGGATGAAATTTTTAAGGCTCTGCTCCTTCCGCAGCTCCTTGGATTCGTCCACCAGATGGACCATCCGCGACTGCTCCCAGCCCTTTTGGGCTTCCTCGTCCATCGCCTGCTTGAACCGCCTCAGCAGCTGTGCCAGCTCCTCGGGGTCGAGCGTATCCTTCAGCAGATAATCCTGCACGTTCAGGCGCATGGCCTGCTGGGCGTATTGGAACTCGTTATGGCAGGACAGAATGGCGATCCGCACATCGGCCTTCACTTCTTTGATGCGTGCGGACAGCTCAAGCCCGTTCATTTTGGGCATGCCGATATCCGTAATCAGAATGTCCGGAGGCGAAGACCTTGCCTCCTCCCAGGCACTCATTCCGTTCTCATAGCTTCCCATCAGATTCAAGCCCAGCTCATGCCACGAGATGGCCTCCGACAACAGCTCAATGACGGGATAATCATCATCTACCAGCATCACGTTATACATCCGCATTCCCTCTTTCCGGTATAAACATTTCGATCACCGTTCCTTGGCCAGGCTCGCTGTAGACGTGGCATTGAAAAGCCTCGCCGAACACAATGCTCATCCGTTCCATCACATTTTGCAGACCGATATGGGAGAAACTGCCTCCGCTTGCCTCCTCCTGCATCGAGGATCCGGCGGATCCGCCCTGGATTCTCCGGGCAATCGACTCCCGAATGGCGGCGTCCATACCGATGCCGTCGTCCTTCACCGCCAGCACAAGATGCCTGCCCTTCATGGCGGCTGCAATCCGAATCGTCCCTGCCTGCTGGTTGAGCCCATGGATTAACGCATTCTCCACGATCGGCTGCAGAAAAAAGCGCGGCACCTTGAAGAGGAAAGCCTCCGGCGCGAGATCCAGCTCCAGCCTGACCTCCTCCTTCTGCCGAAGGTTCATGAGGGCTATATAATGCGAGATCAGGTCGATCTCTTCGTGAAGCGCAATCTCGTCCTCCTCGCGGCTGATCGTCATGCGGAGCAGTACAGATAAGGAGCCGATCATCTTGGCGCTCTCGGGATCGCCCCGTTTCATGACCTTCATTCGGATCGAATTCAAGACATTGAACAGAAAATGAGGATGGATCTGGGCTTGGAGCATTCGGAGCTCCGCTTTTCGTTTTCTCGCCTGGTTCTCGGATATTTCCGAGATCATGGCTTTGAACCGGTCCAGCATGTCGTCGAATAAATGACCCAGTCGTCCAACCTCATCATTGCCATGAACATTCGACCTGACTTCCAGGTTTCCGCGCTGCACGGAGGACGCCACTTTGCCGAGTTTGACTAACGGCTGGGTAAACGCGCGGACAAGCGCAATGAGCAGCAGCAGAAAGATCAGGAAGGAGCACATCTGAAACCAGAACACCCGGTTGAAAATCGAGTTGATATTGACGATCGCATCCTTGTACGGCTGCATCAGCACCAGCCGCCACCCGGCAAACGGGATGTCCTGGTGAACCATCAGCTGTTTCTCCCCATTCATCGGCACGATTGAGTAGGGCTTCTCTTGATCCAAGTCATCGAGATAGGCAAAGGTCGTTCCGATCTGGTTCTGATAACTGCCGGAAACGACGGTTCCCTTGGCATCCAGCAGCACCATATCGTTGCCTTCCGAAAGAGAGTTGAAGATCCCGCTGATCTGATCTTCCATGAAGGTCACGATCACGTAGCCGTAAATTTCGGAATCCGGCAGCCGGAGCGTGCGCACCACCGATAATTGCGTCGGATGATCGATTTGATCGGAGCGGAACATCGTGGCCTCCGGCTCCGTCCACAAGGACTCCAAGCCTTGCAGCTCCGAAATCTGGCCGAACCATGGGCGCTGCCTGTAATCAAGCGGATTGTAATCGCTTACGGAATAATTCATGTAATAGGAGCCGTTCTCCAGAATGACGGTGACATAACTTTTCTCGCCGACGACCGTCAAGCTGTCCAGATGCTCCAGCACCCGGTTGGATTCCATGAACCTGCGGTAAGGATCCGGGTCTTCGTTGCCGGAGACCACCTGCTTGAAATAAGAATTCAAACCGGAATTCATCTGAATGTAGTTGGCGATATTGATTTTGCTTAAGAGCAGATTCGTCACCGATCCGCGGACCAGCTGAAGGGCATCGCTTGCATTGGATACCGCCTGCTGCCTCAAGGCTTCCTTCGTTAACGAGTTATACAGAATCAAGCTGACGATGGCAGGAACCACAATGCAGGTGACGGCAGCCAAAATCAGCTTATGCCTGATGGAGCTTGGGATCAGGCTCTTCAATCGTGCGGGCATAGAATCCACCTCGGGTATGGCGTGACGGGAATGATGTACGCGAATTCAAAAAAAGGGACGAAGAGTTCCGTCCCGATTTTTTTGTCTATTATACCAGATCATTTTTTGTTGGATTCTATAATTTTGTTCACTCGCTCCTGCGAATTCGCGATGGTCTGATCAATATCCTGATTGCCTAGGATCAGCTTCTCGTATTCCTCGTTCACCGCCTCGTACACTTCCGCCTGATAAGGCGCAGGCGGCACGATGGCCGAGGCCTTCGAGGCAACCAATGTGTCCACGAGCGATTTTTTGTCTACCTTCTCCGGACTTTTCGTGCCCGACAGAATGGTGTCTATGATCTCTTCCACCTGCTCGGTCTTCACCTGCTGCCAGGCCGGAATATTCTTGCCCTGCACGATTTGCCCTTCCGTTGTGTACCAGCGGACGAATTTATAAGCCTCTTCCTTATGCTTCGACTTGGCCGCCACCGCCACGTAATCCGTGGTTACCGGCGTAAGTCCTGTCGGATCGCCTTCCTCGTTTTTCGGGAATGGGGCTACGGCGATATTAAAGTCCAGCGGCACTTTATCCGTTCCGCCGATCTCCGTGTTCATCCAGCTGCCGATCGTGATCATGCTTGCGGATTGATTGAAGAATTGCGTCCGGTAATTCAGCTTCTGGGAGATCATGTCCGTGTAAGGCACCGAGGATTGGTCCTCCTTCTCCATTCGCAGACGCAGTTCCAGCGTCTGTCTGAAGGTCGGGTTATCCAGATTGGAAGAGCCGTCGGCCTTCAAATAATCGGTATCTTGAGGCTGATTGGCCATCATCAGCTTCAGAAACTCCAGCCATCCGCCCCCTTGCGGACCATGGAAATACGTCCCGTAGCGCTTCGACGCTCCTTCGCCCTGGGTCAATTTCTTGGCATAATCTGCATATTCGTCCCAGGTCCAGTCCGTTGGAACCGGCAGTCCCGCTTCCTCCAAGTGATCCTTGTTCAGCAGCACATACCATGGGTTAAACTTGCCGGGCAGCGCGTAGACCTTGCCGTCGAGGCGAGTATCCACTTTATAATCCGTTTCCACACTGTACCCGTCCTTCGCAATAAAGTCATCCAGCGGCTCTGCCATGCCGAGCGCCACCCGCTGCGCATAACCCGCCGGATCGCTGAACATCAGAATGTCCATCTGGGCCGAGGATGCCGCCTCCAGGTCAAGCTTCTTGAACGCCTCCTGCGTATCCCCCTTCTCGCTGAGCTGGACCAGCTCAATGGTCACGCCCGGCGTTGCCTCTTCATAAGCTTGGATCGTTTTCTTCCAATTGTAAGCTTCCTCCGTGCCATAGGTGTACAGCCTCAGATTGGTCTTGCCCCCTTGCGCGGAACCCTCTTGCGCCGCATCCTCTTTCGCTCCGCCGCAGCCGGACAGCAAGCCGATCACCATCGCGGCCGTGAGAACGCCTGACCACCATTTCTTGTTCATCATTGTCTGTAACCCTCCCCATTGATATCTATCGGTATGTAAGGTCGTGACGATTCTAGCTGTAACTATCCACATTATATAGAGCGCTTACATCTCAACCATAAAACAATCTTTACTGATGTTGGAACTATTTTTACCCCGTTCACTCCCGAGGCTCCTACCCCTTGACTCCGCCCAGCGCAATGCCTTCGATGACACTCTTCTGGCCGATGATAAAAACGATCAGCAGCGGGAATATCGCCGACACGGCAGCCGCCATGATCAGGGAATAGAATTCTCCGCTTAAGGAGGTGAATTTCTGCATCGCCAGCGGAATCGTGAACAGCCGGTCCGTCCGCAGGAAGATGAGCGGATTCTGATAATCGTTCCACGTCCAGATGAACCGCAGGATCGCATACGTGGCCACAGCGGGTTTCACCAGCGGCAGCGCAATCGACCAGAAGATCCGCGGATGGTTCGCGCCGTCGATTTTGGCGGATTCGATGAATTCCTGATGCACCCCCATGAAGAATTGCCTGAGCATGAACGTTCCCAGCACGCTGAAGCTTCCCAGCATAATGAGGCCGAAATGGTTGTCGAACAGCCCGATGTTGCGGTAGAGAATAAACTGCGGGATCAGGATGGCCTGGCCCGGAATCATGTAGGTCACCAGCACGATGATGAACAGCCAATTGCCGGCGGCAAACCGGATTTTGGAGAAGCCGTAGGCTGCCAGGGCGGATACCATGGCCGAGATGATCGTGGTCAGTAGGCTGACCTTGATCGAGTTCCAATAATAGAGATAGAAGGGATAATCGCCGAACCATACCTCCTTGTAATTCTGAATCGCATTCCACTCCCGCGGAATCCACTGAATCGGATATACGAATACGTCTCTCTCCACCTTAAAGGATGTAACCAGCATCCAGATAAAAGGGAGGAGAAACAGAATGCTCACCACGAACATCACGATCGTGACGATAAGCTTGCGCAAGTCAACGCCGACTCTTGTCCCCATAAAGCAACGCCCTCCCTCCTAGTAGTTGACCCACTTCTTCTGAGCGGCCCACTGCCCCAGCGTAATCAGCATGACAAAACCAAACAAAACCGCGGCAATGGACGATGCATAACCTACCTTCAGATTAATGAAGGCTGTATCATATAAGTACCAGACCATCATCGTGGTGGAGCCAATTGGCCCGCCTTGGGTCATGACGGCAATAATTTCAAACACCTTGAATGTGGAGATGATCCCCGTTACCAGCAGGAAAAAAGATGTTGGCGACAACAGCGGCAGCGTAATACGCCTGAACTTGGTCCAGCCGTTCGCTCCATCGATGTCGGCCGCTTCGTACAGATCCTTCGGTATGGCTTGCAGACCAGCGATATAGATAATTAGATTGAAGCCAATGGAAATCCAGATCGAAATCAGCATAATGGAAATCAGTGCGAAATTCGGATCGGCAATCCATTTGGGCGGATTGGACATCCCGAGCGTCCGGAGTATTTCGTTGATCGGCCCGTAGGACGGCTGGAACAGCACCTGCCATACGACGGCAACCGCCACGATGTTGGATATGTAGGGCATGAAGTAAGCCACTTTAAAATAGCCCTTCATATATACGAACCGGTCGATCAAAATGGCCAGCGCCATCGAGATCATCATATAGATCGGTACCGTCAACAGAAACAAGATGTTGTTGCGAACCGATTTGATAAACATGTCATCCTCCAGCAGCTGGCGGAAATTTTGAAACCCGACCCACCGGATGCCGTCCCAGCCCTGCACGAAATTCCAATCGGCAAACCCCAGCACAAGCGTTGCCAATATCGGAAACAGCACCAAAATGATAACGCCGATCAGCATCGGGCTTACAAATGCGATCCCCCATAGGTTCTCTCCCCGCTGCAAGGATCCCCTGGACTTGTCCTCCCGCGTCGGCTGGGAGCCAGGCTTCTTCATCGTCTCCATTGTCTGTGCCATGTCGGACCCCCTCGATTCTTATTCGATGGGTTAAGTATAAAAAAAATACCGCCAACGTATTGACGGTATTTTGATCATATTCGCTTTCATTTTTACTTGATTAGATAGGAAAGCATCATGGAACTTGGCATGCCCTGTATTACAGGAACTTCTCCTTAAACCAGGCAGCGGCCATCCCGACCTCAGCACGGCTGAGCTGATGTCCCCCGTTCTCCCAATGCAGCTTCACGTCCGCGCCTGCCCCGCTCAATAGTTCGTTCAGATCCTCGCTCTCCTGCGGCGTGCACATCGGATCGCGCCGGCCGGCCGCGATGAAGACCGGAACGCCGGTCAAATCCGGCAAGGTTTTATCCCGCAGCGGAACCATCGGATGGTGGAGAATGGCCCCTTGCAGCGCGTCCCCTTCGTGGAACAGCAAGCTGGCGGCAATATTGGCGCCGTTTGAATACCCGACTGCCACGATGCGGCTGCGGTCAAAATCGTACTCGGCGGCTGCCCAGTTCAGAAATTCATTCAGATCGTGCGTGCGTTTCACGAGATCCTCTAGATCAAACACGCCTTCGGCCAGACGCCGGAAAAATCTCGGCATGCCGTTCTCCAGCACGTTCCCGCGGACGCCGAGCACATTCGACGTTGGCGAGATCATCTCGGCCAGCGGCAGCAAATCCTCCTCGTTCCCCCCCGTACCGTGCAGCAATAGTAAGGTTGGTGCCTCGGGAGAAGTACCCTGGCGATAAATATGCGTATGTTCCATTTGCATTGTCTCCTTTCGATTTCTTATATGGTTAGATTCCGTTTTACAACATGAATGTAGAATGCCCTGGAATACCCCGATAGGACTAAAACTGCCCTGAAAATCACATCATAAACTAGGCCGCAATCACATCTTAGGCTACCCTAAAATTTTGCCTTGATATCTTTAATTTAAGATTCTTTAAATACATAATACCATGGATTTTAAAAAATGCAACAGCCAGCCACCCTTCCGCAACCCGATCAGAACTGCAATCGGAAACGCTATGTGGCCATTTTCCACAACCATTGGACGAAACGAAAAGAGAGGAAGCCTCCATATGGAAGACTTCCTCTCCTGTTTGTATTCTCTATATGATTCCGTACGTGTTCCCCCGTAACATCACTCATTATATCAAAAGTTATGTATAATGTCAGTGGATGTTTTGGTATTTCTCACAATTTTTTTGTGATATTGTTAGCGATTATTCCAGTTAATTGGATTAAAAACCATATATTCAGAAAAATTGTAACCGTTTGGTCAACGCGCCTCTCGGAACAGCGAAGGCTTGAGCACGTTTGAAGTTCACCGGAGCTCCCCTCACAATCGTGAGCGCTTTGTAATATTCGATGAACGGGAAGCCATAGGTTTCCCCGCGTGCATAAGCATATACGTTCATAGCTCTTACCCACGTTTCATAGGCTTCGTCCGGAATATCGATAAACACCTCGGGGTGAAAATCATACGGGTCCTCCCAATTGTCCGCATAGTATAAATGCTGGGCATAATGGGCCGGAAGCTCGCGTTCAATCGTCTTGAGCCCCGCGTAGAAGCGGGCGTCCTCCACGATGTAATGGGTATTGGAGTGATCCTTATGGATGCTCTCCTTCCAATGCGTGATGATGATATCGGGTTTCACTTCCCGTATGACGTCCGCTACCTGATATTTCACTTCCTCATCGAGTGGCAGCTCGGCATCCTTGTAAGCAAGGAACCGGACATCCGCGCCAACGATATCGGCAAACTTGTGAGCTTCGTCAATCTTCTGCTTTGCGTACTCCTCCGGCGTCAGACGGGGGTGTCCCTTCTCACCTGGCGTTAGATGAAGAAACGTCGCTTTGTGGCCAGCCTGCGTGTATTTGGCGATCACGGCTCCTGCCGTAAGATCCATATCGCCCGCATGCCCGCCAATCGCCAAAATGTGATGCTGTTTTGCTTCCGTCAATGTAATCTCTCCTTTATATATCCATGTAGTCGAGGCTATCTATTGAAGCGGCTTGCTCATAATATCGAACCGGCGCGTCACGTCGAAGCCGGCTTTGCGGTACAGATGGCCTGCGGGACTCTGCTCGCCCGTCCAGAGGAACCAGGCACCGTGCAGTCCTTGAGCACGCATAAGAGCAAGGCAGTCATACAAGAGGATTTTTCCGAGTCCCTTCCCTTGCATCGACGGATCCACGCCAAACGGACCGAATCGTTCAGCTACGCCCTCATATCCGTTATGCAGGCAGAATCCCACCAGCTTTCCTTGATCGCGCGCGATCAGGATTTGATCCGTTCTTAATCGCTGGAGCAGTCCCTCACGAATCGCCCGGCCCCAATCCGGGTTAAACACGTCCGTCGCAAAATCGATCAGTTCCACCAGATCGCTGTCCTGAGCCAGCATGAAAGTGAAGCCTTCTTGCTCTCGCTGCCGCTTTAGCTCCACAACCTCCGGCGGCATATGAAAATCGACCAGGGAGCGATCCATCGCAACCGCCGTGTAATTGCGGGTAAAGCCGCTTGCCGCAAGCCACGCCAAGCCCTCTGGATAGCGCTCGCCATCGATTCCCGGAACGATATAATTCGGGGCATACGAGGAGAAAAAGACTTTGCTGCGTCCATGATCGCGAAGATAGTCTTCGCCGTCCTGCAGCAGCCGCGATGCCACCCCCTGTCTTCGAACCGATGGATCGGTATAGAAGAAGGTAATCCAGCCGTGATCCAGCTCCAGTTCGGTTCCGATCATCGGCAGCCTCCGGCGTACCGCATACAGGACGCCAACCATGCGGCCCTCCTGCTCCGCAATCCGCAGTCCTTGCGGATCAAAATTCGGATCGAGCAGCACCAAATTCCGAAAGCGAAGCCGAGTCATGAGATCTCCCGGTAAGCAGGCATTCCACAGAGTAGTGATAGCGTCTTCGTCTCCAGGCCGGTAAGGTCTGTAGGTTACACTCGTCATTACGTATTCCCTCCTTATAATCGTAATTCATAGGATTCGCTTGGATTCGCTTCAATTGCCGCGAACGGAATGCAACCGGTTGATCTTAATTAAGGAAGACTTCCATATGGCTATACGGGACATCAATGTACGAGCTCCCCTAAATGTACCGGCTCAATTGGCCATTCCTTAAGTCCATCCGGCGTTATATCGCTCCCGCGTTGCTGCCGAAACGAAAACCGCTATTTTATACATCGTGCGCACTGCTCCCTGCACACGGTGCGTTGTCCAGGGGCATGCTTGGATGGCTGTCGCCCTATGCCGGAGCCTCGTCTTACCATGCCACGGCTCCTGTTAAAGCGTTATGAACCTGGGCTCGCAGCTGAGCCACGCTGCTGCCCCGCCCCCCGTATACGCGGTTTGTCAGCAGAACGACCGCAAGATCTAACTCGGGATCGATCCACATGCTGGTTCCGGTAAAGCCGGTATGTCCGTAACAGCCAGGACCCATCCAATCACCGGAAGCATCCATCTCATCCCCTTTCAGTACCCACCCCAGACCACGGTTGGAGCCATGAATATGTCCCGTATGGGTACGAGTGGCCGCAATGGCCGCAGCCCGAGATAAGATGCGGGAGTCGCCGCCCTTCACCTCTTGACTCGCAGTTGTCGGGATCGGCCCTTGTGCCAGCCACATTCGGGCATAGTGCAGCAGATCTCCTGCGGTGGCAAACAAGCCGGCATGACCGCATACACCACCCAAGGCCCGTGCCTTCTCATCGTGCACGATCCCGCATAAATGATCCTGGATGGTATTCTCATACTCCGTTGCGGCATAGCGGCTGGCCTCTTCTGGCGAAGGAGTCAGTGTGGCATGACGCATGCCCAGCGGATCCGAGACCCATCGCTTAAACGCTTGGTCCAAAGGCAGCTCCAGCGACCGTTCAATGATGCGACCAAGCGCCAAATATCCCAAATCGCTGTAAATCACTTCGGTACCCGGCTTAGTCGCGAGCGGCGCGGTAAGAACGACATCCCACATCCGCTCCCTATCCCAGCCCTGCGAGTGCAGGTTCATATCCGCCTGGAGCCCGGAAGTATGCGTCAGCAGCTGGCCTACCGTAATCTCTTCTTTTCCTGCCGTTCCGAATGAAGGCAGAATGTCACTCACTTTGGTGCTTAGGGTCAAGACTCCCTCATCAATCAATTGCAGAATCAACGGGAGCGTAACCACCACCTTCGTTAAGGACGCACAATCGTATAACGTATCCTTGCTGGCCGGAACAGGCTGGCCCTGCCTCGGCTTGGGGTTGGCATATCCGGCACTATAGGACCACTGCTTGCCTTCATGCATAACACCCAGTACGGCTCCCGGTGTCGTACCTGCGGCAATCTCGCGTTCAATGGCGGCGCAAGCCGACTTCACTCCCTTGATTCCCAATCCAAGCTGCTCTGCACCAGCCTCCGCATGATGCTCCATTGTTATTCCCTCCCTTACATCAAGTCCTTGTGTCGGATCAACTGAAAAACCAACATGCCATCTTCATCAACAGCTTCTTCGAAAAATGTAAACGTTTCCTAAACCTATTATATGACCCATAAAATTTTGTTTCAATAAAAATCGTTTATTATAAAATTTAATTTCACCACGCCCGACATGAATTTCCCTTTTATTTGGATATTACGTATTGACACTTGAATTCGCTTTCATTTACAATATTGTTGAAATCAAACACTCGCATAATTTAAGGGCCATGCATTCCGTAACCGCACACCCGGTATGGAACAACCCCGGTTTCTCTACAGGAGATTCCGGGGTTTTTTGTTGCCCGATTTTGTATGGGAGGTGATGCACAAGTAGCCGATAAGCTAATAAAACCAACCTTCTCTTTATCAACTACATAGGAGGAATTACGATGAAAAAGTTTTACAAACTGACAGCTGCTCTTGCCCTTAGCTTGTCCCTGGTCCTGAGCTTGCTTGGCCCAGCCCATGCAGCCCCGGATACCTCGGTATCCAACAAGCAAAATTTCAGCACGGATGTCATTTATCAAATCTTTACGGACCGTTTCTCCGACGGCAATGCTGCTAACAACCCAACCGGAACTGCCTTTGACGGTACCTGTACCAATCTGAGGCTGTACTGCGGCGGTGACTGGCAAGGGATCACTAACAAAATCAATGACGGCTACCTGACCGGCATGGGCGTTACCGCCATCTGGATCTCCCAGCCTGTCGAGAACATCTACAGCGTCATCAACTATTCCGGCGTGAACAACACCGCTTATCATGGCTATTGGGCCAGAGACTTCAAGAAAACGAATCCGGCTTACGGCACGATCGCCGATTTCCAGAATCTCATCGCTGCTGCTCATGCCAAGAATATTAAAGTCATCATCGACTTCGCACCGAACCACACCTCTCCCGCTTCCTCGGACCAGCCGTCGTTCGCGGAGAACGGCAAGCTGTACAACAACGGCACCCTGCTCGGCGGATACACGAACGATACGCAGAATTTGTTCCATCATAACGGAGGCACCGATTTCTCAACGACAGAGAACGGGATTTACAAAAACCTGTATGACCTTGCTGACCTGAACCACAACAACAGCACCGTGGATACCTACCTGAAAGATGCCATCAAAATGTGGCTCGATCTGGGCATTGACGGCATTCGAATGGACGCGGTGAAACATATGCCGTTTGGCTGGCAGAAGAGTTTCATGGCTACCGTCAACAACTACAAGCCTGTCTTCACCTTCGGCGAATGGTTCCTCGGCGTGAACGAAGTGAGTGCCGAGAATCATAAGTTCGCCAACGAATCCGGCATGAGCCTGCTGGACTTCCGTTTCGCACAAAAGGTACGCCAGGTATTCAGAGACAACACCGACAATATGTACGGTCTAAAGTCCATGCTGGAGGGCTCGGCCACCGATTATGCCCAAGTGGAGGATCAGGTCACGTTCATCGATAACCATGATATGGAGCGGTTCCACAACAGCAGCGACAACCGCCGCAAGCTGGAACAGGCCTTGGCCTTCACGCTCACCTCGCGCGGGGTGCCAGCCATCTATTACGGAACCGAACAATACATGTCCGGTGGCAACGACCCAGACAACCGGGCACGGATTCCTTCTTTCTCTACGACGACTACAGCTTACCAAGTAATTAAAAAACTGGCCCCATTGCGCAAGTCCAATCCGGCCATCGCCTATGGAACGACGCAGGAGCGCTGGATCAACAATGATGTCCTGATCTATGAACGCAAATTCGGCAACAACGTGGCGCTTATCGCTGTCAACCGCAACGTGAACACACCGGTTTCCATTACGGGATTGGCGACTTCATTGCCTGCCGGCAGCTATACCGACGTGCTGGGCGGACTTCTAAACGGCAACAGCTTGACCGTTGGCACAGGCGGAGCAGCTTCCAACTTTACGCTGGCTGCCGGCGGTACGGCCGTATGGCAATATACCACGGCCGTGACTTCGCCAACGATCGGGCACGTAGGCCCGATGATGGCCAAACCGGGCGCAACCGTCACCATTGACGGCCGCGGCTTCGGCGCAACCAAAGGCGCGGTATACTTCGGCTCAACGGCCGTAACGGTTGCTAACGTTACAGCATGGGAGGACACGCAGATCAAAGTGAAAATCCCTACGGTTGCCGGTGGCGTATATAACATCAAAGTCGCCAATAGCGCTGGCACTTCAAGCAATGTGCACGACAACTTCGAAGTGCTGACCGGGGATCAAGTCAGCGTCCGGTTTGTGGTAAACAATGCCACCACCGCACTTGGACAAAACGTGTACCTGGCAGGCAGCGTAAGCGAGCTCGGCAATTGGGACCCTGCCAAAGCTGTCGGGCCATTGTACAACCAGGTCATCTACCAATACCCAACCTGGTACTACGACGTCAGCGTACCGGCCGGTAGAACCATCGAATTCAAATTTCTGAAAAAACAAGGCTCGACGGTAACGTGGGAAGGCGGAACAAACCATACCTTCACCGCTCCAACGAGCGGCACAGCCACCATTAACGTGAACTGGCAGCCGTAAGCCCGTAAGAACGTACTATTCCTTCACCGCTCCAGTGAGGCACGGCCACCATTAATGTGAATTGGCAGCCGTAAGCCCGTAAGAACGTACTATTCCTTCACCGCTCCAGTGAGGCACGGCCACCATTAATGTGAATTGGCAGCCGTAAGCCCGCAGGAATGTATCATTCCTTCACCGCTCCGGCCAGCAGAACCGCCCCTATTTTATGCGAAGGAGTGGCCCCTAAATAAAACCAGCTCCGGGACGATTCCCAGAGCTGGTTTTATTCATGCAGTTCATAATCTAGCAGGCAATAGCCCGTTACGCACGAAGTACCCCAACGTTCCCCGTGCTACATGAAGCGATTCCCAAAGGGAGAGCGTGCTCAGCAGGTAGTAACTCAACAAGCGTACGAGGTAGTTCAACGGTCTCGCGCTCAATCCCAGCACTCCCGAGCAGCACTCCCACCAACAAAAAGCCGATGAAGGGGAACATCTTCATCGGCTTTTTTCCATCCCCACACCTTAGCGTAAGTGGTTGTGTGCATTGCACGCAGTAGCGAAAGAGGACGAATCGATCCCCCACAAGCTTCAACGGAGCAGGCGGAATCATGGTGGAGAAACGAAGTGGTCCCCTTTATCCCCGGATTTCAACCATGAATATTATTCCAATAGAAATCCGGGGGTAACAGGGATCGGAAGCATGATCCGCATGCGGAGTGCTGCATAAGCCATCACATCTTCGTGTAGTAATAGTAACCATTTACGTCCTAAACATCACCAAAGACTTGCGCAAACCCTCCGACAGCTCCTCCAAGCGTGAAGACAGGACAACCAGCTTCTCACTCACCTTGAACTGCTCGGATGACATCGAAGCGACCTCCTCCGTGGCGGCGCTGGTCTCTTGCACGATCGAGCTCGCCTCCGAGATCGAGTCGGTCAGGGTAAGCTGGGAACCGATCAGTACCTCGACCGAACGGGTCGATTCGCGGATCTCGGCCAGAAGAGCATCCATCTCGTGGCGAACATGATCAAATACGCCCTGGGCTTCCTGCACCGAATCCAGCTGCTCGTCAAAGAGCGGCGATGCCAACGTCAAGGCATCCACGGAGCCTTGTACTTCAGAGCGGATATCCTTGATCATCGCGCCTACGGTCTGGATCGATTCTTTGGAACGATCCGCCAAGCTCCGCACTTCATTGGCTACGACCATGAAGCTGCTGCCTGCTGCTCCAGCACGGGCTGCTTCAATCGTCGCATTAATGGACAGCACGTTGGTTTGATGCGTGATCTCCGACATCAGCTCCAATATTTTGTGAATCGACGCGGTGTTCTCCTTCAGCTTCTCCGCATTCTGGACGATGGCCCGGTTCACCTGATTAATCCGCGTGGATTTCTCCACCAGATTGTCCATATGCCGTGCGCCCTCTCCCGTCACCAGAAGCACGCGATCGGCCGATGCCTCCATCACTTGATTCGAATCCGAAACCTTGCTCATCTGGACGCCAATGTTCTCAGCCAGCTGATTCTCCCGTTCGGCTTCCATCGCCAAGCTTGCGCTTCCCTGTGCAATCTGCTCCATAGCCGATGCAATTTCACCAGCCGTCAGCGAGGTTCCCTTCGATGCTTCCGCCAATTCCTCCGCCGTAGCCAGCACTTCCTTCGCGGAAGCATTCGTCTGATCGACCAAAGCCGCGATTTGCCCCATCATCCGGTTGAAGCTGTGACCGAGACGACCAATTTCATCCGCACGCTGGAACTCGGTTCGAACCCTCAGGTTCCCCTGCTCACCCTCTTCCATCAGACGGCACATCTGATTCAGCGGGCGGCCAATGGAACGCATCATATAATAGCCTATTAATATAGCGACCAGCACCGCGGCCACAATGACCGCAAGCGTTACAAACAATAGTTTGTCTGTGGCTTGCACGAAATCGCTAACGGGAGCAAATCCAACCATATGCCAAGGAGCCGTCTTCAGTGGCGTATACACTACCATCTGCTCATCGGCGGTGTAATAAATCCCTGCTTCCTCGGCATCTTGAGGGACCGTAATGGTGGACGGCTGCATCAGCTGGGCCGTGTCCATGTCGTGTACGATCCGGTTATCCTCGGCAACAATTCGCATCCGGCCATTGTTCCCTATTTTTAGATTGGTCAGCACCTCTCCGACCGCCTCGTTCTTGATATCGATCAGCAGGATATACTGCGCATTCGGATTCTTCAGGTTTTTCAGCAATCTCCCCATCGACATGGTGGCGGTTTTCTCGTTCTCCATAAAACCTTGAACCTCAGTAGGGAACCATACCGGTTCACCATCGGCCCGTATAATCCGGTCCATCTTCGCCTTCACGCCATCCGCGGATGACATTCCCGATAAGCCTGTTGAGTTATAAGAGCTTTGAGCTTGAAGATTGGGCGCAACCAGACGCATGCCCTGCAGACGTTTATCGGAAGATGCCATCCCGTTCAATTTCTCACGGATTCGGTTCTCGGCCTGCTTTTTGTCCCGAATGCCGATACCCGCACTACTCACCGTAACGAGGTCCTCGCGAAGCACCGTATCCAGCGCCCATTGCCGGGAAGCGGCTTCATATTGGGCCAGCAGAAAATCCAGCTTGTCCGCCGCCTGCATCATCTGCCCCGAAGTCGCTTCTGACACCTGATCCATTACCGTGTCCTTGGAGATGAAATACGATAATAACCCCAACGCCGAAGATAACAGCACGATCGTGGTAAAAAAGATAACAAACAGCTTCATCCCAACTGCTTTGAATTGAAAACGTCTCATCATGTTCATATGTATATGCCCCCCTGCATCGCATGTTTGAATGCAAAAAGACACAGCTAGCGGTTACTGGCTGTGTCTCTTCGCTGTTCTCTCTATCTATCTGTCTTATGATGAATCCATACGATTAGCTATCCGTTCCTTACCCTTTGCTTGCACCAGCCGTCATGCCATCGACCAGCAAACGCTGCAGGAACACAAACAGCAGGGTGATCGGCAGTGCGATCAGCACCGATGCCGCTGCGAACAGCGTAAAGTTACTGTCTTGAGTCGAGTTGACTAGATCCCATAGACCGACGGCGAGCGTCCAGTTTTCTTTTGTCCGGAGCACGAGTCTGGCAAAGATAAAGTCTACCCACGGACCAACGAACAGGGTCAAGCCCATATACGTGATCATCGGCTTCGACAACGGCAGAATGATTTTGCGGAAAATCTGGAAATTGGTGGCTCCGTCGATCTTCGCCGCTTCATCCAAACTTCGCGGTATCGTATCCAGAAAGCCCTTCATGATCAGAGTTCCGCCTAGCGGCGCCCCTGCCGCATACACGATAATCATTGCCGCATGCGTGTTCAGCAGATCCAGGGAGTTCAGCAGGATATACAGGGCGATCATACTCATGAAGCCCGGGAACATCCCCAGCACGAGAATGACCGATAGCGCATTCTGCCGGCCTTTAAACCGGAACCGGGATACCGCATAACTTGTAAGCAGAACAAGAATGGTCCCGATAATCATGGAGAATATCGCAATTTTCAATGTATTCATGTACCACGTGCCAAACAGAAAGCTTTGGGACGTAAACAATTCTTTATAATGACTGAGCGTAAAAGATTCTGGAATCAAGGATTTGCTGTACAACGACTTTCCGGGACGGAAAGAGGCCAGAATAATCCAGAGCGCCGGGTAAATACAACCGATCGCGATGATGACAAGCGTGATATAACTTGCCGTCAGACGAATCGCATTTCTCATTTTAATTCCCATTATTGGATCATATCCTCCTCTTTAAAGGATCTGGTTCTGCGATAATTGTAAATCGAGAAGGTCGCAATAATCATGAAGATGATAATACCGATGGCCGATGCCATGCTGTAGCGCTGCTGATCCAGCGTCAGTTTATAGAGCCAGGTTACCAGCAGGTCCGTCGCGCCCGCGTATTGATAGTCACCCACAACCGGATTCCCGTTCGTCAGGAGGAAAATCAAGTTAAAGTTATTGATATTACCGGCAAACTGCGTAATCAGTACCGGTGCCGTCGAGAACATAATCATCGGCAGGGTGATGATTTTGAATTTCTGGAATCCGGTCGCCCCATCCACATCAGCCGCTTCATAGAGATCCTTCGGAATCGTAGTCAGGACACTCATGACAAGAAGCATGGATACCGGGATACCTACCCACATATTGACGATAATAACGGTCACTTTGGCCCAGACCGGATCGGTCAGCCATGGCAGGCCTTCCAAACCGAAATATCTTAAATACTGGTTGATCGGTCCGAATTGCCCGTTAAACATATTACGCATCACTAGCAAAGAAATCAGCTGCGGAATCGCATATGGAATGATCAGAATGACACGCCATACGCCTTTGAAACGAATTCCCTTTTGTTGAATAAGCAGTGCAACAAGCACACCGCCAAAATACGTCGTTACTGTTGCCAGCACCGCCCAGATGATCGTCCAGGTCAGGACGCCGAAGAAGGTGTGGCTCCATGATTTCAATGCAACGAGATTGGTAAAGGTTTTGAAACCGACCCAGTCAACCAGATTCGCCGGCGGCAGATTGTTTGGAGCGGAATAGTTGGTAAACGCCAGCATGACCATGAAGATAATCGGCATGACCGTAAAAAACAAAATACCGATCGCCGGCAGTGTCAGGAACGATTGCGCGAATTTCCATTCAAAAATATAATAAAGGGTCTGTCTGAAATTGTTGGGTTTTACACCCTGTTCCCTTAGTTTTCCAGCGTTATATGCGTTTTTGATATTGGCATAATACCCAATAAGAAAAATTGCAAACATAATCATGGTGATAAGTCCTTCAATCAGGAGATTGATGGAATGGTCACCTGCTACCATTTGGGTTAAACCGTTGACTTTCTCTAAATGGCTTCCCTGTTCCCCCAAAGTTGTCATTCCCCAGATGGCATCACCCAGGTTGTTGATGAAGTAATACAGACTGAATATACCTACGATAAGTAAAAGAACGCCTTTGATCCATTGCCGGTTGTAAAGCTGACCCAGACCCATACAGATGGCTGATAATACGGCTGCTGTCGTACGATGTTGACGCATGCTCCCTCCATTCTCCTCTCCATATAATCGAGGAATCACCCGCCGGTTGTTCGGCGGGTGAACTTCTTCATCTTTCTCGTATTATATAAGAACGTAATTACTCGCTAGCTCCACCACTGTTGAGATCTTTCACTTGATTTACAGCTTTATCAAGCGTTTCTTTCACGTCTTTGTTGTTATCCCAGATCTCAGCCAATGCAGCACCTACAGGAGACCATACGTTAGCCATTTCAGGAACGGATGGCATCGGTTGGGAAGATTTGAATTGCTCTGTGAATGCGGATACATACTCGTCATTCTTGATTTGATCGTCTTCTTGAGCTTCATTGTTTGTCGGAACCGATCCAACCAATGCGCTCAGTTTCAATTGAGCTTCTTTGCTTGTTGCAAAGTCCGCGAACAAGCGAGCGGCTTGCGGGTATTTCGTGAACGAGCTTACGTACCAAGCTTTGATACCGGAGAACGATACAGCAGGCTGGCCGCCGATGGTTGGGATTGGAGCAACGCCAAGCTTGTCGCCAAGCGCTTCTTTGTATCCGCCAAGCTCCCAAGGTCCGTTAATGTCCATAGCCAGATCGCCGGATGTGAACAGTCCGCGTTTAATATCAGGCGTAATGTCGCCGGATTTAACCGGAAGGATTTCTTTCAGGCTTGCGTAAACTTCCATACTCTTGACTGCGCCTTCATTGTTGAGGCCGATATCGTTGACATCTGCGCCGCCGTTACCAAAGATGTAGCCGCCATTGGAAGCAAGGAATGGATAGGCGAAGTACAGGTTACCTGTTTCGAACATGAATCCATACTTGTTCTTGGATTTGTCTGTGAAGGTTTTGCTGAACTCAATAACTTCTTCCATCGTTGTTGGAACTTCTTTTACCAAGTCTTTGTTGTAGTACATCAGGTATGTTTCAGCAGCGCGCGGGTATCCATACAGAACGCCGTCATAACTTACGCCTTGGATAGCGGCTTCCGTGTTGCTGCTCTTCGTTTTTTCTTCGAAGTAATCATTTGGCAGAACCAGGTTTGTAGCTACGGCTTTACCCAGGTTATCGTGAGGGAACAATACAACGTCAGCACCCAATCCGGATGGTCCGTCTTGTTGAAGCTTGGTCACTTGGTCGGTTGGAGACAATTCTTCGATGGTTACTTCAACACCGTATTTTTCGGTAAATTCTTTAGCAACCGCATCCGTGTAGGCTCTTTCGTCTCTACTTTCCCATACGATCAATTTAGCGCCTTCCTCTGGCTTAAGTTCCGGTGCTTCTGTATTTTCGGCCGGCGTCTCCTGTGCCGGTGGATTCTCAGCAGGTGCCTCAGCAGCAGGAGCAGGTGAATTTCCTCCGCACGCTGTAATGGAGAACGCCAACGTGAAGGTTGCAGCTAGCGTAAGTAGTTTCTTCATCTTCATTCCATGATTACCCCTCTCAATAAATGATCAGAAAATGTTGGAAATCTGCGCAAACGATTTCAGAAATTTTCAGCGTCTCTTTTTCTATGTAGCATCTGGCGAGATACTCAGGAAAAATCCCGTCGAGAAAGCGCTTCATTCACTGAAAACATCATACAACATTTATTATCGAATGTAAAAACGTTTGCACAGATCATTTTTACCCGTTTTAAGCAAATAATCTCTTATTACCTTCACTATTCACTCTATTTCGTAAGTTATCATAAAAATAGTTGTGCATATGCTGTGCAATCCAGTCTTTCTACTCTCAAAAATGGACGAGAACGGCTGTAAAACGCCCTAATGTTGCACAAACGTTTGCACATCGACTTATCATTAAACAAACCCTGGTGTTAGTACACCAGGGTAAAGAAAACCTATTGACCACCTATATGTTTAGCGGTCGGGCTACAACCAATCTCTTTTTTCAACGAACCTCTGCCCCATCAACAAGTACACCATTCCCGTAAATATCACAATTGACCACAAGCTATAAGGTTCAACTCTCGGCGCGTAAAGCGCTGACTGTGGCATCATAACATAGTAGGGAATTGTAAACGGAAGCCAGGCCCCAATCGCAGAATGAAAACCTGTCAGCACGATATTCGGTACCACATAACCTACGGACATGGCCAGCGAGGCTCCGAAATTACGCACTCTTATCGAAACCATAAGTTGTAAAGCAGCGAGCGGTAAAACTCCTATCCATCCCCCAATGACTGAATACAGTAATGTCTCCCACGGAATCCTTTCAGGAGCCTGAACAAGATAACCAGTCCCAAGATAGCCGAGCAAAAATACGATTTGCACCAACGCCAAAATCCCGACCAACAAAATATATTTTACGTAAAAGACCTTATAACGGGGAACCGGCAAACTCATCGTTATCTTCCAGCCCCCATCTTTATGCTCATATAAACACAATAAGGAGGCTACAATCCCGCTATACAGAGGATAGAAAAACATAGAATGAAGATTGACGCTGTGTATATAGAGCGTAGTCCAGCTAGGCGGAAAAAAGTCTCTTAAACTCTGAAGCTGCATCGCTCCCATCGCTGAGTTGATCAGCGTATCCAATACAATGAGTAAAAATATAACTCTCCATTGAAGTTTCATTCCTTCAGCACGTAACAGCATTCTCATGATCCGGCAACCCCCTATTCAAATTCTCTCTTGGCAAACAGGAGAGCTCCCAGAGCCGACAGCAATCCCCCTATTCCAAGTGAGATTCCGATCCACTGCATATGACCAGGGATAAGCGGACTGGATAATGACGGATACGACCAGGGAAGGATCTGAATCACAAAAGAATGGCTTCGAGCTAAAAACAGGCTGGAGATAGATCCAAATATCCCTATAGCCAGCGGTAATGCCTGGTTGGAAAATACAGTAGACAACCAGAGCTGAATGGCCATCATCGGCAGTGTCGACAAACATGCGAATAGAGGCTGCAATATCATAATTCCCCATGGTATCGGTTCATCCGAGTATAGAACCCAGATCATGCACATGCCAGCAATAGTAATGATTACGGTACATAACTGCAAAATAAATATCCACGCCATTTTTGCCAGGAACACAGAGCCTTTAGGAACAGGCATCGCAAGAAGCTGCTTCCATGCCTTGGTTTCGTGCTCGGTACCGGCCATAATACTGGCTAGGAGCGTAATTCCCAATAAAAAAATGAATGATAAGAACAAATACATTACGGCAAAGCCAGAATAGATGCCCCCGGGACCTTGACGAAAATAAAGATACCACTCAAGAGCCGTCATACTGATTAAAATGATGCCTTGAATGAGAGGCATCCACCGGCATAATTGCTTCAGCTTTAATCCCTCTGCACGCATCAGTTCCAGTATCATAAGCTGTTCTCCTGACCGGTCAATTCCAGAAAGATTTCCTCAAGGGTCTTCTTCTTCTCCGTTATACGGTATACATCATATTGCCGATTCACAAGAAAGCGAATCATTTCCGCCGATTGCGGCCTGTTGGTCATGGAAGTTCTGATCTGACCAGTTGTTATTTCAGGTTCCGCATCCCATCCATGATCGTTCAGAGCAGCTGCTGCTTCCACAGGCCGATCCATCTCAATCCATACATAAGGCTTACTTCGGTCGGTTAATTCCTTAAGCGGTCCTTGAAAAATCATTTCCCCCTGGTTAATAATTCCCACCCAGGTTGCAACCTGCTCAATTTCGCTCAATAAATGGCTTGAGAGCAAAACCGTTATATCAAAATCACGAGGAAGTCTAGTAATCAGCTCACGAATTTCCTGAATTCCTGATGGATCAAGTCCGTTCGTCGGCTCATCCAGAATCAATAATTTGGGATTCGTAATAAGCGCCATTGCGATCCCGAGCCGCTGTTTCATGCCAAGTGAATAACTCCTGACCGACTGATGAGCTGCATGATTAAGTCTCACCCATTCCAGAACCTCCTGAATCCTGGATTCTTGTATACCGTGGATTAGCGCCATGATTTTCAAATTATTGTATCCTGAAAGATGAGCATAGTATGAAGGAGATTCTACGAGAGAACCCACATCTTTTAAAATGTCCATTCGGTTCTTCTTCAGATCTTTGCCAAGTATACGAATCTCCCCGGATGACGAGCGGATGAGTCCTAGGAGCATCCGAATCGTTGTTGTCTTACCGGCTCCATTTGGCCCCAAAAATCCATAGACCTCCCGCTTGGGAACCTTCAAATTAATCTGCTTTACTGTTTCTCGCTGCCCGAATCGTCGGGTCAGTTGATGTGTATCGATAGCATATTCGTTCATCTCTAATTCCTCCTGCTTGGCATCGCTAACACTTAAAGTTTAGCAACGGGGAATAAACAATAGGTAAACAAGAAATGAACGTTAGGATAATTTATGAACGGATCGGTAATACAATTTTAACCTGGGTGCCCTTACCATCTGCGGGCAGAATGCTCATACAGCCTGCATGGGCTTCGACAAAGGCATTGGCTATAGCAATTCCTTTACCGGATTGATCCAGAGCCTGTCTTAACTTTGTTTCCTGGATCCCAATTCCATTATCCTCGATCACGATGATACAACGCTTTCCGTCTAAAGAGATACCGCACTGAATCTCGATGCCGGGCGGATTATGAATAACCGCATTCATGAATACATTTTGAAAGACTCTGCCTAACAGTCTGCTGTCAAAATCCATCATGCACACGCTCTCTTGCTCAGTAAACGTAAATGAAGCTTGCTCGGCTAACGGGTGGTTTGCGATATCGATCATCATATCACGCAGAAAATTCACGATATCATCCTCCCTTTTATTCATGGGGAACTGTTCGACAGACCATCGGCCCGTTTGGTTCAAGTCATGGATCAGCTGCTTCATTTCCGCTGTCTTATCACTGATCTGCCTGCTAAAATTCTGCTTTTCTTCATCGGTCCATTGATAATCGGCCGCCGCGAGCATATGAGCATATCCTTCGACATAGGACAGTGGCGTCTTGAGGTCGTGGCTAATAGCAGCGATCCATTCCTGCTTCTTCGCCTCCATATTTATTCGATCGGTCTCGCTGCGCTGCAATTGATTCGATAATTGCGTCATTCGATCAAATAATTCTTTATATAAGACATACGGATAACGATAGTGGTTATGATGTAATGAGCCATCAGAGCCTTCGCTCGGCATACGGAAATGTTCCTGCGGCTGGCTGTAATTTCCTTCGGATAATCGGTTGATCCAGCGTATTAGATAAGTGAGAGGTTTGCCCACACACCAACCGAAAGCAATAAAAAATATAACCATTAGCACGAAGCCCGTAACAGCTAAAAAAGTCTTCATGGATATCGTGCCCCGGGGATTCATCCAATCCTGAAGATATATAAATATCACCGCACACAAAATAAAACTCAAAACAAACATCATCACCAAAATAATGGTTACTTTGATAAAGCGAAAAGCCATCGTGACCATTGGATTCATTCTTTTCCCTTCCTTGGGGCCAGCATTTTGTAGCCAAGTCCACGAACGTTAACAATAAACCGTGGGTTTCCGGGATCGGGCTCCATCCTTTTTCTCAACCTGAAGATATGGATTACAACCGTCTTCTCATCCCCAAGGTACGACTCGTTCCAAACTAATTCGTATAATTGACGCGTACTAAAAATACGATTTGGATTTCGGCATAGGAATACAAGCAACTCCCATTCGCGTGCTGGGCACTCCACATGGTTTCCATTTACGATCAGCTCCCCCGCTGTAAGATCTACCCGAAAATAACCAAAATCCCATTGAGTTAATCGCGGCTGCTGAGCCTCTTGTTCCCGCTGTGTTTTATACTTCAGACGAGCTTTGGTGCGGGCAACAACCTCCAATGGATTAAATGGTTTCGTAATATAATCGTCCCCGCCAATGCCAAACCCCATCAGCTTGTCCAAGTCAGCATCCCGGGCGGTAAGAAAAAGAATCGGCGTTTCGGTCATTTTGCGAATTTTTCGGCACACCTCGAAGCCGTCCTCATCCGGAAGCATGACATCCAGTATGATCACGTCCGGATTAAACTCCGTTAATATTCGCACCGCTTCCTGCCCTGTACCCACACTTCGAATATGCCGAAAGCCTTCCTTCTTCAAAACGGTAGTCAACATATCGCATAACCCTTGTTCATCATCCACAAGCAGTATAGAAATATTTTCCATAGCATTTTTCTCCATTATTTTCATATTTCAACAAACTGTTAACTGTATTATATAACAGAGAGACAAAATAATAAGCCCATTTCTGAATTCTTGTTAATAAAAGGATGCATTCACCGACCACCCCTAACAACAGAATCCAAGAATGGGCTTGCCTGTACTTTGGCTGTACCATATATTATTCGGCCGAAGTGCTAACAAAAGAAGATATAGACGCATTCTCTTCCAAAGTCTCTTCATCATTTGATGAGAGATAGGAGGAAGCTTGAATTTCAAACATTTCCGAATACGTTCCATTTAATCTCATCAAGCTTTCATGGTTGCCGGCCTCAATAATTCGGCCCTCTTCCAACAATATAATGTTATCAGCTGTTTTGGCAGAAGATAATCTATGAGAGATAAAAACCCCGATTTTTTGATGTGTCAGCTGCTCAAACTTGTTAAAAACTTCTTTCTCTGAATGAGGGTCCAGATATGAGCTTGGTTCGTCCAAAATATAAACATCTGCATTCCTCATAAAGGCTCTGGCAATCGCAACGCGCTGCCATTGTCCACCCGATAGCTGATGGCCATCATCAAACCATTTTCCAAGCATCGTATTTAATTTATTGGGCAGCGTGTTGATTAATTTCGTAATGCCGGATTGTTCAATGGCTTTCCATACTAACTGATCATTCTCCTTCTGTTTCACATCCCCAAACCCGACATTATCCTTGACCGTCATTTCATATTGGACGAAGTCCTGAAACACCACCCCCATTTTTTCACGGAAGCTCTCTTTATTCAAATCACGTATCGATTGACCATTAATCAGAATGTCACCTTCAAAATTGGAATATAATTGTGTGATCAGCTTAACAATCGTAGATTTGCCAGATCCGTTCTTGCCTACAATGGCTAATTTCTCATTGCTATTTAGCATAAAACTAACATTGGAGATTGCATTTTTATTGGTATTTGGGTATTTGAAGGATACGTTGCGAAATTCAATGCTGTGAATTTGGGATATCCTTTGTTCAATTTCTTGCATCTCTTCTTCCTCCGGCATATCCAAGAAATCAAATAGTTGCTTTACATATAAGTTATTTTGACATAGGCTCAAAATTCCCTGAACGATATTTTGCGACGTCGATTGGGTAAGATTGATAGCCTGAATAAAGCTGATTAAATTCCCCAACATGATTTGTCCGATATACGCGCTCCGGACAGCCAGGAAAATAATGAATCCGCAGGCGATCTGATTGATCACCTGAAAGATTAGTGAGGTATACGACCTGCGTGAAGCCAGTTTCTTGTCCTCAAGATGGAAGCCATTGAGTATCGATAAATATCTTTCCCGCAGATAATTCCCCAGTTGGAATATTTTGATTTCTTTAAAGCTGTTGTCTCGAGTAACCAGAAATGACAGATACCAGGATTCGCGCTGCTTTCCAGCTCTCTGATAGTAGGTGTAGAATTCTCTCTGGCCGATCTTCAGGAAAGAATAAAACGACAGACAAGGGATAAGGATAATCACGAAAATAACCCACCACTTCCAAGCGATAAGAATGGCGGAAGCCGAAACTAATGTTACTACACCGCTAATGATTCCGAGCATTTGGACAAATATTTCAAAGGGCCTGTAGTTGGCTTCTCCTTGCGCACGCTGCAGTTTGTTCTGCACATCGGCGTCTTCAAAGGACTGGAGCGTCATCTGATGAGCCTTCTCGATTAATTTTAAATTGACCCGATTGGATAGAAGGCTTTGAAACATTTTCCGAAAATACCCGTCAACGATACCAACGAAGTCTGATAGAATGTTCAACAACATTAAAAAGCCAAAGGCTAGAAGAATGGGCCTGAACTCTCCTTGAGGCACACTTGCTACTACGCTATTTATCAATTCTCTTGTTGCAAGCAGGGCAATCGCAGGTAAAATCCCTTTAAACAGGTTTGAAACCAAGATGCCGATTAAATAACCGGCATGCGTTTCCCACAGAAGCTTGAATATGCGGGGCCAAAAGAGAAATGTCCGAAATATATTTTTGGAGGAGAACGACACATACTCGTCCTTCATATTTGTATCAGGAGATAACATGTAGAGCTCCTTTCGCATAATAAAAATGAGATGCGGTATATTTGGCTAAAGCCATACATTTAATCTCAAGCTCCCTGTCAACACCGAGCAAACGGTTTAAATGCATATGCACCAAACTGGCTAAAATATCGTGCGGATGATTCGTTAACCCCCGTTGTTTGGCAGTCTCTAAGGATTCGGAGTACGTTCTAATCAAGGATCGCCTCTCATCAATTGCTGCAATCATGGCATTTGAAGCGTCAGCCTGGTAGAGCCATGAAGGACTAGAATCTGCGGCTTCAATTAATGTCTTTTTCAACTCTCTGTATGCTTTCATATGTTCCTTCCCGTCAACTCTTTCCTCCAGCCATTTCTTTTGCCCTTCTAATGTAAGTCCAAAACTAGCTAGAATATCTAGAATATTGACTACTGCTATTACTTCTGAAGCAAGGTTTAATCGTTTACGCCGAGCCTCCCCAAGATAAAGACTTACAAGCTTACTATCTGCAGCAAATATACCTTCTGCCATCTCGATCAACCCTGTTCCACCATATCTCTCGAATTCGGGAACATAGGTGTCTATTGTCATGGAAACCGCGAGACCTGAATTGCGCATTCTCTGCATCCATTGACTAATTTGGCCGATCCCTTTAGACCAGAGCTCTTTCGGATCTCCATTAAACCTTAATCTTATGTGGTTTTCCTGGTCTTTATAGCGTACAAAATAGAACCTTCTGCTCCAATTATCAAATTCAGGTTGTCTCCATAAATCTGCCAAATGCAAGCCTAGCAATTCAGCCTCTCGCTCAGAAGTCCCATATAATTTGATATAGAGCCAGTCTTCACCCGGTAGAACACCTCTGGATGCAACCGGTACATAATTCGGATCGTTTAATGTGCCGCGCTCAGGAGATAATTGAGGCACGCTCTTGGTATTTAATAAAGGAAAAACAAATTCACCAATATATGTTTCCCCTTTAGAATGTAGAGGCGAACAGCTTGGATGATTCATACATTCCGTTAGAAGCAACTCTTGACCATTTTGAAGTTTCCCCATCTCGCGTCTCAATTCTTCTACACCTAACGGATTATGTAAATCCAACAGCAGTCTGTTATCCCCCATTGCCAAATAAATATACCGAGGTACCTTCCATCTCTCCTTCCATGAATGAAATTTATCAAGCCATTCTTTACTTCCCCCGGACTGCTCTCCCCCCAAGGTATGCTTCCCCAATCTCCACTGTGCCGAACTAATGATGATGTTCTTATACCGGAGTCTTGGCAAAAAGGGAGACTGTTCTACTGGCCCCCAGTTAAAATAGGACCATGTTTTGGTGAGCTTTCTCGTTATATCACTAAGGAACCTGAAGATCGGAGGGGAAATTCTGTGATTGAACATATGAGTCTGAAGCGGAATGATCTCCCTTCCCAGCTTCTTGGATTTGATATAAAAACGATCATAGGTTGCTCCAACTAGAAGATCGTCGATATGAAGTGTATTTAACTCATTCTTAGATGAAGTCGTACCCGAAACGATCTCATATTCCAATAAATTTTTCCCTATCATAATATTTGATATCCTTCCGCTGGAGGGCATAAACACCATCTCCGCTATGGCTGCCTTAGGATGCAATCTCTGAACATGTGAATGAATCTGTTCGAAGTTCTGTATAAACGCTTGATCAAACATATCCAAAAAACGCCCGAATGTTTTTCCTGCTCCGCTCGATCCAGCACTCGCCCCCAGAACTAACTTGTAATCGCCTTGATCGACATGCTCTTGGGAATCAGCCACCAGAGAATAATAAATTTCCAAAGATTCAGGGGCGTTCTGTGGATCATCATTCAGAGCAAGTTCTTGAATATGTTCATCCGTCAGCACACACTCAGCGGAGCCCTCCGCAATTGCCTCGGTTACCAGCTGAAATAGAATCGAGTTGCGAGTATAGGAGACCTGTTGGGTTCCTGGATTAAAATCCGGTTGATAGGCTTTAGGGATACCTAAACCCCAATCGCTATCAAAAAGCTCATTGATTGGAATTTCCTGATAGACCCCATATTTCTCGAGAAAGCGGTTTAAATACTCATTTAATTCATGTCCTTCTGGCACATGCAATTTGCACATCAACTCTGCTCCCAAGACAACATCGTTAGTTATGGACCGTGGAAGAGTGACATCCTTCTCCAGCCTCACATCAACCTGAACCAGATTACTGGTCTTAACGACATCAAGCATCTTCTCCGTAAGTCGGCGATAGATGTGCTCACCGTTACCAATCTCGCTGGTTTCATATTGGAGTAACAAAGCCTGAACTTCGCTCAGAATTTCCAACCACTTATCAGATCCCGATTTTCCAGACAAAACCGTTAGTATATGTTCTAGCGGCCGTACATCCATGAGCGGGGGCCGAAGCTCGCTTAATATAAATTCCTGTTCTAACAGCTGGTGCAAATAATTATGAATGATGTTTAAATTGGATTCCGGGAATGCTTCTAGAATTGCTCTCTTTAGCGTTTTCACGTCAATAGGTTCCTTTGCTGCCTGAAGCATCAAACCAACAACCTCTGTCAATCCAATCGAATTGACTCCTTCGGGAATAGCATCAAGATTCAATATCCCGTATTGAGGCCGAAACGGTAATTTGACCCGATCTCCTTTGATCATCAGTGTTCGATTCATTCGAACCTTTAATTCATCAAATATAACGGGATCGGACTCGACTAATTTAATTAAATGAAAGATCCATTCCATATCAGGCCTCGCCCTTTTTTGATTTTCCAGGAACGAACATACCTCCAAGTCGCTCCGGTCTCCGAAATATCCTTGACCGACCCTTGAAAAGAGACCGAAAGGCGTTGTTCGTGTCGACATACGAATAAAATAACGGAACAGGCTGACCAGTGTCTTTTCATATTTTTGAATGGTTTTTTTGTCAGCTTCGTCCGTTGAGGTGTTCAAAAACTCATAGAAGGATCTTAGTGACGGAGAGGCAACACTGATTGCTTCCTTGACTATGGATCTAGAGGCCTCTTCTTTTAAACGCCCTATCGTCTCCAGCTCAACCTTCTCGGATTGGAAATTATGTTGAGACATGACTTGTAAATAGGTATCAAGTGAAAGCAGCGGGGTTCTCACTATAAAAAAATCACATGGCTTAAACCATGGTTCCGATTGTTTTTTTCCTTCATGCATTTTATGGGTTACCCCATCATTTAAGCTGGAATGTTCTTTCATCATGATCCACCTCCAACATATTATTCATGATATTCATACGGTATCCTAGCCCATGGCAGGTCACTAATATTTTGGGATTGCTAGGATCCTCCTCTATTTTCTCTCTCAGTTTTCGAATATGGACATATACCGTATTCGAAGAGGTAAATGTATCAACTCCCCAAACCTTATTGATAATATGATCAATATCTATCACCCAGTCTCCGGATTCCAGAAAATATTCAAGCAGCCTATATTCCATCAATGTAAGCATTTGCCCCTCTCCCTGCTTCCAAATCACCTTACAGCTCGGATCAAATATGACATTGGGTGATAAATAAATGACCTCGCGCTCCGGTCCTGCTTTCTTTACGTCAGGTTGGGCGGTAAGAGAAAATAACTGATTTAAAATCTCATATTCAAGTTGTTCATTGTTTCCCGGCGTAATAAATATAAAAGGAACAGCACTCTTCTCTCGAAGCCTGTGCCAGATTGACAGATCCTTCATAGTTATATTCTTCTGACACACAAGAACCCCCATACATCGATGATCGGTTATCATTTCAATTTGGTTAAAGGAATCACAGGATAATACTTCAATGTTGTTAGAATGATTAATCCGGTTTAAAAACACCTTAATGGGACTATCAGGTGAAACAGCTACAATTGTATTCTTCATATAAACCCCCTGTCAGTAATAGTCCTGCTTTACTCAAGGCTATGACATGAGAAATAACTCTCTCCATTTTCCCAGATACATCGGATCATCCCGTTTTCCATAATCAAGCAAGCCCAATGCAATTCCGACAGCCCCTTGCAGTAAGCCGGGATTGTCAGTACAAACCGTATCTTCTTGATCTCGATAACCAAAAGGGCTTGATTCATCAAACATATTCATCAATCTCAATGCCACTTTGTCTGCAAACAAAGAAGCTTCATCATTATCGCATAGCGCATGCAAATGGTTGGCCAAGTGCAATAAACCAGCCAGTCCATGGCAAAATGAAGGCGTCATCGAACCTAGCTCATCCTCTCCGAGCCTGAACGCAGATCCCGCAGCTTCGGCAGCAACCTTCTTCCATCCTTCATTGCTGCACTGGATTCCTGCCCGCAATAATGTAAGCGAGATTCCTAAAGTACCGTGACACCAGCCTTCGATTTGTCTCGTCTCTTCCTCTTCACTTCGATATGAGCCGTCAGGTTTGGAAGATATCGGCCAGAATCGGCCATATCGGTCCTCTCGAGTTTGCTGTGCCAAATAATCGGCGATTCTATGAATCGTATGTTGCAGGTTCTTAACCTTAACTTGTTTATGAAGAGCTGTAACCAATAAGGCAAGAATGCCGGCAAGACCATGAGCAATGCCGTGTTGAACCTGTCGATCCATTCCGCAGAGGACAGCATCTATCATAGATTGGGATTCCCCGATGATTTTCGTTATTAGAGGAACGGCAATTTCGCGCATGCCATCATCATACTCGCTTGCCTCCAGCACATATCTGGCAACACCGCATAAGCCACTGACGACATCGAGCGAATCCAGGCCCGGAATTGTTCTGCCTTCCGCAAATTGGCTTGTTATATATTGATTTAATTGAGAGAGTGTTTGTGTATAATTTGTACGATCATCCGATGCTATGAATAGTCCATAGGCTACCCCTGTTACTCCCGAAAAAAGTGAAATTTCAGGAATTCGAAGCGACACGGCTCTATATAAAGATAATAAATGCTGATGAATGGACTCCTTCCAGCCCCGATCCGGTTCAAGTCGATCCCATTCAGCGAATAATACCCATAAGCCAGGAATACCATCGGCTAATGAAATCGGATTCCAGGGAGCTGTTCCCCTGGAAGGAGAATGGTTTGCGGGGCTCGTCGCAATGTTCTCTATATATGAAAGGTCAACCAGTCTTTCAGCAATAAATTTACTAATACTAATGGATTGTTCCTTTAAACAGCTTGTCCTCACATCGCTTCCTTCTCCCTTCAAAATATAAAAACGTGAGAAAAGACACGGTTTAAATTAACCGTGTCTTTTGTTGCCCGAATGCTATTATTAACACGTTCTGCAAAAAGACAAGCTGATTTTGCAATTCAATGTTCCCGTCAGGCATGATGGAGTACAAATAAGGCCGCTTGCAGGTTGTACTTCATTTGGAGCAACCTCATTTTGTGCAACTTGCAGGTCCAAATCGAATTGGTTGTTCATTAAATTTCACCTCCTTTATTTTACAATTAAATAATATTACTCCATATATTAAATAATCTTTATATTTATCTTAAATATAACTTTATTTATGAACCCTCCTTCACGATTTATTAATAAATAATTAAATAGATTTTAAGGACAGAATCTTGAACCTTCTACGATAATTTAGATAGGCAACAAAAAGGAGGATACGCGCGTGAAAAAGGATATGTTATATGTCAAAGAACAAAGTTCAACATACATATATGAAAAGGGACTGGAGATCAGCAAAGAAATTGCAATTCGCTTGAGTGATCCCAAATTCGTGTTTGATTCTGTCCATACGTTAGACAATGTCATGACGGAGACCGAACACTTCCCCTGGGGGGACATTTCTTTGTCTCACGGCTACCCGGGCAATATTCACCTTTTATCGCTATGGCGTAGAATCGATGAATCTATAAATTGGAACCATGCAATACATTCAAATATGGTTGAAGTCCAGTCATACCTTGCCAGGTACGGAACAGGGGATATTTCCCTATATAGCGGTTGGGCAGGAATCGCATCTGCTGTATACGCTGCTTCGAACCAGGGAGAATTTTATAATCAATTCCTGAATCAGATCCATCGTTGGATGTCACCCATGGTTGAGCAATGGCTGCAAGCAAGCACGGAAATACTGCGTCAGAAGAACGGAGTACCCGTGGAGCTATTCGATACAATATCAGGTGCGAGCGGCGTAGGAAGATACTTGTTGAAAAATGTAACTGATCCTCTTATCGCCCCGTTAATAGAACCAATCCTTCGCTTCCTTGTCGATCTTACGGAACCCATATGTATAAATGATAAGATGGTTCCAGGCTGGTTTACGCCAAGTAAATTCCACTCCACTGCCGGTGATAAGAGCAATTTTCCGGTAGGCAGCTTCAATTGTGGGATGGCGCATGGGATCCCGGGGCCTCTTGCCTTATTATCCGCCGCTTACAACAGCGGAATTGAAGTTCCAGGGCAATACAGAGCAATCGAATATATAGCCGAATGGTTACTGGATTCACAAGAAGAGGACGAATTGGGATGCTATTGGCCGCATATCATTCCTTTCGAAGAGCTCATGACTAAAAATAAACTGCTTCGCCAAAGAGAAGCCTGGTGCTATGGAACACCAGGTGTAGCCTGTGCTTTATATATTGCCTCAATAAGCCTAAACAACCCAACCGTAGCCCAGACCGCCCTCCAATCTTTTATAAAAGCGGTTTCATACGAATGCGACAGGAATCGTATGGATTCCCCTTCGTTATGTCATGGTCTGTCCGGTCTTCTCCTTATGAGCTGGAGAATGCGGAACTTCACTAAAGATCCGGCAATCAAGCCATTAATCGATCAACTTATGACCAGGCTGCTTCAACGATTCGACTCCAGCACTCCTCTTGGCTATAAGGATGCGGAACCAGGAGCGGCAAATACGATGCGATGGCTTACAAAAGCCGGGCTTCTTGAAGGAGCTGCAGGAATTGCTGCTACACTCGTCAGCGTCGGAGAGGCAGAGCATAACGATTGGGATTATATGCTTATGCTTTCATAATTCCTCCTTTATTTTGGAATTGATAGAATAAATAGCGTTAATCTTCCATATTATAAATAATCCTAACTGTTCAAAGTTAATATTAGGTAAACGGGAGCTGAACAACGCGTTAATTAAATAGGGAATTGTCTTCTCCAATTCTTCGAAAACGGCAAAAAGGAGTCTTCATCTTCGAAGACTCCTTTCTTGATTCTGCTATATTATTCTGCTTTAAGTAACTATAAAAGACAGCTAAACAAGCGCCTTCAGCGCAATATCCGTCCGGTTTTGCTTGCCTTCAAACGAAATCGCTTCTGCCCGTTCATACGCTTTCGCACGTGCTGAAGCGATATCAGCCCCTAAACCGACAACGCCTAGGACACGTCCTCCATTCGTTCTCCACGTTCCATCAGCATCGCGAGAAGTGCCCGCATGAAATACAATCGTCCCGTCCTGCTCATTCTCCAGCCCAGTGATCGCAATTCCTTTCGGATACGATGCAGGATAGCCTCCAGAAGCCAGAATGACACATACCGCCGCTTCGTCACTCCACTCCAGCTCAAGGTCAGCCAGATTACCATTTACGGCAGCAAGGAAAACGTCAAGCAGGTCGGTCTTCAGACGCGGCAATACAACCTGCGTTTCCGGGTCGCCGAATCTGGCGTTAAATTCGATGGTCTTCGGTTTGCCGTCCGGCGTGATCATCAATCCGGCGAACAGAACGCCCCGGAACGGACGCCCTTCGGCTACCATCGCTTTTGCCGTAGGCTTGATGATCGTCTCAATCGCCTCTTCGATGATGGATGGCTGAATATGAGGCAATGGCGAATACGTTCCCATTCCTCCCGTATTCGGCCCCAGATCTCCATCATAAGCCGGTTTATGATCCTGTGCCGCCGACATCGGCTTCACGGTTTCACCATCCACAAATGCCAAAATCGACATTTCCTGGCCTTCCAGGAACTCCTCGATGACCACCCGGCTTCCGGCATCGCCAAACACCTTCGATTGCATAATGTCGCTAAGCGCCTGCTCGGCTTCCTCGATCGTCCTTGCAACGGTAACGCCTTTGCCGGCTGCGAGCCCGTCCGCTTTCACGACAATCGGCGCGCCTTGCTGGCGCAAGTAAGCAAGCGCCTCCTCATAATTGTCGAACTTCGCGTAAGCTGCCGTCGGAATGCCGTATTTATGGAGCAGATCCTTCATGAAGGTTTTGCTGCCCTCGATTTCGGCTGCATTTTTACGCGGACCAAATACTGGGATGCCTGTAGCGTCAAACGCGTCTACGATACCGTCAGCCAGCGGATCATCCGGACCGACGACAATGAGTCCCACTTGCTTCTCCACTGCGAATGCTGCCAGCTTATCAAACTCCGATACCGCAATCGGCACGCACTCGGCCAGCTGTCCAATGCCAGCATTGCCAGGTGCACAGTAAATCTTATCCGCTTTCGGGCTCTTTGCCAGTGCCCATACGATGGCATGCTCTCTTCCGCCGCCTCCGATAACTAAAATATCCATGGTTTTGCCTCCCGATTCATTTCAATTTATCGATAAAATTTCATAACATAAATGATTTACAGGGCGAAGCGTGAGGTCGCCTTTACCTTCTTGTCCCCCTTAAACTTAAAGGCGGCGCGCTCGAAAGAGCGGCGTCGCCTCTATATGTTGCTGGATGAAAGGTGATCCTTCAGCTGCTGCCTGACGGATGCAGCGAAGCTCCCATTTTATGCTTATGAATTAGTGCTTAAAATGTCTCACGCCAGTAAAGACCATGGCGATCCCGTATTCGTTGGCAGCCTTGATGGATTCCTCATCCTTAATGGAGCCGCCCGGCTGAATGATGGCGGTAATGCCGGCTTTCGCTGCAAGCTCTACGGTATCTCCCATCGGGAAGAACGCATCGGAAGCAAGAACGGCGCCCTTGGCTTTCTCTCCTGCCTGTTCCACCGCAATGCGCGCCGAGCCGACACGGTTCATCTGGCCAGCGCCAACGCCAACGGTCATGTCGTCTGCCGCCAATACGATTGCATTGGACTTCACGTGCTTTACAACCTTCCAACCGAAGAGCAGCTGCTTTAGCTCCTCTTCCGTTGGTTTGCGATCTGTTGCAACTTGCAGGTCTGTGGCATCCAGGGAATGCACATCGCTTTCCTGCACAATCATGCCGCCTTCGATGGTTGTCACGGCAAGCGTGCTTTGGCGCTCCTTGGCCGAGCCGAACTCGCCCATCTTCAGAAGACGGATATTCTTCTTCTTCGTCAGAATCTCCAGCGCCTCCGGCGTGAAGTCCGGTGCCAGGATAATTTCAAGGAAGATATCCTTCAGCAGATCCGCCGTCGGAGCATCAATCGTCCGGTTCGCTGCCACGATGCCGCCGAAGATGGATGTCGGGTCGGCGTTATAAGCCTTTTGATAAGCTTCCAGCACATTCGTCCCGATGCCAACGCCGCAAGGGTTCATATGCTTCACGGCCACCACGGTCGGCTCGTCGAACTCCTTCACGATCTGCAGGGCTGCGTTCGCATCATTGATATTGTTGTAGGAGAGCTCTTTGCCATGCAGCTGCTCCGCTGTCGTCAAGGTACCCGCAGGTGCCAGCGGTTTACGGTAAAAGGCCGCTTTTTGATGTGGATTCTCGCCGTAACGAAGGTCCTGAATCTTCTCGTAGGTCACGCTAAAGCGCTCAGGAAGCGGATCGCCCGTTACATTCGACAAATAGTCGGAAATCAACGTATCGTAGGCTGCCGTATGACGGAACACCTTGGCTGCAAGGCGTTTACGGGTTTCCAAGGAAGTGTCGCCGCCGCCGCGGATTTCCTCAATTACGCTGCCATAATCCGCCGCATCGACAACCACGCTCACAAAAGCATGGTTTTTCGCAGCCGAACGCAGCATCGTTGGACCGCCAATGTCGATATTTTCGATTGCATCTTCATACTCGACATCCGGCTTCGCAATCGTTTCCTGGAATGGGTACAGGTTAACCACTACCATATCGATATAATCGAGGCCAAGCTCCTGCATCTGACGCTGATGCTCTTCGCTGTCACGAATGGCAAGCAGACCGCTGTGCACGGCTGGATGAAGGGTTTTGACGCGTCCGTCCAGAATCTCCGGGAATCCGGTCACATCGGAAATGCCGATGACAGGAACTCCTTCCTTGGCGAGAAGGTTCTTGGTTCCCCCTGTCGAAATGATCTCTACACCCAATGAAGACAACTCGCGGCAAAATTCCACGATGCCGGTTTTATCCGAAACGCTGACCAAAGCTCTTTTGATACCCACGTTCATACCCCCTATTTTGAATGAAAATCAACTAAGTAGACCTGTCTTGATTCCGTATATGCTGTCGAAGATCCATAATTGCAAATTATTTCCCGAGAAATATCGAACATGTCGATTAACAGAAAGACCTTGTCCGCTTTTATTACAAAAGCCTATTCGGTAATCGTCACATTCCGCCCGTTCAGCGAAATCCGCCCCTGGGCAAACCAGGAAACGACTTCGGAGTATAGCTTCTGCTCCACCGCGTGAATACGCTGTGCCAACAATTCCGCCGTATCGCCTTCCTTGATCTCTACAGCTTTCTGAGCAATAACCGGTCCGGTATCCATGCCGCCATCAACGAAATGAACCGTGACACCGGTCATCTTCACGCCATAATCCAGCGCTTGGCCAATCGCGTCTTTACCAGGAAAAGCAGGCAGCAGCGAAGGATGAATGTTAATAATCCGGCCGCTATAGAACTCGACAAAGGACGGACTCAACAACCGCATATATCCTGCAAGGACAATTAATTCGACACCGCGCTGCTGAAGCTCTACCGCAATTTCACGTTCGTAATCTTCCTTCGTGGCATATTCCTTCGGCTGAAACGCGAATACATCCACATTCGCCGCTTGAGCCAGCTCCACGACGGGAGCCTGCGGCTTATCGCATACCAGAATGCTGATTACGCCGCCCAAAGCCCCCCTGTGCTGCGCGTCTGCCAAAGCCTGAAAGTTGCTGCCTCTGCCGGAAGCGAAAACCGCAATCCGAAACGGTCTCATTACACCTCAGCTCCCGTGAAGGTTACGAGACGCTCGCCTTCGGTTACGCGGCCGATCACATAAGCCTCTTCGCCTGCGGAGCGGAGGTATTGAAGCACCCCGTCTGCATCCTGTTCCTTAACGACAAGCACCATCCCGATTCCCATATTAAATGTCGTAAACATATCCTTGTTCGAAATGTTGCCTTTTTCCTGCATCAGCTTAAAGATCGGCAGAATCGGCCAAGAGCCGTATTCGATGTCGACATTGACGCCATCCGGCAGCATGCGCGGAATATTCTCGATGAATCCGCCGCCCGTAATATGCGCCATGCCCTTTACTTCGATCTCTTTCAACAGTCCAAGCAGCGGCTTGACATAAATTTTTGTCGGTGCGAGCAGCACGTCCCCAAGACGTCCGCCCAGTTCCGGAAGCTCTTGCTGCAGGGAGTAGCCGGCGTCCTCCAGAAGCAGCTTGCGGACAAGCGAGAAGCCATTGCTGTGCACACCGCTGGATGCTAGACCAATCACCGTGTCGCCTGCCGCGATATTCGACCCGTTGATCATTTTGCTTTTGTCGACAATGCCTACGGTAAAGCCCGCGATGTCATACTCGCCTTCGCTGTACATGCCTGGCATTTCCGCCGTCTCTCCGCCGATCAAGGAACAGCCTGCTTGATTGCATCCGTCAGCGATCCCTTTGACAATGGACTCGATTTTGGCCGGAATGACCTTATCACATGCTAAATAATCGAGAAAAAAGAGCGGTTCTGCGCCTTGCACCACAATATCGTTCACGCACATCGCTACCGCATCAATGCCGATGGTATCATGTTGGTCCATCGCGAATGCGAGCTTCAGCTTTGTGCCGACGCCATCCGTGCCTGAGACGAGTACCGGCTCTTCATATTGGTCTTTATTCAGCTTGAACAGTGCGCCAAAACCCCCGAGGTCGGTCATGACTTCCGGTCTGAAAGTCGTTTTGACATGCTTTTTCATCCGCTCTACCGCTTCGTTGCCTGCAGCGATATCCACGCCTGCTTGTTTGTAAGTATCCGACACGCGCTCAACACTCCTTTTTCGTTATGACGAAAGTATCCGTTCACATATCATTTATGGGCTTAATCAATAATCAGCTTAAAGAGGTTGTTCAAAAAGCTCTCTTTTGATAAGAAAACCAATCGAGGCAATCAAGGATGAGCGACCGCGATTCAAAGGTAGGTTTTCTTGCGATATAGAATTTCATCAGCTCTGCTGATAACGAATAAATTCTATATCTAACACGAAGTGAATCAGGAAGCCACTCCGCATCGAATCTTGAATTCAACCGGGCCTTCAGGTGCTCACGTACCAAACGTACGCTCCGCTCCTGACGTCCCTGCTTCATCCAACCTTCTCGGTGCTGAAAACCGACCTTTTTGAACATTCACTTAAAGGATAAAACCTAGAAAAAATGGTTGTCCACTGCAGAATCAGCAGCTGCAGCCCATCTTCTCTTCCCCGTTAAAATCAATCTGCGTCGGGTAATCATTGTCAAAGCAGGCCATGCACAAGCCGCCTTTAGGGCTGTGCTCATCATAACCGCCAATGGCGGATATGAGTCCTTCCGGGCTCAGGAACGATAAGGAATCCGCGTTGATCTCCCGGCAGATTTCCTCGATGCTTTTCTCGGAGGCGATCAGCTCCCTGCGGTCCGGCGTATCGATGCCGTAGAAGCAGGGATTCTTGAACGGCGGCGACGTAATCCGTACATGCACTTCGGTCGCGCCCGCTTCGCGAAGCAGATTGACGATCCGACGGGACGTGGTTCCCCGTACAATGGAGTCATCAATCATGACCACCCGTTTGCCTTCGACCACACGCCGTACCGCGCTCAGCTTCATCTTCACGCCCTGCTCGCGCAGTTCCTGGCTCGGTTGAATGAACGTCCGGCCCGTGTATTTATTCTTGATCAATCCCAGCTCATAAGGAATGCCCGTTTGCTCGGCATAACCGATAGCGGCCGAGATGCTGGAATCCGGTACGCCCGTAACCACATCCGCATCCACGAACGATTCCAGGGCCATCTTGCTGCCCATCCGTTTGCGGGCCGAATGCAGGTTGGAGCCGTTCAGATCGCTGTCTGGACGGGAGAAATAAATATATTCCATCGCACACAGCGCTTTGCGTCCCGCTTCCGTATACCGCTCTTCCCGAAGCCCGTTCCGATCGAGAATCAGCAGCTCCCCGGGAGCGACATCGCGGATCGCTTCCGCCCCAATGACTTCAAGTGCACAGGTCTCGGAGGTTAAGATATACGCATCGCCCAGACGACCCATCGTTAGCGGACGGAGTCCGTTCGGATCCGAGGCGACGAGCAGCTTGTCATTGGTCATGAGCAGAAAGGCAAACCCGCCCACCAGACGCCGCAAGGCATCCTTGGCAGCCTCGACAAAGTCCTTCGGCGACCGTGCAATCAGATGCGCAATGACCTCCGTATCGCTGGTCGTCTGGAATATGGAACCCTCCATCTCCAGCTCGCGCCGAAGCTTCGGCTCATTGACGATGTTGCCGTTCGTTGCGATCGCCAGATTGCCTTCGCGGTATTTAAAGACGAGCGGCTGCGCATTCGTCAGCCCGCTGTCCCCGCTGGTTGAATAACGAACATGCCCGATCGACATGCTGCCCTTCAGCGATTCCAGCTTGTCTTTATCAAACACTTCTTTTACCAGCCCCATACCGCGATGATAATTGAAGTTCTCGCCATCGGCCACGCAGATTCCTGCGCTTTCCTCGCCGCGGTGCTGGAGGGCGTGAAGCCCGTAATAGGAAAGGGAGGCGGCATCGGGATGCCCAAACACCCCGAATACGCCGCACTCTTCTTTTAATGTATCGAAAATATCGCTCTGACCTGTTCCCTCATTGTAGTAATCCCCTGTCCACAGTCCTTCGGGTATCAGTTCATGAGACATGGAATGGCATCCTCCCAGACGGATTTCAAAGCCTCCACGGATTCTTCCAGCGCAGAAGCACCGTTAATGTTAATACTAAGCTTATTCCCGCCGACTACGCCAAGCGCGGTAAATGGAACACCCGCTTCTTGCAGGAGCTTCTCCAGCGCATTCTTATGATCTGGGGACACCGACAACACGATCCGGGATTGGCTCTCGCTAAAGAGCGCTACGTCGTTACGCAGATCGGTTGACCATTGTACGCTCGCCCCAACGTTGCCGCTGATACAGCTCTCCGCCAGCGCGGCTGCAAGTCCCCCCTCCGACACATCATGCGCGGATTGTACCAGACCGGATTGGATGGCCTTCAGTACGCCGCCGAGCAATTTCTTCTCAGTATCCAGGTTCAGTTCAGGCGGTCTGCCTTCCGACACCCCGTGAATGATCGCTTGGAACTCGCTGCCGCCAAGTTCCGCACGGGTATCACCCAGCACATAGATGGCATCGCCTCCCGCCTTGAAGCCTTGTGTTGTAATATGATCCGTATCATGGATCAGGCCGACCATGCCGACAACCGGCGTCGGATAAATCGCGCCTTTGGCATTCTCGTTGTAGAGGCTGACATTACCGCCGATGACCGGCGTTTCAAGCTCACGACAAGCTTCCGCCATGCCGTCCACGGCTTTTTCCATCTGCCAGAAAATTTCTGGTTTCTCCGGGCTTCCGAAGTTCAGGTTATCCGTAATCGCCAGCGGCTCGGCACCGGAGCACACGATATTGCGCGCTGCTTCGCTAACGGCGATTCTGCCGCCAAGCTCAGGGTCGAGGTAGACGTAACGTCCGTTACAGTCCGTTGTCATCGCCAGGGCTTTGCGCGTTCCATGCACCGTTACGACAGCAGCATCCGAACCCGGACGAACGGCCGTGCTGGTGCGAACCATATAATCGTATTGGTTGTATACCCATGCTTTGCTTGCAAGGCTTGGCGAACCGAGCACCTTCTTAAGGGCACCGCCCAAATCCTTCACTTCTTCATAACGAAGCGTATCCACCGCAGCCTGCTCTTTGTAATAAGCCGGTTCCTGGGATGGTTTGTTATAGATCGGGCATTCGTCTACGAGCGCTTTAACCGGCATGTCGCCTACCACCTCACCGTGGTGGATCAGCTTCAGGCGGCCATCGTCCGTCACTTTGCCGACTTTAGCGCAGATAACGCCCCAGCGTTCGAAGATTTCTCGTGCTTGCGCTTCATGCTTCGGCTCAACCACGAACAGCATCCGTTCCTGGGATTCCGATAGCATCATTTCATAAGGCGTCATGCCCTCTTCGCGCTGAGGCACTTGGTCCAGGTACAACTCAAGACCGTTGCCTGCTTTACTTGCCATTTCCGCACTGGAGCAAGTCAATCCAGCCGCGCCCATATCCTGAATGCCCAGCACGATGCCGGAATCAATCAGCTCAAGGCAGGATTCCATCACGAGTTTCTCCATGAAGGGATCGCCAACCTGAACGGCCGTACGGTTCGCTTCGGATTCCTCCGTCAGCTCTACGGAAGCGAAGGTCGCCCCGTGGATGCCATCGCGGCCAGTTGGAGGGCCAACATAGAAGACCGGATTGCCTACCCCTTTTGCAACGCCGCGCTGAATCTTATCATGGTCGATAACGCCGACGCACATCGCATTGACCAGCGGATTGCCTTCATAACTTTCGTCGAATACAACCTCGCCGCCTACCGTCGGGATCCCGATGCAGTTGCCGTAACCGGCAATACCGGATACCACGTGTTCAAACAAATATTTAACGCGATCGCTCTCCAGCTTGCCGAACCGAAGCGAGTTGAGAATCGCTACCGGTCTTGCCCCCATGGAGAAAATATCGCGGATAATGCCGCCAACGCCCGTGGCTGCACCTTGATAAGGCTCTACAGCGGACGGATGGTTATGACTTTCGATTTTGAATACAACCGCCTGGTTGTCGCCGATATCGACGATCCCAGCGCCCTCGCCCGGTCCCATCAGGACGCGCGGGCCGCTTGTCGGGAAACGACGAAGCAGCGGCTTGGAATTTTTGTAGGCGCAATGCTCGGACCACATAACACTGAATACGCCGATTTCCGTGTAATTCGGCTTGCGTCCCATGAAGGAACAGATCAGCTCATACTCGCTGTCCGAAACTCCCATTTGCTTGTAAATCTGATGCTCTGCGATCTGTTCTGCTGTCGGTTCCTTAACGGACGTTTGCTGCGCCATGAGTATCCCTCCATGCCTGTAATATGGATGTAAACATTGCTTTACCGTCATCCGAGCCGAGCAAGCTGCTGACCGCGCGCTCCGGATGCGGCATCATGCCGATCACATTGCCGCGCTCGTTGCAGATGCCTGCGATATCCTCAATCGAGCCGTTCGGATTGTTTTGATACGTAAATACGATTTGCCGGTTGTCCCGGAGCTTTTGAAGTGTTTCTTCATCACAGTAATAGTTGCCCTCGCCATGCGCAATGGGAATGACAATCTCTTGCCCCTCCGCGTAATCGCGCGTAAACGGCGTTGTATTATTGTTCACTTTGAGCACCGTGTCATGGCAGCGAAATTTCATTGAATCATTACGGCGCAGTGCTCCCGGAAGGAGTCCGGCTTCCGTCAAAATCTGAAATCCGTTGCAGATGCCAAGAATATACTTGCCCTCTTCTGCCGCCTTCGCCACTTCGCTCATAACCGGGGCGAATCGGGAAATCGCACCACACCGGAGATAATCTCCATAGGAGAATCCGCCGGGTACCAAAATGCAATCGTATGGGGAAAGATCCGTAGCCGTATGCCACACATAATCCACCGGCTGCGAGATTGCCTCCTCTATCGCCTTATAACAGTCAATATCACAATTGGAGCCAGGAAAGACCAGCACTGCAAATCTCATTGGTTTAGCCCTCCAATTCATAACGGTAGTTCTCAACCACCGTATTAGCCAGAAGCTTTTCACACATTTCTTTCACTCGCTGTTCGGCTTCCTCACGGTTGTCCGTACCCAGCTCAAGTTCCATATATTTACCGATCCGCAGACTCTCCACTTCCTTGTACCCAATCGAATGAAGTGCACCTTGCACCGCTACCCCTTGAGGGTCCAATACGCTCTGCTTAATCGTGACGTAGACCTTTGCTTTCAACATTGTATCCTGTTCCTCCTCGGTATATATGAATGAAATGGTTTATAAAAGCTTTACAGACTTGCGCCCGTGATTCGGCTGTAAATGTCGGTGTAGCGGCGCGTCGTCTCCTCCACCACGGCCTGCGGCAGGGGATCCGGCTCACTGTTCTTATCCCAATCGGACGAAGCGAGATACGTGCGTACAGGCTCCTTATCCATACTGTCAATCTCAATGTCGAGCGCATAATTCTTCTCATCCCAGAAACGGGAGGAATCCGGCGTGAAGATCTCATCGATCAGAATGATCTCTCCGTCGATCAAACCGAACTCAAACTTGCAATCGGCCAAAATAATGCCGTGCTTGCGGCAGTAATCGCGGGCAAACTTGTACAGCATCAGGCTTTTGTCCTGCAGCTGCAATGCTAGCTCTTCGCCGACAAGCTCCTTCATGCGGGATAGCGGGATGTCCTCGTCATGACCGACATCGTTCTTGGCCGCAGGCGTGAAGATCGGCTCCGGAAAAGCCTCATTCTTACGCAGGCCCTCCGGCAGTTTAATGCCGTTGACCTCTCCCGAGGATTGATACTGCCTCCAGCCTCCGCCGGTGATGTATCCGCGCACCACGCATTCGATATCGATACGCTCGGCCCTGCGGCACACCATGATTCGTCCATCCAGCAGATCCTTGTCCTTGACTGCATCCCCCAGGAGGTTCACGTCCGTGTGCACGACATGGTTGCTGATGAGCTGTTCCGTTTGTTCAAACCAGAAGGCGCTCAGTTTGTTCAACACGGTTCCTTTGGCCGGTACAGGAGGCTCCAGCACATAGTCAAAAGCGGAAATACGGTCGGTTACTACAATGAGTACATGCTCGCCCAGGTCGTACAATTCACGAACCTTGCCCTTATACAGCAGCGGTACGTTGACCAGATGAGTGGCGGTCGATAATGCCGGTAATGTCATGTGTTCCTCCCCTTGGACTAGAGTTTGTCTGCATATCATCACTACGAATGCGGATTATTTTTCCGATCTCTGTTGTCCCCAGATTTCTATTACATACGATTATATGGTTGAAATCCGGGGACAAAGGAGACCGCTGGCGCTTCTACAAAACAATTCCGCCTTCTCCGTTGCAGAAAATGATCTTCTCTAGATCTTTTATGAATGCGGATTAATCCGTTTTTAACCCTACTCCAACCCCAGCTTGGCAAAAATGGTATCCACATGCTTCAGATGCCAGCTTGGATTGAAGGCATCTTCGATCTCTTCGGCGCTGAGCACCTCGGTGATCTCAGTCGTGGATTCCACGATTTCGCGGAATTGACGCTGCTCTTCCCATGCCTGCATGGCTCGAGGTTGAACGGTGTCGTAAGCTTGCTCGCGGCTGAAGCCCTTGTCGATCAGCTTCGTCATGATCCGACCGGAGAAAGGAACGCCGTATGTGCGAGCCATGTTGCGCTTCATGTTCTCCGGGAAGACCGTCAGGTTCTTCACGATGTTGCCGAAGCGGTTCAGCATGTAGTTCAGCAGCATCGTAGCGTCCGGCAGGATGATACGCTCTACCGAGGAGTGGGAAATATCCCGCTCATGCCAGAGCGACACGTTCTCGTAAGCGGAAACCATGTGGCCGCGAATGACGCGCGCCAGACCCGAGATGTTCTCCGAACCGATCGGATTCCGTTTATGCGGCATCGCGGAGGAGCCTTTTTGTCCTTTGGCGAATGCCTCTTCGACCTCGCGAACCTCACTCTTCTGGAGCGCGCGTACTTCAGTAGCGAACTTCTCAAGCGAAGTACCGATCAGCGCAAGTGTTGCCATGTATTCCGCATGACGGTCACGCTGCAGCGTCTGGGTCGAGATCGGCGCCGGCTTCGTACCGAGCTTGCGGCAGACGAATTCTTCAACCGAAGGATCGATGTTGGCATACGTTCCAACTGCGCCGGAAATTTTGCCGTACTGCACGCCGTCAGCCGCATGGCGGAAACGCTCCAGGTTGCGGATCATCTCCTCATGCCACAGCGCCATTTTCAAACCGAAGGTTGTCGGCTCTGCGTGCACGCCATGCGTTCTGCCCATCATCGGGGTATGCTTGTAGGCCAGTGCCTTCTCTTTCAAAATACCGATAAAACGCAGGATGTCCTGCTCCAAAATATCGTTGGCTTGTTTGAGCAGATATCCCATCGCGGTATCCACCACATCCGTCGAAGTCAATCCGTAGTGGACCCATTTGCGCTCCTCGCCAAGGCTTTCTGATACCGCGCGGGTAAAAGCGATGACATCATGGCGGGTTTCCTGCTCGATTTCATAAATCCGGTCCATATTAAAGGTCGCATTCTGGCGAAGCTTAACGGTATCTTCCTTCGGAATGACACCAAGATCGGCCCATGCCTCGCATGCGCACAATTCTACTTCGAGCCATGCTCTGAATTTGTTCTCCTCGGTCCAAATCGCCCGCATTTCCGGTCTGCTGTAACGTTCAATCATCGTTTAATCCTGCCTCCAAATATTAGTTTTCTCTACCCATTCAAGCGCTGCATCGACATCCCCGCACAAGAGATTGATATGTCCCATCTTGCGGTTAAACTTCGACTCGCTCTTGCCGTATAGATGAAGCTTAGGCACAACGCCGAGAGACTCTGCAAGCGCGTCGTGCTCTCCAAAACGCCGTACCGCTTCCTCCAGATGCTGCCCCAGGAGGTTCACCATGACGACCGGGCTCAGCAGCGTTGTGTCCCCGAGCGGCAAATCGCAGATCGCTCTCACATGCTGCTCGAATTGGGAGGTTGAGCATGCCTCCATCGTATAGTGACCCGAGTTATGCGGACGAGGTGCAAGCTCATTCACGTACAGTTCCCCATCCTCGGTCACAAACATCTCGACAGCCAGCAGGCCAACAGCCCCCATTCCTTCTGCCACGCGTTCAGCGAGCTGGCATGCTTTACGCTTTACTTCACTCGTCACGCGAGCAGGCACGATCGACAAGTGCAAGATATTGTTGACATGCACGTTCTCTGCCGGAGGGAAGCTCTTCACGATGCCGCTGGGGGTGCGCGCCGCGATCACAGAGATCTCGCACGCAAACTTCACAAACTTCTCCAACACGAGCTCAGTCCCGCTGGCAGTCAGCTCCCTGTAGGATGATTCCAGCTCATCTTCGCTGCGGAGAACCGCTTGCCCTTTACCATCATAACCTCCCATGGCGGTCTTAAGCACGCAGGGAAGTCCAAGTTCAGAGGCGGCGGATCGTAAATCTTCCAAGCTTGTTATTTCACGATACGGTGCAACCGGTACGCCGGCCGCTTCAATCGCGGCCTTCTCGCGCAGCCGGTGCTGCGTGGTGTACAACAGCTTGCTTCCTTGCGGAACATAAGACTGCTCCTCCAGAAGCTGGGCCACGCCCGCATCGACATTTTCGAATTCGTACGTAATGACGTCCGCTTTGACGGCAAGCTTCCGGGCAGCCTCCACATCGTCATAACGGGCCGTAACCTGCTCGGCCATTTGCCCCAGCGGGGAGTTCGGCGTCGGATCGAGGGTGACGAACGAATATCCCATCCGGATCCCGTCTAGCGCGATCATCCGTCCGAGCTGTCCCCCACCAAGTACGCCAATGACGGAACCAGGCAGTAGCTTTTTGCCGGATACTCGCGTCTGCTGTGCTCCGTTCCCCATCATAGGTTATCGCTGCTTTCCAGCACTTCATCACGGATGCGGTCTCGGCGCGCTTGCACTCTTTCGCGAATCCCTGCATCCGAAGTGCCTAAAATCTGGGCTGCGAGCAATCCGGCGTTCGTGGCTCCCGCTTTGCCGATCGCTACAGTCGCTACCGGAATGCCCCCTGGCATCTGCACGATCGACAGCAATGAATCCAGCCCCTTCAGCGCTTTCGATTTCACCGGAACGCCAATGACCGGCAATACCGTCTTCGAAGCGACCATCCCGGGCAAGTGAGCGGCTCCGCCGGCTCCGGCGATTATGACGCGAAGCCCCCGGCCTTCCGCTTCCTCGGCATACCGGAACATCAAGTCCGGCGTCCGGTGAGCGGATACGACTTTTTTCTCATAAGGAATTTCAAGCTCTTCTAGCACCTGACATGCATGGGACATCGTATCCCAATCTGATTGGCTTCCCATAATGACTCCTACTTGTGCTGTCATGAGTTACCCCCGCTTTCTTCGAAATTCGACAATATCATGGTTAACTGCTGAAAAAAAAGTCCGATCCCGTAAACACAAAGTCTGTGCAGGTCTCGGACATACAAGGATTACGAACGCTGCTGCCTGCGTCAAGCAGAAGAATCTTGCGCATCCGCTCGCCTAAGAGGCAAACACGAAATCAAGCCCCGTCGTAGCCGCACCGTTTGTATTCCCTCGTAGTCCGAAAATTTACGGTTTCCGGGTAGAGACTTCCGGGCCATATCCCCGGCTTTATACGAGAAATATTAAATTTCATCAATCACGCTTCATAAGTTATTTTGAACCTCAACATCCTCAGTTTATCAATTTCTGACACCTCATGTCAACCTAAACACGAACAATCGGATTTATAGAAAATATAATGTTCGTATCTAGGGAGTAAGCAATGCAGGAGCAAAAACTTCTTGGAGATTGCGGGCTAAATAAAAGGCGTGGGCAATGTCGGACTGGAAAAGCCGTGAGCAGTACATGTGGAGCATTGGCAGCCGCTGCGCTGACGCATCGTGATTCCGATCGCTGTTAAACACGGGAAACTGGATTGAACTAAATAGGGATGTTTCCCGTGTTTAAAGGCGAACGCTGGCGCTTCTCCATCCACGATTCGTCCGCTCCGCTGGAGTTTCTTCAATAAAAAATTTTTTGCTGCTGCATAGAGGGTAAGGGAAAAGTGTTATCGCAGAATTAAATAAGACCGTATTCTGCTCTTTAATTGTAGCTACTTGCAAGGAAGATGGGGGCGAGTGTCGAAATCTTATCATCCGACATGAATATGAAATACGACAAAACATCTAATCCGACATTATTTTTAAATGCCCAAACAGAATTTATTTCTTAGGAGGAACCGATGGCTATTTATCTCGTTAGGCATGGTCAAGATGAAGAAGGGTACCGCGGAGGGTGGAGCCAGCGCGGGCTCATAAACGAAGGGATCGGGCAAGCGGAGAAGCTGGGGCAATACTTGAATGAACACAAGCATGTTTATAATATCCACCGGATCGTGTGTAGCGATCTGCAGAGGGCTTATCAGACTGCGGCCATCATTGCCGATAAGCTTGGCATTCCCTTTCAAGCTTTCGAGGATTGGCGGGAGATGAATAATGGTCTGCTCGCCGGAATGCCCAACCCTATAGCAGAGGAGAGGTATCCAGGTTTGTATTTCTCCAGTTTACGGATGGACGAAAAATACCCTGGCGGTGAGAGCCCCCAGGAGAATTTTGTGCGGATTAAGGAAACCTTCACCAGACTATGCCAAGATCAGGTATCGGCGAATAATCATGAGAACGTATTGGTTGTCACTCACGGTGGAGTTATCAATATCATTTATCATCTAATCAAGGATATGGCATGGACCAATAAGAATCCGTTCTTTGCCGCGGCGAACACCGGGCTGCACAAGATCGAATACCGCGACGGACGTTGGGAGCTTACCCTGGAGAATGCAACACCTCATCTATAACTGAAAAAAACTGCGTTTCATCTCACGCCCGTTCTACTGCTCACCATGCTTCATGGCATCTACATATTGTTTGGCTTCCACCAAAGACAAACCTAATTCTTCTCGTACGATTTTAATCGCTTTAATCTCCTGCCCTTCCTCCAGCAGCCTTTTGGCTTCCTCATGTACCGGCGGCTCGGGTATGCCTAATTGGTTTGCAATTTGTTTTAACGTGTTCTGCTGCAGTTTCATTCGCTTCTCCATTGCCGACATTCGACTGGAAACCATAAAACAGACCAAAACAACCAAGACTATAAGTAGAATAATTTCCATATGAACCTCCCTTGATAAAAAAGCACCTATCTTCCTAACGGACCGCTGGTAGAGCGAAGACGCGGACCCTATCGAGTACAATAAGAATGAAACGGTACCTGCGGATGCAAAACCGCAAGAACGTTTGAACCCAAGAAAAACGTCATCGACATACTTTCTCAGAGAAAAGGGACGCCTCAGCGTCCCCAACAACATTATTTTACTACCAGTACCGGGATCTTTGCATGCTGCACTACGTTATGGCTGACACTGCCGAGTACAAACTCGCGAATTCCGCCAAGACCGCGGCTGCCGATGACAATAAGATCACTGCCGTTCTGATTCGCGTACTCCAGAATAACTTCAGCCGGAGGACCCTGGATCATCTCCACTTGACCGGTGACGCCTGAGTTCTCAATCCGCTCGCGGATTTCCTCTGTCGTCTGCACGGCAAGATCGTAGACATCTTTATTAAGTGAAGCTGGAATCGGGGCAAGCCCTTCCCCAACGAAGAAACGCGGAAAATCGTAAGCATGAATGACATCCAGCGTAGCTCCCGGTGTTACCTTAGCAAGTTCAACCGCACGTCCGAGCGCTTTATTCGCTGCTTTGGAGCCGTCGTAAGCTAGAAGAATTTTAGTAAAAAGCATACAGGCCACCTCTTTCTATAGTTAAAAGACCTACTACTTATTATTAAACAACTTCATACCGATATGAAACGAGCTTGCTGACTTGCTGTGATGTTCCTATGTAATTCAGATGAATCCGACTTATCCCCAGAAGTACGTGTACAGCGCAACATTCACGACTAACAACAGCGGCACGCCCAGTTTAAAAGATAAATGCCTCGTTTTATGACGTTTGCGGTACATGGCAATCCATACACCCAAGGCCCCTCCGATGGCAGCCAGCAGAAATAGTGTTCGCTCCGGAACCCGATCCCGTCCCATTCGGGCACGCCGCTTATCCTCGGACATGACCAGATAGGCTACCGCATTGATAAAAATAAACCAAACGATCAGTGCAGGTCTCACGTTGGTTCACGCACCCCCATTCCAACTGATCGATCTTGCCCAATCAGCCATTTGCTTTGCGTTCTACTGTTATTATAGAACTGCAGGCTAATGAAGACAATGCCGGCTAAACAATCTTAGCCATGGCCAAGCCATCTATGAATGCCATTATTAGGACACGGCCGACGTCATAAATCGGAGCGGACCGTGTCCGGCATAATGACAACCAGACCATACTCAACCACTACGAAAACTTATGATTCATTCTTGGATATTTCGTTCAGGCTCGGAACATTGTCTGCAGCCTTTTTCGGTTTGAGGGTCTTACTCTCCTCAAGAATGCTTGATTTGTTCTGCTGGTTTTCGGTTTTTCTTGCTTTATGATTCGGCATGCAAATCACCCCCTGTCCGTAGAATGAGCCATTGCACCCGAGGTTATGCTAACACCGGCAAGAAAAACGCATTTCAAGCCTTGGGAGATGCCCATCGTGGCACTGAGCAGCCCCCTCGGCAGACTCACCATTGCAGATTATTCCTTCCCCTTCTGCTCAAGGGCCGCCTTTAACAGGTCGCCCAGGTTCGAACCAATCGACTCCGGCTTGCTGTATTGCTGCACGAGCTTCCGCTCCTCGCGTTTGTTCACATGCTTGGCGTCCTTCTTCAGCGTTTCTGTAATGCCGCAGCCCAGGCACTGCACGAACAGCCCCGCCTTGCCTTCTTTCATCTCCATCTTCTTGTGGCACTGCGGGCAGCGGCGGTTGGACAGACGCTTCTCGCCTGAACGCTTATATCCACAGTCGTCACTCGGGCAGACTAGCAGCTTGCCCCGCTTGGTCTTCTTCTCCAGCAGTCTTGTCCCGCAATCGGGACAGTGGCTGTTCGAGACATTATGCGGTTTATACTCCGCTTCGCTTCCCTTCACATCCGTGACCAGCTTCTTGGTCATGTCCCGTATTCCGCGCAAGAATGGTTCCGGCTTGCCTTGCCCTTTCGCAATCCGTTCGAGCTCGGCCTCCCAGCGCGCCGTGAGCTCCGGTGTTCTTAGCTCTGGAGCGACAAGCTCAATCAACTGCTTACCTTTGCCTGTCGGATGGAGGGATTGCCCCTGCCGTTCGATCGTATCCGAGCTAACCAACTTCTCGATGATATCAGCCCGGGTCGCGGGGGTTCCAAGTCCGTGCTTCTCCATCTGGGAGAGCAGCGCCGCTTCGTTATAACGTTTCGGCGGCTGGGTACGTCCCGGTTTCAGCACGGCGCGGACCACCTTCACCGACTCTCCTTCTCGCAGCTCCGGCAGGAGCTTGCCTGAAGACTGACCCGGAGCATCATCCTGCTCGTCGTCAGCGTCATCATCATAATCGCCGCCGTATACCTCACGCCAGCCGCTATCCTTGATCGTAGTCCCTTTCGCGTAAAGCTGCTCCCCCTCAATCTGAACCGTAACCGATACGTTATCGTAACGGGCAGGAGGATAGAACAAGCTGATGAACCGGCGTACGATAAGATCGTACAGCTTGCGTTCATCGACAGATAACTGATTCAGCAGCACGGTTTGTTCGGTTGGAATGATGGCATGGTGATCCGTAACCTTGCTGTCATCCACGACCCGTTTGCCTGGCGATAAGTTCTTACGCAGCAACGGACGAGCAATGGACGCATAAGGCCCGATGGCAATGCTGGACAGCCTTTCCTTCAACGTTCCGACCATATCGGATGTCAGGTAACGGCTGTCCGTACGCGGATAGGTGACCAGCTTATGCTGCTCATACAGGCGCTGCAGCACATTCGAGGTCTGCTTGGCCGAGAACCCGAATCGGCGGTTGGCATCCCGCTGCAGTTCGGTCAAATCGTATGCCAGCGGATGCGGTTCGGTTTTTTCACTCTTTTTCACGCTGACGATTTTTCCGGTGCTGCCCTCCAGCTTCTGCTTCAGCTTGGCCGCCTTATCCTTCTCGAATAGACGGCCGTCTCCGCCGGCCGGACGCCACGATACCTCAAAGCTCCCCAGATCCGCCTGCAGCGTCTCATATTCCTGAGAGCGGAAATTCACAATCTCCTTCTCCCGGTCCATGATCATTCCGAGCGTTGGCGTCTGAACCCGGCCTGCCGACAGCTGTGCATTGAATTTGGTCGTCAGCGCACGCGTCACATTCAGCCCAACCATCCAATCCGCTTCCGCCCGGCAGCGTGCGGACTCATACAGCCTGTCGAACTGCTGCCCCGGCTTGAGTGATGCAAAACCTTCCTTGATCGCCTTATCCGTCTGGGAAGAAATCCACAGCCGTTTGAACGGCTTGTTCCACTTCGCCATTTTGAGGATCCAGCGCGCAAGCAGTTCTCCTTCACGGGCAGCATCAGTGGCAATAATCATCTCGCCGACATCCGGGCGCTTCATCAGATGCTGGACCGTCTTGAACTGGTGACTTGTTTCCTTCAGCACCTTAAGCCTTGTGTTATCCGGCAGGATGGGCAAATCCTCCAGAACCCAGGTCTGGTACTTCTTATCATAGTCCTCGGGTTCGGCAAGTCCTACCAAATGTCCAAGCGCCCAGGTCACAATATATTTTGGTCCTTCAAAATAATTCTTCTGCTTCTCGCGGCTGCCCATTACTCTCGCAATTTCCTTCGCAACGGACGGCTTCTCAGCCAATACTAATACTTTCATAGCCCTCCCCTTCCTCTATTCCCCTATTATAACCTCCCCTCGATTGTTTCGACAAAGATAAGTCAGATCGTTTTCTTAGCCAGCCATGTGAACGTATGATTGACGCATACCGGACAGCCCTGCTTCTTCAAATCCTCGATCGTGGAAAAATCACCCTGCACGCCCACCTGCAGCTCACCCTGACATTGGGTGCATCTGTAGGTTCGAACGGTTCGCCTAACCTCGCCTGTGTAGAGCTCATCCTCGAAAGAATCTGTAACACGCGGCGCCGTAAATTCCGTCGTTGTTAACACGATCATCTGACCGCTATTACCGATCATCTGCGCTCCAATATATTGATTGAAATGAAGCAGGGCCTGCTTTACCGATAAACCCATACGGACGAATTCACGCTGCATGGACCATGTAAAATCGGGAGATTTATGGGCGAAGGAGAGAAAGATGGGGCATCCCTTCTGGCGTTTCAACGCGCTAATGCCTCTGGATAAGAACAGAGTCAGCCCTTGTAGCGTGTATGGCGGATCCGTGAAGAAGCAATCATATTGCCCGTTCAAGCCCTCAGGCAAAGGCTGCCTGAGATCGATTTGCCTGCATGTAACCGATAAGCCTTCTTTTGCAGCCGCGCCCTGGATAAATCGCAGGAATCGCTCATCGATATCCATAACCGTAATGGCGGCTCTTTGGTCCTTCGCGTTCGGGAACAGCCGTTTAAGCAGCAGACCAAGCGAGATGCTCACCAGGTCGTCATCGCCAACACACAGAATGTTCTTCCCGATCAGACAGTGCTCCCTCAGACACAGAATCGCCCTCCGCAGACTCGTCTCTACCGTGCATTGGGATTGGTCAATCTGTACATCGACTTGCGGACGCATCTCCAGAATTTCCGTGAGCCTCGCTAGTACATCAGAAAGCTCCTCCTGCCAATCGACTTCGCCGGCCAGAAGCTTCTGATACAGATCTATATCGATGCCTCCATACCCCAGCTCATGTTCAATATAGGACTTCCCGGAATCGGTGCAGCGCACCCCCCGGTCTTGAATGAGAGCCCCTGCCTTGATAAGCTCCTTCTTGATCGCCGAAACAACCGGAACCGGCAGATACGTATGACGTGCCAGCTCTTTGGTTGATATACCGGGCCGCATATAACTCGCTACCAGCAGCTGTTCGATCACCTGGACGCCTTCCTGCAGACGAACCTTGGTTTTCACTTCTTCTATATAATGGATCATGTGAAATCACGCTCTTTTCCTGAATATGAGATTGTTATTACCCCTGGAAAAGAACACACGTGACCCCCATACGTGCTGCAGAAATGAAAAAAAAGGGACAGAAGTCCATGAACCATCGTCCATCTTCTGTCCCCCAAGCGGGAAGCCGTGCCCAGAGCACGGCTGTACAGTCAATATATAAGGGATGGCTGTTGTGTTCTTAACCAGGTGGACTCAGAACCATCGCGCATGACAAATAAAACTCACATAAAGTGGGTTTTTTCGAAATGCACAAGCCAGAGTCCTATAAAATTTGGTTAGTTAAGAACACACACCGACATCAAGACAGCTCCCTATTTTTTCAATATAAATTCCGCCGACTAAAATCTGTTGGCCATAAAAATAATATCCTTCTTCACTTCAAAACCATGTTTTCGATAAAAATCTTCCGCCGGAAGATCCTTTTCCGTTAAACCGCCGCACCCCATGATCTGTGAATGATATCGTAATCCCCGGCAAGCCTAGCCGTCCAGATCGATTTGGCTGGCAGAAGTACAACACTACCAGGCTGTAGGATAGGAGCAAAGTCATCCCGACTCGACTCCTTACCTACTATCGGGTCATGGCTCACGCTCCTTTCCGTGGAGGGATCCAATCTTTCCGCCAAAATGGCGCGGGCTCGGTACAACCGGGATTTTACCGTTCCTTGCGGTATTCCTACGATCTTGGCGATACGGCTAACCGGCATATCCCGGTAATAGTGAAGCTGAATGACCTTGCGTAAATCATCATCCAGGTGAGTCACGGCTTCGTTGAGTTCGATCGCTTCATACGGCAGTGAATCGGCACCGCCATTGGCAAGTTCAACCGTGCGCAGCCGCTGCTGGGAACGCAGCAGTTGCAGGCATTCATGAATGAGAATACGGGACAACCATGTTTTGAAATAAGCAGGCTCCTTTAAGGTAGGCATAGCTGCGAAGGATTTATAAATCGCTTCCTGTACAGCATCCGCACAATCCTCTTCCCGCTTCAGGTACAAACGGGCTAAGCCGTACAAATTACGCTCGCAAGCGTGGATCAGCCTGCTAAAGGCTTCCCGATCCCCATGCTTGGCAAGCTGAACATCGTGCTCTATATTTGATTTCTTATTCACATTGGGAGACCTCCTCTGCAACACTTTCTTGGCCTTACATATGTTAGATGCATCAGAACGTGTTCAGGTTCACGTCAGCTCATCATTTTTTTAAAAAGCCGGATTACCATCACCTTCATTTTCGCACAAATCCGTTCATCATTTCCATATTGAATATCTGTCATGACGCATTATCAATCAAAGTACGACAATTCTTCCATGAAGGCTTCGTGATCGGACTTCCAGCCTAGTACATTTACGAGGCCGGTTATAACTCTTAATGCGAACGAAGACCATTAGCGCGTTAGTTGAATAAAAATGGTTCCAAAATCACCTTCCCTGTGTGACCACTTTGTTGGGTTTCTATAATTGCTTTCTCATATTCCCGTAGACTAAAACGCGTTCTTGGTGCTTGAATAGTCAATTCCCCATCTATCACCAATTTGAATACATCACCAAAAGTTTCATGCCACCGAACATCGGAGATACCTTCAATCCATCTTTTAAGCCAATATGGCTTCACTCTGATATTAGAATGTTTTTGGTGTATCTGAGCCCAATTCATTTGGGTTCCTGACATAAGACCAATACTTAAGACTGTGCCACCTGGACGGATACACTCAATCAAGTCGTGTCCATCTTGCCCGCCAATGCTATCAATACCGGCCGTTGCCCCCATCCCACAGGTCAATTCCAAAACTCGATGGACAAGCCATTCTTTAGACGTGTCAATTACCGCCCAAGCACCAAGCGAATGCAGTTCCTGGGTATGTCTATCATTTCTTACCGCCGCAATCAATCTGTATCCAAACACCTTTGAAAACTGTGCAAAAATACGTCCTATTGCAGAACCGCAAGCATTTACAATTAACACATCATCAGACTTTAACCGCAATTCTTCTGTACAAATAAGCCACGCTGTCATAGGGTTAATGTACATTTGGCTTGCTGTTTCGTTATTAATTTCAACGGGAACTCGAATTGCAAAATTGGCTTTTGTTTTCACGTACTGTTGCCAAGTTCCCTCACCACGTAGAGGCAGTACCCGTTTACCTAAAAGGGATGTTGTTACGGATGAACCAACAGCTTCAACAACACCAACCCCTTCATATCCTGGTACTGCTGGCAGCTGAATTCGATGTTTATAGGCACCTCGAATCGGAATTAGGTCAGAAGGATTGATTGGACTAAGAATCATTCGAACCACTATTTCGTCGTGCTGAAGTTGTATATCGTCTACTCGTTGTTCTAATTCCAACACCTCAAGAGGATTTCCAAACTTCTTATACTGTAAAGAATTAAACTCCTTAATGCGTCTCACTCCTTACTGAATTATCCTTGCAGCCCGTTAGATTAATGGAATAGCTGTCGAATTGTAATTAGCATAAAAATGACGATGGACACCCTCTTTTTGTTTTATCAGCTTGTTCACCTAAGCTATAAAAGAAAACCATGTATAAAATTAGTTGTATAGGGAATTTTAATTCAATTCGTATACGAAGGAGTTGAAGTAAAGTATGATCCACCCCAAAGACGACTACGAGGTATTAGGTAATATAATCGAAGTTGATTCAGATGTGAACGAGGATCGTGATCGAGAGGAGCAGTTGGATGACTCCTTTGAGGCCTGGTATGGGAATATCAATGACCAAGTGAAGCTAAAGCTAGATCTCACGAAAGTTCCGCAGGACAGTGCATTTGATTCAGGGGTCGGCATGGATGAGGATCCAGCCCAGGATTAAGAGCTCAACAACCATAAACAAGAGGCTACCGCTGAATGAAGTTCCCCCCGTCAAGTAGACATCTAAAAAAATCCTCTAGGCCACAGCCTACGTTCGATATTCTACTGGGCTGAGGTGAAAAAGGACAGGGATTCTCGACAATATGAAGCCCTTGCAGACCCTGTATTCTGTATTTTTCCTATATTGGAATGGTCAAGTATCATGTTTTATTAGTTCTGAATAAGCTACAATCATCGATCAGATTGGAGGCTTATTAATGATAATTAACCCATATTTATGCTCATATCGTCAATCCCCTCAACCATCTTATTATCCGTATCCTGCACCATATTATGGCGTTTATCCTTCTAATAGCAATCATTACGAACATGGCATTGGTGTTCATGCTGGTGGACAGCTTGGGGGTGATTATGGAGCAGGTATGTTTGTCGGTGGTCATCTCGGGAGTGGCCATGGAATAGGAGCTCATGCTGGGAGCCATCTCGGCGGTGACTATGGAGTAGGAGTTCATGCTGGCGGCCAACTCGGTGGTGGTCATGGGATGGGAGTTCATGCAGGTGGATATCTTGGTGGAAAATATGGTGTCGGTGGTTATACCGGTGTACATCTTGGTGGGGGACATGGTTTTGGCTTCGATGCCGGGGGCCATTTAGGCGGTTATAGTGGTCAATTCGGTTTCCAGTTTGGCGGACACAAGGATGAGTTCCGGTAATAGAAAACGGTTTTAAAAGGAAAAATCGGAAATAGATTTGATTTAGCAATACCCTAATATAGAAAAAGCATCGTTTAAGCTTTTACAGAGGCTTAAGCGATGCTTTTATCTTTTTATTTGTTTGTGTCGCAGCACTGTATTCACATAGTTAGAGACTCGATTAATTTCACCATTGATGCGTGGTCCATGTCTCCAAAATACGCAGCCATCAGCCGATTCACCGTCAGCGCCTGGGCGCGCGAAAAAGAAATTTCGGTCATCCGTGCCTATTCTTTCTTCTTCGGATTCAGGGATGTTTCAAGCAAATAGTCAACGACCCAAGGTCCAATATTCGCACCGGAGGCGGCTGAATGAACGAGATGGGCAAGCTGATCCGTAGCATTCCCGATCGCCCATACTCCTGGTCGGCTCGTTCTTCCGTACGTATCGGTAACTGCGAAACCGGCTTCGTCTACTTCACAGAGAGAGGCAGCCAGTTCAGACGCAGCTTTGAAAGGGGCCGCCACAAAAACTGCTTCACATGGCACTTCCGTGCCGCTCGCTGTGGCGATGGAGACGAGTTGGTCCCCTTCCGTTACCAGACCGGTCACCTCGTCTTGAACGGTTTTGACTCCGAATCCATCAAGCCTTGTCAGCGTTTCGGAGTCGAACTCGTGTGGGCTTACGACCGTTACGTCTGAAGACCACGCGGTCAGGAACTTTCCAAGCTGGGCAAGGCGCTCCGGTAGTCCAAAGGCTACGAAAGGTTTGTCCCGAACTTCATATCCGCTGAAGCATGGGCACAGATGAACGTACTTGCCCAACCCCTCTTTTAAGCCAGGCACCATGGGGAGCACATCGACTAGCCCTGTGGCCAGTACTACGGCCCGAGCCGTGATCTTCATCTTGCTGCCCCAGACATCAAAGAGCCCATCGCGCCTTGCTTCGATCTTCAATACGGTCTCACTGCGAATTTCTCCGCCGTAGCTTACCACCTCGGAACGCCCACGTTCCAGGAATTCGGCCGGTGTACTTCCTTCATACCCAAGGTATTCATGAATCTTAGAGATCATTGAATTACGAACGGGTCCTCCGTCATAAATGACTGTTCGGCGACGAGCTCGAGTGAGAAACAGTGCTGCACTTAGCCCTGCAGCTCCTGCCCCTACCACCGCCACATCGAAGATATCATCATGGTCTTCTGAAGTATTGCGATTCATCATGTTCTTTCCTCCTTATAACGATCTCTTAGTGAAATGAGTACGATTATATAATGGATATTATAGGTCTATAATAACTGTAAATAATGAAAGCTGTCAAGAATGTTTTTCTTTAAGGGGTAGCGTCAGGCAAACGACGGAAAACTTTAGAGTGTATGGGAGCGGAGCTAACATCGTTCATGAAAATAACACTTACCGCAATAATAGAAACACGGGATACACATGGCAAACGTTTAATCCTGATGTGAATGTTACCACAACAATTTCAGAGAGAATAAAGGCAGATATTATGAATGGGAGATTACTAACTGAGCAAAACTCAGTAAACATCTCAGAATACATTAAAGATGGAGTGGAAGACATGTATCCGTGGTTGAATAAAATAGTTCATATAATATGGACTCATTTAATTTAATAGAGTGCATATTATGATTTGACCGGAAGTACTACAGCAGGAGGTGCTGAGATGAGAAGAAAGTGGATTCTTGGTATTATTTTGATTTTTCTAATGTCGGAAATTGACCATATGATCATGAAGCCGGGCGATATTGTTTATTTTATACCTCCAGAGTTCGAGGGATTTAAAGATAACCCAGATTTTAAATTAGCTGATCATTATATTTCTAGACTTATCGCAAGTGAGGGGGATAATGTGGAAATAAAAAAAGGAGTGGTTTATGTCAATGACAAAAAACTTGATGGTTTTTACGGTGTGGCAGCAAAATACGGTCTAACTGAGCAGGAATACATTGATAAACAAAAAGAAAGTGACTCTAATTTTAAATTAACTCAGGAAGAAAATGATTTTTTTAAACAGAATATGGTTAAAATTAAAATTCCTAAAGAACGTATATTTGTCTTAGGTGATAATTGGGAAAGAAGTGTGGACAGTCGTCATTTTGGCCCCGTTCCTTTAAAAAATAAATATTCAAGGTAAAGTACTAGGGGCTAGGGGTTACTAAAGAATTTTAATGGAAAAATTCTATGTATTCTTTTCAACGAGCGTTGAGTGATAAAATGCGGTTCCTATAATCGATTAAAGTTCTAGTCCTCCTTCGTTTTCCGAAAACAATCTCCACATATCAACAATTTAATAAACATAGCCAGTTTGCATTTTCCCTGTTTTACTTACCTGATGCTCAGATATTCTTTTATTCCATCGACAATAGCTTGAGCAGCTTTGTATTGTACAGTATTGGATAGCATCGCTTTTTCATCGGAGATATTGCTCAGGAACCCAACTTCCAATAGAACAGCAGGCATCTTCGTTTCTCTAATAACTTGAAAACTGTTATCTTTTACACCGCGGTCTTTCAGACCTATCGCTTTAATTAAACGCTTGTGAATAGCATCAGCCAGCTCTTTACTGCTGCTTCGCTGATAATAGTGAGTCTCTGTACCATTGGCTTGAGGTGATTCGAGAACACTGTTTCCATGTATAGATACAAATACGTCGGCATTTATTTTATTGGCGAGCTGCACACGTTCCGTTCGGGTAGGGTACACGTCACTATCGCGGGTCATCCATACTTCGATTTCAGGCTCCTTCAAAAGGAGTTCTTGTACTTTTAGAGATAAAGCAAGGTTAAAATCCTTCTCATGTTTATTAGAGATACTTGTCGTCCCCGGATCACTTCCTCCATGTCCCGGATCGATCACTACAATCTTTCTGCCCTGATTACCTGCCGATGGCGCTTGAATAGGAGATTCGAAATCGCTGGTATCGTTTAAATCAATAACCAGTTGCTCACCGATAAATTCATGATTTACTTGAATTGTATTAGCGTGTTTTAATTCAATCACGATTCTGACTTGATCTGGATCACGACTAAATAACGAATATCTCACTTCCGATACATGGGGTTGACCACTAACATCCAATTTCCCCATAGATCCCGAATCTAATGGTTGAGATAAATCACCAAACGTTGTATTAGGTAAATCAAAAACAATTCGATTAGGGTCTTTTAAATGTGAAATGATTGGGGTAACTTTTCCATCCATGCTTACAACGAGTTGGTTATTCAAAAAATTAATTTCGTTGATATGTTTTAACGATACTTTTTCATTGTTTTCTGAATTGGGAGTGGAATCTTCAGTTTGAGCGGAATTATTGGTGCTGCTTGTCAGATGTACAATTTTATCTTTGTTGTCCCAACTCACAGACAGTCCCATCTGTTCACTTACGAAGCGTATCGGAACGACTACACTATTATTCAGAATTTGAGGAGCAATATCCAGTAATACGGGCTTCCCTGCTACCTTCGCTTCTCTTTGGTCAACGTGTAAAGAGATTATCTTCGAGTTTTGTTGGATTGTTACAGAATGCGATTTTTGATCCCAATCCACACCAAACTTTAGATTCTCAGCAACAACACGAATCGGGACCATCACGTGCTTATTAATCACTGTGACCTGGACATCAGAAGGCAAAATCACTTCCTGACCGTCTAATATGATCTTAGATTGGCCAACTGCTGCATTACTCTGATCTGGTAAATTGATAAGAAAGAATAGGAATAAAATCATTAAGAGAATAGTTTTTTTCATCATGCACCCCTACTATGATTTCTTTTAGCAAATATTTTTAATATATTCTTAAAAAGTTAACTTGTTTATCTTCGATAAGGTTAGATTAGTTAAGCATAGTGCTGGCTATATGGACGCAAAAATCCCACTTCAATATAGAAATGGGATTTTTGTCTGATGATACATTGTAGATGATTTAATTAGACAAACCAATTCTGAAAGAGTTCTATGTTATCACATGCAACATTTTTCTGTTTTATATAAAACATATCCTATGACTATATCTTCTTTGGAACTGGTTCATATAAAAGACATCGTAACGTTTTTTCGGGATATCGCAATTCTGTTATATATTTGTTACCGTCTTCCAAGTTGATGGTTATGGCTACAATACCGCGTTGATCATATTTGACATCCTCAATGATTGACGCATTTGTGATTGCACGAGTATCCCCCTGTTTCTCTCTTACTATGGTTTTAGCTGCATCGATCCAGCTGTGATCCTGTTTGATCTGCTCTTTCATAGCCGCTGTGATTGGTGTTCTCTTATAGCTAGAATTGAAAAGAGTCGTATCAATCACATTCCCAGTCAAAGAATCTATGTATACATCATACATAAAAAAAGTTTCACCGCTAGCTTGCAGTGTCTCCACCTTGTAAGGCTGAAAATGAACAAACCATTCTCCAATTTGCCCAGGGCCAAATTTATTATACAATATGGTTACTTTCAGTTTGGAGACATCGACATCAAACAGACGAGTTACACTGTCATGAGCCTTTGCCAACGCATCTGCTTCACTTATATCTTTCGAATCGGGCTGGGGTTTGACAATCCGTTTGCTCAGAGCAAAATTCACTCGGGAGTGCCAATCAATATACTGCAATAATTCCTCATCTGTCAGAAGCCGCTCGGGATATACATAAGTTGCTTTACTCAAGTCTAAATAGAAACTATAATTTCCCTCTTTAAGGGGCAAAGGCTTTTGCGGACGGACGCCTTCATAAATATATTGTTCCTTCAGTACCTCCAACCTTTTAGCCTCCGGATCAGTTATTTTACGGTTACTTGCTTCCACTTCAACCTTGATGTTGTCAAAATAATGATAGATTTGTTGAATATCCTCGTCCGTCATCGTTTGTTCCAGATATTCTTTAACTGTCGTTGCCGGCATTGACGCTTCTACCTTTAAAATCGGTATCTTGCTGTTTGCTAAAGTCATTGGGGGTATTCCTTGCCGCTTAGATTCCCCATACAGTTCAGGTACAGGTGTGGGAACAAAATGCAGGACAGCAAACGTGCTAGCTGCAAGCAATCCCCCAGAAATGGCGATTATAGCGAGGGCCGCCAGGACATTCTTTTTGTTCACAGTTAAAACCTCCACTTTTTAAGTAGGCTTGTCCGCCTATGCATACCTTAATTTAAATATGTTATGGAGTTAGAAGGTTGTTGTTATGAAGTTGTAAATTAATTCGGATGGTTGTGCCGATATATTCCTCGGATTCGAGAAACAACATCGCCTGATGCGCCTCCGCAATTTGACGGCATAAAGATAAACCAAGCCCAGCTCCCCCATGTACTCTCGACCGGGCGTTGTCTACTCGATAGAATGGCTCAAACGCATGTTCCACCTGCTTGGCGCTCATACCTCTCCCAAAGTCGCGCACCTCCAGTACAGCTGTGGAATTCTGTTCATAAGCAAGAAGTCTGATTTCGGAACCCTCGGATGAAGCGTGAATTGAATTTTCAATGCAATTGATCAGAAAAGACGCTAACAGATCACGATCCCCCCATACGCTGTCGAGTTCAACCTGCAGGACAAGTTCAATACCAGCCATCTCCAAATTATTGTGTTCCGTTCGCCGGACGGATTCAAACAGATCAACAACTGACACAGGTGTACGTTCTATCGGCTGGTGACTTAGGATGGAGAGATCCAGCAGCTTAAAGACCAGATTTTTCAAGCGCAATGTTTCGCTCCAGATATAACCGCTAGCCGTCATTCGTTCTTCTTCGCCAATGTTTGCGGAATTCAAATATTGGGCGAAACCCTGCATACTTGTCAGAGGGGTTCTCAATTCGTGAGCCAGGTTATCGACAATTCTTTGCTTTGCCTCAGCCATAGCAGAAAGCTCGGTTACATGACGTTCAACAGCTTCGGCCATTTGGTTAAAATTTTGCGCCAATTCACCAAATTCATCGTTGTTCTTTAAAGTCACCCGTTCACCATAATTTCCTTCTGCGATATTTTTGGTCGTATTGGATAATAACCGCAAAGGTTTCGTTAATTGTCGGATCAGGATATACAGCAAAATAATAAGAATTGGACTGGCGATAAAATTGATAAAAACAAAATAACGATTTAATTCGGCTTGTTTGGCATACAACTCCTCGATATCCCGCCGGTATGTCAGCAAGAGGTGATTGTAAGGAGATGGCAGCTCTTTGGATATGATAACTTCGTGTACCGTTTCTTCATCTGCTTGTTCATTTGGCATTACGGGCATGTCCTTCGTAGCAGACTCGTCACTATACACTAACTGCCCCTGATCCCATAATTGTAAAGCGATTCCCTGCTGCCGATAATAATCTGCATAAGAGCGTGCAACATCAAATAATACGGTATCATTAATGGACATCCCCCGGGATTTGATTGAATTCAAATTTTCATAGATGTTGTTGGCAATTAATGCCTGCTCACTAGAAGCCCTTTGAATCTCTCTTTCCATGTTAAGATTCCAACTTTTTTTCATAATCATAATTACGCTTACATCAAGGGTCAGAATGAACAAGATAAGCACGACTAGTAGTGTTTTCTGCCAAAATCGCATGCCTCATCCCTCCGATTCAAGACGGTAACCAAGCTTATAAATCGTTTTTATGCGTTCTTCCCACCCTAATTTTTTGCGAAGCTGCCTGATATGTACGTCCACGGTGCGTGTATCGCCTTCAAATTCATATCCCCAGGCAAGCTCCAACAGCTTTTCCCTGGACAACGCGATATTTCTGTTCTGAATCAAAACCTCCAACAGTTCAAATTCTCTTGCAGTCAATTCGATAAGTTGTCCGTTCTTGTAAATTTTCCGTGCCGCTAAACGGACATCAACCCCTTCCGCAATAAATCCGTCATGTTCCTGTGCGTTTCGACGTAAAACCACATTTATGCGTGCAAGCAGCTCTAAAATTTCAAAAGGCTTAATAATATAATCATCCGCGCCGAGTTCAAACCCTGTAATGCGGTCATATAATGAATCTTTAGCGGTAATAAAAATAACCGGAACATTTAAATGCCGATTGCGTCTCATGAGCTCAAAACCGTCCAAACCGGGCAGCATAACGTCGAGCAAAATGAGATCAACCTTCTCCTGTTCCAGAATTGTCTGCATCTCCATCCCATTGAAAGCTTTAAAAAACTGATGCCCCACAAGCTTTAAATTCATTGTAATCAAGTCGCTAATCGGTTTTTCATCTTCAACTACCAATATTTTTGCCATCATTAATCCTCCACTATGAATATAAGATCTTGTCGCATGCCTAGTATAAGAATTATATCCATAAAATAAAAAATACGCGATTTCCGCGAACTTTTAAGCGCATTCTTATTTATATAGAACTTTTCGGCCTGTTCATCACCAAGTGTGTATCAAGTTAATATAGACACTTCATATTACAATCTGCCTCATATTAAAAAACACCGCAAGGTCATCGCCCTCAAGGTGTCTCGTTTAGCTTATAAATCGTTCATATCATGAAACGGATAATTAGATCCGTTCTCATTCAATTCATTCCTTATCCACATATCGGCCTTGCTCGGGAACGGCCAAACGATCAAAGTCCCGGGCCAGCCGTGCAAGTGAAGCCGTAAGCTCCTCACCCCGCATCGAGACCCCGTGTCCCGTGATCAGAACCTCGGGATTCAGGCTTGCCAGGCGGCGAACCGATTCCCGCGCGAGATCCCAATCCGGCGTAAAATACATCGGCGGACCATGCAGCTCCTTCTCCTGCTCGATGACGGCTAGCGCCGACTCTTGCTTCACCGTAATCACCGCGTCTCCCGCTACGAGGACTCGGTCCCGTTCGCGGAACAGAGAGATGTGGCCGGGGCTATGGCCTGGTGTCGGCAGCCATTTGAATTCAGGAAGACCCGGCACGCTGCCGTCCTCCGGCAAAGGTTGTATCCTGGAGCTCAGATCGATGGCTTTGTTCGGATACATCGGAGCAACGCGGGCCATCAATCCGCCGCCTACGCTTGGATCTCCTGGTGGATAGTCTTCTTTTCCCGTAAGAAACGCCAGTTCGCTCGGATGAGCGTAGACAGGTACGCTCCAGCGGTCCGCCAATGCCTTCACATTCCCGACATGGTCAAAATGGCCGTGCGTAAGCACGATGCAAACCGGCGGCTTTCCGAATCTTTTCTCCGCTTCTTCTACAATGGAGCCTTCAAAATTTCCGAGTCCCGTATCAATCAGTACCCAATCTCCCGTTCCAGGCGTACCGATCATCTGGACGTTCACCATTACAGTACGCAAAGATAGAATATCCGGCGTAATCTCTTCAGTCTCTACGGCACCCGTCTTTAACATGCTGTGATCATTCATTATGGAATCGCCCCTACTTCTCGTTGTAAGTGCTTCTTGTAATAACATACCCGTTTTGGCACTTTTCAACGAAGAAATGGCGATTTTTTACTGAATGATTTTGTTAAGACGATCCAGATAACGCCAGCGAGTGATAAAGAAATAAATGACCTGGATGCTCAGGAAGAAGATAAAGATCTTCAAACTGTGCCCTACAATCGAGAAGTCTACCAGCTGCTGCAAGGCTACGAAGGCAACGCCGCTATGAATGAGTGCGATCAGCATCGGCAGGAAAAACATAATGACAAGCTGCTTGGTAATGATGGTGCCAAGCTCTTTTTTACTAAGGCCGACCTTAGCAATCATGCGATACTGCTGTTCGTCCCGAGCAAGATCCGCATACAGTCGGAAATAAACAAAGCTTGCCGCGAAGGTGAAGAAGACAATGCCGACCAGGCCGCTAACCATAAGCAGAATGCCGTTCTGCTGCTGGGCGCTTTTCCACTCCAAGTACAATGATTTTAGATAATAGCTGTAGTCTTCATTCTCGTTGAGACGATCAGAAATCGCTCTAGACACATCCCCTGTATTCTTCCAATCCTTTACGTAAAATGTATGGTATGCCGCATAACCGTAATCCTGATCCTGTTGTGCCTGGAACGCATCCTCGTACAAGCGGTCGGATACGACTAGTGTCTCGCCGTAGGCTGCAGGTACAGCAATGAACGTTTCGGCTTTGAGCACCTTTACGGTTTCCGATTTCTTGCCGTTTAATATCTCGAACTGATCATTCAAGGGACCGTCGATTCGGTAGCTGTTCTTCTCCGAGACCGTTCCCGGAGTCAAGATCCCTTCAAGGTCACCCAATGTTTCTGCCGGGTAACCCTGCGACTGAATGAGGCTGTTATATTCGCTAAGCTTAATCAACATCACCCCGTTATCCGAGAAAATCGGGGTAACCTCCGCTTCCTTGTAATCGAATCCGCCCTTTTTAAGCTCCTCCTTGATGATATCCAGATGTCGATTCCCTTTGTCCGCATCCTCTTCATACATCGAATACGTATAGGCATAAGGGTTCTCCATGGCCGACAGTCCCGGATCCCCGATCGCGAGCGTAGTCCCAATCCCTGTAAAGGCAGACGCCGAAATGACCGAAACGAGGAAGAACATCACCGCATTGTCCTTGATTCTGTACAGCAGCTCCGATACCGTCAGCAGATTGGTTCCACGGAAGAAAAATCGCTCCTTCTTCTGCAAATACCGCATAAAATAAACACTGAATTGGGTGAAGAGAAAATACGTACCCATGATAACGAGTACAACCCCTCCAAACAGTAGAATAAAATTAAAGATTTGGAGAATCGCAAAAGCCATAACCATGCCGTATCCGGCACCAATCAACAGAACAGCCAGCACGGCCAACCAAGGTGATGCCTTCGGCTGCGGTTTGGGACTTTCCTCCGCTTTCACGAGCGCAAGCAGTGTGCCCTTCCGCAGCATGAACGACGAGCACAGGGCAATCAGCAGGAATAGGACGGCATAAGCCGCTGCCGTGATGATCAGCGCTTTGAGCGGAACATAAAACGGAAGTCCGTTCTCCACGGCCAGCAGTTTCGCGCTGATTAACAGAATCAGCTTCGAGAACAGCACACCTGTCCCGATCCCGGCTACGATTGCCGCAACGCCAATCAGTATATTTTCGATAAACAGCATCCGGTTCAGCTGCTTGCGAGACATCCCGAGAATCAGGAGAATACCGAATTCCTTCTTTCGGACTTTGATAAACGCTCCCACCGAATACAGAAGGAAAAAGAACGAAAAGGCAAACACAATGTACTGGGATACTGTCATGCCCATCGTACCCAACAAGGACATGGTATCGCTGGAGGAGACCAGGCCGTCCTTCAGCTGCGGGTGAAACGAGAGCAACCCGTAGGTAAAGAAAATCATGACCGAGAAGGCACTGCTCAGAAAATGGGCGATATATGTCCGCTTGCTGCGCAGGACATTGTTAATGGCGAACTGGCGAAAATTCATGTCCCGAACCTCCCAGCAGCGATAACACATTGATGATTTTTTGATAAAAGGCCGACTGGCTCTCACCGTACGTGATTTCGTTGTACAATTGACCGTCCTTGATAAACACCACCCGATTGCAGTAGCTTGCGGCAACCGGATCATGGGTGACCAGCAGCATCGTCACTTTGTCTTCTTTGTTTCTCCGGTCCATCATCTCCATGACGTCGCGCGCCGATTTGGAGTCCAGGTTCCCCGTCGGTTCATCGGCCAGGACCAGCTTCGGTACATGGATCATCGCCCGTGCTACGGCCGTCCGCTGCGCCTGTCCCCCCGAGATTTCATAAGTCCGCTTATTCAGTATCGATGTAATGCCTAGTTTCTCGGCCAATATGCCCACCCTGCGGTTCATCTCATCCAAATCCACGCCATCCAGTGCCAATGGCAGCAGGATGTTCTCCTTCACCGTCAGCGTATTCAGCAGGTTGAAGGACTGGAAGACAAACCCGAGCTCACGGCGGCGAAACATCGCGAGTTTATCCTGGGATAAACGGAACGGATCTTCCCCGCCAATGTGGATCTCCCCGGATGTGGGACGGTCGATGGTGGAGATCATGTTGAGCAGCGTTGTTTTTCCGCTGCCGGATGGTCCCATAATGCCAACGAATTCCCCTTCGTTGATGCTCAAATTGATATTGGAAAGCGCCTCGTGGGACACCGCGGCCTTGTAGACTTTGCCCAGATTGCGCACGTTTAGTATTTCCATCTTGTAAACCTCACCTTCGTTATCTCATATCTTGTAAGGTTAGTGTATAGCATTCCCGGAGCTTCTCCTATCGATCACTCTTTCACCAATCTTACATCGGTGTAAGATTCATATTTACTAAAAGTAAAAGAGCACCAAAAACGTCACTTATGCGCTTCTCAAGACCGCTCCGATTACGTAACGTTCCTACGATCGCTGTTGCCCCCAAATTTTCTGAACGATTACACTGTGGTGAAAATTCGGGTGCAAAGGCGACCGCTTCGCTTCTTCGGAATCGTTTCGTCCTCTTTCGCTGGTGCGTGCCGATACCTACTCATTATTTAAAACAAAAGAAAGAACCTTATCTCAGGGCTTCATGATGATTTCAATAACCATCGTTTATCCGAGATAAGGTGCTATCATAAAGTATTTATGTGGATTACTGTACCGCTCCATAATCTAAGAATGACTTAAATATTGTCTGATTGACCCTACTCGGCGCCTAAATCCATACTGTTATTTTAATTTTAAACAGCCAACAACCTTACTTAACATCATAAGCCATCACCAGTCAGACGCTAACAGGACTACTTGTCCCGAGTCTCACCCCGAGAATATCAACCTCACGGTCGTTCCTCTCCCCGGCTCGGATTCCAGCTCGATTTGGTGGTTCATTTTATGAACGACCTCCTTAACGAGATACAAGCCCATGCCGGTGGATTCCTTAAGTTTGCGTCCGTTTTCCCCGGTATAAAACGGGTCGAACACCCGCTTCATATCGGATTTGGGTATGCCCATCCCCCGGTCCGTGATCTCCAGCACGACATGGCGGTGATCCTCGCTCCGGTGGGCTTGGATCGTCACCTTAAGTCCGGTACCGGCGGAATATTTGATGGCGTTGGATAGCAGCTGCAGCAGGATGAACCGAAGCCACTTGGCATCCGTCTGGACGGTGAGATCCGAATCAATCCGGACTTCCGGATACACATAACTGTGAATAAAATAACGCTTATTCTCGTGAACTGCATCGACTGCCGCCTGTTGCAGCTTCACAGGCTCCACACTGAAATCCTGCTCAAAGGTTTCGAGCCTGGACATGTAGAGCACCATCTCCAGCCCGCGCCGAATCCGGTCGGACTCTTCGGATATACTCTTGAAGGAGTCGTTATCATCCTCTTGCATGATCATCTCAATGACGGACAGCGGCGTTTTCATCTGATGCACCCATTGATTCATGAAGATCATATGCTCTTTCCGCCGGCGCTCCCATTCTTCCATGACCGTTCGGTATTGACGGTATTGCTCTTCCATCAGCTCGCTAAGGGCCGTAGGCAGCGGGGCCGATTCATTATGCTTGATCGATTCCTCCAGCGACCTGATGGGCTGTGACAGCCGCTCGTAGAAATCCCGGTGCGTGAAGTACCGGAATGCCAAGTATCCGCCCAGAATGGTCAGACCGAGGAAAACGGCATAAGCCGCTGTCACCGGATGATCATAACCGTCATACCAGAATACGAGCAGCACGACGAACAACTCGGCGACCGTAAATAGAATCAGGGGCAGTTGCTCACGCCAAAACAGCTTTTTCATAGCTTTCCCTTACCTCTTCCAAACCGTGTGCAGCCGATACCCGGAGCCACGGATCGTTTCCAGCGCATTCTCAATCCCTAACTCCGCAAGCCGTTTTCGTACCCGGTTAATATTCACGCTCAGCGTATTATCGTCAACGAACGTATCATCCCACAGCTTCTCCAGAATCGTCTCGCGTGTGACCAGCCGGGGGCTCCGGCTCAGCAGCGTCTCCAGGAGGATTGTTTCTTTTTTCGTGAGTAAGGATGTCCGATTCTCGAGAATCAGCTCCATCCGTTCGGGATACAGGACCAGCCCGTCCTTCTCAACCGTACGCTCGGCGGATGCTGCTGCATAATCGCCATATACGCGACGCAGCTGGCTGTGGATTTTGGCGATGACGATATCGTAAGCAAACGGCTTGGTGATATAATCATCCGCTCCGTTCTCCAGTGCCCTTAACTGATCGGGCGTCCCGTTCCGAGCGGATATGAAAATAATCGGACAGGTGGATACCGACCTGATCTGGCGACACCAATAATATCCGTCAAAGCTTGGCAGATTCACATCGAGCAGAACGATATGCGGCTTTATCTCGTGGAATTGTTCCAGCACATGATCGAAATCCTCGATGATTTTCCCATCATTTCCGTACCGTTCGATATGCGATTGCAGCATCCCCGCCAGCTTCGGGTCATCCTCAACAATCATGATTTTGTACATCCGTTCACCCTCCATGAAGCGTCAGGCCGCTCTTTCCCCTTCCGAAAGAGTTCGCCTGATGGTTATGACTCCCTAACGATAGCCGCTTCAAAAAAGTTGATTCCGTCCGGCGATGCGCCCTGCACATACACCCGATTGTTCTCTTCGACCGAACGCTTGATCAGCATCGTATCCTTCAGTCTGGCCTCGTGAAGATATGTAATCTTGAAGCCGATCACTTGCCCTTCCCGAAGCTCCTGCTCATCTAACACGTCAAAGCACAGATCTGCATAACGGGCATTATTCAAATGACCATTCGTATCGATTCCGCTGTACCGGACCGTATAGGTATACGCCTCATCCAGCTGTACCCCTTCCGGCAAAACGGCTTTGCTTGGCAGTTCTCCAACCGTTTCCTGACCGATCGGCACCTCGTATGGAAACATGGACGGACGCAAAATTCTCCGTTTATGAATATCCACCAGCGCCCATACCGAGCGGCCCTCGCCCAGCAATTCTCCATCGCCGTTCTTTATCCGATAATCCCGATGCCACAGCGCCCCTTTGGCCCCGCGGCTCCAGGTGTCCACATATACGGTTTCCATATCCCTTGGCATGCGCCGCATATCAAGCTCCAGTGTAATCAGCATCCAGCCCATGCCCCGCTCGATCATCTCCTCGCGACTGATCCCGAGCGCCTCAATATGCCGGTCAGCCGCTCTTTGCAAAATACTGAGCAGCGAAGACCAACGGCAATCCCCTTTAAAATCTGCATCAACCGATTGAATCGTATATTCTTCTGTCCATTGTTCAACCATAAGTCCCATGCCAGCTCCTTTATTATTTTCAGACTAACCCTATTTCAAGCATAATCAAATACCCGGCGTTTATCAAAGCATGACACGGTATTTCGTCTGCTGGAAAAAAGTGATTTTGTCATCATCCGGTTTAAAAATCACGTCTTTGGTTAATAGTAAGGCACAAACAACTATAACTTATACGAGGTGATAAACAATGAGTTTTCTTTGGTCATTAATCGTTGGTGGTATCATTGGTTGGATTGCAGGCTTGATTATGGGCAGAGACATCCCCGGCGGTATCATCGGTAACATCATTGCCGGTTTTGTCGGTGCTTGGCTGGGTGGACTTCTGCTCGGGTCTTGGGGACCGGAAATGGGAGGATTCTACATCCTGCCTGCTCTGATCGGTGCCGTCGTGCTTGTCTTTATCGTCAGCCTGATCATGGGTTCGATGAGACGCGGCCGTTCCTAACTTGATTGAACCTAACTTGATTGAAATGGATTTTTGGATTTCATGGTGTGACTCACCGGCAACTGCACGATCCAGATTACGCAGCGGTATTCGCGAATGAACGAATGAGAATCCACAACAAAACAGGGTGACCTATTCGCTATCATGGCGGTAGGTCACCCTGTTTTCATGCTCCCCTTTCTTTTTAAGAAAGAGGAAGTCCTTGCTTCTTCGCATAATTGCCCCAATGCGGCCTGCGTCCATCGATGTCGCTAAACCCGTATTCATCCGATAAATCCCAGCTTGTTAGCGCTTTGCCGCTCTTGTCGGCAACATTGGGATCGGCCGCAAGCGCCGCAATGCCCTGTCCCAGGAAATACGGGGTCTCCGACTCTATGAAATGCGGCTCTTGCGCTGTGGCATCCTGCCAATTCTCTTCCGTAACACCAAAGTGATCCAGCATTTGTTCGGAACGCAGAAATCCTGGTGTAACGGACAGCGCGGTTACCTGATATGGACGTAACTCTTCCGCCATGGCTGCAGCAAGGTGAATCGCCGAAATTTTTGCCAGGCTGTAATACAAGTTCCCGCGATACCGATACGTAGATCCATCCGTAACTTCAATAACCAGCCCCCTACCGTTCTCCACCATCAGCGGAACACCGTAATAACTTGTGATCATGTGTGTGGTGACAGCTCGCTCCTGCATTAGCAATCCATCGGATAGAAACTGCTCCCAGAACGGGATGTTCCAGTGCGTGAGGTTCTCGCCTCCCCATATATCATTGACGAGGATGTCCAGTCGTCCTTGCTGGTCCTCGCGAATCCGTTCAAACAATGCTTTTACTTGCTCTTCCACGGTATGGTCACATTGCACAGCTATGCCGATCCCGCCTCGCGCCGTGACCATATCCGCCGTGTCATCAATGGTCTCGGTACGCTTGATATCCGATAGCTGCCCCCGTACGCTCCGTCCTGTGCAATACACCGTTGCCCCAGAGGCACCCAGCATCACCGCAATGGCGCGGCCAGCCCCTCGGGTCGCTCCAGCAACGACGGCTACTTTACCTTGTAATGGCTTGTGCTCATTCTTATTCATAGCGTAACCTCCTACCTGTATACTGAATTTTCTCAACATCCTTATCGTATCAGTCATATATGACATCCCTTGTCTTATATCCGTGCTACAATACAATTATCTTCTACAGATATTAAAGAGGTGACATGACTTGAGGGCGGATCGTCTATTGTCCATTATGCTGATGCTCCAGAACGGAGGTAAGAAGAACACCCGTTATTTAGCGGAGCAGCTCGAGGTATCGGAACGAACCATCATACGAGATATGGAAAGTCTAAGCTCGGCCGGTATTCCCGTCTATGCGGAAAGGGGCTCCTTCGGCGGTTGGGTGCTGGAGGAGAGCTATCGAACGAACCTGACCGGAATGACGCCTGACGAGCTTATCTCCCTGCTGGTCTCCAGTCATAGTCCGCTCATCGGAGATTTGGGAATCCGCAAACAGTTTGATGCGGCTTATCAGAAATTATTGGCCTCTTCCCCCCGCTCCATTCGGCAGGACGCCGAAATCATTCGGGAGAAAATCCATATTGATGGCGCAGGCTGGCACTCCTACCGTGAATCGCATCCGTATCTTACAGTGCTTCAGGAGGCACTATGGCTGGATCGTATCACCCGTATTCAATATATGAAGGGAGAGGAGCGGGTCGAAAGAATCATTCATCCGCTCGGCCTAGTTGCCAAACGCAGCACCTGGTATGTGGTAGCGGAATCCGAAGGCGATATGCGAACCTACCGTGTATCGAGAATCGTGGATGCCGTCATGTCCGAGGATACCTTCGAGCGCCCGGCTGATTTTAATCTATCCGAGTATTGGGAGGAGTCGCTGGCACGGTTCATGCAGAATCTTCCTCAGTATCCGGCACAGGTTCGAATGACCGTCTCTCTGATCAAGCGCTTTGAGCGCGAGCGATACGTAAAAATAATCCGATGCGACATGGAAAGCCAGCACGACGGATGGATAGCAGCCGATTTGGAATTCAACACCTTAGAATCGGCCTCAGCATTTCTTCTAAGCTGCGGAGCGGAAATCGAGGTGATGGCCCCGCAGGAGCTGCGTGAGCATGTCAGCACAGCCGCAAAAGCCATTTCACGGCTATATGAATAGATCATAAGAAAAACGACTAACGACATACTTTCTTTCTGCTATCTAAAAAAAGCACCAGGCAAATGCCTCAAAAGGGAGGCTTGCCCGGTGCTTTTTGCTGCGCATATATGTTCCTCATTATTGAATGGTATGGAGAGGCTTTAGGTTGGCTTCAATCTGTACCCGCTTCTTCTCAAGGAACGGTGGCAGCGCAAGGGATTCGCCGAGATGATCGATATGCTCATCCGTGTCAAAACCCGGGCCATCAGTAGCTACCTCGAACAAAATACCGTTAGGCTCTCTGAAATACAAGGAACGGAAATAGAAACGATCAACAAACCCCGAATTCGAAAATCCTACATCGCCAATCCGGTTGATCCATGCTCGGAGCTCCTCCTCGTCCTCTACGCGGAATGCAACGTGATGAACGCCGCCCCGACCAAGCCGCTCCTGCGGAAGGTCCGTTCTTTCTTCAACGTGCACTTCCGCTCCCGTGCCGCCTTCTCCTGTTTCAAAAACAAGGATGTCCGCCTGCCCGTCTACTGGCGAGGCATACTGACCTTTGTAACGGAAGCCCATCAGCTCCGTCAATACCTTGACGGTCTGCACTGGATTAGGTACAGTCAGCTGCACCGGACCTAATCCGATGATAGCGTATTCCGCAGGAACCGGTCCCTTTTCCCAAGGGATGCCCCCAGGAACTCCCTCATTATGTTCATCCGAGACCAGAATGATGCGCTGGCCCTCGAAATCTCTGAAGAGAAGCGTCAATCGGCCGGCACGTTCCTTGATCTCCTCGCGTTCTACCCCATGTTCATCCAGCCGCTGGGTCCAATATTCCAAAGCGCGGTCACTAGGTACGCGGAGGGATGTTGCCGAGATGCTGTTGTTTCCCTCGCGGGTCCGGCCTGCCATCGGAATTTCGAAGAAGGTCAGCTCCGTCCCAGGGTTTCCTTTTTCATCGCCATAAAACAGATGGTATACCGATACATCGTCCTGGTTCACCGTTTTCTTGACCAGCCGCATGCCAAGAACCTTCGTATAAAATTCGAAGTTCCGCGAAGCCGCAGCCGTTAACGCAGATACGTGATGAATTCCTTTAAACTTCATGACTTCAACCTCCATCTATATTTGATTTATTCTTCATTAACAAAACACTATCTCAGGCACCTGTCCTGTTGGATAAACGCCTTATTCAAAAAGCACCTTAATCAAAAAGCACCTTCACCCTTGCTTCTTCAACTTATCGTGTGCATCTGGCGCTTAATTTCAGTTTAGTATTTAACTCAGGAATCGTCAAGTCTTAATATTAAGATATTTAAAATAAAAATAACAGAACTCCTTTTTCCCTGATCAAACCCGGAAAAAATAGATCTGTTATTCATTCCCTGCTATGCTGAAGGCTATCCTCACATGATTGGCCCAGTAACACCACGAACGAATCATCGCCTCTTTATGTCTTGGATATCGCCTCTTCGCGATACTCGGAGGGTGTTTTCCCTGTTATTTTCTTGAATACTTGCGTGAAATATCGAGGGTCCTGATACCCTACCAGCGGCGCTACCTGGTATACCTTAACATCCGTATTCAGCAAAATGCTTTTGGCCTTCTCGATCCGGCATTCCGTCAAGTACTCCAGAAACGTATATCCCGTTGTTGCCTTAAACAGGGTGCAGAAATGGCTGATGCTCAAATCCGCCAGCTCCGAAACCTCTTCAATGCTGAGATCCTTCTGATAATTTTCCGCGATATAATCCTTGGCCTTACCCATAACGGCCTGGACATTGTCCTTGGCCTGCCCGGACCGGCTCTCGGCAATCCACTTGCTGAAATGGCTCTTGATGACATCCATCAGCTGCTGAAGGGTGCCGGAAGCATGAAGCTCCTGCAGCAGTTCCTCCAGCGACCACTCAAACAGCACCTTCATATGCTCAAACTGCCGATACAGCACAACGCTCATCTCCAGCAGCACCCGCTCGGTCATCTCCCGGCTAAAGGCACGCTCCTCGATGTAAGCCTTGGTCTCATCAAAAAGTTCCAGCAGCCGTTCCTTGTGAAGCGTGCGGATGCTTTCCACCATGAGCGACTCGAGATGCTTCGGATACTTTGCTTCGCTGGCCGTTTCCATAATGGAATTGGGAGTCCCGAGGAACACCCCCTCTTCCCCGGAATAGAACCGCTGGTATAAGGCGCGGACGGCCGTCTCGTAAGCCGTTCCCAAGCGGTCAATCCCGGTCATGCTGGGGCTGAAGCCGACCGAGCAGGACAGCTTCGTATTCCGCTTGATCAATTGCACCAGATCCCTGCCGATATCCTCCTGCCGCTCTTTCGTCAGGTTCGGAAACAGCAGCACCCATTCACCGCTGCGGAAAGGGAATACCGTCAGTCCGCCATGCTGCAAAGACCATTCCTCGAGGACGTTCCGTACCGCAAAGAGCCACAGGCGCTTCTCATCCATGCTCCACAACTCGTTAAGCCGCAAGTAATGATCCAATTGAATGACGGCCATCGTGTATCCATGCTCCAGCTCGCTCTCTTCCAGCCACTGCATATGCTGCAAGGGGCTTCGATTTCCCTCGATAAATTCCGTCAGCATCCTCTCCCGGGCCAGCAGCGATAAAACCTTGATCGAGTGCATCATGTGGTCATCCGCAATCTGCTTCTCCAGGGTTCTGGCCGCCTTGGCTAGCGTTTCCGTCAGCTCATCGTGATCGATCGGCTTCAGCAAGTAATCGAAAGCCCCTTCGCGCAGCGCTTCTCTTGCGTATTCGAACTCTCCGTACCCGCTAATGAAAATAATGATCCGCCGTGCCTGATCTGCCTTCAGCTCCTTCATGAGCGTAATGCCATCCATTCCCGGCATCCGAATATCGCTGATGATCATATGCGGCGACACTTCACGCGCCAGCTTGAGAGCGCTGTCCCCTGTCTTGGCCTCCCCTATGACTTCCAGATCCAGCTCATCCCAGGGAATGGCTGCCCTTAGACTGCGCAGAATGATCGGCTCATCATCAACCAGAATGACTCTGAATTTTCCATCCGATCCGCCCATGACGTTCCCCCTTGTCTCTTTTGGTTACTCCGGCACCGTGTTTCGCCTTAGCTGCCAATAGCGCACCGAGGACTTCTGTATCTGTTCCAGTGCGCCGGCCGCTTGCGTCCGTCCTCCAATCATATCCTCGATCACTTTGAGGAATAAACGGTTCACCTCAGGTGACAGCTTGTTGTCATATGGCAGAAAGGTACTCGTGGATTCCTCCATCAATTCCGTGACCTGAGCAAACACCGGCCCGGTTTTCTTCGAATCATAGGCAACCTTCATCGAAGGGACGCGGAGCCCTTCATACACCAGCCGCGTCTGCACCTCTGGGGTATAGAACATGCCCAGCAGCTCCAAAGCCGCTTGCTTCTTCGACTCATCCATATCCGATGACAGCCCGATGCCAATGGTGTATCCGCCTGCCAAGGATCGTTCTTCACCGGGAAGAAGGGACGGAAAGGGAATGACGCCTACCTCGTTCTGAAAATCCGGATGATCCTCATTCCGGAACAGCGTAATATCCCAGCTGCCGTTCAAATACATCGCTGCTTTCCCTTCAGTGAACTGGGCTATCGCTTCTTCAGTGGAAATATCATTCGCGTTCGGACTGAACGCCCCTTCGTTGATCCACGACTCCAGCTGCTCAAACGCCTCCAAATATGACTCATGCACAAAGCTGACCTGATCCTCTCCTTCAACCAGCCGGTCAATCAGCTCCGGCCCCGCGTATCGATCCATGAAATAATGCGCAAAAATCCCTGCCGGCCAGCGGTCTTCATTCCCAAGCGCAAAGGGAATGATATCGTTCTCGCGAAGCTTACGAATCACCTCATTCAGCTCTGCCAGCGTCTTCGGAGGCTCCAGATTCAGCTTCCGGAATAAAGCCCGGTTATAATAGATCGGCTCCGCGTGCCCCTCAAAGGGCAGGCCGTAGATCCGATTGTCGAAGGTCCAATGGTGGAGATCCTTGAATTGCTCCTTCAGACCGGTATCCTGCAAAAAATCCGTTAAATCCATCAGCCGGTTGGATCTGGCATACGGCATAATCTCGGCTCCGCCGAACAGGACAAACATATCCGGCGGCGTACCCGTGACCATCTCGCTTTTCAGCTTTTGTTCCCGATGAATCGTCTGATCGATGCTCTCAAAGTTCACCTTTACATTGGGATGCGCTTTCTCATACGTGCGGACAATACTCTCGAATATAGCCAGCACCGGTTTGTCATGCTCCTTGTTCCAGAAATGCCGGAACGTCAGCGTAATTTTCTCCGGCTGTTCCTCCTGGGCTGGTCCTTGACTCTGCACCGTAACCCACGCGACAGACAGCGTTAGCAGCGTGGCATATCCGACAATCCAGCCCCAAGTCCAAAACCATCTCACGCTGCAGCACCCCCTGTCATGTCAGTATTTTCGGTATTCGGATTCGTATCAAGGAGCCGTAACCGGGCGAGGAACAGATCATCAATCCGTAACGACTGCCAAACCGGATCCGCAGCCTTTCATGCACATTCTTCAGACCGACTCCATTCTCGCGATACTTCTTCAGTTGTCCCTGGTCCGTATTCCACAGTTTGATCAGCGTCTCCGGATCAAAACCCGGACCGTTGTCCTCCACATCAATCACGATATCCTCGCCGTCTTCGGACACCCTGATCGAGATCAATCCGCTTTCCTCCATCGGCTCAATCCCGTGATATAAAGCGTTCTCAACAATCGGCTGAACAATCAGCTTTTGCGTAACGTAGTGCTTAAGCGCATTCGGAAGCTCTATGCCGTAATCAAACTTTTCTTCAAACCGGAATTTCTGTATCCGCATATAATGCTGGACATGCTCCAGCTCCATACTCAGCGGTATAAGCTCATGATGCTCGCTGATGCTGATGCGAAGCAGCTTTCCAAGAGAGACCACCATCTTGCTGATATCCTTGTTTCCTTGTAGCACGGCCATCGAATTAATCGATTCCAGTGAATTGTATATAAAATGCGGATTGATCTGAGCGACCAGCGCCTGCAGCTCCGCTTCCTTTTTCCGGGCTTGTTCCGTCTCGACCTGTCCGATCAGCTCCTGGATCTGCGTGCTCATGCGGTTAAAGCCGTCAATTAACAGATCCGTCTCGTCCTCCGCCACTTTATGCGATGGGATCGGGACGAAGATCCCCTGCTTGACGCGCTTCATTCCGTTAACCGCACTGATGATGCTGCGCACCATTCTGCGCACAAAAAAACGGTCGAACAGAAACGCCGACACGAGCGAGATCAATCCCAGAATCAAGGCCAGATTACGAATCGAGACCGATTCGGCCGAGATAAGTTTGCTTGGCGTGATAGCGACCAGAAACCATTCTTTATTATGCGAAGGAGAATACGTGATCAGCGATTTTTCATCGGCATATTGATCGATATAATAGCCTTTTCCATTCGTATAGCCATCCGACAGAAACGGGAACGCCGTCCGCTCCCCGATATGTCCGCCCGACTTGCTGAATACGATCCGACCCTGCTTATTGACCAGCAAAATATCTCCCTGCTTCAGCGTTGCCGCCTCCCAGAATACCTGATCGAGCAGATCCGGCTTCACATAAATCACGACAGTCCCAATATCCTCCAGCGAGTAATAATCCTTAATGACTCTGGATTGGATCAAAACGGGAGAACCGGATGCCGCAGAGCCGTTCTCGCCGGGACCGACCCATACAGGGCGCCCTTCCGCCTCCTCCACCGCTTCATACCATTCCTGTTGTCTCAGCTCCTGAAGCTCCATTCCGCCATTCGTATGATAAAGCAATTGGTCGTTGGAATAAAAGGCAAACGACGCAATCATCGGATGATTGATCAAATTGTTGATCTCCTGACGCTGCTCGTAGGTAACCGCGTATTCCGGCTGTTTCAACATCTGCTGAACCGACTGCTGGGTGATCGCCGAGTTCGATATCGTCGTGATTTCATTCAAGGCGAACTTCAGCTTCCGATCCGTTTCCAGAAGCGAAATCCAGTAGAAATCATTCGACTTCTTCTCCATCGCTTCTGAAAAGCTGTAATAGGATACCCCGCCCAGCGCGATGACCGGAATGAAGACCAGAAGAATAATAGCGAGCAATATCTTTCGGCGGAGTTTCATGGATCCTTCCTCCCTCCACTCTACTATGTCTATTATTCTTCATGACAGTCCGCATTCCTTGTAAGACATCACCCCGCATGTTAACTTTTTATCGCGCCTGATGTCAGACCCGCGATGACATAGCGGCTGAACAATAGAAACACAATGAGAAGCGGCAGCGTCGCCGTGAAGGTGGCCGACATGATCATTCCGAAATCAAGGCCGTCTTTATTGGTGAACAATTGCTGCAGCGCAATTTGAATGGTGTAATTCTCTCTGTTTTTCAATACGACGAGCGGCCAGAAGAAATCATTCCACACATTCATGAAATTCAGAATCCCCAGTGTAGCCATCGCCGGTGTTACGACAGGAATGGCTATGTTCCAGAAAATCCGGAAATGTCCGCCGCCATCAATCCGCCCCGCTTCGATCAGCTCGGTATGAACGGCAGAAGCAATGTACTGCCGCATCCAGAAGATGCCGAAGGCATTGACCATGGCGGGCACGATCAGCGCTTTGTAGCTGTCGATCCAGTGCAACTTGGCCATGATGACGTACTGTGGAAGCACGCCCAGCTGTGCAGGCACAAGCATCGTGGCAATGACAAAAACAAACAGCGTCTTCTTCAAAGGGAACTCATACTTGGCAAAGGCATAACCCGCCAGCGTACAGAGGAACACAACGGACAATGTAACGGCTGAAGACACAACGACCGAGTTCATCAACGCCCTGAAAAAATCCGTTCGCTCCAGCACGCGCGAGAAGTTATCCAGAAACTCCGTTCCGGGTGTAAGCAGCGGCGGGATATGAAATGCCGCATCCTTGTCATTCGTAGCTACGACAAACATCCAGTAGAACGGGAAGATCGAGACCAGCGCGCCAAGGATCATGAAGAGGTAGAAGAAGAATTTGGCGACAACACCGGGTTCATCCGGTTTTTTTCGGCTTATGGCGACTGTGCTCATGCTTTTTTACCTCCCGTATCTTTACCTTCGCGGCCCACCATCATATTCAATACCGAGAACAGAATGGTGGCGATAAACAAGAGTACCGCCGTTGCCGCAGCCGTACCGAAAAATCCGTTCTTAAATGCTTCATTATACAGATAAGTGACCATCGTTACCCCTTCCTGACGCGTAGAGCCCGTGCCGGACTGACCGAGGAATACATATGGCTCCGTAAACAATTGGAGCGCGCCGATCGTCGATACCAAGGTCACAAACAGAATGAATGGCCGAAGAAGCGGCAGCGTGATATAGAGCAGCTGCTGACCTCGGGTGGCACCGTCGATTTTGGCCGCTTCATAAATATCGGTCGGAATGCTCTGCAGACCGGACAGAAAAATAATGGCGTTATAGCCCATCCACCGCCACATCACCATGGTCGAAATCGCGATTTTAACACCCCACCAGCCGGAGTTGAACGGTACACTTTCCGCGCCGAAGGTGTTCAGCATCCAGTTAACCATCCCGTTGTTCCCAAACATCGTACTGAACACCAGCGTCACGGCAACGATGGAGGTGATGTTCGGCATGAAATACAGAATGCGGAATGTGTTCTTGAATTTGTTCAAGGCCGAGTTCAGCATAACCGCAACAAATAATGCCACAATCAGCTGCGGCACGGTACCCATCAAAGCCATAATGAGTGTGTTGCTAAACGCGATCCAGAAGGTCGGGTCGCTTGTAATCAACTCGTAGTTCTTGAAGCCGACGTATTTCATCGGTCCGAGCGCGTCCCATTTGAAGAAGGACAAATAGATGGTAAAAAGAATCGGATACAGTCCAAAAATTGCGAACAAGATGAAGAAAGGCGATATGAACGTATACGCCGTAAACCGGCTTCGCACGGTCTCCGTCAACAAACGCCGCCTCGGGGGCACCGGTTGCGGTGACTCTGCTGTAGCTGTGTCTGCCATGAATGCACCTCCAGGTAGGTAAGGATAAATCCGAATCCGAGCGAAGAGAGCTTCCTCCCTACTCGGATTCGGACGGATTACGGGCTGAACGGGCTAGCGAGGAATGATCCTTTTCCTAACTGCGATCAACCAGCGTCTTGATTTGTTTCATTGCGCTTTCCCATTCTTTTTGCGGGTCGGCCTTTTTCTCCAGCACGTTTTTGAGCGCGTTCTTGATAATCGTGTCGGTCTGGTCGTGAAGCGGTCCGTAGTAAACCGGCTTGATGCGTTCCGCCGATTTGGCATATGCTTCGGAAATGACCTGGCCGCCGAAGAATTCATCCTTCTCCTCCGTGAATGAAGGCTCGCTGTAAACCGCCGGGATAGATGGGAACAAGCCGCTGTCCTTGAACGATTTTAGCTGATTCTCCTTGTTGAGCACCCACGAGATAAATTCGTAGGCTTCCTTAGAATGCTTGCCTTCCTTCGGCAAGGTCAGGAACGAACCGCCCCAGTTGCCTGCTCCTTCAGGAAGCTGGGCAATCTGCCATTTGCCGGCGGTATCCTTGGCATTGCGGATCGTGCCGGCAATCCAAGCCGGGCCGAGCATGACGCCAAAGTCTCCATCATTGATCGCTTTTTGCCATTCAGGAGACCACAGAATCCAGTTGCCGATCCAGCCTTCCTGAATTCCTTTTACCGTAAAGTCGTAAGCTTTTCTCACTTGCGGATTCGTATCTCCGATAAAGGAGCCGTCCTCTTTGTTGAAGTAGATTTGATCCGGAGACTGGTCGCGCACCCCGTTATATACCAGGTCCGTCAAGTCCGCGAACGGTTTTCCTGTTTTGCTTGTGAAGTCCTTGGCTACGCTGGCGAATTTATCCCATGAATCAATCGCTGCGCTAAACCCGTCCGGATCCGTTGGCAATCCGGCTTGCTCAGCCAGATCCGTACGGTAATATACAACCGTAGGACCGATGTCTGTAGGCAGACCGAGTTGGAAGGAGCCGTCAACCGATGTGGCCTGCTTCCATTTCCACTCCAGGTAGTTGCCTTCTAAGTCTTTGACGCCAAGATCGTACAGATTGTAGAATTTATCCTGGTTGTTGATAAAACGCTCCATAAAGGCGATTTCTAATTGGAAAATGTCAGGCGCACCCGAACCTGCGGACAACGCTGTCGTCAGATTGTTGTGATGTGCGGTTTGGTCCGACGTATTCTGGAATTTGAACGTAATGTTCGGATGCTCTTTCGTATATTCCTTCGCCAGTTCCTCATAGTTGGTCGTTCCCAGCGACCAGAAGGAGAGCTCGATTTTCTCTGTGGACTCGGTTCCTTCTTTGATATTGTCCGTCTCTTCGTTGCTGCTGCCTCCCCCCGGAGATTCAGCCGTACTGCTTCCGTTTCCGCCTCCACCTCCACATGCGGCAAGCGTGAACACCATGATGATACTCAGGAGCAGCATGCTCCATGACTTAAACCTTTTCATCGTTCTACCCCTCTTCCATGAAACGTATTTTTCTTCTTTAGTCTAATGAAAGCGGCGCCAAATTTTGAGGTGGTAAACTTTCGAATTTGAGTTGAATTTATTACGATTCAGGTTCGTTTATCCAAAAATCGCAGCACAAAAAAACCGCATATCGAATGTCGATAGCGGTCTTATAGATTTCATGATGTTCCATCGTTTTCATGTAACGAATTTATATCGTCCATTTTACGATGGAGCCGGCATAGGTCATTCCCCCGCCAAACCCGTAGAGTAAGACGTGGTCTCCCGCTTTTAGCCGTCCTTCATCCACCGCCAGCTGAAGTGCAAGCGGAATGGAGGCTGCCGACGTATTCCCGCGGTACTCGACGCTGGTTAAGGTGCGGTCCATTGTAAATGGCCCCCGCTCGTTAATCGCTTCGATCATGCGAAGATTGGCGCTATGCGGGACAAACCAATCCACTTCGGCTGGGGTCATGCCCCCTTTAGCCAAAAGAGCGCGAACGCCGTCCGGAATGTTCCGAATGGCCCACTTATAAATTTCCCGGCCATTTTGAACAAGGCAGCCGCTCTTTAATTCCGTGCCGTCCATTTGCTCGGAGAGCGCTGTTTTATACAGATGAATGCCGCCTTCGCCAAAGGTTCCCGATACAGACGCTATGACACTTGGCGAATCCTCATCTTTCTCCAGCAATACGGCACCGGCGCCGTCCCCAAACAATACGCATGTCGTCCGGTCGGTGTAATCCGTAATCTTCGATAAGGTTTCCGCCCCGATAACCAGGATCTTACGGTAGGCTCCCCCGGATATTAATCCGTCAGCCATCTGGAGCGCATATACAAATCCCGCACAGGCGGCATTCAGATCCAGCGCACCCGTGCTCGCAATGCCCAGCTTCGATTGCACCCGGGAGGCTGTACTTGGAAAAGAATACTCCGGAGTGCTTGTAGCCACAAGAATCATATCCGCATCCTGCACGGTAACGCCGTACCGATCAACCATATCCTCCACAGCTTTAATGGCAAGATCCGACACGTACTCGTGCGGGGCGGCAATCCGGCGTTCCCGCATGCCTGTTCGCTGGACAATCCACTCATCACTCGTTTCAACCATCTTCTCTAAATCCGTATTGGTTAATATCCGTTCAGGAACATAGGTCCCGATTGCCGTAATTCTTGACTTTGATTGGCTCATCATTCACACCTCCAAGTTTATAGCTATTATATCACCAAGTACTAGTACTTGGTACTAATTTATTTTTATATATGTTCATTACAGCCTTCACCAACATCACCTACATCTAAACACATAACAGCCATTCCACAAAAAAACCTTTATCGCGAAAGCGATAAAGGTTCTCTAAGCACGACTAGAAATAGACTTCCTCACCGACCGACATGGAATAAATGTGAAGGTTCGGTGCTTCCTCTGTCAGACGGGCTCGTAATCGGTCCGTTTCTCGTTTGTCTGCATGGACGAGTACGGTATGCAGTGCTGGAACGCCGGTTATCATCTGGCGCACGTCCGTCAGGCCCTGGTGTACCTTATACCTGATTTTTGTGACTGAGCAGGCACCGTATGACGCCGGATGTTGAAGGAGACGATGTCCAAAAGTCCCCTGGGAAACATGACCCGTGAGCAGGACCAGATTCCGGGTATCGCTGGACATCTGGCTATAATACCACTGCGCAAGATTCGACTGCATCATCCCATCGGTTACGAACCATAGCGATGCCCCGTGCTTCTGGAGCAAGGACTCGCGTTCCACCTTGCTAGCCGGTATGATCCAATCGTTCCGATTCAGTAATAACTCCAGCTGATCTCTCATTCCTTGATCCGATTCCTGGCTGCGAAGCCACTCCGAACGCTCGAGCAGTCGCTTCATCCCCTCGATCAGCGGCGCTTCGATCACGATCGGCACGTTTCCCCAGTTCCTGTATGCCCATAGGATCATTTCCTGCCCTCGGCCGGCAGCCGGCACCGGTAATAATACCTTCCCGCCGGTTTGCAGCGTGCTCTCAATCTTTTGTTCCAATTGCTTCAGTTTATCGGCCTGTGAATTAGCGTCGGTCCCGTAAGCCGCATCCACTATAGCCAGATCCAGCAGCATGGAAGAAGGCTTGTCTACCAGCGCAGGGCTGTCATCCTCAAGCAGCAGCGATTCGGATGTATAGTCTCCTGAATAAAAGATCCGTTTTCCTTCAGCCTGTACCAAAAACCAGACAGCCCCCACCATATGTCCGCTTCGCCCCCACATGACCTCTACGCCGGGATGCGCTTCAAACCATGTCAACTTCTCAGCCTCTTCCTCCAGGTACCGGTAGCGGATCGCCAGCTGATCCTCCTCCATATAAGGAAGCTCTACGCCTGCCCTTGCCGTGTACTCTCTCCAAGAGGCAAAGTAGGTCGTTAACTGCGCTGCCGTCTCACGGGTGGTCCACACCTCTCCTTGATAGCCAAGCCGGTACAGGAGCGGAATCGCCACCGAGTGATCCTCATGGGCATGCGACAGAAACACGGCATCCAGCTTCGGCACCTGTTCTTGCTGGATCATGGGATAGTCTCCCGATCCTTCCTTCTTGACGCCACAATCCAGGAGTAAATGAACCTGGCTGCCACTTAGTAAATAGGCGGAACGGCCATGCTCGCCTGCACCGCCCCACACCGTCAGTTTCATCATGATGCATTCCACTTTCTTTTAGAATTCATAGCTTCGACCAGCAGTAACAGCAGCACCGTCATACCGACGGAGACGACGGCCATCGCCATCCCGAGAGACACCTGTCCCTGCTCAAACTGCGCAAAGATATATGTAGCTGATGTCTGCATCGATGGAGGCAAAATGAGCAGTGACCCGACCAGCTCCCGTGACGCAATCGTGAAGGTCATGATCCATCCTGCCAGCATGCCGGGCATAATCAGCGGCAGCAGAATCCGCCGCAATATAAGCAGAGGACCGCCTCCAAATACCTGCCCCGCCTGAAACAGGGTACCGTCAATCTGCGTAAAGCTGGCCTTCACATATTGCACCGTGTATGGGAGGAACAGCACGACGTACGTCAGCACCACCATCCCATAGGTATTGTAGAGCGTAACCGGCATCCATGGCGCATTCCAGAGCAGGATCAAACCGACCACCATCACAATGCCGGGGACCGTATTCGGCAAAAGACTTAACAGATCGATGACCCGCTGCATCCGTGCCTGGGACTTACCGATCGTTAGGGCAAAACCGGTACCGAGTAGAACAGCAACCGTAGATGCTGCAAGCGACAGACCCAGACTGTTACTAATCGCTTTCTGGCTGACCGATCCCCAGGACAGCAATTCCTTGTAATGATCAAGCGTCAGATTATCTAAGGACAATCCGGCTCCGCGGAGCTTCATCAGGGATGCCGCAATGATTGAAAAATAAGGAATGCCGACGGACAATATCAGCAGCAAACCGATGTATAAAGCGCAGACGGCGCCTTTGCTGCCGCCCAGCGAATATCTTTTGGAGCGCTGACCTTTGCCGCCGACAAGACGGTAGGTAAACCTCCGGCTGATCGTAGACTGCATGTACCACATCACCAGACAAACCGACAGCAGGACTGATGCCAGCGAGGTCGCTTTACCGAAATCGATGGGCCAGCTAGAAATATATTTGTGGATTTCCGAGGTCATCACATAATAGCCGATGCGGCGACCAAACGTTGCCGGCGTGCCGAATTCCGCAATGGTTTTTACGAACACCAGCATCGCACCCATGCCGTAAGAGGATAACAGCAGCGGCATTATGATTCTTCTAAACCGGTATCCTGCGCTTGCGCCATGAACCGCTCCGGCCTCCTCAAGATTACCGCCGATGCGGATCAGAGCGTCCCGCAGCAGCAGGTAGAGAAACGGGAACAAGTGCAGACTCATGATCAGCACCATGCCTCCGAAGCTGAAGAAGGAATCGCTCCACCTCGCTGCTCCCGGCAGCCACTGCTGTAAATATCCGCCCTTTTGCATAAATAGAATCCAGCCCATCGAACCGATATACGGCGGGGTCATGAACGGAATCATCAAAATCACGTCCACCCACCGATGCTGTCCCAACCGGGTTTTGGCCATCATCCAGGCAAGCGGCAGCGCAAACAGTGTCGATCCTGCCACCACGCATACCCCTAGCCAGATGGTTTGCAGCAAAATACCGGACAGCTCATGACCGGCTATCGTTCGTATCGGTGCCAGCCAATCGAAGTGCTGATCCGGGTATACACTTTGCCAAAAAATAAGCAGCAATGGCACACCGATGCTTATAATAAGAAGAAAAAGGGCGAGAATAACGCCCATTTTCCGTAAAAATCGCTGACTGTCCATGATGACAGGTCTCACTGCGGTTCACCTCACATTGCCTTCCTGTGGTTCGCTCCTAGAGGTTGTTCAAAAAGTCCGATTTTGATAAGAAAACCTAATCGATGCCACTTCAAGGATGAGCGACCGCGGTGATAGGTAGGTTTTCTTGCGATATAGAATTTCATCAGCCTCCGCTGATAACTAATAAATTCTATATCTAACACGAAGTGAATCAAGAAGCAACTCGGCATCGAATCTTGAATTCATCCGGGCCTTCCGGTGCTCACGTACAAACTACGTACGCTCCGCTCCTCACTCCCTAGCTTCATCCAACTAAGGCGTTTTGTAAAAACGCACATCGGAAGCATAAGCTTCGGTGCTGAAAACCGACCTTTTTGAACACGCACTCTTATGCACTTACTTGAATACTTCGGAAAAACGTGCTGCCGTCTCGTCCCCATGGTCATTCATCCAAGCCCAATCCACTTTAAACACCGGAATATCTTTCAGATTGGTCCGGCCTTCGGCCTCCACATCCTCACGACCCGGAATCAGATAGGCATCCGCCACCAGTTTCTGCGCTTCGTCAGACAGCAAGTAGTCGATGAAAGCCTTGGCATTATCTACGTTCGGACTGGATTTCAAAATCGCAGCCGGTCTCGGACTCACGACAGTTCCTTCCTCCGGGTATACAATGTCAAGCGGCTCGCCTTTGGCTTTAGCCGAATAAGCCATATAATCCACGCCTGCAGCAACCAAACTCTTGGCACCGGTGATCACAGGGTCCAGCGCTTCCTGGTTCGCTCCTGCCATAGCAGTCCCATTGGCTTTATAATCCTCGAACAGTTTCCAGCCTGCGTCGCCCTTCACACTCAAATAGCCCGTGATAAAATCCAGCGCCGATCCCGACAGCGTCGGATCCGGAATATTGACCGCATCCTTCCACTCTGGCAAGCCTAAGTCCGCCCAGCTTTGAGGCGGCGCAGAGACCAGATTGGTGTTGTATACAATCCCGAGCGCCGATGCGCTTGTGCTGAAATAATTTCCTTCCGCGTCGGACCAATCCTTATTCAGCTTGTCCGCATTGGCAGCTTCAGGATAAGGCAATGTCAGACCATCCGCCTTGAGCGCCTGTGCGGATGGGAGGGAGGCCAGAATGACAACATCCGCGACCGGATTCGATTTTTCCGCTTCCATCCGTGCCAAAATTTTGCCCGTTGTCCCTTGGAACATCTCTACCTTCACTCCGGTCTTAGCTTCAAAACCGCTCACGATATTGTCAGCAAGCTTTTGAGGGCCAGCGCTGTAAAGGACGAGCTTACCTCCGGCTTGCGCACTCCCCGATGCAGTTTGCTTGCCTGTATCCTGTGCCGGCTTAGTAGCTGAATCCCCATTCGGCGTACTGCCGCATCCAAACAGACTTAGGCTCATAACCGATGCCAACAACAGTACCGCGCTTTTTTTCCGGAACTTCAATTGACTCATTTCTCCCCAACTCCCCTTCATCTTAGCCTGCAGCAGCAGGTGTGCGTTTTGCTATATTCTGTTGCATGCTCACGTTCTTATCATGACTTGCTCCTTCACCCATCTGGCAGATCGTATGCGGAGACACGTACAGATTCACGCGTTCTCCGACCGGAATTCTCTTGTCCAGGTAAGCGGTCCACTTGTCCAAACCATCCACCTGTAAGCGAATTTCGTATCCCTCTCCTACATAGCTCACGCTTAGCACGGTTGCCTGATAGCATACATCCTCCGTGCTTGTCCTGCTCCAGCTCACATGCTCCGGCCTCACCATGGAGTGATCGACCGTCAACCAATTGGACTTGCCGATAAACGAAGCCACAAAGGGATGACTGGGTGTTTCATATATCATCTCCGGGGTTCCACGCTGCAGGACTTCCCCTTTACGCATGACCACAATTTCATCCGACATCGACATGGCTTCCACCTGATCGTGTGTGACATAAAGGGCAGTCAACCCCATATCCTTCACAAGCGACATCATTTCGATCCGCATTTCCTCCCTAAGCACCGCATCCAGCGCACTCAGAGGCTCATCGAACAGTACTAGAGCCGGACGGATCACTACTGCTCTGGCAAATGCAACCCGCTGCTGTTGTCCACCGGACAGCTGATGCGGATAACGGTCTTCCATTCCTTCTAAACGGACCATAGCCAACGCTTCGGTTACTTTTTGCCTGAGATCCGTCTTAAGCTTGGCCGCTTTTAATCCGAAAGCAACGTTCTCGTATACCGTCATATGCGGCCAGAGGGCAAAATCCTGAAATACCATCCCGAAGTTGCGTTTGTGCGCCGGAACGTCAATCTTCTTGTGCACGGAGTAGATACACCGGTCTTCCGCATAGATTTCTCCTCCGTCCGGCTGTTCCAGCCCGGCGATCATCCGCAGCAGTGTCGTTTTGCCGCAGCCTGACGGCCCGAGCAATGTGGTGAATTGACCATGACGCAGTTTTAAATCGGTAGGAAGTAACGCGGGTGTACCTTGAAACGATTTTTGAATGCCCCTGATTTCAATATCCACTTTCGATCCCAACCTGTCTTCTTAAGCTATTTCCAGTGTAAGGGTTACGTTTAAGCGTTGTATTAGACTAATGTAAACTCAGAATTAACTTTTTGTTTGAATTCTGTTGATACTCATAGATTAAATCTATATAGAGAGCATAAATAAGAAATCATCAAGGGAGAGATATACGAATGAATCTGATGAAGCTGCAAATTGTGGAGCTGATCGACCGCCATCATCATATGACCAGCGTGGCAGAAATACTTGGCATTAAGCAGCCAACAGTTACTTTTCATATGAAGTCACTAGAAGAAGAACTGCAAGTCCGGCTGTTTGAGTCCAGAAGCGGAAAAACATTTCTCACCGAGGCTGGACAAGCTCTCCTGCATTATGCGGTAAAAATAAACGCGCTTGCCAAGGAGTCGGAGCGGGTCGTCCGCGAATACGACAGCTTATATCGGGGAACGCTGCACATTGGAGCCAGTTATGTCCCTGCCACCTATCTGCTGCCCGCGATATTGAATACCTTTGCCCGTGAGTTTCCCGGCATACGGATCTCCTTATCCGTCAAGCCTTCTCCGGTTATCCGTGAGATGCTAGCGCGGCACCAGATTGATCTGGGCATTATTTCATCCGAACCCTTTACGGGGTCCAGTCTGCAGGCCAAGTCCTTGTGCAAAGATGATCTGGCCCTAATATGTTCGCCTGACCATCCGCTAGCCAAAACGGATTCGCTGCAGCCCGAGCAGATCATTCGGACTCCCTTCGCCTTGCATGGAACCGAATCCAGCACAAGGCAGCTGACGGACCTGTGGCTGGAGCAGCATGGTTTGCATATGAGGAGTCCGGTAGAGCTCGACTCGCTGGAAGCGATCAAGCAACTTGTGTTGCTGGGGGACCATGTTTCCTTTATGTCACGGATGGCGGTACAACGGGAGCAGCAGCAAGGTTTACTGCACATTATGCGGATTCCCGGCCATCGAGCATCCCGGCACATATTCAGCGTCCATAATAAGGACCGTCTTCCTTCCGTCCAAATTCAGCGTTTTCAAGAGGTTTTGCGTGAAGTGGGCAAACAATTGGAGCAGGTCCTGTGATCTAGGTGAGTATATTCTGTAAGCTATGTGGATGGATTAACAAAAAATGTATGCTGCTATTCAATAATTCTATAAACATTTGATACAATCGCCCTCCCCCGTTAACAACTCACAATTATTCAGCGTTTAAAGTAAGCTGTGTACCTAAATCCAGCTTATGGGAGTGATTGTGTTGAGAAAATGGAAACAGCTGACGTTGTCTTTCATGGTAGGTTTCGCGACTCTAGGAAGTGGACTAACCGGTCTCCAGTCGGAGGTTTCGGCCGCCGCCAATGCCGTGCCTTCGTATGAAGTGAAGTTCCTTGCCAAACCCGAAACCGTGCTGGAATCCAGTGGGAGCCTGCGGAGCGAAGTCATTCAAGCATTCGGAATAGCCTCTGTTCCCCAAGCGATCGGTGTTGCTTATTATGATACAAACAACCTGGAACTGGATGCCGAAGGCTGGAATGTCCGTTTTCGCAAAAAAGAGGATAAAGATAACTACGAGCTTACCTATAAGAAACGGTATCCCATTGTGAATGGAGATATTAACGCGGCGCTCAGCTTGGCAAACCAGGAAGGCTTTGATGCTTCGGATGACAATTACGAGGCCGAGATTGATTGGGGCTATGGCAAACAAACACTTAGTTTCTCCAACACCAAGAAGGTAAGTACGAATACAACCGGCACAGCGCTCCCATCCGAACAAGACGCTTTGGCTTTGCTGCTGGACAAACTCCCAGGTAAGCTCAAAAAATGGTCCTCTCCGAATTGGGGTCAACAAAAGCTCTCACAGTCCCGTATTCATGGACCGCTGACGTTCTACCGCTATGAAGGATCATGGAAAGGCCAGAAAATGAGCCTCGAAGTTTGGCCGATCCGCAATGCAGACGGCACAGGAACCGAGAATCTGATCGAAATCTCTTTTAAAACGTCCGATGTCTCGGTTGCTTCCCAACTCCGATCAGAGCTAATGGACACCCTGGAGTCTAACGGTTGGCTTCTTCCTATGGATGGCTTGAAGACACAGCTGATATTGGAAAGATACTAAGATAAAGATATTTAAGATAAAAAAAGATATTAAGGTAAAGAAAAGAAGGGCGCCCAATAGCAGGTGCCCTTCTTTCTGATGCTTCATGATTCTTTTCACGAGTTCGTGCGGGGGATAACAAAAAAGACCGCTATCGATTACTCGATAACGGTCTTTATGGTTGTTCGCTTGGCGACGTCCTACTCTCCCGGGACCCTTCGGTCCAAGTACCATCGGCGCTGGAAGGCTTAACGGTCGTGTTCGGTATGGGAACGCGTGGAACCCTTCCGC